>NZ_JAKNHJ010000001.1 GCF_022133705.1 Varibaculum cambriense
CCCCCCCCCGCCCCGCGCCCCCCCCCCCCCCCCCCCCCCCCCCCCCCCCCCCCCCCCACCCGCCGGACAGTAATGAAAGAAGGGGTTATGCCTTGATTTCTTTAATGACTTTCTGTGCCCAGTCGCGAACTAACTGGTCATCGCGGAAGTCGCCCTCCACTGCACCCCCTAGGCGAGCCACCGTGCGCTCCCGCAAAGATAGCTCCTCTGGATCCAATCTGCCCGGGAAAGTCACATATTCTTGCGGATCAATATTCAAAAGCACCGGTCCTACCCGTGAAGGATCTTGCACCTTGTCTTCGGGAACCCCCGACAGCCCCACTGAGAATGCCCACAGCGGAGTGCGGCGCAGTTCCGAAGCAAAGCGGCGACAAAAATCATTGGCAGTATCCATCCATTTGGTTAGATAAACCGCTGAGCCAATAATGACTGCCCCGTATCCATCTAGACTGTAGACCTCTTCTGGTTTTTCCAGGTCCACTTCCAGACCGGCATTCTCCAGTTCCTCTACAATAACTTTTCCAACTTCTTCAGTCGCTCCATGCTTGGAGGCGATAGTCACTAAAACCTTCATGTCTCTAGTATGACCATTTTTTTCTTTCTTGTCGCGAAAAGACCGGAATTCCTAAAATTCTCATAGACTTAAAACCATGGCGATGGTCGATCCTTCCTTCAAAAATGGGCAAAAGCTCACCGATCTCGCTGTGGTATCCAAATATGCCCTGGATCCGGTAGTTATTTGTCGCAGTGCCGGCCTTCATCGCGTTTCTGAACTGGGGCGCGGGTGTACCCGCGATATTTCTTGGCTTTTTTCCCTTCCCGAACAATGCCTTGACCATTTCCTGGCCTCTAAAGAGGGCGAGCGATTCTTAGGGCAACTACGTGCGGATTTACAGCGGCCACTAAAGGTGTGGCTGGGAGGGGGCACCCGAGCAGAAGCCGAACGTTTCTCGCGGATGCTAGGTACCGGAAGAATCTTAGATACCGCGCAATATCCTGAGGGCAGGGATTATCCCCAGCGACTAGTGGGAGCGATTCTTGCCTGCGAGCAGGAAGAAGATACCAAAATTCCCTGGCTGCTCGATCCTGAAGACCTGGTGGAAGCCCTTATTGAGCGTTGGGAAGATTTGAGTGTCCACAGCCGGCAGCGAATACGTCGCGCATTCTTAGGAATTGACGCTACCCATCTTCCTCCTAAGATCGCCAGCGGCCTGAATGCCTGCGGGATTATCCAGACTCGGCGTTCACCGCTAGTAAAATGGTTAACTGACCCCAAAGTGTTGGCCTACCTGGTGGTAATTACCTATTCCAGCCTGCGAGTTTTACCGGTGAGTCTGGTAAAAGAGTTTCATGGATCTCTGCTGGTGCTATGGACCATGGATATTGTTACCGCTATCCCCTATACCTGGGGAGTACTGGCCATGTTTACCGCCAAGCGCCAATTGGTGCGCATCATAGGTACGTTTACTACCGCGATTACTTTCGCGGCTCCCTACGTATATTTCGCTATGACCGGCAAAGACTACCCCACCTACGTGATAGTAATCGTTATTTTGTTTATTATTTCGGGGTTCTTTGTAGAAGGCTCGAAATATCTACGCGAACGTTACCTGGTGAATTTTTTGCAAAAACCACAAGAAACCGGCACTAACTGACATTTTTATGCTTTAGTTGCGTCTGCTTGCGTGGGGCTTGCGGACCTACAAAAGTACGGATCACACCGTTGCCAATAAAGTAAACGCCGCTAATCCACCATGCCCACCACACCAAGGGGTTACGTTCGGGGAAATAAATAGTGAGCCAAATAATGCAGGCTAGCCAAATCACCACTGACAAAATATTTAGCCACCGCAGTTTTTCTACCCGGAAAGGATGGCAGAAAGTAAGCGGAGATAGCGTTAGCACAATAAAGAGCAGCACGATGGTCAGGTTGAACCACCAGGGCAGTGCCACCAGATAGAGATAGAGGATTACGATATTCCAGGCTGCCGGGAATCCCACGAAATAGTTATCGGAGCTTTTGGCTTTCTTATTGCAGTAACAGAACATAGAGGAGGCACAAACCGCTACCATCAGCAATTCGGTCACCACTAGATCCATTCCCTTACCGGGGATTCCCGGAGCGAACACTAAGGTTTGGGACATGAAAATCGCGGGGATAAACGTCCAGGTCAAATAGTCTACGATCAAATCGAGAGCGGAACCATCAAACCAGGGAATTACCTCCTTCACCCGGTAGCGCCGCGCCAGAGTGCCGTCCAAGCCATCAACAATCAAGCTAATCGCCAGCCATCCCCACATCTGCAGGTAGTCGTGGCGCATTAAGGCAAGTACCGCACAACCAGCCCAGACCACCCCAGAGGCGGTAAAGACATGAACTGCCCAAGCTTTTAGATAGTCACTGCGCGTGAACTGAGAATCAACTGTCGCGGGGATCTGTTCCATAGTCCCTATTTTGCCTTAGGCTTTCAAATACATAAAAACCTGAAACCTTGGCTCTTTGTTTCTTATAACGAGCGAGGGCGCCTAGCCCTCAGTAGACAGGGCTTTGCCCGGCTCGCCGCTCCACACATCGGTGGGTAACTTTGCCGGCAGATAGGAATTGTTATTAGCTACGAACACCGGTACCGCCTCTTTATCGCGCCGAAGCGATGCCGAATAATCCTTTAAGGCGCCCACTGCCCACTTCCACAGCAGGGTAATCGCTATCAGATTGGTGATGGTCATAACCGCCATGGCGATATCGACCGCGTTCCACACTAGCGGCAGGGATACCACTGCTCCTAGCACCACCGACGCCACAGAAACCATTCGCACCAGCCAAGATGCCCAGGGTTTAGTAGTCACAAACGACATATTCACATCGGAATAGACATAGGCGGCAATAATTGAAGAAAACGCCAGTACCGAAATAATCAGCAACATTAAATAGGTTGACCAATCCCCCAGCTGGGAGGCTACCGCCACCGTAGTCAACGATGCCGCCTGAGAAGGATCGGTACCGGTAAGCACCTCTTTAGGAGCACTCAAAATGATAATGGCGGTGGCAGAACACACGATAATCGTGTCTACGAAAACCCCTAACGATTGGATGAGCCCTTGGCGCACCGGGTGGGAAACCGTAGCGGTTGCGGCCGCGTTGGGGGCGGTTCCTTGCCCGGCCTCGTTAGAAAATAGACCGCGCTGTACCCCGTTAATCAAGGCAGCGAAGATTCCGCCCCCGACGCCTCCCCCAAGCGCCCCACCGGTGAAAGCGCTTTTTACGATTAAAGCTAGGATCGCGGGAATCTGCCCAATATTCATCACCAGGATAATCGCCGCAATAATCACGTAAACCACGGCCATAATGGGAGCCATCCATTCGGTTACCCGCGCTACCGAACGAATTCCTCCTAAAATAATCGGAGCCGCAAACACGAACAGAATCACCGCAATAATCGCCGAATGCGTGCCTTGCTGGGCTTCGGTAGTGCCGAGGGTGGCCATAATCGAGCCGGCAATGGCATTGGATTGCACGGAAGTGATCACGAAACCACAGGTAATGATAGCGATCACCGCAAAGATGGAACCAAACCAACGTTTGTGCAGCCCCAACCACATATAGTAGGCCGGACCTCCTCGGAAAGTACCGTCCTCGTTTTGGACTTTAAAAATCTGTGCCAGGGTGGATTCCATAAAGGAGGTAGCCATCCCCACTAGCGCTACTATCCACATCCAGAAGATCGCGCCCGGCCCGCCGATGATGAGGGCGGCCGCCACCCCGAAGACGTTGCCCACTCCCACGCGAGCCGCCAGGGAAATAGTGAAAGCCTGGAAGGAGGAGATTCCTCCGCGGGAATCTTTACGAGAGGACAACACTACCTGCCACATATGGCGGAAGAGCCGGAATTGCACTCCCCGGGTAATCACCGTGTAGAAAATCCCCAGGCCGATTAGGATCCAGATTTCGCCGTAGAGGGCGATGGCATCGGCTATCTGTTTAACGATTGCGGCGGCTTGATCCACGCTATTCTTTTCCTTTCATCCGCCCAAAAATCTTTTCGGCGTCCTTATTAGGACAATCCGGCAGGATGAGGTTACGCAAACGTGTCCACACTGCGGAAGCTGGTTACAATAGCCGCATGAGTATTGCGCCCCTAAATCAGCTACTGGACGATTTAGAGGACGCGGGTAAGCTGGATGACCCCTTAGAAGTCCTGGCGGGGTTCAGCAATTGGGCGACCTCCACCCACCGAGCCTTGTATCCCCATCAAGAGGAAGCCGCTACCGAAATTTTTGCCGGTCACCACGTGATTGCGGCGACTCCTACTGGTTCGGGAAAATCTATGATCGCCTTAGCGGGGCATTTGGCGGCGCTGGCGAAAGATCAGCGTTCTTACTACACCGCCCCTATTAAAGCGTTAGTGTCTGAGAAGTTTTTTGACCTAGTAGAACTGTTTGGAGCCCGGAATGTGGGGATGATTACCGGCGATATTTCTCTGAATGCGGAAGCCCCGATTATTTGCTGCACCGCGGAAATCTTGGCTAACCAGTCACTGCGTGATGGCGCTGAGCTAGATGCCGGGGTAGTCATCATGGATGAGTTCCACTTTTACGGCGACCCTGACCGCGGTTGGGCTTGGCAGGTCCCGCTGCTGGAACTGCCGAAAGTCCAGTTTGTGTTAATGTCGGCGACCTTGGGGAACGTCGATTTTTTCATTCGGGACTTGGAAGAGCGCAGCGGGAGGGAAGTGACGCTCGTTGACGGAGCCTCCCGTCCGGTTCCTCTGGAAATGGAATATAGCGAGGACGACTCCCAGTACCTGTTAGAAAGCCTGGTCAAGGCGGGACGCTGGCCGATCTACCTAGTGCATTTTGCCCAAAATGACGCGGTGAAAACCGCGGCGGGGTTGGCGTCTGCTAATCTGCTAGACCGCGAAAAGCGGGAAAAAATCGCTGCCCACTTAAAAGGAGTCCATTTCACCAAGGGATTCGGGCAGACTCTCTCGCGGCTATTACGCCTAGGGGTGGGGGTGCATCATGCGGGTATGTTGCCTCGTTACCGCCTGTTGGTGGAACAATTGGCGCAGCGGGGACTGCTAGCGGTGATTTGCGGGACGGACACTTTAGGGGTGGGGATAAATGTCCCTATCCGCACTGTGGTGTTTACTTCCCTAGTCAAGTTCGATGGGCGCCGCCAGCGGCACCTCACGGCCCGGGAGTTCCATCAGATTGCCGGCAGAGCCGGGCGCGCCGGGTTCGACACTATGGGGTTTGTGGTGGTGCAGGCGCCGCCCGAGGTGATTGAGGCCAAGAAATTGGCGGCGAAAGGCCAAAAACGCAAGGGCACGTCCTCTTCCAATAGCCAAAAGCCGAAGGTGTCCTGGGGACGTTCTACTTTTGAACGCCTGGTCGCTGCCCAGCCAGAAGCGCTGCGTTCTCATTTCCGGATTGACCATTCCTTAGCGCTTAACGTCCTTTCCGGTGGGCGGGACTCCGGGGAACATTTGCTGTGGCTGGCGCGCAATAACCATGACGCTCCGCAAGAGGCCAACCCTCATTTGCGCCGTTTAGGGCAGGTTTATTCCTCATTAAAACAGGCGGAAGTGGTTCAACATTTACCTGCTGAAAAGGCGGGCAGCCGCGGACGCCTAGTGCTCACCCATGACTTGCCGGAAGATTTTGCCCTTAACCAGCCGTTATCGCCTTTCGCTCTGGCAGCTTTAGATCTATTGGATCCCGATAGCCCCGATTACGCTCTAGATTTAGTTTCGATTGTGGAGTCGGTGTTGGAGGACCCCCGCCAGGTGCTGATTGCCCAGCAAAAGGCGCAGCGCGACCAGGTCTATCAAAAGTTGCGTTCCGAGGGCGTGGAATACCACCAGCGTCAGGAAATCCTAGAGGAAACCACCTGGCCGCAGCCTCTCAAAGAACTGATTGCCGGGGCATTTAAGACTTTCGCGCATTCTAATCCTTGGGTTTATGGCTCTGAGCCCTCCCCCAAATCGGTGGTGCGCTATCTGGTAGAAAATGCGCTGACCTTTACCCAGTTTATTTCTCGTTTCGAACTTGCCCGCAGTGAGGGCGTGGTACTGCGCTACCTGACCGACGCCTATCGCGCCCTGGGACAAATCGTGCCGCCGGAGAAGCGCAATGATGACTTCGACCAGTTATTGATCTGGCTGGGCAACACGGTTAAGGGCGTGGATTCCTCGCTGCTAGACGAATGGGAGGCGCTAGCCAGCGGGAAACGCCGGGAAAGCCCCGCGGAGGACGCCCAGGAGGAACCCGCCTTTGGCAGCGGAGAAAACCAGCTGCCTAGCGCTAATCCCTTCGCTTTGCGCCGCCAGTTCCGTAACGTCGTCTGGCAGCGCGTAGAAGCCATAGCCTTCGACAGTTTGCCGCGCCTTGCGGCTTGCCAAGATTTACATCCCGATGGGAGTGCCTGGTCGGATGAGGAGCGCGGGGCTCTCCTGGATGATTATTGGGAACGCTACGATGACTTGCCACTAGATCAGGGGGCGCGCGCCAGTAGCCACGCGGTGATTAGGGAGGGCGACCAGGCGCGAGAGCTGCTTTCTCGCTACCTTCCTGCCGATAGCAACTTGCTGGACGGCAGGAAGGTTTGGGCGTTACTGCAAGAAGTGGATGACGGCAGCGGGCTATGGGAATGGCGAATGTTATTTGCCCTGGATATCGCGGAAACTGATGAGAGTGGGCGGCTACAACCGTACTTGGTGGCCTACGGAGATATCACCTAGGGCGCTGCTGGCGCTAGCACCCTGTCAGTGATTTGCCACGCCCAGTAGAGTGGAGTTATGGATATCGCAACCGGGATTGAACAAGTAGACCAGCGGATCTCTAAAGCCTGTGAGCAGGCGGGACGGGAGCGCAGCGAAGTTACTTTAGAGCTGGCGGTGAAAACCCGCACCAGTGAGCAGATTATTGCGGCCGCTAAGGAGCTGAAAAAACGCGGACTGCCGGTAGTGCTGGGGCATAACCATGTCCAGGAAGCCCAAGCTACCAATGAGGCGGTGCGGGCAGCAGATCTGGGCGCGGAAGTTCATATGATCGGTCGCCTGCAGGGCAATAAAATTACTGCCGCCCTCAAGGTCTGTGACCTGGTCGAAACGGTGGATTCTCTGAAAACTGCCCAGCGTCTGGTGCGCCGCCTCGAGGCCAACTATCCCGGGCGGGTTCTCCCCTGCTTTATCGAAGTGAATTGCTCACGCGAAGCCTCCAAAGAGGGAATCAACCCCGAGGACGCCTGGGAGTTAACCCAGCAAGTGCTACAAATGGAGCAGCTGAGCTTGCGCGGATTTATGACCATTGGGGCGCTCAGCCCTGATGAAGAGCGGATTCGCGAGTCCTTTAGGATTTTGCGGGATTTGCGAGATCGCACGCTTGCTGCCGGAGGACCCGGGCAAGATGCGCGCGAACTATCGATGGGAATGTCCCAGGATTTAGAAATCGCGATTAGCGAGGACGCAACTATGGTGCGGATCGGCACCGATGTTTTCGGCGCGCGCGATTACCGTTAAGGTTTTGTCTGCCGCTCAATCCGCAGTCGGTTAGTTTGCAATCCGCCGGTTATCTAGGATTGCTTCCACATCTACTGGCTTGCTTTGTGCCACCAGCTGCGCGGTAGTCAAAGACTCTTCGCTATGCGGATGCGGACGCGAAGGACGATAAGGAGCCTTGTTTTGGGTCGCCAAATGCTCCGCGAGTAGCTCAGAGGCATCTACGTCACGGCGCGCTAGTCGCGGTTTGAGGGCGTAGATTGGTTTCGGCATCGGCGTTGGCGTCCAAGTATGGTCAGCTTCTGCCTGGTTTTCTGCTGCCTCCTCTGTATGACTTGTAACTGCCGCGGTCTCCGCTTTCTCGGTAGCATCCGCGCTGCTGTCCTCAGCCGAGATTTCGGTAATCTCCGCTAACGTAGTGGTTTCTTTCTCGGCTACAGCGGCGGCAACGGGCTCTTTATCCTCGCTGACTTTTTCTTCTACTAAGGTAACTGCGGCGCTTTCTTCGCCTGTTTCTAAGTGGCTCTGCGAATGGCTGGATGCCATTTCCCGAGGAGTTTCCTTAGCCGTTTCTTCTGCTTGCTCTGCGGTCTCGTCCTCGTGAATTACAAAGTATTCCCGCAAGGTGGCGGCGCGCCTGGCAGCAGCAGCCAGCTTTCCGAGTGCTGTCTGTCCCCGGTTTTCCCCGCCCGATTCTGCTTTCAGTTCGTTACCTGTAGCTGTAGTGCTCTTTTGATGTTTTTCGGTGCTGGCAGCAGCCTCGCTAGCTTCGGCCTCAGCGTGCATTTGTGCGAATTTCTTTTCGCTGGCACTTACGCGATGTCCTTTTGCGGGACGGGTCTCGAGGGCGTGAATAAGTTCTTGGGCTCGCTGATCATTTTCCCGGCCGGCTTTGGCAGCTCGTGCCCCCAGAAATAGCGTTCCCGCAATGGTAGCGAGCGGAATAAGTGTCCACCACCAGGAAAGCAGACTTACCGCGGCCGCCGTAACCAGCACCATACCTATCGCGAACTGTACCGTAACCAAGGTGAGACGGCGACGCGCAGCTTGTGATCGCCGCTCAATCTGCCGAGCCCGGGTAAGCCGAGCGGACATCAGTTCACTGTGGTCACGCTGGGTTGGTGCTACTGGTCGCTGCATGGTTCCTCCTAATACTGGGGGGTTTACGCTGTAGCGTTGCCGCTTTTGCGCCGGTTGCTGCGTGTTAAGTACCCGCAAATTTGCGCTAAAACGGTCATCGCCATGAGATTGGGTTTGCCGCCGCTTGGAGTCAATCAAGAGAGGTAGGTAGATACCCCCCAAAATTAAGACCAATATCGGCAAAGCCAATCCAATAAACTCCACATATCAAAAATAGGGGATTTAGGCGCCAGATTCTCTCTTCATAAAGGCGTGTTGAGCAGGGAAAGTTATTAAATCTTTAGCAAATCGCAACATCTATAACAATCACACCAATAGCCACATTTTTTCTTTATTTTGGCTCGCAGCTACCCGCGGAAGAAACCTATTGTTTAAGTAATCTCACGCGAGTTCTTAGGTTCTAGTGATGGTTGCAACACCAAGTTTGAAAGGATAGTTCAACGGTGTTGTACGAGTATGCGGGGGTCAGTTGACTGACCCCCGCATCAAAAGCCGAGCAAAACCCAGGACAGTTCAGCTACCTCCCGTCCTCGTCGGCTATAGCTACCGGCTCCCCTCGTTTAAGGCACGCCCTGTTTTCTAGTTGCGCCAGGTATCCACCCGGTGGGATTTCCTCAGCGGTAGCCGCATATCCAAGGTGATCAGCCCAGCTTCCCGCAATGCAATAGAAACTGTTTTTTCGCCCCTCAAACCGCAGCCCCAGTTTCTGTACTACCCGCAAAGACACTTTATTTTCGGGACGAATATTTATTTCTACGCGGTGCAGGCGGGGAGCCCCTAAACATAAATCCAACACCATCGCCACCGCCGTAGTAATCACCCCGCGACCACTATATTCCTCCGCTACCCAATAGCCCAGGTTTCCCGAGTGCGAGGCTCCCAGGGCAATATCCCCGATAGTAACCTGCCCCACTAGCTGCTCATCAGCATAAACGCCAAACGGATAGTAACGGCGCTGACGCACCAGGCGGGCACTACGGCGAATGAACGCTTCCAGCTCCATATCGTCTGGGGGATAGCCGGGAGCAATGCTGGCTTCCCAAGGCGCTAACCAACGCTCATTATCGGCTCTTACCTGCGCCGCCTGACGATGATCCCGCGCCACCATTTCTTTAATGGACAGGCGATTTACAGGCGGATCACCCGGTTTAATCAGGCCGCGAGCTACCGGATTATCCAAGTGCGCATAGTAACGCGGCCTGCGCCTAAAAGTTAAACGCTCGTAAAGCAACACGGTGCCCTAATCTAGCACCATGCAGTGGAAATAGTCGCCCTCCGAGACGGAAGTTACCGCCTCGGGGATAACCGCCAGTGCATTCGCCCTCGCCATGGTAGAGAGTAAAAGATCTTCTGGCTCGCCAGTTAGACGCGCGCGATAACCACTATCGGGTGCACCCACGATTTTCACGGGCACAAACTGGCGCCTACCAGCCGGGGAACGCCAACCGCGATCTACTCGCGCCCGCAAGGAAGGACGATACAGTTCATCCCAACCAGCCATATGCCGCAGGCAGGGGCGCACAAAAATCTCGTAGCTGATCTGGGCGGCTACCGGATTTCCGGGGAGGCAAAAAATCGGGGTACCCTCCCCGACAGTGCCATAACCGAGTTGTTTACCGGGGGTCATCGCCACATTGTCGAAGCGGGCAGTCCCTAAAGGAGCTAGCACCTCTTTCACCGTGTCGGCGCTACCGTAGGAAAGTCCCCCGGTGGTGATAATAATATCTGCCCGAACTAGCTGGTCTTCAATAGTTTCCGAGAGCGCCTTTTGTTCATCAGGTACTGCCGCCACTCGGAAAGTGTCAGCGCGCGCATCGGCTACCGCAGACGAAAGCGCGTGCCCATTAGCATCGAAGACTGCCCCGGCGCGGATCGGTTTGCCCGGTTCGATAAGTTCATCTCCGATAGACAAAATCACTACCCGAGGACGGGGACGCACCGTCACCCGTAGGCGTCCTACTCCCGCCAGTAACGCTACTTGCCGCGACCCAATACGCGATCCGGCACGTAAAATGGGGGTGCCCGCACTTACGTCTTGGCCGCGTCGCAAAATGTTTTTTCCCTTGGCGCAGGCAGATAAAATTTGTACCCGCGCCGGACCTTGGTCAGTTTCCTCCAAAGGCACCACCGTGTCGGCTCCCACCGGCAAGGGAGCGCCCGAAGCTATCCGGACTGCACTGTTTTCCACCAATGTGCACGGTTCTGCATCCCCGGCTTTCACCTCAGCGATCACATCCAGGAAGACCTGGCGCATTTTGCCGGCTCCCCCCACGTCTTGGGAACGCACCGCATAACCGTCCAAAGTCGCCTGGTCGGTAACCGGTAAATCGAAAGGTGCACTCACGTCCTCAGCTAGGACACACCCCACCGCGTCTGGCAACAACACGTCTAGGGGATCCAGCGGAGCCACTAGGGAAAGACAAGTATTCAAATGTTCCGCAACCGTGCGCATTACCCCTCCAAAGTCTAGTACTATTACCAGGTTACCTGCCGGAGTCTTTGCCGCGATGGCGAAAAGCCGACTGTGGTTAAACGAGCGACTATCATTGACTCATGGGTTCTGTGAACAGTAAGCCGGAACTGCGAAAAAAATTTCTTGACCGGCGTCGCTTAACGTTTTCCCCTACCCAACGTGTCCAGGCAGAATCGCAAGTGCTCCAGGCTGCCAGGCCACTATTAGCTTCCCTAAAACCCGGCGAGGTCGTAGCCAGTTATATTTCTTTCGACACCGAAGTTCCAACCTTCTTACTCAACGAAGCCATTTTGGATTCCGGGTTGAAACTAGTTGTCCCTTGCGATTTGGAGCAGCCCCGTTGGGGACAATTAGATCCGGTGCAACACACCCGCGCCCTATATCGCCGTTTCAACCCCCACCCACCACTGGTGTCTCGAGAAATGCAGTGCGATCACCTGGCAAAACTGGGGTTAAAGGTGATTTTCTTACCGGCTTTAGCAGTAGATAGGACGCAGGTACGTCTGGGACGAGGAGCCGGTTGGTACGACCAGGCTTTGGCGCACTGCGATTTGACTGGTTCCACTCGCCCCCAGTTGATCGCCTTAACCCATGACTGGGAAGTTTTACAGGCGGGGACGCTGCCTCATGAACCGCATGACCAGTTAGTTGATCAGGTACTTACTTCCTCGGGGCGTTTGCAAAAACTAGGCAGCGAGTAACTCTCTGGTTAGTGCGGTGACCAAGGTTCCGTTCTGAGCGTTTCCCCTACGAGGCGCAAAAATACGGCTTTCTTCTCGGTCTACCTTGTCCCAGGTTTCAGCGGTTCTTAAAAGCCGTCGATGACCCGGCGGTTAATGGTTTTCTGCAGCTATGGTTTTCCCTGTCCCCAAGGGGTAATAGCCGCAATGTTTTCCGGCGGATTATCTCGGCTTTCCCTAACGGTCAGGAAACCAACAAAAATCTGGTTATGCGCGAGTTCCTTTGGCGTTGGCGACGCACTATCGCCCTAGCAGCCGCAGTTGCAGTAGCCGTCAGCCTACTGCGTTTAGTGTTGCCCCAAGTGGTCACGAAACCACTATTAATTGCCGCCACCGATATTCCACCAGGAACCATTATTGACGCTGGCCAAGTAACTGTGAAAGAGATTCCCGTGGCCGCCCTGCCACCTCAGGCTTATAAGAAACCTTCCCAGGCAGTCGGTCAGCGGACAGCCGTTCCCATCGCTGCCGGCACTACCCTGTTTCCGGCCTTATTTTCTTCTTCTCCTTTTTCACGACAATCCTATAGAGGGAAAGTGATTTTGGCACTACCTTTGCGAGAAAGCGATCAAGGCCTGGCCGGCGCCGGTGATGAAGTGATTTTCTTCCTCGCAAATGATCAAGATAGTAGCTCTGCCCCCGATACCAGCCCGGACACTACTAATCCGCAAACTATTCCCGAGGGCGGGGCGAGAAAATCTGCGGAGAATACGGGACTCTCCGCGCAAATCACGGCGCAAGTATTATCAGTCAGCGCCGCTAGCGGATCTTTGACGGGCGGGCAAAAAACCGCCACCATTGAGGTTGCGGTTAAACCCAGTGAGGCTGGACGCCTGGTAGAAGCCAGCAAATCAGAACCGCTACAATTGGCCAGGACAGGTTAATTACAAAAAAATGAGGAATGATGAGTAAAGACAATACTGGTTTCATTGCTGGATTCAAAGAATTTATTTCCCGTGGAAACGCCATCGACCTAGCAGTTGGGGTTGTTATTGGTGCCGCTTTTGGCGCAGTAGTCACCGCCATCGTTGACAAATTCATTAACCCGCTAATTGCAGGGCTAGTGGGTAAACCTAACTTCGATAATGTTTTAGAGTTCCATCTCGGTAACGCTACCGTGCAACCGGGAGCGATTATTACCGCCCTGGTTAACTTCCTGCTAGTCGCCCTGGCGATTTATACCTGCATTATTGTGCCGATGAATAAGCTCATGCGGATGCGTGACGCTAAAGCTAAAGCCGATGAAGAAGCCGAAGAACCCAAAGCAGATCCCCAAGTGGAACTGCTAACCGAAATCCGCGACCTCCTACAATCCGAAAAATCCGCCTCCCAAAACAGCTAACCTAGTCCCGGTCTGGCTCGGGTTGCGCGGGGGAAAGTTTGTCCTCCCGTAGGCCTCCGCGCACAGGGGCGGATTTTGCCTCTCGCCCCGAAATCCGGAAAATGCTCTGGCATTTTCACGGATTTAGTGCCCGGAGCCTACCCTGCGGCATAAATCCGCCCCTGCACGCTAGTTGCGTACCTTACGAGAATCTCGCGCCAGCTATGCCCCTTGCGCGGAGGAGAAGTTTTATCCGAGCAGGCTAGGTGGGTATCTGGCGGTTCTTGTTCCCGTATAGCCCCTTACTTAGGTGGTACCAGCGAGCGGGGAGCCTGGGTTTTATCCGAGTGGGCGCGGCGGGCATAAGAATTCGGAAAACGCCGCTACGTTTTCCGAATTTCTTGGGCGGGAGGAAAAACCCAGGCTCCCCGCGCCCTGCTAGGCTCCCTACGTCCAGCCCCGCGCCGCCGCACAATCAGCTAGGCAGGTTTTCTTTGGCTTGGCGAGTGCGCTGGTCGTAATCCTCCACGCTGTTGACAGAATTTCCCCCCAACGGGGAGGAAACCAAGGGAACCTTCTTGAAAGTCAAGGCCGGATCGTAGGGCATGGGGCGCTGGCCTTTGCGGCGCGCGGTGGAAATGACGGTTGCCACCCAGGCCAGGAGCGTCCAGATCGCTAGCACCAGTAATGCTTTGCCGAAATGTAGCTCTCCGCCGGCAATCGCGGCGCGGATAGTGCGTGCCACATGGGTCATGGGCAACAGGGGGCTGAGGAACTGGAAGAACTTCGGAGCGGTTTCTACCGGGAAAGTTGCACCGGTGGAGGTGATTTGCAGGCACAGCAGGATTACTGAAAGGGCGCGTCCTCGATATCCGAGAGCGGCTACGCAGGCTTGGTTGATCGCTACGAATCCGATAGAGGCTAATACTGCTATTAACAATAATGCCCCGAAATTTTGGGCATCTAGCTTTAGGAATAGTTGCATGCCAGTTACTACCGTAACCGCTTGCAGAGTACCGAAGAGTGTCCCGATGGACATGGAGCGGAAACCGCAACTCCAGAAGCTTTCTTCGGGGTGGCGCCGTAAATCTAGGGCGGGGAAGATCAAGAAGATGGCGATCCCGCCGATCCACAGACATAGCGCCATAAAGAAGGGGGCGAATCCGGCACCGTTATGGCGTACCGGGTTTTGCCGTACCGATTCCACATCAGCTACCCCGCTTGCCGCTTCAGAGACTTTTTTAGCCTGTGTCTGGTCTACGGTGGGTACTTGCTCGGCACCATCGCGTAATCCCTCTTTTAGGTTAGAAGCACCGGTGGTTAACTGGTCGATTCCGCCCGCTAACTGTTTTCCGCCATCGGCGGCTTTTTCAGCTCCGGCGGTTAGGGAATCCAATCCGCCGCTGAGAGCGTTGACTCCCGTACGCAGCTGCGCGGAGTTTTTGTCTAGGGTAGCGGCTCCGGCAGAAAGCTTTTGTATCCCTTGTTGTGCCTGTTCTAATCCGTTGGCGAGGGCGAATGTACCATCTCGTAAGGTAGGCTTTTGGAGTCCGCTCTTCGTTTTTGTAGTCAGAGCCGTTTGCCTACTCAGTTCCTTTACTCCCTGGTCAGCGGCGTTCAATTTGTGCTTTAACTCTTGCGGATCAACCTGGGATAGTTTGTCCGCCATGGTCAGCAGGCCTTGACCTTTGCTGATATTTTCGGACAGTTCTTTAAGGGATATGCCTTGTTTCTTGGCCAGTTCACTGAGCAGCTGGCATTGGGGGAAGGTAGGAAGCGCCACCGGGGGAACCTGTGCGCATTTGTCCGCCGCCTGCTTAAACTCATTCAATAACTGGTTGATTTTGGCGGTGTCGATATTGGCTTGCGAAAGCGGGGTTAACAGGTCAACCAGGTCGTTTCCACTTTTAGCCAGTTTGCTAACTTCCGGTTGCATAGCGGCTATCTGCTGGTGAATCTGGGCCACTCCGCCGTCAACTTGTTTGGCTCCGGCCGCTAGCTTCGGCATATTGTGATTTAGCTGCCCCAAACCGGAATTGAGACTGGAAACTCCGCCAGTATAGGCGGTGATTCCATCCTTTAGTTTCAGGGAACCGTTACGAATTTTAACGCTGCCATCAGCTAGTTCTCCTAATCCCACCACCAGGGTATCGGCACCACTCCCTAACTGATCTCCGCCCTCGCTAAGTTGCCCGGCGCCAGAGGCCGCATCGAGGAACCCCTCTTTAAGCGAGCCGGTAGAAAGCAACAGCTGATCGATATATCCGGCAGCACCCTCATTAGATAGCGCCGCTTGGAGAGCTAATGCCGCCGAGGTGGCCATCGTGCCTTGCAAATAGTTCACCGAGTCATCGGTTCGCAACTCTAATTGAGCCTTTTTTGCGGGGACTTTATTTTCGGGGTCTGCAAGTTTTGAATAAGAACTAGAAAGATTATTGGGGATGAGCAGTAGCGCCTTATAGGTGCCATCCTTTAGCCCGGATTTAGCTTGCGGCAGAGAAGCTTTGGTCCAGTCGAAGCCGGGAGCATCATCTTTATAGAGTTCTTTTTCTAGGCTTTCACCCAGTTTCAGAGTTTTGTCCCCATTAGCGCCGATGGCGTCGGCTGGTTGATCCAGGTTTACCACTGCGGCTTTCAGCAGGTTGACCCGCTGCATTGGATCCTCGTATGCCCAGGTAAACAGGCCGGAATACATCAACGGGATCACCAGGATACCGAGAATCACCACTATGTTGGAAAGAGTGTTCCAACGGTATTTCTTCCCCATTGTGCCTCCGATTTTTCTGGACTCACCTTTTATCTGACCACTTACGATATGTTGGCGTGCTTGCGGCGTTAACTATCGGTATTTTCGGTTTTCTGATAGTAAATAACCTTCCAGCGACAGTCCCCGGAAATAGGACGGAACTGACTATCGGAACGATCTGGATCTACTGCCCATAGCTGCGGAGAAATAGTGGGGGCATGGGCGTAACTGGGGTCGTCTCCCACATCTAAATCCAGGTAGGTGACGACTAGCTCGTCAGCTATCTCCATTCCTTCCTCATAGAGGCGAGCGCCCCCGGTGATCCAACAATTTTGTGCGCCCGTTGCTTGGGAGAGGGCGAGTGCTTGCGGAATAGAGGTCGCAATTTTTGCTCCGCTGGCCTGGTAATTCTCGCGGCTAGTTAGCACAATGTTTAATCGCCCCGGCAGGGCTCGTTTCCCTAAAGCCTCAAAGGAGCGGCGCCCCATAATAATCGGGTTTCCGATAGTGGTGGCTTTGAAATGTTTAAAGTCAGCCGGAACGTGCCAGAGCATTCCCTGACCATTGCCGATTACGCGGTGCGCGGCCTGCGCCCAGATCATGCCGATCTTCATTTTGCCTCCTAAACCGCGATTGGAGCTTTAATAGTCGGGTGGTGGCGGTAGTTCTCAATCTCGACATCTTCCCACTTATAGGCATAAAGATTATCGGCCGGACGCAAATGTAAAGTGGGGAAGGGGTAGGGCTCACGGGATAGTTGCTCGCGCACCTGCTCCACATGATTGTTGTAAATATGGCAATCCCCGCCCGTCCAAATCAGATCCCCGACTTCCAGCCCGCTTTGTTGAGCGAGCATATGGGTGAGTAAAGAATAGGAAGCGATATTAAAGGGAACCCCCAGGAACATATCGCAGGACCGCTGATATACCTGCAAGGACAGGCGTCCGCCGGCTACGTAGGCTTGGAATAGCAGGTGGCAGGGGGCTAATGCCATTTTGTCCAGCTCAGAAACATTCCAAGCAGATACCAGCATCCGGCGCGAGGACGGGTCGTTCTTAATGGTAGAAAGCAGGTTTTCGATCTGATCGATATTGCCTTTCGGGCTGGGCCAAGAACGCCACTGCACTCCGTAAACTGGCCCTAGCTCGCCCTCGGCATCCGCCCAATCATCCCAGATGTGAACCTTTTTTTCCTGCAGAGGACGGACATTAGAAGTTCCGGATAAGAACCAGAACAGTTCCTCCGCAACTCCGCGCATAAATACCCTTTTAGTGGTAATCAGGGGGAAGGAATCCGCCAAGTTATAGCGCAGCTGGGCTCCGAAAAGTGAGCGGGTGCCAGTTCCGGTGCGATCTGCTTTCTCGTTGCCAGAATCTAGGATTTTGGCCAGTAAGTCCTCGTATTGTCTATCTGCCACGCCCTTACCTTTCGCTAGTTGTTTGTCCATATTCTAGCCGGTTACTAGGCAATCGCGCTCTAGGGCTATTGGAGGGCGGGAACGAGGCGAACAGGCAATCCCTAAGACAATATCGCTTTAATCAGCGAAGAAATCTATTTTTTCACTGGAGGAAGTAGCAGGATCTGAAGTTAGATCTATCACCGGTGCCAGCTCTACCATTAGATCCTGGGCGGATATATCGCGTACCGGTCCTAAGGCGGCCTTCAGACCTTCGGCAGTTCGCCGCGCTACCGCCTTGCCGGACAGATAACCTACCCCGGCACCAATCCCGAAAGGAATTAGGCGTCCGGCGATCCGGCCGGCAGTGCGCCGGTATAGTTTCTTAGATGCGTATTTCATCAGGGCTTTGTTTACCTGCCCCAAGGTGGGGGAGGAGAGGTTCTTCAGGGAGGTGCGTGCCCAAGCTAGAGTGCTGAGCCCCAACTGATCGGAAACAATCGCGGCGCCCTCTTCACCTAGCAGGCTAGATAGCACTAGGGCTCGGCGTTGTTCCCGATCGGCAGGACGCACTCCGTGCAGGCGGGAGACCCCCAAAATATAGATGGTGGTCTGCACGGCGTAGGCCGCTAGTTCCCCGGCAGTAAGCCCCAACGCCACCCCGGTGCCACCCCCCGGCAGAGCCGCTCCTGCTCCCACTGCAGAAGAAGCGTAGGCGGTGCGTTTAATGTATTGCTTCGTTAATATCTTTTCCAGATCACCGGCATCTGCCTGCGGATTAGCCTTGGCTAGTTGTAACAATTTGTGGTCAACATGTTCACCAGGAATGTCGAGGACTGCATCCACTACTTCCCCAAAACTAGAGGCGTGACGAACTTTGGTCACCGACTCGCGCAGCGCCGCCGCCAGCTGTTTTTGGGAGGCGCGATTCTCGGAGCGAAAAAACTGGGGAGTTTTAAAATCAAACATCTAGGGGTTCTCCTGGCTAACTTAGTAGTTGAAGCGGATACGATTGAAATAGCTTATGGTTATTTAGGGTAGTCGCCTGTGAGGGACGTGGCGAGCCTGAATGCAAATTAGGTACCGTAGAAAGGAAGAACGCTTGCGGGATTTCGAGCTAGAAGTTGAGTATCCGGCCTCGCCAGCACGGGTTTGTCAAATGCTCACTGATCCGCAGTTCTTGGAGTTTCGCTGGAGGCAAATCTCGCAGGTTAAATGTGAAGTCCAGGTGGAACAGGCCGGTAGTGAAACCTTTGTGTCCCGAGCAAAAGTTGACCTGGCGGAGCTAAAAACTCCAGCTACCTACGCGCGGTTACTTCCCGACCAGCTAGAGATCGAAGTGGTGGAGAACTGGCTTAGCAGTCCCTGCCCCGACCGTATTGCTCACGGCGACTTTGAAGTGCGTTTCGGCAAGGTTCCGGTGCAGGTAAAAGCCAAGAGTCTTCTGGAGGCTTCCCCGCAGGGGGCAGAGAAAACCTTGCGAAAGATTTCCGGAACGCTCCAGGTGAATATGCCGCTTATCGGGGGGAAAGTCGAACGGGAACTTCTGTCGCATCTACAAATTTTTTCTGGGGGAGAAGAAGCAGCTGCGCGACTTTGGCTGGCTAATAACGCTGGCTAAGAGGCTTTCAGTCAGCTTAAAGGCTTAACAAATAGCTCCCGGATTCCGTAAGCGGGCACCTAGCATAGACTGGTAGTCGTGAGTGGGATGCGAGAATTGATCCGCCAATACGGTAAGGATCTATCAGAAAGCGATATCGACCATCTACATATGTTGGTTGGGGACTGGCAGGTACTCTCTGACATTGGCAGTGCTGACCTGATTTTATGGATACCTGATGACCAGGGGCGTTTTGTAGCGATTGCACATGCTCGACCCGGATCGGGGTTTACTATCCATCTTGATGATGTGGTGGGGCTATCAGCTTCTCCGAAACGTTCAGCGATGCTAGCTGCAGCTTTTGCCCCTAACTCTGGGCCAACGGTGCCCGAAGTTCGGTGGGCGGGATCCTATTCGGTGATCGCCAGCGCCCTTCCAGTAAGGCATAACGGACGAGTGGTGGCGGCACTTACTCAAGAGGTAAACATTCAATCTTTGCGGGTTTTTGAACAGCAAGAACAGTGGTTTCACAGAACCGCGAATCTCTTGTGTGAAATGATTTCTGATGGAGTTTTCCCTAACACTGCTATTCCGCCGGCTACGACTCACGGGATGCCACGCTTAATCGATGGTGCCATTAATTTGGATGCTGAAGGGCGGGTGCTGGATCTTACCCCGAATGCCCGATCCTGTCTGCGCCGCCTGGGGGTACGTGAAGAGGTTAATGGGGCGGTTCTGGCGGAACTAATCACCGAAGTGATTCAAGAGCAGACTGAGGTAGATGAGGCTCTACCCGTGGTGGTTATGGGGAAAGCGTCTTGGGTATCAGAAGTAGAATCTTTTTCCGGGATTATCTCTTTTCGGGCGTTGCCGCTAGAACAGGATGGTAAACGGATCGGCGCACTATTGCTGTGTCGGGACGTAACGGAGATGCGTCGCCGCGAACGTGAGTTGATGACTAAGGATGCCACTATTCGCGAGATTCATCATCGCGTCAAGAATAATCTCCAGACGGTTTCTGCGCTTTTGCGTATGCAGATTAGACGGTCGGAATCCTCAGAGGTGCAAGCTGCACTGGGGGAGGCTGAACGGCGGGTGGCGGCGATTGCCCGCGTACATGAAGAACTATCGCAAACCGTGGATGAAACCGTCGAGTTTGACAATATGATCTCTCGGCTGTTGCGGATGGCGGCCGCCATGGCGACTACCGACCAAGCAGTGGAAACTGCTTTTACCGGCAGTTTTGGGATGGTGGATGCCGATGCGGCCTCGGCGTTAGCGGTGGTGATTTCCGAGTTGGTGGCCAACGCGGTAGAACACGGCTTAGGCCAGCGCGGTGGCAAAGTAACCTTGGAGGCTAAACGAGATGGAAACCAACTGGATGCGTGGGTGCGAGATGATGGATGCGGTCTGGGGGATGAGCCTCTAAACGGACTTGGGACGTCGATTGTACGCACTTTGGTGCGCGGTAATTTGAAAGGCACTATTGAGTGGAGTTGTCCCGAACAAGGTACCCAGGTTCATATCCACGCCCTAGTTCAGGAGGCGGTTAATTAGATGGGAAAATCACGTAAACGACGGGGCTGGCCCCAGCTGCCCGCGCCTTTGGCGGGCAAAGTTGTAGATAACCATACCCATTTGCCCCTGTGGGAAGAGCAGATTCCCCTGGTAGAGGGGGTGCGGCTGAGTCTGGAAGAACAACTGGAGCGGGCGCAAAAAGTGGGGGTAAGCGCCCTGATCACCTCGGGCTGTCAGGTAGATGAGCTAGCTCCTACCATTCGGGTGAGTCAGGATCATCCCCAGGTGTTTTGCTCCTTGGCAATTCACCCTAATGAGGCGGCTTTACATGCGAAGGTGGTAGCTACCGCCCCCGATGGGCAAACTTATCAGCTGCAGCCTTGGCACGAGCAATATTCCCTTGAAGAAGCGGTTGAGCAGGTATATAAGGCCGCAACTTCTTCAACTAAAACGGTAGCTATTGGGGAGAGCGGGCTAGATTATTTCCGTACTTCCCCGCAGGGCAGGCAGGCGCAACAACAGGGTTTTCGAATGCATATTTCTTTAGCGAAAGAACTGGGATTGCCCTTGCAGATTCATGACCGGGAGGCGCACGCGGATACTATTCGGATTCTGCTCGAGGAAGGCGCCCCGGAACGGACGGTGTTTCACTGCTTTAGCGGAGATAGTGAGATGGCGCAGGTGCTAGCCGACAATGGTTGGTATGCCTCGATTGCCGGACCGGTTACCTATAACGCCAATGAGTGGCTGCGCGAGGCGGCGCGGGCGATGCCTTCTTCGCTTTTGCTGGTAGAAACCGATGCTCCCTATTTAACGCCCCATCCGCATCGCGGGCAGCCGAATGCCTCCTATATGACGGTGTGGACGGTGCGCAAATTGGCAGAAATCACTGGTTCTACGGAAATCGATATGGCACAGCAGCTGCTAAATAATACCCGCGAGGTTTATGGAGGGGCGGTCACGGATTTCGCTGATTAGGGGACGATTAAAGCATCTTCACAAACCTGGGTTTAGGTATTAAAATAAGTGCTGGTATTCCGATAGCTGTAGGTCACAAACAGGTAGTAATTTTATAACGATCAGGTTACAGTTAGAGGGAAGTTAGAGATATTACCGAGTTATCGGTACCAGCGACACAGTGAGGAACCACGTGAGCAGGAAACATCGACGCACCAGCGCGAAAATGACGGCGATCTTTGCTGGTATCGCCGCCGTCATCGTCTTGGGTGGGGGTGTCGCCGTGGCCAGCGAATACAAGACGGTCACGGTTACGGTTGATGGGGCTAGCCGCCAAGTACAAACCATGAATCGGACTGTGGAACAGGTGGTTTCGGATATGGGAATCAAAGTTGGTCAATACGACCAGGTGGTTCCCGCCCTCGATACTCAGATGTCTCGTAACCAAAAGATCAAAATTGTCCATGCTCGTCCGGTGGTGTTACAAGGAACCAAGGACGCGAAGATTGATTGGGGAGTAGACGACCACGATTCTCCCAAGCTAAAGGCAACTTTCCGGGTTGACGGCAAGGAAGTTAACGGTACCTACCAAGAGGGCGCAGATCCGCGGGTAGCGGCGCAGGCCGCCGGGATTGAATTAGCCGCTCTGGATCGGGTAGTCGTGGAGGAAACCAGCTCCGATGCAGCCACCATCAAGGTTTCTCGCGTGGAGCGCGGGATCACTAAGCAGGAACAGGTTTCAGCTCCTCCCGTTAAAGAAGTAGCAGATCAAACCTTAGCGCCCGGAACCAAAGTCGTAGAGGATGAAGGCAAAGAAGAAGTCACTGCGAAAAGTACTTTCGTCGAAAAAGTTGATGGTGCGGTGGCCTTCCAATCGCCAGAGCAAGTAACTACCTTAGTTAAAGCCGAACCGAAGATCGTGCGGGTGGGGCCGGCAGATACTTCTTCCTCAGAAGAAACTGACTATGGACCCGTAGTGCCGGCGGGACAAGCACAAGAGATCGCCCATGAAAAGGTAATTGCTCGCGGATGGTCTGAAGGGCAGTTTACCTGCCTAGTTAAGCTATGGAACCGGGAATCGGGATGGAATGCTGCCGCGCGAAATCCCAGTTCCGGTGCCTATGGGATTCCCCAGGCTCTGCCAGCGGGCAAAATGGCTTCTGCCGGTGCCGATTGGCGTACGAACGCCGCCACCCAGATCGAGTGGGGACTAGGTTATATCGCGGGACGCTACGGTGACCCCTGCGGTGCCTGGCAGCATTCAGAACGGGTCAACTGGTACTAGTAAGCTAGAGGAGTGGAAAAAAATCTCCCCGTTAATTTGCTGACCGCCAGCGTGATCCATCAGCTGTGCCACAAGCTTGATATCCGTCCAACCAAACAGTTGGGACAAAACTTTGTTACTGAGCCTAGCGCTATCCGTAAGATCGTGCGGGAAGCGGGCATCCAGCCTGGCGACCAAGTGCTGGAAGTTGGCCCGGGATTAGGATCGCTAACTTTAGGTCTGCTAGAAGCCGAAGCCCAGGTAGTGGCCTGCGAGATCGATTCGCGGCTCGCCAGTTTTTTACCGGCAACTATTCGCGCTCACGCCCCGAGCGCTGCCAATAACCTGTACTTGATTCAAAAAGATGCGTTAAAACTGCTCCCGGCGGATTTAACAGGATTATCAAGTATCGCGGAGGGGGCTAAGGAAGCTGGCAATGAGCGCGAGGGGAATGTCTCGGATGCGTCCTCGGGATTGAGCAGAGATTTTTCCCCCACGGTTTTGGTATCTAATCTGCCCTATAACGTAGCAGTTCCCGTATTGCTGCATTTATTTGCGACTTTCCCCAGCATTGAACGCGCCTTAGTGATGGTGCAAAAAGAAGTAGCCCAGCGTCTTTGCGCCCGCCCCGGCACAAAGATCTACGGGGTGCCGAGCGTGAAAATCGCCTGGTACGGTAGGGCGCGGATGGGATCCGATATTTCTCGGCGCGTTTTTTATCCGCAACCGAACGTGGATTCGGCGCTGGTAGAAATTACTCGAAGAACCCAACCCGGCTTGCCCTCCCCAGGAGTGAATAAGACCGAGGACGTGTCAAGTGAGGCAGCATTAGGGACACAGGCGGGGTTAACAGCGCCACAAGCAACTGAGCGGGAAGCAGTTTTCAATCTGATTGACCAGGCATTTGCCTCCCGGCGCAAGATGCTGCGGGCAGGACTCAAAACTTGGGCTCAGCCCTTAGCGGCGGTTCCCCTGCTAAAAGCCGGGGGAATCGATCCTACCCAGCGCGCAGAAAACCTGGAGATCAAGGATTTTGCGGTACTTGCCCGGCTGCGGAAGGCGCTAATTGCAGGTTTTGAAAATCTAGCGGAGAGCGTGGCAACTCCCGGCGAGCAAATCCCTACAGAAGCAGTAACCGCGCCTGATGACACGCCTAATTGCGACGCTAACGCCAAAGGGAAAACCAGCATTGCCAGCGCGAACGGTAAAATCAATCTGGCTTTGGCTTGCGGTAAGTCTCTAGATGGCTACCACGACCTCACAACGGTATTCCAAGCGGTGAACGTGCGAGAAACCGTGAAGATTACTTTGCGGCCCCGTGATATTGAGCTGCAGACGTTTTTTAGCGCGCCCCCCGGGGCGGTGGGGTATGACAGTGCTCGTGATCAAGAGGCGCTTGCGGACTTAGATCCGCTTAACAATCTCGCAACCCGGGCGTTTTTGCTGGTAGCCTCCCGTTGTGGTTACCAAGGGGGAGCTCGAATCCAGGTGACAAAACAGGTACCGGTAGCAGCCGGTATGGCGGGCGGATCTGCTGATGGGGCAGCGGCATTGCTGGCCGCTAACCAGGTACTGCAAGCCGGACTTAACCGAAAGGAATTAGCCGAACTAGGAGCAAGCCTGGGAGCGGACGTGCCCTTTGGTCTTTATGGGGGAACTTGTTTTGGGGATCGTCATGGGGATCGGATTACCCCCTTGCCGCCCGCAAAACCCTTACACCTAGTGGTCGCGGTTTCCCCACAAACTCTGCCTACCCCACAAGTTTTTAAACAATTTGACCAGCAGGAAGCGGCGCGCGCTTCGCTTCCAAAACTAGCGGATTTAGCTGCGCTGCTAACGGCAGTTTATACCGGGGACTTTGCGGCTTTAAGTGAGTTAGTTTTCAACGATCTGCAACTGCCGGCGTTGAAACTGCTTCCCGAGTTAACCGCAACTTTAGAGGCGGCGAAAGAGCAAGGGGCGTTGCCCTTTATCTCTGGATCTGGCCCCAGCGTGGCCTGTCTGGTAGAAACCGCAGATCAGGCAACTAAATTGGCGACCTCACTGGCGCAGCTAGAGCAGGTTGCCTATGCCTTGCCGCTGGCTTTTAGCGCTGGTGACCCCGATATAGCTGGAAAGCAGTGGTTAGCGTGAGCGTTTTTCTAGCCGGAACCCATGAAGCCGGCGCCCTCGCCGGACCCCGCCGTCTCCTGGAGGGAATAACTGTCAGCTTGTCTCCCGGGGATCGCATCGGGATTCTAGGCCCTAATGGAGCGGGAAAATCGACGCTATTGCGTCTGCTTAGCGGAACTCAAGAACCCGATAGTGGCAGTGTTACCTATGCCCCTGAGGTAAGTTTTGCGAGCCTTTCTCAACAGCAGAGGCTCGATCCCGCTCTTACAGTGAAACAAGCAGTTCACGGCAATATACCCGACTACCAGTGGGCATCTAAACCGCATTTGCGGCAAATCGATGAGGGAATCCTGCCGGATATAGATCTGGAGACCAAATGTGGGGAATTGTCTGGGGGACAGGAACGCCGGGTAGCCTTGGCACGTACCCTGGGCAAAGATGCCCCCATTTTGGCTTTAGATGAACCCACTAACCATTTAGATGTAGAGGGGGTAGCTTGGCTAGCTGACTACCTCAATAACCGTGTCGGATCCGCAAACGGAGCACTAGTGGTGGTTACCCACGACCGTTGGTTTTTGGATGCAGTTTGTAACCGGATTTGGGAGGTAGTTCCCGGAGTTGATCCCGGATATGGCCGGGAGCAGATTCCCGGCCACGTGGAGGAATATGAAGGCTCCTATGCTGCCTATGTGCTTGCCCGAATGGAGCGGGCCAGACAAGCCCAAGTGGCGGAAGAAAAACGCCAAAACCAGTTGCGCAAAGAGTTAGCCTGGCTGCGGCGGGGAGCCCCGGCGCGTACCTCGAAACCGAAGTTTCGCATTGACGCTGCTGAAGCCTTGATTAGCGATGTTCCCCCTTTGCGTGACAGCGTAGAGTTAGTGCGCTTGGCCTCCGCACGCTTGGGTAAGCGAGTGATCGAGCTAGAGGACGTATCTTTTTCCTATCCCGGATCAAAGCGAAAAATCTTGAATCAGGTTACTTGGCGACTAAATCCCGGAGGGCGAGTAGGCGTAATCGGGGTTAACGGAGCGGGTAAATCCACTTTGCTGGGGATAATGAGCGGAGAACTTACCCCTAGCGCCGGCAAGGTTAAACGCGGAAAAACCGTACAGCTGGCCACCTTAGAGCAAACTCCCGAAATCCCTGGTATGAATCCCGATTTACGAGTCGTGGAAGCAATTTCCCAGATTAAAGAGCGAATCCAGTGGGGGGAACAAGAAATAACTGCCGCCAAACTGGTAGAAAAACTAGGGTTTAGTAAAGAGCGCGCCTGGACGCGGGTAAGTGATCTCTCCGGTGGGGAAATGCGGCGGTTGCAGATTGCTTCCCAGCTGCTGGCAGAACCTAATGTGCTGATCCTGGATGAGCCCACTAATGACCTGGATACCGACACTTTGGCACAGTTAGAGGATCTGCTCGATTCTTTCCCCGGTACCCTGGTGGTGGTCAGTCACGACCGCTACCTGCTGCAAAGGGTGACCGATTCCCAAGTGGCGCTGCTGGCAGACGGTACTTTAGCGGCGCTGCCCGGCGGGGTGGAACAGTATTTGCAGCTGCGAGCCACCGCCCAGAAAACCGCAGACGCAGGTAAGGGGACTAACGCCAATAAGACCAGCGGTGAGGATAGCGAGGCAACTAACAAGCAGGCGCAAAAAAGCGGGGCTGAGATTTATCGGGCACGCAAAGAGCTTTCGGCGACTGAAAAGAAACTGGATAAGCTGCAACAACAGCTCAAGCGATTAGATCATGAGTTAAGCGAAGGGGCAGCCGATACTTCCCCGGAGGGATTAGCGCACCTGCAAAAACTTAATCAGCGCCGCGGCCAATTGGTCAGCGAAGCCGAAGAGCTGGAAGAGGCCTGGTTGCGCCTGTCAGAAACTTTGGAATAAGCCGGGGTTGTCCCGGGTGCCCCAGCTGATAGCTAGAAACAGCCCGTAGGGGGAGAGGTAGTTGAAAAGTCGCCGGCTTAGCGCAGAGGGCGCACCGGGGTGCCCTCGAAAGGTAGCAATAATCGCCGCAACAGGCCAGATAATTCTTTTCTTTCGTCCTCGTCCAAAGGAGCTACTAACTCGGACTCGCGCTGGAGGAGTTCCTTGAGAGCCGAATCGACCCGCGTAACCCCCTCTTCAGTAAGAGTTACCAGCACTGCCCGGCGATCATGCGGGGAAGGGGTGCGTTTGACTAGCCCCTTTTTTTCTAAGCGGTCAATCCGGTTAGTCATCGTGCCGGAAGAAACCAAGAGTTCCTGCAACAAGGTGCCCGGGGTTAAAGAATAGGGCGCGGCGGCGCGGCGCAGTACCGACAAAACGTCGAACTCCCACGGTTCCATACCTTGAGTGTTGAAGGCTTCTTTACGCGCCAAATCCAAGTGGCGAGCTAAACGTGCAACTCGCGAATAAACCTCCATAGGAGATACATCCAGATCGGGACGTTCAATCTGCCAAGCAAGGACGATACGGTCGACTTCGTCAGTGGCATCGGAGGAATTATTCTGTGAAATCACAAGCTAAGTTTACTTGAAGTCGAGACAATGGTCTATGTCTGATTGCCATGAATATGGTCACGAAGTTAGGTTTACCTAAAATATGGATCTGGACACAGAAAATGGGTGCTTTTGCCGCGTTTTTTATTTTTACTCCCTGGGGTTCTAACGCCGGTTAGCTCTCGCTTTTCCTGCTGGCGTGGAGTTACTTCCCAGAGCTGGGGTGGTAGAAAGATCGGCAAAATAATTCGGAACAGCTACAGGGGAAGGGGCGCGGTTTTAGGAAACTTTTTCGAATGTGTAAGATAGAGGAAGTATTCCGCCCTGGTGTATAGGTAACACGCGGGCTTTTGGTGCCTTGAGAGCCGGGTTCGAATCCTGGGGGCGGAACTGGCATTTCGAGTGCCTACTATTTCCAATCCGGCTACCTGTAAGGGGTCAAATCGTGGAAAATACGCCGTCTGCAGCGATTGTTTTAGCAGCTGGTAAAGGTACTCGGATGAAATCTACTCGTCCAAAAGTTTTGCACCCCTTGGCAGGTAAAGCACTATTGGGGCATGCTTTGGATGCAGTTGCTGCCTTGGATCCCACCTCATTATGTGTTGTAATCCGCCATGAACGGCAGGCGGTTGCCCAGTATGTTAACCAGTATTATCCACAGGCAGTCTTAGCTGATCAAGATGAAATTCCGGGAACCGGGCGGGCGGTGCAATGCGCTCTGGATAAACTGGCGCAGCAGGGTGAACTGGCAGGTACTGTCGTTATCACTTCGGGTGATGTGCCCCTGCTAGAAAGTTCTACCCTGGAAAAATTGCTGGAAAGCCACCAGCTATCCGGTAATCAGGTGACGGTGCTAACCACCCAGGTACCAGACCCCAGCGGATACGGGAGGGTAATCCGTTCCGATTCGGGCGCAGTAACCGCCATTATCGAGGATCGTGACTGCAATGAAGACCAACGCAGTATCCGAGAAATTAATGCCGGGATCTATGCCTTTGACGCCCAGTTCTTAAACCAGGCACTTTCTGGCCTCGGTACCGATAATGATCAGGGCGAGGTGTACCTGACTGACACTATCGCTCTGGCGGCTAGTAACGGGCGGGCAGGAGCCTATCTGATCACTGACTATATGCAGGCCGAGGGTTGTAATGACCGGGCTCAGCTAGCAGGATTGCACCGCGAATATAACCGGCGGATCCTTAACCAGCTGATGAAAGCGGGAGTGAGCATCGTTGACCCCGAAACCACTTGGATTGAAAAAAGCGTCAAGATTGCTGCCGATGCCCTGGTTTTGCCCGGATGCGATTTGCATGGAAACACGGTGATTGCTCCCGGAGCGGAGATTGGCCCGTTTACTTCCCTCACCGATGTAAAAGTTGGGGAGGGCGCGCGGGTGCGTAGGTGTGATTTACGGGCGGTAAATCTTGCCAGCGGTTCCAACCACACATGCGAAACCAATCTCTAAGACGCATGAGGACTTGTACAATCAAATTAACGGTATGGCGAATTTTAACCGAAAGTGAAAGGTAACACTCAATGACGGGGATTAAATCTGCAGGTCAGAAACACCTTCTGATTGTACCGGGACGGGCATACCCCGAACTTGCCCAAGGAATTGCTGAAGAGCTCCATACTGAAGTGCTACCGACCGTTGCCTATGACTTTGCCAATGGCGAGATTTACGTACGCTTCTCGGAGTCAGTCCGGGGGGCGGACTGCTACGTGGTGCAATCCCATACTGCACCTTTGAACAAGTGGGTAATGGAACAGATGATTATGGTGGATGCCCTCAAACGGGCATCGGCAGCGCGCATCACTGTAGTAGCACCCTTCTTCCCCTACGCGCGACAAGATAAGAAGCATCAGGGACGCGAACCAATCTCTGCCCGCCTAATCGCCGACCTATTCAAAACTGCTGGTGCTGACCGGTTGATGAGTGTCGACCTGCACGCCGCCCAGGAGCAGGGATTCTTTGATGGTCCGTGGGATCACCTTTATGCGCAGCCGGTGCTGATTGATTATGTTAAACGGCGGGTAGACCAAACCAATCTGACGATTGTTTCTCCCGATGCCGGGCGGATTCGGGTGGCAGAAAAATGGGCTAATAAGCTAGGAGGATGCGAACTAGCTTTCGTTCATAAGACTCGGGATACCACCCGTCCCAATGTGGCGGTAGCTCACCGGGTAGTAGGTACGGTTGAGGGACGCACCTGCGTTCTGGTTGATGATCTGATTGATACTGGCGGCACTATCGCGGAAGCGGTGAAAGTGCTACTCCATTCGGGGGCGAAAGATGTGATTGTGGCAGCCACACACGGGGTACTTTCTCCGCCTGCCGCCGAGAGGCTTTCTACCTGTGGGGCTCGCGAAATTATTGTTACCGACACTCTGCCGATTTCAGCAGATAAGCGTTTCCCGCAGCTAACGATCCTGCCAATCGCGCCCCTACTGGCCAGCGCGATTCGCACCGTGTTCGATGACGGCTCCGTAACCGCCCTCTTCGATCAGGAATAGAAATCCTCTGGCAATAAATGTGAGTTGCCAAACCTTTTAGTCCTTCCGAGTTTACCTGACCGGTTGGGGACTATATCCTAAAGCTAGGTTGCCTCGGCGAGGGCGCATCTGCGCCGTTATCGACGTGGCCGTGGGGAAACCCACGTCCTCCGGGGTTCCGCAAATATCTGTAATCCTAAGGAGGAGCGTAAATATGGCTTCAGAGCTATCTGCACAACTACGTAATGAAACCGGTAAAGGCGCAGCGCGTCGTGCTCGTCGCGCCGGCCAGATTCCGGCGGTACTCTATGGGCACACCGTAGAAGAAAACCTGCACCTTAACCTGCCGGGACACGACACTTTCCTGATCGTAAAAGATAACCCGAACGCGATTATTAACCTAGACATTGACGGGGAAAAGCACCTGGTACTGTTAAAGGAAATCCAGCGTCACCCGGTACGCCGCGATATTCTGCACATTGACCTGCTAGCGGTAAGCCGCGACGAAAAAGTGGAAGTGGAAGTTCCGGTTACGGTTACGGGCGAGCCTGCCCCGGGCACCGTGGTCAACCTGGAAATCTTCGACCTGCCGGTACAGGTATCTCCGCTGGAGATTCCCGAAGAAATCGTTATCAACGTCGAAGGCTGGGAAGAAGGCCACGTACTACGCGCTGGCGAGCTAGAGCTGCCTGCAGACGTAGTCACCACGTTGGATGACGATCACGACGTACTCTCGATTACTCTGCCCGAAGAAATGCCGGAGGAGCCGGCTGCTGAAGAGGGCGAAGAAGGCGAAGAGGCTGCTGAGGAAGAAGCTAAGGAAGAATCCGAAGAGTAACCACTGCTTTTATGGTTCGGGGAGGGCGGTAGCCCTCCCCGAAACCAATTTAGTGGGGTAGGACGTTAATTTGGGGGTTGAAATGGAGTCATCTTGGCTGGTGATTGGCCTGGGTAATCCAGGAGAAAAATACGTGGGAACCCGCCATAATGCCGGTCATCTGACGATTGACCACTTGGCGCAATCCCAAGGAGAACAGCTACGACGCCATAAAACTGGCTGCCAGGTAGCAAGCTTACATCTGGGCATACCAGGCAGTCCTGGACCTACGGTGCATCTGGCGAAGCTGGATTCCTATATGAATACCTCAGGAATTCCCACCGCTAAACTGGTGAATTTTTTTGGAATCGATCCTACCCAAAATCTGCTGGTAGTCCACGATGAACTCGATTTAGTGGCTTACGATTTACGGCTTAAACGCGGAGGAGGTGAAGGCGGACACAACGGTCTGCGCTCCATCAGTCAGAACCTGGGAACTAAAGACTATGCACGCCTGCGGATCGGGATCGGTCGTCCTCATCCGAGGCAAGATCCCGCTGACTATGTGCTTTCCCGTTTTCCCCGCGGGGAACAAGGATCCCTTAACGAGGCTTTAGAGCGCGCTGGACAAGCGATAACCGAAGTGGTGACCCAGGGTTTTGTCCGGGCGCAGCAGCGTGTGAACTCTCACGCTATTTAGTACCGTTAAATTGGCAGCTAACCTAGTTATCGGCTGAGGCCGGGCTGATCTTTACCTTCGCTTCTTTCGCGTCCAAGCCCGGCAGCGGCCCCGCATCATGCCCTAATTGGGCTTGCAAATCAACCAAACTAGCCAGGGTGGGAGATAGTAGAGCTTCTTGCACATCCGGAACCAGGGGCAGTAAATCCATCTGCACCTGGCAGGCAAGCCCTAACCCTTTCGCAATTGCGGACTTATCGGCACCGCTAAAACCGGAGTAGGGCTGATAAGTTGCTTCGCGAGGATCAGAATCTAACTGGGCAACAAGTTGTTGTATCTGGCGCAGCAGCAGGGGAGTGACCACGTTAGAAACCAGGTTTTTTAACTGCACATCCTGGCTTTGCGCAACGTTTTTCTCGATATTAAATCGCAGGGAATCTAGTTGTTTAATACTGCGGGAAATCTGGTTTTTTTCCTGCTGACTTAAGGGTGTTTTGGCCCGCTTCTGTGGGTTTTTGGCGGCTGGGGTGGCGCGATGCCACTTACCTTCTCGGTAGCTTTTCGCCTCCAGCGGGGTGGTTTTGGCAGGCGGTAGCGTAAGAGAAGAAGCTGCCGCGATCTGCTTATTTTCTCGCTCCATCGCCACCCCGGTAGCGAATAGTATTTTTGCTAAGTCCTCGGTTTCCTTAGCACGCGCGGTATCCTCCTTGTCGCCCTCACTAGCTGCTAGCTGCTGGCGCGACAGTAAAGTAAGTGCCCCGGCGTCATTTAAGATATCAGCCTGGCAATTAGCCAGTTTATGGACTAAAGCTTGCCCATTTCCGGGGACGCGATAGTCGGCAGGCTCTGGCAGGGCCTCTGGTTTTTCTCTGCCCGAAAGTTTCACTTCCTGGGTGGGCCAGCGTTGCCCCAGGACTTTACTGCGGGTTGTGAAGTGATTTTTAAAAGCCGCTAACTTTGGGTCAGAGCTAAAAACAGTTTCGATGCCACTAGCAATCGCTTCTTGACAGTAACTGGCACGATAGCGTGCCATCTGGGTTAGGCTTGCGTTCACTGCGTCGCCGGAACCATCATCAATCCGCACCCCGCAGCCAGAAAGGCTCAGCGAAGCAACTAATATCCCAGTAAGGGGAACAATCCAGGTTTTCTTCATCAAAGTTAAGTTTGCCACGGGTAACATGTTTTTTGAAATGATAAAACGGTAAGGCGAACAAGAGACGAGGAAAAATGACTAAACCTAGAACCAAGTTGGAAAATGAACTTGTTGATCTGCTGCGCCCAGATTGCGAAGCGGCCGGCCTCTACCTAGAGGAAGTATCGCTAAAGCGAGCCGGAAAATACACCCGCCTGGTGGTAACGGTAGATTTACCGCGCGGACCGGGCGCGGTAAATGAAGAACAGCTATCACAAGTAACTTTGGAGATTTCCCGGCATTTAGATGAAGCTGACCCGATTAAAGGAACCTATAACCTGGAGGTCTCTACCCCCGGAATTGAGCGGCCTTTAGAGGAGGAACGCCAATTTTCTAGGGCAATTGGACATCGGGTAAAAGTGAAAAAATGTGATGGTACCCGCGAAGAGGGTAAGCTGGTGGATACAACAACTGAAGACATCGAATTGGAAACTGCCACTGGCCGGCGCACTATCGCTCTAACAGATATTGCGCACGCCCAAATGGTGGTGCAGTTCTAAAGCTCGTAAGGAGCATCATGGATATTGATATGGCCGCTTTACGGATGGTAGAGGCGGAGAAGGGCGTCAGTCTCGATACCCTTATGGCTGCTATCGAAGACGCTTTACTAAAGGCGTACCACAATGCCCCGGGAGCACTTGAGGACGCGCGAGTAGAAGTCGATCGCAAAAATGGCCATGTAATGGTGATGGCAGCGGAAATCGATGAAGATGGCAATAAGATCGGCGAATTCGATGACACTCCTTCGGGGTTCGGACGGATCGCTACTACCACTGCCCGCTCCATTATTATGCAGCGGCTGCGGGAAGCCGAGGATGAGCAGGTACTGGGCTCTTTTAGGGATAAAAAGGGCGAAGTGGTTTCCGGGATTATCCAGCAGAGCCGAGATAAAGATGTCGTGGTGGTAAAAGTTGGCGAATTCGAGGCGGTTTTGCCGAAAGCCGAGCAGGTTCCAGGCGAGCAATATCGCCACGGGCAGTGGATCCGGGCAGTAGTAGTAAAAACTATGATGGGTGAAAAAGGGGCACGGATCGAGGTTTCGCGTCGCCACCCGGATCTGGTGCGGGGGCTATTTTCTCGGGAAGTCCCCGAGATTACCTCGGGTGATGTGGTGATCGAGTCGGTGGCGCGAGAAGCTGGCTACCGTACCAAGATTGCGGTGCGTTCTACTCGTCCTAATATCAATGCTAAAGGGGCTTGTATCGGGCCGATGGGACGGCGGGTACGAGCCGTGATGAATGAGCTTAACCACGAAAAAATCGACATTGTCGACTATTCCGAGGACGTGGCTACTTTCGTCGCTAATGCGCTCTCACCTGCGCATGTTACGTCTGTCACGGTAGAACCCGCCGAGCATGTATTGGCACATGTGGTGGTTCCAGATTTCCAGCTATCTTTAGCTATCGGCAAAGAAGGACAAAACGCGCGTCTAGCTGCTCGTTTAACGGGAGCGAAGATTGATATTAGGTCTGATATGGATCTTGAAACCGCCAGTGAGGAAGTGCAATAGCCGATTTCTATGTGCTCGCCCTACTGTAGGTGGCTTCGGCTTATTGCAGTCAAGGCGCTAGTATAGATATCGGAACCTAACTTTGGTTGCAATGGACGCACCGGTTCTAGGCCTTGCCTGACCGGTGCTTTCTTGTGGCTAGGCTAGGGTCGTTTAAGTAAGGTTACCGGCATCTACCCCCCAGTGGATGCCCGATACAGGAAAGCAGGGTTGGAAGCTGATGGTCACCCGATGAGCAACCAGCGATGATCTGCCAATTTAAGCAATAGCCTGCTCCATGCTGGGCAGGCCAGCAAGGAGAATTGTGGCAAAACTTAGAGTTCATGAGTTAGCGAAAGAGCTCGGAACCACTTCGAAAATTGTGCTGCAGGCACTAAAAGAGTCGGGGGAGTTCGTTAAAAGCGCGTCCTCGACTATTGAGGCTCCGGTGGCGCGGAAAATGCGAGAGCATTTTGCCAAGCTAGCGGAAGAGGTCGAAACGGCAGCACCCAAGGTGAAAGCGGCAAAGAAGAAAGTCGCTAGTTCCGTCGCTAAAACCAAAGTCGCGAAGGCGCGGGCGGCAAAGGATGCGAAACCAGCTGCCCCCAAACCGGCGGATCGGGTCGAGCCGGAAAGTGAGGCGGATAAGGCACAGCCGGAGAATAAGACGGAAGCGCCTGCACCTGCTAAAAAACCTGCCACTAGCGCGGCGCCTAAACCAGGGCCGAAGCCGGCTGTTAAGCCGGCTGCGAAACCAGCCAAGGCGAAGGCATCAGAGAAGTCGACGCGTCCCGGTCCTAAACCCGGTAAGACAGGCGCTAAACCTGGTCCTAAACCAGCTCCGCGTCCGGGCGGTCCGCGCCCGGGTAATAATCCTTTTGCTTCAGCGCAGGGAATGCCACGACCGGGCGGTCCGCGCCCAGGCAATAATCCTTTCGCCTCTTCACAGGGAATGCCGCGTCCCGGCGGCAGCTCTGGGCAACGTAAGAACTCCGGTCGGGGTCGTCCCGGGCGGGGAAATCGGCGTGGCTCCAGTGCCACTCCGAATGTGATGCCGGCGCATTCCGCGACGGATCCGATGATGGATCAACCGGCTCCCTCCCGTGGTCAGCGCCGCGGCGGAGGCGGGCAAGGCGGTCCTGGTGGTTCGGGCGGTCCGGGTCGTCCCGGCGGTCACAAGATGAATAACCGTGGTCGCGGCGGTTTCGGTGCCACTCAAGGGGCATTCGGTCGCGGCGGATCCTCGAAAGCTAAACGCCGTAAGTCCAAACGCGCTAAACGCGCCGAGTACGAGCAACAAACCGCTCCCAAGATTGGCGGCGTGCAGGTTCCTCACGGGGATGGCTCTACGCCTTTGCGTCTGCGTTCGGGGGCTTCACTAGCGGATATGGCCGATCGGATCGATTGTGATCCCGCATCCTTGGTTACCGTGCTGATGACCTTGGGGGAGATGGCTACCTCTAACCAGTCTTTGGACGAGGATACTTTGATGACCCTCGGCTCGGAACTGGGCTATCAAGTACAGGTAGTTTCCCCCGAGGACGAAGACCGCGAACTGCTGGAATCCTTTGATATTGACCTGAAAGAGGAAGAGCAAAGCGATGAAGAGGACGCCTTGCCGCGTCCTCCGGTGGTTACGGTTATGGGTCACGTTGACCACGGTAAAACCAAGCTTTTGGACGCGATTCGCGATACCGACGTGGTGGGCGGAGAGCACGGCGGGATCACTCAGCATATTGGTGCTTACCAGGTAAACATTGATATGGATGATACTCGCCGCGCGATTACCTTCATCGACACCCCCGGTCACGAGGCGTTCACCGCTATGCGTGCGCGCGGGGCGGAGGTTACCGATATTGCGATTTTGGTGGTAGCTGCTGATGACGGGGTAATGCCTCAGACAGTGGAGGCAATCAACCACGCTCAGGCCGCTAATGTGCCGATTGTGGTCGCGGTCAACAAGGTTGATAAGCCGGAAGCCAACCCGGATAAGGTTCGGGGGCAACTGACCGAATACGGTTTGGTGTCTGAGGAATACGGCGGCGACGTAATGTTCGTGGATGTTTCAGCTAAACAGCGTAAAGGAATCCACGAATTGTTAGAAGCGGTGCTGCTGACCGCGGATGCTGCTTTAGAGCTGAAAGCTAATCCGGATGCGGCAGCCCGCGGGGTAGCGATCGAAACTCGCCTGGATAAGGGACGCGGCGCGGTGGCCACCATTTTGGTGCAGCGCGGTACCCTGCGCGTGGGCGATTCGATCGTGGTGGGCTCGTCTCATGGACGCGTGCGCGCTATGCTCGACGAATACGGTAACCAGGTTGAGGAAGCCGGCCCCTCATTCCCCACGGCAGTGCTGGGACTTACCAGTGTCCCGGGAGCAGGTGACTCTCTGCTGGTAGCCGAAGATGAACGTACTGCCCGCCAGATTGCCGATAAACGTCAGGCACAGCAACGTGCTGCTCAACTGGGCAAACGCCGCAAGCGGATTTCGCTGGAAGATTTCAATGCTGCTTTGGAGCAGGGCAAGGTAGATACTTTGAACCTGATTTTGAAGGGCGACGTCTCTGGTGCGGTCGAAGCTTTGGAAGACTCACTGCTAAAGATCGATGTGGGTGAGGAAGTGCAGTTGCGGATTATTCACCGTGGCGTGGGCGCTATCACCCAAAACGATATCAACCTGGCCAGCGTGGACAACGCGGTAGTTATCGGCTTCAACGTTCGCCCGGCACAGCGCGTAGCCGAATACGCTGATTCTGAAGGCGTTGATATGCGGTTCTACAACGTTATTTACCAGGCGATTGAAGATGTCGAGAGCGCTATGAAAGGTATGCTCAAACCCATCTACGAAGAAAAGCAAATGGGGATGGCAGAAATCTTGCAAGTGTTCCGCTCTTCCAAGTTCGGTAATATCGCCGGTTCGGTGGTGCGTGAGGGTCTGATCAAGCGCGGCGCGAAAGCTCGCTTGGTGCGTGACGGCGTGGTAGTGGAACCGGAACTGCAGATTTCTTCTTTGCGGCGCGAAAAAGACGATGTCACCGAAGTTCGCGAAGGCTTCGAATGCGGTATTTCGCTCGGATTCAAAGAAATCAAGGTCGGAGACCAAATCGAAACCTGGGAAATGGTGGAGAAACCGCGCGATTAGCATTACTGGTCGGTTTTCCGGACGCCCTGATTGGGTGTCCGGAAAACCGCATTAGGTAAAGGAGTTTTCATGGCTGATCAGGCTCGCAGACGCAAAGTAGAAGAGCGGATTCAAAATACGGTGGCGCGGCTTTTAGAACGGCGCATCAAAGATCCACGCATCGGTTTCATTACCATCACGGATTGTAAAGTCACCGGGGATCTGCAACATGCCACCGTTTTTTATACGGTTTTCGGAGACGAGGACGACCGTAAGAATACCGCGCGTGCGTTAAATAGCGCGAAAGGCTTGATCCGTTCGGAGGTAGGTAAGGCGCTGGGAATTCGTCTTACCCCCACTATCGAGTTCGCGCTAGATGCTCTGCCCGAACAGGCCGCCAGTTTCGAGGAGAAATTGGCTAGTGCCCTGCAGTCTGACCAACAGCTGCGGGGAACTTCGCAGGCGGCCTCCTATGCCGGGGAAGCTGACCCTTATCGCAAGCCGCGGCAGAAGAAGGTTTACGAACCAGAATCACTCGTGCCTACTTTCACCGAGTTTACGCTTGGCGATGAGGACGCAGCTGCGGGAGAGACAACCGCTGAGGCTGCGGAATATCCGGATAACGGGACTAAAGATTTCCCAGAAGATTCCGACTTAGAAAGTTAAGTAACCCAGGTGCTAGACGCGCTTAATCAGGCTCCAGATTTTGCTCCCGCGGGCGCAGATCTGCAAGTTCCTCGTGCCGATAATACTGCCCCTGCTGGGGTAATTGCGGTTGATAAACCCCTGGGGGTTACCAGTCATGATGTAGTGGCGCGCCTGCGCCGCTTGGCGGGAACTCGCAAGGTGGGACATGCCGGAACCCTAGATCCGGCGGCCTCGGGAGTATTAGTTGCCGGTATTGGGCGGGGAACCAAACTCTTGCAATACCTGCAAGGGCAAAAGAAAACTTATGTTACCCGGGTGTGCTTCGGGGTAGAAACCGATAGCGAGGACGCCGAAGGCACCATTACTGAGACCCGCGGAGCTACGCTAGCGGATCTGGACAGGCTGGAAAGCGCGCTTTCCTCTTGGCGCGGACAGGTAATGCAGGTGCCGAGCGCTTTTTCTGCTCTGAAGATCCGCGGTAAACGGGCAGCGGATCGAGTCCGCGCCGGGGAAGAAGTCCGGATGGAGCCCCGCCCGATTACTATCTATGAACTACTTAGCCTGGGCGAGCCGAAAGCGGGTGAACTGGCAGGTACACCGGTGGTTTACCAGGACTTGGAAGTTACCTGTTCGGCAGGTACCTATGTTCGCGCCCTCGGAAGGGATCTGGGAAACCAATTGGGGGTAGGGGCGCATCTGGTGGCGCTGCGCCGCCTTCAGGTCGGCTCCTTTAGCGTTAGCGGCGCTGCCAGATCCGATGCGCCTTTTAACGCCTATAGCCTGGCTGAGTTATCTGGGTTGGTAACGGCAGGCGGGGAACTGCCGGTAGTGAGCCTGGATCAGATCTGCCAGCATCTGTTCCCCAGCTGCCAGGTAACCCCCGAAGTTATCACCGCTTTAGGTTATGGCCAGCGCCCGCAAATCTCCGCTGAAGTTTCCCGCGAACTGGAAAAAGAGGATTCAAATGCGGCCGAAAAAATCTATGGTTTGTATTTGCCCGGGCAACAGATATCGCTATTGGCGTCGCCAGTGGAGGGCAAGTGGCGTTCTGTACTAAGTTTACAAAGTAACTAAAGGAGGATCATGAGCGAAGAAAACAAAGGTACTTGCGGATGCGGTTGCGGTTGCGGCGGTAAAGGCAAAGGTCGCAAGACTGCGGAAGAAAAACGCACCGGGGAACTGGGCGTGCCGGCGAATGGGCGGCCAGAACTGAGCGTGCGGCAAAGCGAAAAGTAGATCGTGGAAATCTGGACCGACTCCCCGAGGCTGGAACCAGGCCAGCGCACCGTGGCTGCCATCGGGATTTTCGATGGGGTACATAAGGGACACACCCGGATTTTGAAAACCGTAGTAGAGCGGGCACGGCGCGCGGGAATAAAAGCGGTGGCGATTACTTTTGATCCCCATCCCTCCCACCTGCATCATCCGGACAACCCCACGCTTTTGATTCAGCCACTTCCTGATCGCCTCGACGCGATGGCAGCACTAGGACTGGATGCCACCTGGGTGGTGCCCTACACCTGGGATTTAGCTAATCAAAGTCCCCAGTGGTTCATTGACCACTATTTTGTGCAGGGGCTGCAGGTTAAAGAGCTCGTGGTCGGCGAAGATATGCAATTCGGTAGAGGTAACCAAGGCAATATCGAGACTTTGCGTGAGGCTGGCCGAACCCAGGATTTTCAAGTTATTGAAGTTGCCGATATTACCGACCAGGCCTTGCGCCGTTATTCCTCTACCCGGGTGCGTGCATGTCTAGCTGAAGGTGATGTGGAAGGGGCAGCCCAGATTTTAGGGCGTAGCTACCGGCTGCGCGGAATCGTGGAACGGGGTTTCCGCCGCGGCCGTCAGCTGGGGTTTCCTACCGCCAATCTGGGGAACACCCAGGGGTTAGCGATTCCCGCCGATGGAGTATACGCGGGTCGGTTAATCCGTTCAGTACCGGGAACTAACGCGGTGGAGCATCTGCCGGCCGCTATTTCGGTAGGCACTAATCCGCAGTTTTCTGGGGACAAGGTTACGGTAGAAGCGCATGTGCTGGGGCGAGCTGACCTTGATCTTTATGACGAGCCGGTCGCGATAGATTTTATTGCTCATCTGCGAGACATGCTCAAGCTAGAGAGCGTAGAAAAGCTGCAGGCACAAATGGATGAAGATCTGCGGGCTTGCAGTGAAATTTTGGGGGTTCCTCCAGCAGGCAGGGTTGATCCCAAAGAAGTAACTGCGCTCTAAGTCTGCTGGTCGGCAACTGTTTACAACACCATCACGATCTGTACCAATACGATTTTTGCGATGATTCCGAGGGCGAAGGTGGCGGAATATCCGGATTCGCAACGCTCATCGGGGATGGTGGTCTGTACGTGACTGAGGATTGCCGGCTGCCCCACGAAACCGGCAATCGCACCCGCCATTCGGGCAGTCGATAGCCCCAAGAATTTTCCGAGCAACCAGAATGCCACTAGCACTGGCACCATCCCGGCAGCCGCCAGTAACCCGATTTTTATTCCGGTAAGGGAAAAAGCTTTGGCCGCGAAGGCTTGCCCAGAAGATAAACCTACTGCCGCCAGGAATAGCACCAGCCCCATTTGCCGCAACATATTATTTGCCGAGGGCGCGAGAGAGAATACCAACGGCCCCAACCGGTCAATACGCCCAAGTATTAATCCCACCACCAGCGGTCCGGCAGCGGCGCCTAACGCGAGTGAGCCCAAAGAGCCCAGAGGAATCGAGATTAACCCTAGCGCCACCCCGGCGGCGATCCCCAGCCCAAATGGCAGATAATCGATAGCCGAGATTTTGTGTTCCGAATCCCCAAAAGTTTTAGCGATATCTGCTTCGCGTTCTACCGGATAAACCACCAGTACCCGATCTCCCAGCTGCAGGCGGGTTCCGGCGGTAGCAAGTATATCGGTATCGCCGCGGCGCACCCGGGTAAGTAATGATTGGAAACGAGCCGGCAAAAACAGATTAGCGACTGGGGTGCCTACTAGGCGGGTATTTGATACCGTGAAGCGGCTAAAGTTCACCGCCGTGCGGTCATTGGAGATATCTTCTTCTATCGGTTTTCCTAGCGCCTGCCCGGCAGTTTTAACCGCATCCGGAATTCCCACCAGGAACGCTAAGTCACCTTCTTTTAGTTCCCCATCGGGGTGAGCCACCCGCATTTTGCCGTCCCGTAGCAGATAGGAAATCCGCAGCCCGCCTTCCGAAGACCCCACGACCTCGGCAATCCCCGGGATTTCCTGGATGCGCCTGGGGTTTTCTACTCGAATAGTTTGGGTAGCTAGCCCCGCAGCGGAAGCGGGATCGGGATCGTTTTTCGCTGGAAGTTTTACCCGCATGAGTGCCGTTACTACCACCATGGTGACGATTACCCCCACCGGGTAGGCGATCGCGTATCCTACTGCCGGCTGGGCGCTTCCTCCCGCCGCATCGGTCGCGGCAGCTAAAGCGGGGGTGGTGGTTAGCGAACCGGCAAACATGCCTCCCAGTAGCGGGGAATTCAGTCCCAAGGCTTTGCCTCCGAAGGCCACAATCAAGGCATAAAGGGCAAGCAAAGCAACTGCCCCAATCAAAAGGGGTGCTTGTTTGCGCAGGTCGCGGAAGAACGAAGCGCCTGCAGCCAGGCCGATAGTGTAGACAAATAGTGCCAGGCCGATGGCAGATACCAGGGAAAGATTCTCCCCAAGCGCTGGGTCGAGGGCGCCAGCGGCAAGACCTACGAATAAGGCTCCGGCTGCTCCAAACTTTAACGGTCCGAACGGGATCGAACCGAAAAGGGTGCCGAGGGCGATCACTAAAAATAGGGTCAATAGGGGAGAAGAAGCGAGTATTTCCATCACCTCTTTAGGATAGCCAGGTTAATCTGCAAAATGCATTTTGCCATGTCAGCTAGCTGGCTCTGGCCAATATGATCCTTTAGCTTGGCGGGAGGCAAAGAGTAACTGCCGCCAGCCTGCGGGCTATTTCTCGCCGGTTGAGCTTGCGTTTTCGCTTTGATCCAGAGCCGCTACTAACGAGGGGAGGACTTCGTGCGCCAGGTTCTCGATTTGGGTTTGCAGTATTGGAGCCAGCCGGTTTTGTAATTCGCTGCGCTCCATGGAGGCTACCGGCTCTAACTGGACGATATAGCGCATCGTTGCCACCCCGTAAATCATGGACATTAGAATTTCGATAAGCGCTTGAAAATTGGTTTCCAATTCCTCGTTCACCTCTTGTCCGGAAGCTATTTGCAAAGTATTCAAGACTTCCGCGCCCCCTTTTAACAGATTTTCACTCATATAGGCGCGAAAACGTTGGGTGGTTTCGGAATCGGTAATTAGGGCGCGCATTAGGGCTTTCATTCGATCTTTCGTCAGGCGCTCTTCGTAGAGGGTAAAAGCAAAATCAAGTAGACGATCGGCTATTCCCTCAAGTCCGGGTTCCCATAGCTGCAGGATTTGCTGCAAGGGATCTAGGGGTAAATCAAAACAATCTCGAAAGAGCCGCTGCTTAGAGCCGAAGTAATAGCTAACCATCGCCGGGTCACAACCCGCTCCCTTAGCAATCGAACGCATCGTGGTGCCGTCGTAGCCGCGGGCAATGAACTGGGATTCGGCAACCCGCTTAATCTGTTCGCGCATTTTCCCGCGCGCTCCCCGCGGCCCCCTCTCGCGTCCAGGGGAACTCTTGGCTGTTTTTTGGGCAGGAGATGAGGCTTTCGCCTTCTTAGCTCCCGGCTCTAAATCCCGAGTGCGCGAATTAGCTAACATTTCCTTTTCGTAATCATCGGTAGCTAATTCATCGTCCCCGGAACTATCTCGGCGGACTCTTTTTTGCCTGCTCGTGCGTTCTTGCTGGTCGTCGCGGTTTTCTCTGGGTTTCGCATTCATAGTTTTATTCTAATTTCAACACCTAGTGAATTTAGCGTTTTCAGCTTACCTTGAGGTGGTGATAACGACTCCGGGAGATGCTATGAGTAAGACAACTGCCCCCTTTGAACTCGCGGGCGGAGATGACCTGTCCTCAAGTAAGGACTCTCATACGCTCAAACTGGGCATCGATATCGGTTCCACCACGGTAAAAGCGGTGCTACTTGCGGGGCGGCAAGTAATCTTTTCCGACTATCGCCGCCACCACGCGGATGTGCGCGGGGAACTGGCCGGCTTGCTGCGCGATATTAACGCCGCTCACCCGGGAATCAGCGTAAAAGCCGCGGTTACCGGTTCCGGGGGGCTATCGGTTGCCGGAGCCATGAAAGTACCTTTCGTGCAAGAAGTTATTGCCGGTACCAAAGCGGTGGGCGATACTCACCCGCAAACCGATGTGATTATCGAACTGGGTGGGGAAGACGCCAAGATTACCTATCTGCATCCCACTCCGGAGCAGCGCATGAACGGTACCTGTGCGGGAGGCACCGGGGCTTTTATCGACCAGATGGCCACCTTGCTACACACCGACGCCTCCGGTCTAGACAAACTGGCCGCGCGCGCCAATCAGCTTTACCCGATTGCCTCGCGTTGCGGGGTGTTCGCGAAAACCGACCTGCAGCCCCTGCTTAACGAGGGTGCGGCGCATGAAGATCTCGCGGCCTCGATCTTTACCGCGGTCGCCACCCAAACCATTGCGGGACTGGCCTGTGGACGCCCGATTCGCGGAAACGTCATGTTCCTGGGCGGGCCGCTGCACTTCCTCCCTAATCTGCGCAAAGCTTATGAGGAGCTGCTCCCCAAAGCCGATAGTTTCTTCACCCCCGAACATGCCGAACTTTACGTGGCCTTAGGGGCAGCCTTAAGCGCTGATAAAGGGGATTCGCGAAGTCTAGAGCAGTTAATAAGCGACCTGACCACCGGGAAAATTGACACTGATTCCAAGCGGATGCGCCCGCTATTTGCGAATGAAGAAGAACTCGCGGAATTCCGTGACCGCCACGACAAGGAAGTAATCCCGCAACTACCATTATCCCAGGCGCGGGGACGCTGCTTCCTGGGGGTAGATTCCGGATCTACCACGATTAAAGCAGTCGTGATTGACCAGGATAAACGGATCGTGTTCACTCACTATGCTTCTAACGAGGGTGACCCGGTTTCCGCGGCAGTCGAGATTGTGCGGCGTATCCGCACTGAACTTCCCGAGGGCGCCTATATTGGGCGCGCCTGCTCTACCGGCTACGGGGAGGGGCTGGTGAAAACCGCCCTCAACTTAGAGCAAGGGGAAGTAGAAACTATGGCGCATTTCCGCGCCGCTGAAGACCTGCTGCCCGGGGTGTCTTCGGTGATTGATATCGGCGGGCAAGATATGAAATATCTGAAGATTCGCGCTGGAGCCGTGGATTCTATCTCGGTGAACGAGGCTTGTTCGTCTGGTTGTGGATCTTTCTTGCAGACCTTTGCGGCCACTATGGGAACCAGTGTGCAAAGCTTTGCTGCGGACGCGGTAGCTGCCAAAGCGCCGGTGGATTTGGGGACGCGCTGCACCGTGTTTATGAACTCTTCGGTCAAGCAGGCACAAAAAGAGGGCGCGAGCCCGAAAGATATTGCGGCTGGGCTGTCTTATTCGGTGGTGCGTAACGCCCTCTATAAAGTTATTAAACTCAAAACCCCGGAAGAACTGGGGGAAAAGGTAGTTGTTCAGGGGGGAACTTTCCTTAACGATGCAGTCCTGCGGGCTTTCGAGCTGCTCACTAAGCGGGAAGTGGTGCGCCCTAATATTGCCGGTTTGATGGGCGCCTATGGGGCGGCATTGATTGCGAAACAAGGTGATGACGGCCAGGGTGAATCCACTTTGGCCACCCTAGAGGATTTGGAGAAATTCCAGGTAGAGACTACCCGCAAGACCTGTAGGCTGTGTCAAAACCACTGCCAGATGACTATTTCTACTTTCTCTAATGGGGAGCGGCACGTGTCGGGGAACCGCTGTGAACGCGGTGCCTCTTTAGAAAAAGTTCCGAAGAAGTCCGCGCTGCCGAACCTGTTTGATTGGAAATATAAGCGGATTTTCGGGTATCGCCGCCTGACCGAAAAGAAAGCATTCCGCGGGGATATCGGGATTCCCCGGGTACTGAATATGTACGAAAACTATCCGCTGTGGTTCACCATGCTCACCAAGCTGGGCTTTAGGGTGATGGTGTCGGGACGCTCCAATCATGACCTGTTCGAGACGGGGATGGAGTCGATTCCCTCCGAAAATATTTGTTACCCCGCGAAACTGGTGCATGGGCATATCGAGTCCCTAATTAAGAAAGGGATAAAAACTATTTTTTATCCCTCGGTGATTTATGAACAACAGCTGGTGGAAGGGACCGATAACTGTTACAACTGCCCGGTGGTGGGTACCTATCCCGAGGTTATTCGCAACAATATGGAGTCGGTGCAAGATAGCGACGTCCGCCTGATCAGCCCCTTCTTGAACCTGGGGAATCGAGAGTTCCTTCCCAAGCGAATCGCGGAAGTATTCGCTGATTGGAACGTGACGGAAGCGGAAGCGAAAGCCGCCCTGGATGCGGCCTGGGAAGAAGATGCCGCCGTCAAGGCAGAGATTCGGGAGAAAGGCCGCGAAGCTTTAGCGTGGATTCGCGAAAACGGGGTGCGCGGGATTGTGCTGGCCGGACGTCCCTATCACCTGGATCCGGAGGTTAACCACGGGATTCCGGAGTTGATTATCGGATTAGGAATGGCGGTATTTACCGAAGATTCGGTGCTCGATGGCCGCCTGGAGCGACCCTTGCGGGTGCGTGACCAGTGGGCTTACCACTCGCGCCTCTACGAGGCCGCCGCCCGGGTGGGCGACGAACCCGATCTGGAACTGGTGCAGCTAAACTCTTTTGGTTGCGGAGTAGATGCAATCACCGCTGACCAGGTACAAGAGATTTTGGAAGGACGCGGCGACGTCCACACTGTCCTCAAGATTGACGAGGTCTCGAACCTGGGAGCCGCCCGGATTCGTCTGCGCTCCCTAGATGCGGCCACCAGGGAGCGGGAAAGCTCCACGGTGCTTACCTATCCCAGTGCCGATCGAATCGGTGACCCCGATGCGGCGCCCAGAGAGTCAGAGGAAGCGGCAGTTCCTACTCGCATAGATCCGGCAGCCGAAGCTGCGGAGGAAGAAGCCCGCCTGGCGAAAGCCGGTCACTTGCAGGTGCGCTCGCAGTTCACCGAGCAGATGCGCAAAGATGGTTGGGAGATTCTGGTTCCCCAAATGGCGCCGATCCAGTTCCGTCTGGCGCAGCCGGTGGTGCGGCGTGCCGGTTTGAATGTACGTTTGCTGGAACATACTTCCCGCGAATCAATGGAAACTGGCCTCAAGTTCGTAAACAACGATTCTTGTTATCCCGCGATTGTGGTGATCGGGCAGCTGATAGAGGAGTTTACTTCCGGGCGCGCTCACCCAGATAAAACTGCGGTCGCGATTTCGCAGACCGGAGGAATGTGCCGGGCAACTAACTATGCATCCTTGCTGCGTAAAGGGTTGCGGGATGCCGGGTATCCGCAGGTGCCGGTGATTGCGGCCTCGGTACAAGGGATCGAGGAAAATCCGGGATTCCAGCTGTCTTGGGCGGAAATCCACCGGATTTTGCAAGCTATCTGTTTAGGTGACATGCTGCAGACCATGCTTTTGCGCATTCGCCCCTACGAGCTGGTGAAAGGCTCCGCTATGGAGCTTTATCGGCGCTGGGATCAGATTATCCAGGAATGGTTTGCGGCTGGAAAATACTCGGCGACTTGGGGCGGGCGTCTCAGCTATTCCCGCTTGATTAAGGAATGTGTCAAAGAGTTTGACGCATTGGCGTTGAACGATGAACCGCGCCGTCCCCGGGTTGGTTTGGTGGGAGAAATCCTGGTGAAGTTCCACCCGGACGCAAATAATCACGCGGTGAGGGTGATTGAGGAAGAAGGCTGCGAAGCGGAGCTGCCTACCTTGATTCAGTTCTTCCATTATTCTTTGGCCAGCGGAAACTTTGAGCGGAATGAAATGGGGCATTCCCGTAAACAGAAGTTAGCGATGGATGCGGGGCTGTGGGCCTTAGAGCGCTACGAGGACGCGATTCGCCGGGCTTTTGAAAAGACTAACGGCAAGTTCGAGATGCACCGGAGAATCAAAGACATGGCGGCGCGTTCTGTCGATATTGCAGGCATGGGTAATCAGGCTGGTGAAGGCTGGTATTTGACCGCAGAAATGGTGGACATGATTGAGCATGGCTGCCCCAACATTATTTGCGCCCAGCCTTTTGGCTGCCTGCCGAACCATGTGATTGGCAAGGGTATGTTCCGGGCGTTGCGTAACCGTTATCCGCAGGCCAATGTGGTGGCGGTCGATTATGATCCGGGTGCTTCGGAAGTTAATCAGCTGAACCGGATCAAGTTGATGATTGCGACCGCTCTGCGCGGCGAGGAAGTTGCTGATGATTTTGAGGATCTGCCCGAGGGTGCGAGCGGAGGCGGCTGCGGATGCGCGTCCTCGTGTGGAAGCGGAGTGCAGTGGAATTCTGAGGTTCAAGTCAGCCCTGCCGGTAGGCGTTCCCTGCCGATTACCCCGGTGAGCGCCGCACGCTAAGACTGGTGAATTACTAGCCGAGGACACCCCGTTGTGACCCCGGTAATACCGATATTAACCCTTATGTCAGCAGCGCGCAGGGGAGTGTCCAGCTTTTTCTGCGCGCATTTTATTCCTGGGAGGTAGGGGAAGTCTCGACTTCAAAAAGTTCCAGGAGGGCGCGGAAAGTATCTTGCCCGTCTAAGCAGGTATCAAGTAGGAATCCTGGTTGCGCTTCGTATTCTTTTAAGCCGCGGTAGTAATAGTACTTTTTACAATCTTCAATAATAAAAGGCACTAGATTGTGTTTTAGGCATTCCTTAAAGGCAATCAACCGTCCTACGCGCCCATTTCCATCCTGAAAAGGGTGGAATTCCAGGCGCGCTCTGTAAATTTATTATTGAAACTTCCGCAGGCGCGTATGCCTAAGACCCGAAAATCTTTACTTCTCACGGCAAGAAAACAGCAAAAAGTAAAGATTTTAAGGGAGTAAGGTAAAGATACGAGTGAGTTTCTGGATGTTTCAAATCAGAATCAGCGCTATAGTTCCTTTCCCTGGAACAGCTGCCTATGAGAACCTATGCGAATGAACCTGATGGTCTGGTTTTTTCGTAGCTGGTGATAGACCACTACCACGTCGAACACGCCTTCCTGTAAATGTAAACCCCAATAGCCGGTGTAAGTTCCCCTTGGGTTGGTTAGCTGATGAGGATTGTAGGTAGGCGGTATCTCCCCGATTTCCTCAACAGTGTAGATTAGCTCGCGTATTTCGTCTTTGATGTGGGGCTGATGGCGAACTATCTGCTTAAAGTCAGTTTGGAACTGGCGGTCAAAAATGATTTTCATGCTAGGGAGTCCAGAAAATCTGCCGCCTGGTTTGCGTCCTCAAAAACTGCTCCATCTTCCGGATCTTTACCTTCGATAACTCTTTGCGTGTGTGCCAGGGCGTGAGCTGTCTGTGCATTGGGAGTGTAGGTGAGGGCGGGACGGATCGGTAACGCCTGCTCTCGCACCGCTTGCTTTAAGAACATATTGAGTGCGGTTGTCATATCAAGCCCAAGGTCATCGAAAAGCTTCTCGGCAGACCGCTTGGTTTTTAGGTCTGTTCGGAAGTTAATTCTGGTGGCTGTGGAAGTATTCATGCCAATCATCCTATAGTCCGATAGAAGTACCTTGTACTTATATTGTACTCCGAATGCTGCGGTTAGTTAATACCTAGGCGTACTTGAGTTCGTGATTCCCCTCAGATGGCTTAGGTGGTACAGTCATAGCATGAGTACCACGTATGCCGCTGCTGTGGGAGATCGCGGGCGTTTAGTGATCCCTTCGGCGCTACGCCACAGCCAAAAGTGGGAACAGGGCACCCAGCTATTGATGTTAGATACCCCAAACGGGGTTATCACCATGACCCAAAAGCAAGCTAAGCAGCTAATAAAGAAACAAATTGGGGCAGGCAGCCTGGTGGAGGAACTGCTGACGGAGCGTCGCAACGCCGCTCAGAAAGAATCTCTCTAATGTTTGTTTTAGATGCTTCCGCTCTCTTGGCTTTCTTGCAAGAGGAACCCGGCTGGCAGCGGGTAGAGCAGGCTCTGGGGCAAGGCGTGGTCGGCGCGGCTAACTGGTCTGAGGTTACCCAAAAACTACTCGCTCGTGGGGTTGATAATTCCCTGGCTACTAATTTGTTGTTTTCCTATGGTTTGAAAGTGGAAAGCGTAAGCGAATCTGACGCAGTCGCGGCAGCGAAACTATGGTACCCCGGGACGAACCTCTCCTTAGGTGATCGGCTCTGCCTCGCCCTCGGAAAACGTTTAAATGCCACCGTCTTGACCGCCGACAAAGCCTGGGGTGAGGGCGCAGGGATCGAGCAAATCCGCTAGCTGCCCCTCAGCTAGCTGCCCCATCTTCGGGATCTTTACCTGCGATAACTCTTTGCGCATGAGTCAGGGCGCGAGCTGTCAAAGCGTTAGGTACCGCGCGGCGCGGGGCAGAGGCCAGGGTATCCCACTGGGTAGAGGCAAGGCGGCGTTCGCTGCCGCTGATCAGGTCAAACAAATCTGGTTGCCACCAGCCGCGTTGCCCACGCCCGATACTAAGCGGCGCCACTATTCCCGCCGCAACTAAATCTTTAGCAGCGTTCTCGATAGCGGGGCGAGAAACCTTTAAGGCTTGAGCGGCAGAAGCGATAGTGAACATCGGCAGGTTGGGCAGTTGCTCCCGCAAACGGTTAGCGGCCGCATCAATGCGCAGGGCCCGGTGGTGCTCACGGAGGTACCAGGCATCCAGGCGCGCCTTCCAATCGGCTTGCAACTGTTCAACTTGGTTCTTAAGACTTTCGGAAATGGTGAGCGCAATCTGGCAAGCATCCAAGAATACTTTGATCCACCGATTCACCGCTGATATTGCCTGGTCGCTGCGGGGGGAGGCGAGGTGGCGGTAGGAGGAAAGCGCGTCCTCATAAAGGTCAGTTCTGGTAGCGAGCGCCAAAGATAGCGGCAGGGTAGCCCCCTGGGTGAGGCCGCGGCGAGTTAAAACAATATGGATCAGCGCCCGCCCGATACGGCCGTTGCCATCGGGGAAGGGATGGATGGATTCGAACTGCGCGTGCACCAGCGCCGCCTGTAGCAGCGGGCCGTGCTCCGCCCCATTTAAATACTTGACCAGGTCATTTAATAAGACATCGAGGTGTTCGGGCGAGGGCGGGATATAGCTGGCAGCTAGGGGATGGTAGGAGCTGCCCCCTAGCCAGTTTTGGCCGCTGCGGATCCCTTGCCAAGTTTCCTCGTGGATTAGCTTCTCCTGCAAATCCACAATGTCCGCAAGTGAAACCGTCTCGGCGTTAGCTAATTTGCTGGTTGCGTCCTCTAATATCTGGATATTGCGGATGACGTCCCCGGCGGTGCTGCGCGGATCGGTGCCGCTTTTTTCTTTCAGCTCGGCACGAGCCAGTTCGCGCGGAGCAACCTGTAATCCCTCGATATTGCTGGAGGCGATAGCTTCACCGCGCAGGATTAGTCGTGCCAAAGACTCCATCCCTAGTTGTGAGATTAGTGGGGAAAACGCCAGGATTTTCCGCTCCAAAAGGGCAGCGGCAGCCGAGTTTTCTTCGGTAATCACAATATTTTCCGCCAGCAGGTCAGGGACGTAGGAGCGGTAATCGCCGCTGCGCCGGCCTTCCCGAGAAAACGCAGACGAATTCGCTTCCCAATGCCGTTTTTCGTAATGCCCCATGTGTTCGCCTCCCCGGGATTTAGTCTTCCGCCACCATTGCAGCGGCGCTGCCGTCATTGCCGTTGTTTCCGATATCTCCGGTATCGGCGGTATCGGGGTAAGTCTTACTCTATTTTCGCACTTAAAACGAGGTAATTGCAAGGATAAGACTTATCCTTGCAAAAGTGAGGGGCGGGTGAAAGGATAAATGCTATCCTTACAAAACTTGGGGGCGGTTGTAAGCGTAAGCCGTAGCTTTTCACCGCGAGGGCGGATTTGGGGGTAACCGAACTAGGGGTAACCGAGGATGCCAACCGATTTCGGAACCTTCGGTAAAGCCTCTGTGAGCTCGCGCTAGACTTTAGCCATGACAAAAGATGAATGTTCCCCGCAATCTTTGTCCGAAACACCGCAGGCGCCAGGAAAAACTGTTACTGAGCGAGGCCCGAGCTCACGGATCAAAGCATTGGACGGGATGCGCGCGTTAGCAATAGTCGCAGTAGTTCTCTACCACCTGCGCCCCAGCGTGTTACCTGGTGGGTTTATCGGGGTGACCGTATTCTTCGTGCTCTCCGGGTTCTTGATTACTCGCTCCGTTGCCGGCGCCCTCGATAAGGGAACTTTTTCTTACTGGCGCTATTTGTTGCGGCGTTTTTGGCGGCTGTTTTTCCCGATAGATATCACTATTGCGCTTAGTGCGACGCTTACCTATCTATTCGCGCCCAGCCTGCTGCTGAAAGTGCAAAGTGACTGTCTACCAGCGACCTTGTTTGTCAGTAACTGGTTTTATATTTTCCGCAACGTCCCCTTTTTCGCGGCGGCAGGGCTGCCTTCCCCGCTCACCCACCTGTGGTTCCTGGGGGTGCTGGCGCAGTTCTATGTGGTCTGGCCACTGATTGTTTACCTATTGCTGAAAGTGAGGCGGGCAGCCCCAGCGATTACCGCGGTCTTGATTTTGGCATCTGCGGCGGCAATGGCGATCTTTTGGATGGCGGGAGAGGACGTAACCCACGCCTACTACGGGCTGGATACTCGTGCCGCAGAGCTACTGATGGGTGCGTTCTTGGCATTTATCATTCCCCAGGTTTCCTCGCCGAGTTCCGGGTTCGCTGCTAAAACTACGGGCAGGGGAGGAATGCCACTGCAGGTGCTGGCAGTCGGTTGCCTCGTTTCGTTACTAGTTTTCGCCTTCTGGGGCAGCGGGGAGATGCCGGCGATGTACCTCGGCGGGTTCCTGCTGGCGGCAATCCTCAGTGCGCTAATAATCAGGGTGACTGTTTTAGAGGACGCGGTCATTTCAAAACTGCTAAGTAACCCGGTTTTTAACTACCTGGGTTCGCGCTCCTTCGCCCTCTACCTGGTGCATTTCCCAATCCTGCTGATGCTGAATCCGGCTACCCGCACAGTTACGCCCTCCTGGTGGCAGCAACTTTTGCAGCTACTGCTAGTGGCAGTTGCGGCAGAAGTTTTCTATCACCTGGCAGAAGCGCCCGCCACTTTGCTAAGTGCCCTTTGGAAAAAACCGGGGGAGAAGAAAGTCGCGAAACTAAAGGCGCAGAGCTGGCTGCGCAAACTCCAGCTCACGGTGTTTGCAGTGCTTTCGGTGCTGTCGCTGGTAGTGACAGCAGTACTGGCGTTTTACCCCGCTAATTGGGAACAGATAGCTAAAAACCGGGCGGTGCAATTGCGTCCCGAACTTGCCGCTACTGCCGCTCCCTCCCCGCAGGTAGAGAAGCATACAGTTAAAGACGAGGACGAGAAAGACAAGGCGCAAGAAAAGCCGGAAGAAGAGCCCAAAGGGATAAAACCGGTGGCCAAGAAGGTTCCCAATAACTTGGACACCACCGGGTGGCAGATCGATCCCACCACCGGTACCTGCAACGCCGACGTCCTTATTATTGGGGATTCGGTAACTGACGAGGCTACCCCGGCGATTAAGAAAGTGTTGCCAAACGCGGTAGTCGACGGAAAAACTAGTCGCCAAATCCAGCGCGGCCCGGAGGTACTTGCTAGATACCAGAATCAGGGGATTCGACCCCGGGTCTTGGTGTATGCCTTAGGCAGTAATGGGGTGTTATACGGCGACCGGCTGGTGCAAAATCTGATCGACACCGCCCAAGGCCGGCCAATGTTCCTGGTAACTATCCGCGATCCTAATCCTTTGCAAGACATCAATAACGAAATATTGAACCGCCTGGCAAACAATAATCCGAATGTAGGGATTATCGACTGGTGGGCGGCCAGCGAAGGACATCGAGAATACCTGGTAGATGATGGCACCCACCCCACCAATGCGGGAGCCGCCGTGATAGCCAACCTCTACAAGCAAGCCCTGTGTGGGCAGTAGGGAGTTAGGCGCAGCTAGGAAACTACTCGAAATTCTCGAGTAGTTCGACTAGCAAGTCTTCGAGCAAGGGAATCTGGGTGTGTTGGACACCGGCTGGATTTTTATCCGAAAATATTAATTGTTGCTAACCGCTTCTAACAGCAGAAAAGCTCTTGTTTTCTATAAATAATTGAAAACGTGTCCCAAAGTACTTGCATCTGTCCCATGGTGTGCCTATGCTTGTGTGTAACGAAAGGGGACACCTTGAAGAAACGCAATGTAATCAATCTGATCAGGTATCACGAAGACAGAAATGAATCTGCATTCCGCGCTGAGGCGTCAGAAATTGCCCGTGACTTTGAGGCTGCCGGTGACGTGGAGCTAGCTGCATATATTATGGCTCTCATTTCGGATGCTAACGCGTTTGTTCCACAAGCTTTGAGGGAGGACGGGGGAGATTTTCTCCGTCGCTTTGAGTCTGCTTCAGCACCGTTGCCTCTCCCGGAGGCTATAGCCATGGATGTGACCGGTGTATGCAATGCGATCTCCCACAATGTCGGGGTGAATAAGTTTTTGTTCCAAGGCCCTCCGGGTACCGGGAAAACTCAGACATCTCGCCAAATCGCCAGAATAACCAATCGTGAGCTTTATCTGGTGGATTTTAACGCGGTTATTGACAGCAAACTTGGACAAACAGGTAAGAATATAGGTCGCCTTTTCGCGGAAATAAACGATATGCGACACCCCGATAAGGCAGTGGTTTTGTTCGATGAAATAGATGCCCTGGCGCTTGATCGGGTAAATAACCATGATGTTCGGGAAATGGGTAGAGCCACTTCGGCATTATTAAAGGAACTCGACTCTCTAAATGAACAGGTGGTATTGATAGCTACTACAAATCTTTATGAAGAGCTAGATAAAGCCCTCGTCAGAAGATTTGATTCCATCATTGATTTTGGTCGCTACGGCAGGGACGACCTGTTAGAAATTTCTGAAGTGATGTTGAGCGGATTGTTGGACAAGTTCAAAAATGTGGCTCGCAATGTACGCTTGTTCCGAAAAATCATGAATCAAATGCCGGAGATTCCTTATCCGGGAGACCTTGAGAATATGCTGCGAACCTCGCTTGCCTTCAGTAAACCTGGTGATCTATACGATTATCTGCGCCGTCTCTACTCCCAGGTCTGTCCGGGTAAATCTATCAAGGATTATGCGCAGCTGAGTCGGCAAGGTTTCACCTTGCGAGAGATTGAAGTCCTCTCCGAGGTGCCGAAGACAACTATTTCCCGGGAACTACGGGAGGTGCGTGGTGAATAACCTGCTTCAGCTTAAAGGTCAGTTCCATACCAAGGGCGCTGGGCGGCCGGGTTCGCCCCAACTACCAAAGAATGGGGAAGTTAGTGCGAAACACCTGCTAGATTTGCGTCAACAGCTGGTGGAAATAAAGGATTATTGGCGTAAAAAGCAGATTCCCTTCAATCCCTTGATTAGCGTTTACTATAAAAAAATAACGGCTAAAAGTAACCGAATTCGTCGCTTGCTCGGCGGAGGCAGCTCTAGGGCTAGTAATTCCATTGTGGGAGCCCGCTTCGAGGGTTACTTGGACAACACCCACCATGTAATTACCTATTGCGTCAGTGAAACCATAGTTGATGATTCCATTGATGTTTTGGAAAGCTGCGCAGCAATAGTTGATAAATACGGTGGCAGTATCGATTATGAAATATTGGAGCAAATAAAAAAGACTTTCAAAAAAAAGAAGTGGCCTTATGAGCCGTCTAAGAGCATCTTTTTACAGGTAATCAGGGATGCTTATTTTGCTGAGCGTTTCGGCATACGCACTCAGCAGGAGGTAGTTGACGGCTGGGTAGTTGTAAATCTTTACGATACCGGCTACAGCGATGTTCGCGATTTTCTAAATGGTTTGGGTTTAAGGGTCACGCCTGACCAAGTGCTGGGAAACGCTCTCCGGCTGAGCCCGGATCAATACAGTGTATTGATAGGGAAATATCCCTTCTTGGTATCGATGGCGATTTCCGATATCTCCAAGTTGACTCCCGAAGAGTTCGATGAGGTGGGTATCAATCCTTTGGATATACCTAAAGCGGGTAATGAACCCATCATCGGAGTAATTGATACCCCGTTTGATGAAAATGTGTATTTTTCCGATTGGGTTGAGCCAATAAATCTGATTCCCCCTGAAATTGAAATACATCCAGAGGATTGTGCCCACGGCACAAAAGTTACATCGCTTATTGTTGATGGTCCGAGCCTAGTACCGGACTTGGATGACGGTTGTGGTCGTTTCCGGGTGCGGCACTTCGGGGTTGCTACGGGGTCGCGATCGGATTCGTTTGCATTCATGAGGCGAGTGAAAAGTATCGTGGAACAGAACCGTGACATTAAAGTATGGAACATTTCCCAGGGTTCTGTGCGAGAGGTAGCGCGTAACTTCGTGTCTCCCGAGGGCGCTATTCTGGACGAATTGCAATCTCGTTTTGATGACGTTGTTTTTGTGGTGGCAGGTACCAATCAAACCCATGAAAAGCAACAGAAGATTGGGGCTCCCGCTGATTCGATTAACTCCTTGGTCGTAAATGCAACCTCATTTTCGGGTGAAACTGCCAGTTATTCCCGAAGTGGTCCTGTCTTGGAATTCTTCAAAAAACCTGACGTCTGCGCAGTTGGTGGCGATCAGGATGTCCCCATGTATACCTATGCAGGAAACGGGGGTTCTTGGGTACAGGGGACTTCTTTTGCGGCACCGTGGATAGCGCGGAAAATGGCCTATTTGATGCAGATAATGGGATTTAACCGCGAAGTTGCCAAAGCGCTGATAATTGATGCGGCTGCGAGATGGAAATATCGCGAAGATTCTAAACGGGGATATGGTCAGGTTCCCATTCGCATAGAGGACGTGGTTCAGTGTAAAGATGATGAAATTAAATTTGTCTTGACGGGGATTGCTGATTCCTATGAGACTTATAATGTCGATATTCCAGTACCAGTTGTTAATAGCAAGCACCCGTATATTGCGCGTGCCACGTTGTGCTATTTTCCCCCGTGTGACCGCCGTCAAGGCGTGGACTATACCAGTACTGAATTGGATTTACACTTTGGGCGTATTGATGACAAGGGTAGTTTGATAGCACTTAACAATAATCGCCAAGGTGAAAATGATGATTACACTACTGAGGCTACGGCGCGCAATAGCTACCGCAAGTGGGATAACGTCAAACATATCGGTGAGGTTTTTCGCAGGGGTCAGCGCGGTAGGAAGGCATACGGAACACAGATGTGGGGTTTGAAAATCCGCAAGACCAGCCGGTGGGATAATCCTGCGAGTGCCCCATTTGGAAATCTGCGGTTTGGGATAGTGGTTACTTTGCGGGAAATGGATGGTGTGAACCGTATAGATGAGTTCATTCAAAAGTGTTCGCTGCGTGGTTGGATTGTGAACAAGGTGGATATACAGAACCGCTTGGATATCTACAACGCCGCCGAGGTCGAAATAGATTTTAAAGAATAGCTTTTATCTTTACAGGAAAAATGCGCATCGGAACCCATCTTGCTATCGGAAGCAATTCTTTGGCTTTAGCGGGGGAAGGGGAGAACCGCGCGGCGCAAACAGTCGGTTCGGACTTAGAAGTTACAGTTTGCAAGATAGTGATGATTTGCGAATGGAAAACCTCAATCGAAGGATGGTTAAGAAAAACGGTATGACGAAGAATAGTAAAGCTAAAAAGAGCCTCGGGAAAAGCACTTCTCGGACAATGGTTAAGCATGATTCCGGGCAGTTCCTGGTATTCACCGCTCAGCCCGGCGCGGGTGTTGAAGTGCGCTATGAGGACGGCACGATTTGGCTGACACAAAAGCTGATGGCACAGCTGTTTGACGTGGATGTGCGGACAGTCAACGAGCATCTGAAGACCATTTTCTCTTCCGGTGAGTTAAGCCCTGAGGCAACTATCCGGAATTTCCGGATAGTTCGACAAGAAGGCTCTCGCCAGGTAACTCGCCAAATCCAACATTACAACTTAGACGCGATTATTTCCGTTGGTTACCGCGTAAATTCTATTCGCGCTACCCAGTTCCGGCAGTGGGCAACCGCTGTTCTTCGTGACTTCACTTTGCGTGGCTATATTATCGACCGCGACCGTATGGAGTCGGGCAACATACTGGGGCATGACTATTTCGAGCAACTGCTCCAAGAAGTACGCGAGATTCGTCTCTCGGAGCGCCGCTTTTACCAAAAGATAACTGATATCTATGCCACCGCTGTTGACTACAGCCCCAATGCCCCCACCACTAAAACTTTTTTCGCCGCCGTGCAAAACAAACTGCATTATGCGGTGCATGGTCATACCGCTGCGGAGTTGATTGCCCAGCGAGCTGACGCCGCAAAACCACATATGGGTTTAACGACTTGGAAAAACTCCCCAGACGGGAAAGTCCTAGCCAGCGATGTTACCGTAGCCAAGAACTACCTCACGAAAGACGAATTGGCAGATTTAGGACGAATCGTTGAAGCCTATCTAAACCTGGCGGAATCACGTGCCAAGCGGCATATTCCCACCACCATGGAAGAATGGGAAGAATTTCTGAACCGAGTACTCACTCTTGATAGTCGCGAACTTTTAGAGAGCGCCGGGAAAATCTCCAAGAAAATAGCCGACCATAAAGCCAAAGAAGAACTGGAAAAATATCGGGTGATCCAAGACAGGGAATATCAGTCAGATTTCGACAAGTTCGCTGCCAGAGTCCTGGAGGCCACCAGCCACCACGAGGAAGCTAGAGGATACACGGTAGAGGGTGTGTAAACCGGCAGGCTGCTTAGGGTAGAGCATTCTTCTCGCGGTAATATCAGGGTATCTGGGAAGTGTTTTCATCGGCGCGCAAGGGAGAGGGCTACTAGATGTCGCAACAACGCCTGCAACTTACTTGGTATAACAAGGACAAGGCTCTGATTCCTACCGAGACCGGCAAATATGGTTACACCTGGGTTGATCCCGCGGATCCGCGTTACTGCGAAACCCATACCCTGGTCTATGACGAACACGTTCAGGGCAAGCAAACTCCCAAGAGTGAGGAGTTTGAGTATTCTGAGTGTGCTGACCTGGAACCACAAGATGACAACCTGCTGATTTTGGGGGAGAGCGGGGACGTGTTGGAGGCGCTTACCCGAGTGCCAGAGCTGGCCGAAAAATATGTGGGCAAAGTGAAGCTGATCTATATTGATCCGCCGTTTAATACCGCGCAGACTTTCGCCAATTACGAGGACAACCTGGAACACTCGGTGTGGCTGACTATGATGCGTGACCGCTTGCTGCACTTGAAGAAACTCTTGAGTGAGGACGGATCCATTTGGGTACATCTGGATGACGTGGAAGTACATAGGATGCGACTGCTCATGGACGAAGTGTTCGGTGCTGGGAATTTCGTAGCTGAAATGCAATGGGAAAAAGCATATGCTCCAAGTAATAATGCATCTGGTATTCCGATGGTTACAGACACGATTCTCGTTTATCGAAAGACCAGTGCTTTTGAACGCAATAAATTAGCAAGAAATGCGGCGATGAATTCCCGATACTCCAATCCAGATGGGTCTGCGAGGGGTGCCTGGCGACCTGATAATAAGAGCGCGCGTCACACGAAAGGAAAACGACAACACCCTGGTGTCTACGGGATACAGCATCCGATTACCGGTGAGATGCTCTACCCAGCCAGCACGTCTAACTGGCGGTTTGAACAAGACACGATGCTGGACATTATGCGGGAATGGGGGAATTATCATCGGGGCTCTATCACTGAATGTGAATTGGCGGCGCGACGCGAAATAGAAGGCCCGGGAACTGAAATGAGAACAGACGTTCTGCCACTAGTAATTCCTGATTGGGGCGAAGCTGATAAAGAGCGTGCTCTGCAGCGTTATCTAGAAGGTGATTGGCCTGTGTTTTACTTTGCAGAGAAGGGATATGGGGGAATCCAACGGAAAACTTATCTTGCCGATCTTAAAGGAACTATCCCGAAGAATTTCTTGCCCTACGAAGAAGTCGGACACTCTGACTCGGCAAAAAGAGAAATTCAGATGTTATTTCAAAACGATGTTGCTTTCGCCACCCCCAAGCCGGAGCGCCTCCTAGAGCGGATTATTCATATTGGCTCAAACCCCGGTGACATTGTCCTAGATTGTTTTGCTGGCAGTGGTACTACGGCGGCGGTGGCGCAGAAGATGGGTCGCCGCTGGGTGACCTGTGAACTGGTCGAGGATACTTTTAAACGCTTTACTCGTCCGCGTTTAGAGAAGGTGGTTAACGATAGTGATCCGGGTGGTATTACGCGTACTAAGGGTGAACGCGTTGACGCGACCGATGATGGTTTACCGGAGGGACTAAGCGCTGATGATGCGCAGAGGCTGACTTCCTTACTTAACAAGGCCATTAGCGATAGCCCGGAGTTGAAGAAGTCAGCGGATATTCGGGCGGTTAAGCAGATGGTGAAGACTCGCCGCTCTAAAGACGTGGTTAATTGGCGTGGGGGTGGCGGTTTTCAGGTGGCGCACTTGTCGCCGGCTTGTTTTGATTATGATCCGCAGTTGGGGCGAGTGATGCTGACGGCAGAGGCAACCGGGCAGGTGTTGATCGAGTCGGTAGCGGCGAATCTGGGGTTTAGTTTGTTGCATCCTGATGATGATTATGTGTTTGACGGTCGGCGTGGGAACTCGCTGCTGAAAGTAATTGAGGGGGTGGCAACTGTTGAGGTTGTGGATTGGTTGGCCTCTCAAATTCAGCCGGGTGAAACGATGGTGTTGGCTGCTACCAGTGTGATGGATGGGGTGCGACAGCATCTACGAAAAAGGGTGAAGGGTTCGCGGGTGGTTGCCTTGCCGGATGATGTTTTTCCTTTTAGCGCAGGGGGTGAGCGGTAATGGCGGGTCGGCTGAATATTAGTTTTGATTCGGACATGCTGGAAGAAATTAGCGCCCAGTTTGATTTGCGGGCTCCCAATAAAGAAGCACTGCGCCAGCTGGTGTTTACTCTCGATGGGGATTATGACCCGGCGGTGATGCAGGTGCTCAACCTGGCGACCGGGGTGGGGAAGACCTATTTGATGGCGGCATTCGTGGAGTATTTACGCCGTCAAGGGGTAGGTAACGTGATGATTGTTACCCCTGGTAAGACGGTGCAGGCGAAGACGGTACAAAACTTTACTGAGGGATCCTCACGCTATATTAAAGGCGCAAATGTGCGACCGGACGTAGTTACTCCCGAAAATTACCAACCGTGGACGATTCGCCAGAACGCTCAGGCTCAGTTGTCTTTTGGGCGGGAAGTGCCCATGCTGGCGTTTATTTTCAATATCCAGCAATTGATTGCCCCTAAGTCCGAGGATGGGGATACTCATGGCGGTACCCAAGAGGCTATGCGGCGTAAGCCCCGCAGGTTTGATGAGAACGCGGGGGTGCTTTTTGATTACCTCAAAAATCTTGATGACCTGGTAGTGATTGCCGATGAGTCGCATCTTTACGGTACGAGCGCGGTAGCGTTTAACGCGGCTCTCAAAGAGTTGGATCCGGCAGCGGCTATTGGTTTGACTGCCTCGGTGGATAAGAAAACAGATAACGTTATTTTCGAGTATCCGCTCTACCGTGCAATTCAGGATAAGTATGTGAAGGCTCCGGTGTTGGCGTTCCGCAAGACTGGTTATGGCGCGGGTGAGGCATCGGAGGATCAGCAGTTGCGTGATGCCTTGCAGCTTCGCGAGATTAAACAGACCTGTTACGATGCTTACGCGAAAAAGCAAGAGCGCGGTCATGTTAATGCGGTTGCGTTCGTGGTGTGCTCGGATGTGGAGCACGCTACCCAAGTAGCGGATTTGTTGCGCACCCCGGAATATCTGGGTAAGGCTGAAGCGGTGCTGCAGGTGGATTCTAAGCATGAGGACGAGAAAACTCAGCGTCTGCTTGATGAGCTGGATCGGCCTTATTCTCCGGTGTTGGCGGTGGTTAGTGTTAACAAGCTCAAAGAAGGATGGGACGTCAAGAACATTGCCGTGGTGGTGACATTGCGGGCGATGGCTTCGGAGGTTTTGACCCAGCAGACTATGGGGCGCGGGCTGCGTTTGCCGTTCGGGAAGTATACGGGGGTGGGGCAGATTGACCAGTTGGATATCATCGCCCACCAGTCATTTAGCGAGCTACTGGCCGCCGAGAATGTCCTGCAGCAATTTGGCTTGGAAGAAGCAGTAGCCAGCCAAGATAACACTAAGGTGCGCGAGGCTATCGAAACAGCCGGTAACGAAAACTCTGCCGTTCCCGCTGCCGCTGACGGTGATAGCGTCAGCCAGCCTACTGGGTTAGCTACCGGTGAAAATTTTCCGTTTGAGGATTATGCGGGAGTTTTTTCCGCTCAGGAAGGTTCGGTGCTGGTTGGTGAGCCGGGGGAGCCGGGACTGCCTGGGCTGGGAGTGCGTGCTATTAGTGAATCTGGGGTAGATGCCGCCCCGGAGCGGGAGCCAGTTACGATTGAGCGTAACCCTGAATTTGCTGAGGTCAGCTACCAGTTCCCAGTGACTACGGTTACCGTTAGCCAGCCACCTATTGACTTGTCAGAGATAAGCCCTGACCAGATCGAGCAGGCGGCGCGGAGGGTTACCTCTACTGGTGACGTGTTGTTGCGTAAAGAAATTGTTGCCGCGTTAGGGAAGAAGCTCCGGGCTGAAGACCGTGAAAGCGCCGAAGTGGATTCAATCCATGTTGATTATTCCGAGGCGCAAAAGGCCCTGGTCAAATTGGTAATGGACATGCCACTTGTCCCCAAGACAAAACAAGACGTTGTCTACGTATCTAAGCTGCTGGTTCCAACGTTTATGAAATTTGCGGCATTGCCGGGCTGGACGGTTAAATCGCTGGCATCTGCGCGCGATGAGTTATCTAAGCTGGTTCGCGATTACATTGCCGAGACGCTGCGCGCTACCCGCGAAGTATCCACTATTCACCTGAAAACCCTGCCCGGCTCAGGCTACACCCTACCATTGGGAGAAAAAGTTCATGACCAGATTGATAGCCGCGAACAGTTCGTGCGGGGACGGGTTTATGGGGGCTGGTTCAAGTCTCTGTTCGCCGAAGAATCCTTCGACTCCTACACCGGCGAGTACGTACTGGCCAAACTGCTAAATACTTCGCCGGGAATCGAGTGGTGGCACCGTTTGCACCCGCAAGATGGGGCTTTCGTGTATTACAACTCTAAAGATCGTTATTTCCCAGACTTTGTTGCCCGCGACAGTGATGGTGTCTACTGGATTATCGAAGGGAAATCAGAGCGCGGACGTGACGATGATCAGGTGCAAGCCAAACGTAAAGCCGCAGAATCATTAGTTCGGCGTTTGATTGCCGAGGACGCCTATGCTGATCAAAACTGGGGATACTTAATCGCCTACGAAAATGACACCGCCCGCGCAGATTCCTGGGAAGACCTCAAAGCCTTCAGCCAACCAGTCACCAATGTCGTCTAACCACGGCATCACCGCCGTCTAGGCTGGTAATGGCAGAAAATAATTTGAGAATAATAGCGCGGGGGATTGGTTTTATCCGAGCAGGCGCGGTGGGCATAAGAATTCGGAAAATGCCTGCGGTCTTTTTCCGAATTCTTGGGCGGGAGGAAAAACCAAGCTCCCGCGCGTAACCGGACAGCTCGAATAGAACTATTGCCCGCGGGATCGGGTGAAGATGGCAACTATCCGGAAAATCCGGATAGTTCGCGGCAGGATATTGGGGTGCCACAGTTATCTGGATTTTCCGGATAATTGGTAAGTGCGGCTCCCGGCGTCACTGTAACTGCCTGTTTGGGCAGGGAAAAGTGGCAAAATCAGCTAAGATGCCCCAAAGAATATAGAGTTTACAGCGTGAATATCCCGGTGCAATATCGTTCCTTACTCTCTCCTCCAGAACCACGCGAAGAGCGCTATCAATACGGACGCTCGCTGCGCGAAACCGTTCCCTTCAGTTCCCTAGCGGCCTGGGTGCCGGCGCCAGACCGCGACCCCATCGCCCTAATCCAAGCCTCCCACCAGGGCAGAGTCGAGAATCTGATCCCCATCCGGGTAGGGCGCATGGCGTCCTCGCCCTACGGTTTCTTGCGGGGAGCCGCGGTAGTGCAAGCTGCCGATTCGGCTGCCTTGCCCGCCACCGGGATTCAACCGGTAGTTTGCGGGGATTCCCACCTGGGGAACTTCGGTTTTTACCGTTCCCCCGAAGGGGAACTGGTGATGGATCTCAACGACTTCGATGAGGCACATACCGGCAGTTGGGAATGGGATCTGCGTCGCCTAACCGCCTCGATTCACGTGGCGGGGCGGGAAAACAGTCTCTCCGAATCCAAATGCACCGATGCGGTAATCGCCTGCGTAAACGCCTACCGGGATGAAATTGCTCTGCTGGCGGGGCGTCCCCTCTTTGAACGTGCTTTCAACCGGATTGACCTGGAAAAACTTACCTCCAGAGAACTAACTCCCAAGTTGGTGAAAGAGATCGAGCGCGCCGCCGCCAAAGCTATGAAACGTACCTCGGATCGAGCGCTCCCCAAGTTCGCCCAAGAATCCGAAGGAAGCCTGAAGATTACCCCCGAACCTCCGCTGACCACCCAGATACCCCCAGCTGATTGGGATAACCTGGCACGCGCCCTCGACGAATATCTGCACACTATTCCCGCGCAATGGGCGCGAGTATTAGGCGGATACACCCTGGTAGATATTGCGCAGCGGGTAGTAGGGGTAGGTTCCGTAGGGCTGCGCGCCTATATCGCGCTGCTACAAGGCTCCACGCCCACGGACGTAATCTTCCTGCAACTCAAACAGGCCCGCCGCTCGGTACTGGCACAATATGTGCACGGATCGAAGGAATGGCACGCCCACCAAGGGCAGCGAGTGGCTGAATATCAAAAAGCGCTACAAACCGTATCGGATCCGCTGCTGGGGTGGGCGAGCGTCGGGGAGCGACAATACTATGTGCGCCAGTTCCGCAATATGAAAGGAACTGTGCCCCTAGACCGGCTGGGTGCCAAATCATTGTGTGACTATGCGGGAATCGTGGGGTTGCTGCTCGCGAAAGGCCACGCTCGTACCCACGGCGCCTCCAAAATCGCCGGCTACCTAGGAAAATCGGATAAACCGGGACAAGCTTTCGCCACCTTCGCCCGTGCCTACGCCGACCAGACCGAGGCCGACCACGCCGAGTTTTTGCGAGCTATCAAAGACGGCCGGATGCCCCAGCCCGAGGGCGAAATGTCCAGCGCCTTCCGCGCCGGTTAGGATCTGCCATAGAGCGCGGGGGCTGGCTCGGTAAAAGCACTCCGGGAACCCCGTGACCTGCTCTGTAAAAAATCAGAAAGAGGGCTTTACGCTATCCACTAAAAGGGTAACGTAACCGATTCCTTAAGTAATGGTTAGTAGCGTGTCCCTCTCGTATCTTTTACCGGCCGCGCCCCCTGGTCGCACTGAGCTACCTTCTCAGCGCGGGGGATTAGTTTTATCCGAGTCGGCTAGGCGGGCGCAAAATTTGGAAAACGTCGCTACGTTTTCCAAATTTTTGGGCAGGAGGAAAAACTAATCCCCCGCGCGCAGCTTGCGCGAGCGTAACCCGCCCCTGCGAGTGTCCTAGTTCACCAGCGCCAAAATAGGATTGCCAACAGCGATAATGTTAGGCTAGAAAAGCCGTTACAAGCCGGCCACGGATGCGTCATGCCCGGGTGAAACTGCCCCGGAGCTCCGTGCAACAAGTAGCAGAAAAGGAGAACCCAGTGGCACTGAGTAAAGAAGAAAAAGCCAAAATTATGGAAGAATACGCGACCCATCCCGGTGATACGGGTTCGCCTGAGGTGCAAATCGCGCTTCTATCCAAGCGGATTAAAGATTTAACTGAACACTTCAAAACTCATGCGCACGACCACCACTCCCGCCGCGGCTTGATGCTGCTGGTAGGGCAGCGTCGTCGCCTACTCGGTTACCTAAAAGATATCGATATTGAACGTTACCGTTCTCTGATCGCTCGTTTAGGTTTGCGTAAATAGTTTGCTAATCGGCCCGGTTAACGCCGGGCCGAATTGCTATCACCCCGGTTTCGGTCTTCGGTGGTGGCCTCCGGATCAGGCGCAGCAGTTTCTAGTCGCCTTTCTCCGTGGGTCTCGATCGTTGACCGCCCATCACAAGGTGATAGCTCTCAGGAGGGCACCCGCCCTAGAAGATGGAATACAAGGAGTAAATAAAAGAAAATGATGGACGATCCAGAAGTGATTGCCTCCGAGGCAATCATCGATAACGGTCGTTTCGGGCAGCGCACCGTGCGCTTCGAAACTGGCCTACTCGCCCAGCAGGCTGCCGGCAGTGCGCTGGCATACCTGGATGATGAAACTACAGTTCTATCTGCCACTACGGTAGGTAAGAACCCGCGCGACCAGTTTGATTTCTTCCCACTCACCGTTGACGTGGAAGAACGCCAATACGCGGCGGGACGCATCCCCGGAAACTTCTTCCGGCGCGAGGGACGCCCCGGCACGGAAGCGATTCTGGCTGCGCGCCAAATTGACCGCCCGTTGCGCCCCTCATTCGTAAAAGGGCTGCGTAACGAGGTACAGGTGGTTGCTACGGTACTGACCGTACACCCCGATGATGCCTACGATGTGCTAGCCATCAACGCCGCCAGCATGTCCACCCAAATCTCTGGTCTGCCCTTCTCCGGGCCGATCGGTGGCACCCGACTGTCCCTAATCGATGGACAGTGGGTAGCTTTCCCGCGTTACAGCGAAATCGAGCGTTCCACTTTCAACATGGTGGTTGCCGGACGGGTTATTCAAACCGCTGATGGCGGCGAAGACGTGGCCATTATGATGGTAGAGGCCGGCGGCGGCGAAGGCACCTGGGAATTGATTCAACAGGGACAGACCGCTCCGACTGAAGATGTAGTAGCTGCCGGTCTGGAAGCCGCTAAACCTTTCATTAAGGAACTTTGCCGCGCGCAAGCGCAGGTAGCGGCCAAGTGCCAGAAAGAAACCCTAGAGTTCCCGCTGTTTAAAGACTTCGAGGACGAACACTGGGATGCGGTTTCCGAAAACTGCCGCGAACAGCTCGACCAGGCGGTACAGATCGCCGAGAAACTCGATCGGCAAAACCGGGTTGATGAAATCAAAGACCAAATGCTTTCCGACCTGGAAGAGCGTTTCCCCGAGGGCGAGAAAGAGCTCAAAGCCGCTTTCCGCGCCCTCGAAAAAGAGCTAATCCGTACCCGCACCCTAAACGAGGGCGTGCGGATGGATGGACGCCAGCCCAACCAGATTCGCTCGCTCTATGCGCGCGCTGGAGTGCTGCCCCGCCTGCACGGATCCGCGATTTTCCGTCGCGGCGAAACCCAGGTGCTGGGGGTAACCACCCTGAATATGCTGCGGATGGAACAGCAGCTCGATAACCTCAGCCCGGTGACCCGCAAGCGCTATATGCATCAATACAACTTCCCGCCCTATTGCACCGGTGAAACCGGTCGCGTGGGCAGCCCCAAGCGCCGCGAAATCGGGCACGGCCACCTCGCGGAAATGGCGTTAGAGCCGGTACTTCCCTCCAAGGAAGAATTCCCTTACGCAATCCGCCAGGTATCCGAAGTTATGGGTTCGAACGGATCCTCATCTATGGGTTCGGCTTGCGCCTCCACGATTTCGCTACTAAATGCGGGCGTGCCGCTAAAAGCCCCGGTTGCCGGGATTGCCATGGGGCTAATGAGTGAGCCGAACGAGGACGGGACCACCAAGTACATGACCCTGACCGATATTTTGGGAGCCGAGGACGGCTTTGGGGATATGGACTTCAAGGTCACCGGTACTCGGGACTTTATTACCGCCCTACAGCTGGACACCAAGCTGGACGGTATTCCCTCTGACGTGCTGAAAGGTGCGCTAGCTCAGGCTAAGGAAGCCCGCCTGGAAATCTTGAACCTGATTGAACAGGCCATTCCAGAACCGGACGAAATGAGCCCCTATGCTCCGCGCATCATCACCGTACAGGTACCGGTAGACAAGATTGGCGAGGTCATCGGTCCGAAGGGCAAGATGATTAACCAGATTCAAGAAGATACTGGCGCGGAAGTAACTATCGAAGATGACGGCACCGTCTATATTTCTTCCTCCGATGCTGAATCGGCAGAGGCAGCTCGGGCCGCCGTGAATGCAATCGCTAACCCGCAAATGCCTGAGGTAGGGGAGCGTTTCGTAGGAACCGTGGTTAAGACCACCTCCTTCGGGGCTTTCATATCCCTGACCCCCGGCAAGGACGGGCTGCTGCATATTTCCCAGATCCGTCGCCTGGTAGGCGGCAAACGCATCAACCAGGTAGAGGACGTACTGGGCGTTGGCGACCAAGTTCAGGTAGAGATCGAAGAAATCGATGACCGGGGCAAGCTATCGCTGGTAGCGGTACTCAGTGAAGAGCAAGAGGCCGCGTTAGCTGAAAACGAAGCTAAGCAGGAATCTCGTCGCTCCGAAGACGAAGATCGCCCGCGTCGCTCTCGTAACCGCAGCCGCCGGCATCGCAACAATCGCCGTGATGATCGGCGTGAGGATCGCCGCGACGAGCAATCAGATGGTGACGACGAATAGTCGATAACTAAGTTGGCGAGGGCGAGATTATCTCGCCCTCGCCTCCTTTAATTTCAGAAAAGGAATCCTTGATGCGTAGATACTTCGACCTGGTAGTGGCAGGAAGCCTGCTGTTCCTGTGCCTATTTTTTGCGTTGATCCTACTGTCGGTTTCTACCACTTCCGACTCTGGATTATTAAGCGTGTTTACCGGGTTTCTGGCGCTAGTATTCGCCGCTATAGCTGGCGGATTTCAACTGATTCTTGCTACCTTGCGTCTGATTTTTAAATTAGATGCCCGGCGTTTTTGGGCTCGCGCTAGCCTAATCTCCCTGGTTTTCACCGTCTTTTCCCTCATCTATGCCGCTATCGCCGGCAGCGCCGAAACTGGACTACTGACCTTCGCCTTCGGGATATTCACTGTCCTGGGCGCGGTGCAATGCGCATGCGCTTGGGCGCTAAGCAACTCCCTAACAAGACAACCGCTCCCTAAAAACCCCACCAGCCAGTAGCAAGGCGGGACACTGTAAAGAAACTAGCAAACCCTATAAAGAAAAAATGCCTGAAAAATACGATTACAAACTGCCGCTTTCAGCCCAAGCGCCTCGCCTGAGTATTAGCGAAGGCGAAACCCTAATCGAAAGATCGATACTGCCCGGCGGTATCCGCTTGATTACCCAACAGGTACCCGCCTCGCCCTCGGTAGTGCTCGGGTTTTGGATCCCAGCAGGCTCGCGCGATGAAGGACCGCAGCATTTGGGATCTACCCATTACTTAGAACACCTGCTGTTCAAAGGCTCAGCTACCCGCACCGCGAAGCAAATCTCGCGGGCATTCGATGCTGTGGGGGGAGAGCTTAACGCGGCGACCGCGAAAGAATCTACCCACTATTACTGCCGGGTGCTCTCCCGTGATCTACCAATGGCGGTAGAAGTGCTCACCGAAATGCTGGCGCGCCCCACTTTGGCGTCTCCAGATTTCGAATTGGAACGGGCAGTTATCCTGGACGAACTGGCCATGTCCCAAGATGATCCTCAAGATGTTGGCTACGAAAAATTTTTGGGTCAACTATTCCCCAGCTCCCCGCTGGGCCTGCCGGTAGGTGGCACTGCGCAAACCGTGGCGGCCACCCCCTTAGAAGCGGTGAAAGCCCATCATCAGCGCTGGTATCAGCCCCGCCACCTGGTAGTTGCGGCCGCCGGTGATATTAAGCATGACCGCCTGGCACAACTAATATTGGAAGCTGCCGGTAAAAACGGGTGGGATCTGCCCGCGGGCACCGATCCGGAAGTTCCTCAGCGTACCCAGCCAGCTCCGGCAGTGCCCGCCAGCGCCGTAGTAGAAAAAACGGTGGAACAGGGGCAAATATTTATCGGAACCCGTTCCCTGCCCGCAAATGATCCCCAACGCGACACGCTAAGCATGTTGCTCACGGTACTTTCCGGAGGAATGTCTTCCCGGTTATTCCAAGAGATCCGAGAAAAACGCGGACTGGCCTACTCTACCTATGCTTTTGACTCCGCCTATAGCGATAGCGGATCCTTCGGCCTCTACGCCGGGTGTGCCCCCAATAATTTGGAGCAAGTTGGAGACCTGCTGGTGGCAGAACTAGAAAAACTCGCCGAGCAGGGAGTACCCGAAGGTGAACTAGCCGAAGCGTTAGGGCAGCTCAGCGGGGGAGTACTGCTGGGAATGGACGATAACCGCGCCCGGATGGCGCGTCTGGGGCGCGCGGAAGTAAACGGAGGCCGCTTGCGCACCATCGAACAGTTAAACGCTGCCCTACAAAATGTGAGCAGCGCCCAAATTAGTGAGCTGGCAGCGCAATTTCTCGGCTTACCACAGGTGAAAGTCGTGGTACGCCCGGCGGTGGCATAAGCTGAACGAGTGAGAATAAAGAAACTTTTACCAGTTATTGCCGCCACGGCGCTGCTTGCCGCCTGCAGCCCCGCCGCGCAGTCGCCGGCGCCCGAAAAAACTTCTACCGCCACTAACCCCAAAGTAACCAGTTCGGCCTCGACCTCGCCTGCTACCCCGACAGTTTCGCAAACCCCGGAAGTGACCTTCACTCCCAAAGATCACCTGTCGGAAACGCAAAACTCCTTCGTCAAACAGGTGATGGAAAAGAACCACTATGATCAGCGCACCGCGGAGATTGTTTTGGGGCCAGTACAATCCCTGTGCGGACTGCTCGATACCAAGCAGCCAGATTCGGCGGCTAATAAACAAACGCTGTCTGATATTTATACCAAAGTAGATTCTGCGGAGCTCCGGCAAGAATGGTACAACAATCTGCAGATAGCAGGGCAAACCCTGTGTCCAGATAAAGCCCAAATCATTAACGCTAATAAACCAGAGGGTGTGAAGTAGAGTGAGCGAAAAACTGAAAGTCGCCGTGGTCGGAGCCCAGGGGCGGATGGGGCAGTCCGCTTGTCAAGCGATCACAGACTCCACAGACTTGCAGCTAGTTGCCCGTTTGGGCAGTAAAGATGAGATCACCTCCCAGACTTTAGCCGGGGCTGAGGTCGCCGTGGAGTTCACTATTCCTAGCGCCAGTTTTGCCAATACTGCCGCGATTTTGCGCTCCGGCGCCCATGCGGTAGTCGGTACCTCGGGGTGGGACGAGGACGCACAGGCAAAAATCCAGGAAGTGGCGCGCGAAACTGGGCGTAACGTATTGATTGCTCCCAACTTTGCGCTTTCCGCGGTACTGGTGATGGCTTTTTCTCGCTTGGCGGCGCCTTTTTTCACTTCCGCCGAAATTGTGGAGACTCATCATCCGAAAAAATTAGATGCGCCGAGCGGGACAGCGTTAGCAACCGCCCAGCAAATGGCGGCGGCCCGCAAGCAAGCCGATATTCCGCCCGCCCCCGATGCCACCACCACCGATCCCGAGGGTGCGCGCGGCATGAAAGTGGGGGATGTGGGGATCCACTCGCTGCGGATGCTAGGGGCTAACGCGCACCAGGAAGTGCTCCTTTCTAACCCGGGGGAACAGCTACGACTGCGCACTGACTGTTTTGATCGCTCCTCCTTTATGCCGGGAGTGCTGCTGGCTGTGCGGAAAGTTGCAGATGCGGCTCCTTTGACAGTGGGGCTGGATAAGCTCATGGATTTAGGGATTTAAAGTGACTGCTCCTTCTGCCGAAGAAACAGTCCGCTTAGCGAAAAGCGAAGATTTACCTGACTGGGGACGCATCCAGGCGCAGGCTATGCAGGCCGACCTGCAGTCCCATCTGGGACAAATCGGTCCGCAAACCTTAGCGCTTATTGACCCGGAGCAGATTACGCGTGCCTGGCAGCAGGCGTTATTTAGCCCGCCCTCGCCAAAACATCACCTGCTTACCGCCGTAAATGAAGGACAGGTAGTGGGGATGGCGGCGATTGCCCCTGCCCCGAAAATGCTGGTGCAACCCAAACAGTCCCCGCTCGCCGAAAGAAATGCTGATGCCGAAATCGTGGCGCTCGAGGTCGCCGATTGGGAAAATAACCTGGCTGATGCCTCTCGCCTGGTAAATGCGGTCGGCGATATGTTGCGAATGTCTGGGGCTAGCCGGCTGCAGATTTGGCTAGCTGCCGAAGCCCAAGAAAAAATCCGGTTCTTCAACGAATGCGGATTCGCCCCCGCCGGTCTGCGCCAAGGCCTAAAAGTAGGGCATGAATCCATGGTGCAGCACCTGTGGTTTACTGACCTATAGACCCCTCCCGCCCGCTTTTTGGACGAAAGAAAAAACTCCAAGTGGGGTGGGTAGAGTGGGGATATGAGCAACGCAGAGTGTACTTATCGCCTTCCCGCACCGGTTGGGGTAGCAATGGTGACCCCCTTTCACCCAGACGGCTCCGTAGACTACGATACCGCCGCCAACCTTGCTAAACACCTGGTGGATCAGGGAATCGATCACCTGGTGCTTTCGGGTACCACCGGGGAATCGCCAACCACTCACCTGGATGAAAAAGAACAGTTGATTAAGGTAGTTCGCCAAGCAGTAGGCGAAGACCTGTACATTACTGCCGGGGCAGGATCAAACGACACGGAACATTCGGTGCGAATGGCACGCAGTGCCGAGGCCGCTGGGGCTGACGCTATCCTAGTGGTAAGCCCCTATTATTCCCGTCCCTCCCAAGAGGGGATGTATCAGCACTTTGCTAAAGTGGCTGGTCAGACAGATCTGCCAGTTATGCTTTACGATATTCCCGGACGTACCGGGGTAGCTATCGGTGATGAACTCCTCATGCGTCTGGCAGAGATCGACAATATTGTGGCGGTCAAAGATGCTACCGGCAAAGTGGAAGTCGGGGCGCGGCGCATAGACGAAACCGGTTTGGCTTTCTATTCCGGTGATGATGGGCTCAATTATTCCTGGCTTACCCATGGCGCGGTGGGGGTGATCAGCGTGGTAGCTCACGTCGCCGGTGCCAGCTACCGCAAAATGGTGCAGCTGGTAGAAAACGGAGACTACCAGGAGGCGCTGCAGCTCTCCCTAAAGCTAGAACCCTTGGTGAAAGCGTTAATGGGAGGGGGACAAGGCGCCGTAATGGCCAAGCACGCCCTCGCTGAACAAAAAATTATTCCCACCGCTACTTTGCGCCTACCCCTAGCTCCCGCCAGCGAAGAGGAGATCGCCCAGCTGCGCGCCGCCCTGGAACGTTTCGAATTGCTTTAGAAACGCTCGCGGTGTGCTAGCGGTTTTGACCGCGAAACCGGTTTTACCCACCGGCCTAGAGTGCCGAGGGCGCCTAGCAGTGGAGATTTGGCCTAAAGACCTGCCTAGAAGGACTAATCGCACCCCCGTGAGCGCGGAAGTTTGCTATAGGCGGGTAAAATCGGAACAATTAGACACGTGAATCCGCTTTATCCTGAACTTTCTTTTCCGCCGAAGCTAAAATCCGACACCATCCGGGTAGTTCCCCTGGGAGGACTGGGGGAAGTCGGACGGAACATGACCGTAATCGAGCTCAACGGTAAAATCCTGATTGTCGATTGCGGGGTGCTCTTCCCCGAAGAAATCCAACCGGGTGTTGACCTGATCCTCCCCGACTTTTCCTATCTACACGGACGTATGGATCAGGTAATGGGGCTGGTGCTCACCCACGGTCACGAAGACCATATCGGGGCGGTACCCTATCTGTTGCGTCTGCGCGAAGATATTCCCATTTACGGCTCCCAACTCACCTTAGATTTTCTGCGACCCAAACTGGAAGAGCACCGACTTCCGGCAACGCATCTGCACCAGGTACGCGAGGGGGAGCGCATTGAGCTAGATATTTTTTCTTGCGAATTTTTGGCGGTCACCCACTCGATACCCGATGCCCTAGCGGTAATGGTTCGTACCAAAGCCGGAAACCTGTTGGTTACCGGCGACTACAAAATGGATCAGTTGCCGCTCGATAAACGGATCACTGACCTGCGTGCCTTTGCGCGTATGGGGGAAGAGGGCGTTGACCTATTCCTAGTGGACTCCACCAATGCGGAGGTTCCCGGTTTTATTGCCCCGGAAAGAAAAATCGGTCCGGTAATCCGCCAGGTACTATCAGAATCTAGCGGGCAAGTAATCGTAGCCTCCTTCGCCTCCCATGTGCACCGGGTGCAACAAGTGCTGGACGCTGCCCGCGCGGTGGGGCGCAAAGTGTGCCTGTCGGGGCGTTCCATGGAACGCAATATGAACATTGCGGCGCAGGCCGGCTACCTGGATCTAGATCCACAAGTGGTAGTGCGCGCGGATGAACTCAAGCGCCTGCCCCCGGAAAAACGCGTGTGGATGGTTACCGGATCCCAAGGTGAACCCATGGCCGCGCTCTCGCGGATTGCCCAAGGGGAACACCGCCTAGTGTCCCTGGAGCCAGAAGATACCGTACTGCTGGCCTCCTCCCTGATCCCCGGAAATGAAAACTCAGTCTACCGGGTAATAAATGCACTGATGCGCCAAGGCGCCAATGTAGTACATAAGGGTAACCGCGCGGTTCACGTTTCCGGACACGCCGCGGAAGGCGAACTGCTCTACACCTACAACATTGTGCAACCCAAGAATGTGATGCCGATTCACGGAGAAATCCGGCATTTGATTGCCAATGGACGGATCGCCCAATCCACCGGGGTGCCGGAAGAAAATGTGGCTTTAGCCGAGGACGGGGTAGTAGTCGACCTCAAAGATGGGCAAGCGCGCGTAGTGGGACAAGTCGATTGCGAATACGTGTATGTTGATGGCGGATCTATCGGAGAAATCGATGAAGATCAGCTAAAAGACCGCATGACTTTGGGTGAAGAAGGTTTTGTTTCCGTATTTGCCGCGGTAGATGTGCCCACCAAGATTATTGCCGCCGGCCCGCATATTACCGCTCGGGGAATGGCCGAGGACGAGGGGGTGTTTAGGGAAGTGCTACCGGATGTGACCGAAGCATTACAAAGGGCATTAAACCAAGGCGATAGCGATCCTTATCGCCTGCAACAGGCGATGCGCCGTGCTTTGGGACGTTGGGTGGCGCGCCGCTTGCGCCGTCGCCCCATGATCGTACCGGTAGTTGTGGAGATTTAGATGCGGGTAACTGGAAAAGAAAAGTCGGATATTTCTTGGCGTCAGCGCGTTCCCGCCTGGCTAGGTTGGGTCTATACCATTGCCGCGCTATTTTGCCTGGTAATGATTCCGTTGCGCTACAGCGGTAGCCGCGGATTTGGGCGCTTTACCTACCTGGTGCTAACTATGCTCGGGGTGCCCTCGACTGCTACCTTAGGCGCGGCAGTATTATTGGCGTTCTTGGCGCTGCTGTGTTTTTCCCGCAAGCGGATCGGGGTTATCGTCCTGATCGCTTTGCATACCCTGCACGCCTTACTGAGCCTGACTGCGCTGTTATTTTCTTTCTCGAATCCAGAACTTACCCTGACGGTCGGCTTATTCCTGGGGTTTCGGCTGCTGTTTTCCACATTTGTGGTAGTAGTTTTATTCGCCTCTGCCCGTAGCTTTTGGGGAAGAATCAATGCGCGATCCGCCTGGAAAGCCCTCTTAGTGCTGCTAAGTGGCCAATTGCTGGTATTTGGCATGGGGTTCATCATGGCTCGGGTTCTTGCGCCGCGCACTTGGGATAGTGGAACGTTGGCATTTTGGGTCTTTTCCCGAATGTCGGGATGGCGACTGCCCCACGGTAATGCCATCCGTTTGCACCTAGCCCACCTAAGCGGTTTCCGCGGTCTGGGCTTCTTCATCATGGTGCTTTCCGGCCTGGTGATGATGATTGCCGCCAATCGCTTTATTCTCGGTCAACGGGCGCAAGCTCGCACGCGCAGCGAAGATCTCGCTTTGCGCGCCCTCCTGTTCAAATGGGGGAAAGCTGATTCCTTAAGCTATTATGCCACCCGGGATAACCGGGCAGTAGTTTTCAGTGCTGATGGGCAAGCAGTGGTTTCCTACGGGGTAGCTCTGGGAGTGGCTCTAGCGGCCGGCGATCCCATAGGGGATCCTTCTTCCTGGGAAAATGCGGTGCAAAGATGGAAGGCACACTGTTACCGTCAAGGATGGATTCCAGCGGTAATCTCCGCTAGCGCCCAAGGGGCGCGTGTCTATCGCCACCAGGGACTTCGAGTACGCAAAATGGGTGACGAAGCTATTATCAGCCCCGAACGTTTTGAACGTAACTCCAGTGCCGGCCGAGCCTTATTAGCTGCTCAAAGAAGAGTTGCTCGCGCGGGGGTAGAGATCGAGATTTGCAGGCAAAGCGAACTTACTCCCGCACAGCTGCAGGAAGTAGCGATGGTGGCCGAACTTTTCCGGCGCGGGAATGAACGGGGCTTCTCGATGAGCCTCGATAGAATGTTCGCTCCGCAAGAGGGCGAGCAAATTATAGTCACCGCGCGAGGCCAAGATGGTCAGCTACAATGCCTGCTCACCTTCGTTCCCTGGGGGCAACGCGCCGTCTCTCTCAACTTGATGCGCCGGGCAGAATCGGCGGTCAACGGGGTAGTAGAAGCCATGGTGCTCGCCTTGCTGCAGCAAGGACCCGAAAAAGGGATAGACCAGTTCTCGTTGAACTTTGCGATGTTCAGAGAAGTTTTTGTGGAGGGCGAAGCCGTTGACGCCAGTATTAATGATCGCGTCAAGCGCGCCCTCTTTGTTAAAGCCTCCCGTTTTTGGCAACTAGAGTCGCTATATGAATCCAACGCCCGGTATAACCCGAAATGGTTGCCCCGTTATTTTTGTTTTTCTTCCGACCCGTTAGTGCCATTATCGCTGATAGCAGCGGGAATGCTAGAGGGATTCGTACCCGCACCAGAGGCTGCCGTGCGCGGGGAACCTTTTGAATGGGAAGTTGATAGCCAGTATCTGCGGGAACTGCAAGCGATGCGCAGCGAGCATACCGCGGCTAAACTGCAGGTCAAACTGAGTGAACAACAAAGATCGCGGCGCGCGAAAGCGGAAAAACTAAGTGCCGCGGGAATCGAATCCTTCCCGGTAGGTTTCGATTTAGGGATTCCCTTATCTGCAGCGAAAGCTAAGGTAGACGCGGGCGAGACCGGGAAAGCGATCCGCACCCTTGGCCGGATTGTGGCGCGAAGGAATCACGGCGGGGTAGTGTTTTGGGATTTGCACTATCAAGGCACCTATCTGCAGGTGGTGCTAGAGCGAAGCAACCTCAGCGCGGAGCAGTTCGCCCACTTACGCCTGCTGGATTTAGGAGATCTGCTGGTTGTGAGCGGCCAGTGCGGAGCTTCCCGCAATGGCACGCCCTCATTGATAGCAGAAAGCTGGACGCTGGCCGCGAAAGCGCTGCGCCCGATTCCGCATCCGGCTACCCGGCTAGACATTGGCACCCGCACCCGCGAACGCACAATGACTTTGCTCAATGATGCGACCGCAATGCGCCAGCTGCAGGCACGTTCGCGGGCATTAAGTGCGGTGCGTAAAGAACTGATAGACCGCGGCTATCTGGAGGTGGAAACCCCCATGCTGCAGGCGGTGCAAGGCGGGGCTAATGCCCGTCCCTTCGTTACTCACTCCAATGCCTACCAGGTGAATATGTTCTTGCGGATCGCCCCGGAACTGTATTTAAAACGCCTGGCTATAGCGGGGATGGGGGCAATCTTCGAGATGGGGCGCTCCTTTAGGAACGAGGGCGCGGACGCAACTCACAACCCCGAGTTCACCTCCTTAGAGGTCTATAAAGCCGGTTCTGACTACCGCGAAATGATGACCCTTACCCGTCAGCTTTACCAGGCAGCCGCCCGCGCAATTCATGGAAAAGAAATCGCTCTGCGCCCGGCAGGATCGCCCGAAACTAGCGATGAAAGCGGCGAAGTGGAGTTCGTGGAGGTCGATATTTCTGGCGATTGGCGGGTAATCTCGGTTTTTGATGCGGTATCTGAGGCCGTGGGAACCGTGGTTACCCCCGATACCGGGGAAGAGGAGCTGCGTAGCCTGTGCCTGCAGCACCACCTGACTCCGCCGCCGGGCGCCAATAGTGGCACCTTGCTGGGGACGCTATATGACGACCTGGTAGAGGCGCGCACAATTAAACCTACCTTCTACTGTGATTTCCCGGTGGAGTCCTCTCCGCTTACCCGCAGACACCGCAGCGATCCCCGCCTGGCTGAACGCTGGGATCTGGTGGCGTTCGGGATGGAACTGGGAACTGCATATAGCGAACTAACTGACCCCCGTGACCAGCGGGAACGCTTTACTCAGCAGTCGCTCGCGGCAGCCGCCGGAGATCCGGAAGCCATGAGCTTAGACGAAGACTTCTTAAACTGTTTAGAGCTGGGGATGACCCCCCTAGGAGGACTAGGGCTGGGAATGGATCGGATGGCAATGATGCTGATGGGCTGCGATATTCGGCAGGTGCTAGCCTTCCCGTTTGTTAAACCTAGGAATTAATAACCAAATTTTGGTGCTAAGGAAAAAGATTGGGTGGCGAAATGACGGAAGAAAAAAACAAGCTGGTGTCGGTAGCGGCGGTGGTTTTGACTCTACCGTTGAAAGTGTCGCGATTGCCCGAACGGGGAACCACCGTTCTTGGTAGCGCGAAGCGCCCGGGAGTGGGGGAGTCGGCGGAAGTGATGTTGGCCGCTGCTCGGCAAGGAGTAGAGGTAATCAACATGTCTTGCCTGGGCACTGGCCCTAACTCTACCCAAGCGAGACAAGTGCTCAGAGAAGCAAATATAGAGACCCGCACAGTAGAAGTGGTGGGCGATATCGGGATGAAAATTCAGATGATTGAAGAGGGAGGATACTATGCTTCGGTGCTCACCACCGGGGTGGAAATAGATATTTCTGGTCGCGAGCTAGATAAAGTTTCGATGCATCCGGGAGACGTAGTTTATATTTCAGCCGGAGATCTCACCCACACCTCGTATCGAGCAGCGCTTTCCCAATGGCTTCCTTCCTTGCCGGATCAGGTAAAAGTGGTTATGGCTGCCACTCCCCAGATTTCCCAGATCGATCCGCACTGCGTTTCCGAGGTATTGCCCCACGTTGATGTGCTTACTTGCAACGAATACGAATCCCAGTTCTTACCCGGATCAGTGGGTCATTTGACCTGCGGGTATGTTGCAGAAAAGCTGCCCGAATCAGCTTGGGTGGTGGAGAGAATTGGCTCCTATGGGGCAAAGATAATAGATGCTGACCGGCAAACCATGGTGCCCTCGCTGAGTATCAAAGTGGCTGATACTTTGGGAGTCGGATCAGCCCACACCGGGGTGTTGCTGGCGAGCTTGGTCAAAGGACTTGATCCATTTGAGGCTATAGAACGCGCCAATGTTGCCGGAGCTATGGCGGCAGAAAAACACGGAAACGACACCTGCCCCAGCGAGTCAGAAATAGAGCAGCGACTAAGCGAAGTTCCTGCCTACCGCTAGCAACTTTTTTCTAAAAGCTAATCCCCCTTGAACTGGGAAGCGAGTTGCCGGCGGCGTGGCAATCAGCGCCAGATGAGTCTGTAAGGGTAGAGTGCCAGTGTTATGGTTGCGAAAAAAAATAATAAGAAGCTTGAGTCCTCCTCTTCCGTTAAAGATAGCTCCCGGATGCGTGATGGGGTGGCGTTCTTACTTATTGCTTTAGCTACGATGTCGGCGTTAACGGAATGGTTCGCCATGGATGCACTAGCAACCCGAGCTTTGCATCATCTAGCGGCGGCTCTGCTGGGTATGTACAGCATCCTTGCCCCGATCATTTTGGTAGGGGCGGCGATTAGCCTCTTTCGCAACCGCGCCCCCGAAGAATCCCACCTCCACATTTTGCTGGGGACAATCGGGATAGCGGCAGCAGTTACCGGAATTACCCATGTGGCATGTGCTAGTCCGCCAATAAGTAATTTTTCGGCGATTGAACAATCCGGAGGCATTCTGGGATGGCTTTTCGGGCATCCCCTGCAAATCCTAGTCTCTGCACCCGGAGCGGTAATTTTACTGGTGCTCTTAGGTTTGTATTCCCTGCTAATCGCCACTGATACTTCTATTTCCCAAGTGTTAGGGGTCATGCGCTCCCTCACTCAGCGAGTTAAAGCCGGCTTTGCGAAGTCGCCTGAAGCCGGGGAAACAGAGGGCGCGACCGAAACCAGCGCGGTGGAGGACACCGATAAACAGGCTCCCGCTACCCGCACCCGCCGGCTGAAACGCTGGGAGCGGACGGCAGCGGCTGAGCAGGACGACTTGGCGGCGGAAACTGATAGCGGCACCCAGGTGCTAGAGCCGCAAACGCCACAAACGCCGGCTTCAAAAGCGGAACCTAAGCCGCGCGCTTCGCGGATGCGGCTGCCCCAGGATGCGGAAGAAACCAAAGTTCTCAGCGGTACCGAAGCCGTCCCGATGCCAGAAAACGCCGATGAGGGAGAAAAAACCCAGCTGTTGCTGCCGGGCACCGGAGAAACCGGGATGGAGCTGGCCGATGGGCAAACCTATGAACTGCCCGGAGAGGAACTGCTAGTTAAAGGCAAGCCGCATAAGATCCGATCCGAAGCCAATGATCGGGTAGTTGCTGCCTTGGAAGAAGTATTCACCGAGTTCGGAGTGGACGTAAAAGTTACCGGATTCTCCCGCGGCCCTACGGTTACTCGTTATGAACTGGAACTGGGACCGGGGGTAAAAGTAGAGAAAATTACTAACCTCAAAAACAATATCGCTTACGCGGTGGCCAGTGCGGATGTGCGAATACTATCCCCGATTCCGGGTAAAAGTGCGATCGGGATCGAAATTCCGAACACCGATCGCGAGATTGTGGCGCTAGGCGACGTGCTACGTTCGGCTGCGGCCCACCGCTCAGCTCATCCGCTAATGGTCGGCGTGGGCAAAGACGTCGAGGGCGGATACGTAGTTACTAACCTGGCAAAGACTCCTCACCTTTTGGTAGCGGGAGCCACCGGTTCGGGTAAATCCTCTTTCGTAAACTCGATGATTACTTCCCTGTTGATGCGGGCTACCCCCGAGCAGGTGCGGTTGATTCTAGTTGACCCCAAGCGGGTGGAGCTCACTATCTATCAGGGGATTCCCCATCTGATTACCCCGATTATCACCGATCCCAAGAAGGCGGCGGAAGCCCTGGAATGGGCGGTTAAAGAGATGGATCACCGCTATAACGATATGGCCAATTTTGGGCATAAACATATCGATTCTTTCAACCAGGCAGTGCGGGCAGGCGAAGTTGTGCCCCCACCTGGGTCTGAGCGGGAAATCAGTCCCTACCCTTATCTGTTGATCGTGGTAGACGAGCTAGCCGATATGATGATGGTCGCTCCCCGGGACGTAGAAGCCTCTATCCAGCGGATTACCCAGCTAGGACGAGCCGCCGGGATTCACCTGGTAGTGGCCACCCAGCGTCCCTCGGTAGACGTAGTGACCGGTATTATCAAAGCTAATATCCCGTCCCGCTTAGCTTTCGCCACCTCCTCTATTACGGATTCGCGCACTATTTTGGATCAGGGGGGCGCCGAAGCGCTAATCGGTCAGGGTGACTCCCTCTATCTGCCGGCAGGAACCGCGAAGCCGATGCGTATTCAAGGTGCCTGGGTAGGTGAGGACGAGATTCAACGGGTCGTGGATTCGGTCAAATCCCAGATGAGTCCGGAATATCGCGAGGATGTAATCGTCAAAGAAGAGGACAAACCCAAAGTTGCCGAAGATATCGGTGACGATTTGGATGACCTGCTAGAGGCCGCGCAACTGGTGATTAACACCCAGTTAGGTTCGACTTCCATGCTGCAACGCAAATTGCGGGTAGGGTTCGCCCGGGCGGGCAGGCTGATGGATCTGCTTGAATCGCGAGAAATTGTAGGGCCTTCTCGGGGCTCCAAAGCTCGGGAAGTGTTAGTTTCTCCAGAGCAACTTCCCGAAGTGTTAGCGATGTTGCGCGGAGAAAAGCCCGCGGTTCCACCTGCGGACACGTCCTCGGAAGGGATGAGCGGCAGCGCAGAAGAAGTCCCCTTAGAGGAAGTGGAAGCCGAAAGCAGCGAGGACGCGTGGGAGCTTACCGGACGCTAAGCACCTATAATGCGTTTTTAGAGCGTAAAAATCTATTAGAGTAGTAGTTGATGGAAAGTAAAGAAAAACCCGCACCTTCATCGGAAAAGTGGCGGCAAATAATTCCAAATGCCCTAACAATCGCGCGAATTATCTTGGTGCCAGTTTTTATCGCCTTGATGATTATGCAGCATATGCGGGGGTCAGTATCCCTACTAATTGTGTCTCTGGTGGTCTTTTGTATAGCTTCCTATACCGATCATCTAGACGGAAAACTGGCGCGCCGCTGGCAGGTGGTGAGTGATTTTGGGAAGCTAGTTGACCCGATCGCGGATAAAGCGCTGATGATTTCGGCTTTCGTTTTACTCTCCCTATTCCAGAACCTGTGGTGGTGGTTCACTGCAGTCGTGATTCTACGTGAGGTGGCGGTTACTCTCCTGCGTATGTATCTGCTGCGTTCGGGAGTAGTTTTGCCTGCCTCTAAAGGCGGGAAAATCAAGACCAGCTTGCAGATCCTAATGGTCTTCTTGTGGATGCTAGCGGGGATTTGCTACCCGTTTAACACTCAGGTGGGTGTGGTGATTATGTACCTGGCGATTGCGGTTTTGATTGCTGCTTTCGTGGCCACGGTACTTTCGGGACTGGTCTACTTCCTGGATGCTCACGACAATCAAAAAGAACAAGCTAAAGCAGCAGACAGTGGCGATAAGGGCGAGGAAAATACCTCGCTAGCTAAGCCGGACGCGGATACTGGAAAGCTCGGCAAAGGTGGGCAAGGAGCTGATAATGCACATCTCCCAGATGAAGATGCTCTAGAAGCTAAGAAAACCTGGGAACCGCGGGCAAAGCGCGCTGCCCGACGCAAAGAGCCCAAAGCGCAGGAAACCACAGCGGATCGGGCGGCAGCCACCACGACAGATGAACCAGAGGTAAGCGATCCGAAAGACCGGGAGGAAGAGGCCTCGGTTTCCCTTGAGGAGACCCTTGGAGCTGCCTCTTCAAAGGATAAAGAAGGCGAGCCCCAGAGGGGAGGAGACCGTGCCGCCAAGTTTCCTTCGCGGCGTACGCGCCGAGCCCGGCAGGCGCAAAAGCTTGGGGGAGAAGCCGCACCCCACGATGAGCAACAAGATAGTTCGCGGGATAACCAGCACTCCCCGTCTCCCGGGAGAATCCCAGATTTGTCGGCGGCCAGCGCTAGCCCTACGCCCAGCAGCGAGCCAGAGACTGCGGAGGAAAGTCCAGAGCCAGAAGCGTCCGGGCTAGCACAAGAGGAAACGCGCGAGGAAACGCCTCGGTTCGCAATGACCCGTTCGCAGCTGCGGCGGCAAATGAATCAATAGTTTATAGTCACGTAGGTCACTTAGCTGTGAACACTGGCACTCTTTGTCGATATTTGGAATGAATCCCGCGAAGATGGTGTTGGAACCAGTGTGAATGCAAGAGAGTATCAAAAGACACCGGCCGGGTTCCATCAGGATGGGAAATCCGGGCACGGGCAGCAGATAGGGGGATATGCTATGGATATGACAAGCAAAGATTCGGGGAACAAGACTCCGTTGCTGCGCGAAGAGATTGGGCAAGTTCTACGGATGGTACGCCGATCCCAGGGGCGCACCTTACGGGAAGTTTCCACCAGTGCCCAGGTGTCTTTGGGGTATCTTTCTGAGGTAGAGCGCGGGCAAAAAGAAGCTTCTTCGGAACTACTAGCTGCGATTTGTAACGCTCTCGAGGTGCCGATGGCAATGGTGCTGCGGGAAGTTTCGTTACGAGTAGCGGTAGCAGAGGGGCTCTCCGTGCGTCGCCAGGTGCCAGAAGTGCCGGTACATTCGGTAGTCTAGCCTGGTGAAACGCTCAGAGTTCGACTTTGCCCTGAAAGCCGTTTTTGGATCGGCTTTCGGGGCGTCTTTACTTTCAGATTTATACTTACCTGATTTGCACTCCACTGCCGAGCAGGCTTTAGCCTCTGGGGAAGATCCCCAGCAAATTTGGGACTGCCTATTGACGCAAACCGATAGTGATCCGCAGCTGCGTTTTATCCATCGCGCTGATCGGAGAACTTTGAATGAGCTCGCGCGTCAAGGATTATTAAGAACTTAACGGGGAAAATAGGGGGTATTGGCGCCCCAGTTAATAGTTTTTAGCCGGCTTATATTTTTCTTCCTCCGCATTTCATTTTGTCGAACATCTGTTCGCTAGGTACAGTTGTACTCAGACGCGCAGTCGGTGATTTTTCCCTTACGGATTATCGCCAAGCTGTTAAACGTAATTGGCCGTACGTAGCGTTAGCTTGGAGCCTCGGAGAGGGGTACCCCAAGGTAAAACCCAGGCCAGCCCAGTAATAGTTCGGAGAGAACCAGGAAGGATAGACACCATGGCAAAAAAGACCGCAAAACGGCAAGTAAGCACAGGCGGAAACCGGGAACAAGCCTTAGATATGGCGCTAGCCGCGATAGATAAGCAATTCGGTAAGGGTTCAGTGATGCGCCTAGGGGAAAACACTCATCGCCAGGTGGAGGTCATCTCAACTGGTTCTGTGGCTTTAGATATCGCCCTGGGGGTGGGGGGATTACCTCGGGGACGAATTATCGAGATTTACGGTCCGGAGTCTTCCGGTAAAACCACTGTAGCTCTGCACGCGGTAGCGGCGGCTCAAAAGGCCGGTGGGAATGCCGCTTTTATTGATGCTGAGCACGCCCTCGACCCCGAATACGCCAAGAAACTAGGGGTCAATACGGATGAACTCTTGGTTGCCCAGCCTGATACCGGGGAACAGGCTTTAGAAATCGCCGATATGCTGGTGCGCTCGGGGGGAATTGATATTTTAGTTATCGACTCGGTAGCAGCGCTGGTCCCCAAAGCAGAAATCGATGGGGAAATGGGAGACTCCCATGTAGGTCTCCAGGCGCGCCTAATGAGCCAGGCGCTGCGGAAAATGACCGGAGCGTTGTCTGCCACCGGCACCACCGCGATCTTCATTAACCAGTTGCGGGAAAAGATCGGGGTTTTCTTCGGATCTCCGGAAACCACTACCGGGGGTAAAGCCCTGAAGTTCTATGCCTCGGTGCGCATTGATGTGCGCCGGATTGAAACCTTAAAGGATTCTTCGGGACCGATTGGTTCGCGTACCCGCGCGAAAGTAGTAAAAAACAAGATGGCTCCGCCTTTCAAGACTGCTGAGTTTGACCTGATGTACGGGGAAGGGATCTCTCGCGAAGCCTCGATTATCGACTTGGCTACCGATCTGGCAATCGTGCGTAAATCAGGAGCCTGGTACACCTATGAGGGCGACCAATTGGGGCAAGGGAAAGAAAACGTACGGCAGTATTTGAAGGATAATGCGGAACTAGCGGATGAAATCGAAGAAAAGATTTTGAAAGCCGTGGGCATTATCGGGGAGGACGCTGCCGAAGATCCCGCAGATGATGCTGCCGCTAGTGACAAGTAGGGCTATTTAGCTTCAGCTTCATGGTTAAGTATTTAGATCCAGAAAGTGATTTTGGCCTTCCCCGGCGCCGGAAGAAAAGCCCCAATCTGGCGGCGCGGCGGCAAAAGAATGCGGAGCTTCCTAGAGAGGAAGCATTAGCTGCGGCCAGGGAGGCGGCGATGCGAGTACTAGATCGCACCGCTGCCTCCAGCTCCCAGATTCACCAAAAACTGACTAAGGCGGGTTTTCTTCCAGAAATTGCTGACGAAATTGTCACTCGCTTTGCCGAGGTGGGGTTGCTAGATGACCGCGAATATGCCGCCATGCTGGTGCGTACCCGCTTTCAAGAACGCGGCCTCGTGGGCAGAGCTTTAGTTCAAGAGTTAAACCGGAAAGGCATAGCTCCTGACCTGCAGCAAGAAGCCTTAGCGCAGATTTGCCCGGAACAAGAGGCGCAAAGCGCTCGGATGCTAGCGGAAAAAAAGGCGCGCTCTTTGCACAATGTTTCCTATCCGCAGGCAATGCGCCGGATAGGTGCATTTTTAGCTCGCAAAGGATACTCGTCCAGCCAGTGCCACCAAGCTACCCGCGAAGTATTGGCAGATAGAGACTTCGAAACTGAATAGGCAAGGCCGGATCGTGCCATGATGGAACTATGAACCAAGAATTAGATACGTTAGCGCGTCGCTTACAAGAGATTCTGCGCGAGAAAAGCTACACCATCGCCTGCGCCGAGTCCCTAACTGCCGGGCTGGTATGCGCAACTCTGTGTGATATTGCCGGAGCCTCCGACGTGGTTGCCGGGGGAGTCACCACCTACCAGACCAGCACGAAAAGCGAAGTCTTGGGGGTTTCCCGCTCCCGCCTACAAGAAACTGGAGCCGTAGATCCGGTGGTGGCCGAAGCAATGGCACAGGGAGCGGCCAAACTATTTTCTGCTGACGTGGCTTTAGCTACTACCGGAGTGGCCGGACCAGGCAGCCAAGACGGACATAGTGCCGGTACGGTGTTTATTTCAGTGGCAACCCCCGCCGGGGGAGCAACTACGGAGCTTTCTCTATCCGGAGATCGTAACCAGATTCGCCTGCAAACAGTGGCCGCCGTCCTCCAACTGGCGATTGAGGCTTTAAGCTAAGCGCTTGTGGGCGGCACGGATTCCTCGGGTAACCTAGAAGCGTGGCATACGATTACGAAGAGCAACTGGCTAAGGCGCAAACTACTCTAGAGAAAATTCGGGCGGTTACTGATCCGGAAAAGTTGGGAGCCCAGATAAAAGAACTGGAACAAGCCAGCGTAGACCCTAATCTATGGGATGATCCCGATCATGCTCAGCAAGTAACCTCGCAGCTATCTCACCTAAAAGCCCGTCTTGACCAGGTAGAACGCTTAGATCAAAGCGTAGAGGACGCCCTAACTTTGCAAACTATGGCGGGTGAAGAGCTGGGGGAAGATCGCGAAGAAATTCTATCTGAGCTGCGTACCCTGCTAGAAAAACTAAATAAAGAGCTCGCTGAACTGGAAGTTCAAACCCTACTTTCCGGTGAATATGATGAACGCCGGGCAGTGGTTACTATCCGATCCGGAGTTGGGGGAGTAGACGCCGCGGATTTTGCGGAAATGCTGCTGCGAATGTATTTACGTTGGGCGGAGCGCCACGGCTATCCCACCCAGGTGATGGATACTTCTTATGCGGAGGAAGCGGGAATCAAGTCCGCTACTTTCCAAATTGACGCGCCTTATGCCTACGGGACTTTATCAGTTGAGGCCGGAACTCACCGCTTGGTGCGACAAAGTCCTTTCGATAATCAGTCACGCCGGCAAACTTCTTTTGCCGCGGTAGAAGTAATTCCCCTAATTGAATCCGATGACCAGATAGAGATTCCGGAATCCGACTTGCGGATAGATGTATTCCGCTCTTCTGGACCGGGCGGGCAATCGGTAAATACTACCGACTCGGCGGTACGGATGACTCACATTCCCACCGGGATCGTAGTCAGTATGCAAAACGAAAAGTCCCAGATCCAAAACCGGGCAGCGGCGCTGCGAGTACTGCAATCGCGGCTGTTGCAGTTACGACACGAGGAAGAACAAGCCAAGAAGAAGGAACTGGCCGGAGAAGTAAAAGCCTCCTGGGGAGACCAGATGCGCTCCTATGTGATGCACCCTTATAAAATGGTGAAAGACCTGCGTACTTTAGAGGAATCATCGCAGGTAGATTCAGTATTAGATGGAGATATCGATAGTTTCTTAGATTCGGGAATCCGGTGGCGTAAAGCCCAGGAAGAAAGTGAGAACTAGCACGTCAAAGCGCTAAGCGTCCCCTAATCGGCGTGTAAGCACCAATGCCGCCTCCCCAGGCGCTAAGTTGGTCAGTGCCGGAGGCTTTCAACAGCTAGTGGGGGATGCATGATTACTTTTGACGATGTCTCAATGGTTTATAAACGGGGGGCTCGCCCCGCGTTAAACCACGTGAGCACCAATATAGAGCGGGGAGAATTTGTTTTCCTCGTGGGTAAATCAGGTTCAGGCAAGTCCACTTTCCTAACTATGATTTACCGTGAAAATAGTCCCACGGAAGGCACCGTGACGGTGTTGGGAAAGGATGTTGGCCGGCTCTCGCGGTGGAAAGTTCCGAAATTACGTCGTCAAATCGGTACAGTTTTTCAAGATTTCCGCCTGCTAGATAACAAATCTGTGGAAGCAAATGTGGCCTTAGCGATGCAGGTGATTGGGCGCCCTCGGCACGCTATAAAAACAGAAGTGCCCCAGGTATTATCGCTGGTGGGGCTAGAGGGTAAAGAAAAACGGATGCCCTATGAGCTATCTGGTGGGGAACAGCAGCGAGTAGCGATCGCCCGCGCGATGGTCAATCGCCCAGAGATTCTACTGGCAGATGAGCCCACCGGAAATCTGGATCCGAAAACCTCGCTGGGGATTATGCGACTGCTGGATCGGATTAACCGTACGGGCACCACGGTAGTGATGGCCACTCACGATGACGAGATTGTCAATCAGTTACGCAAACGAGTGATTGAACTTGTGGATGGGGAAATAGTGCGCGACCAGGATCGCGGCGTGTACGGATCGAGTCGAAGCTAGGAGAAGAAATGCGTTTGCGGTTTATCCTTGGCCGGGTATTTTCCGGACTGGGACATAATATGGCGATGACCATTTCGGTGGTGTTGGTGACCTTTATTTCCCTGCTGTTTGTGGGCGTAGGCGGCCTGTCCCAGATGCAGATTTCTGCGATGCAACAGGAATGGTACGCCAAGGTGGAAGTTAGCGTCTATATGTGCGCTCAGGACGACCAGGTGGGCAACTGTAATGGTCAGCAGGCTACTAAGCAGCAGATTCAAGATGTTCGCGACGAGTTAGAGCACGGAACTTTAGCGACCTATGTTGACCATTACGATTTCCAGAACCACGATCAGGTGTACGCGGATTTTCAAAAACAATATGGGGATACCACTTTAGGGCAAGCTACTAAACCGGAAATGTTACCCCAGGCTTTTCGGATCAAAATGAAGGATCCTTCCCAATACGAGATTGTCTCTGCCCAGCTAGAGGGACAGCCGGGGGTAGAACAAGTTCAAGACCAATCCCAGTTGGTTAAACCGCTAATGAATCTGTTTAGCCAAGCTAGTCGGATTTCCTGGGGATTAGCGGCGGTGATGGCGATTGCGGCAATCCTGCTGATTGTTACCACGATTCGCCTGTCGGCCATGTCTCGGCAAAAAGAAACCGAGATTATGCGGATGGAAGGTGCCTCCGGGTTGTTTATCCAACTGCCCTTTATGATCGAGGGCGCGCTATGTGCGCTCTTGGGGGCCTTACTGGCTTGCGGAGCGCTATACGCGGGCGTGAAATACCTGGTGCAAGGGTGGTTGCAAAAGACCATTCCTTTCATCCAATTCGTAGATCTGCGCGAGGTAGCGATTTTGTCCGGCATCATCGTGGTGGCGGCTTTAGTGCTTTCGATTATTGCCTCCCTGGCTTCCTTAGCTAAATACGCCAAGGTGTAGCTATGGTTTTTAGAAAACGTTTAGGAAAAATTCTTAGTGCCACATTAATAACTGGATCCTTGGTGCTGGCCGGCGCCTCCAGTAGTGCGCTGGCTTCCGATCGCTCAAAAGCAGCGGATAAAGAAAAAGCCGCTTCCAGTAAGGCGGCGCAGCTTCGGGCTTCTTTGGAGGACGTCAGCGCGGATTTAGCTGAGTCAGTGATCGCCCTGGAAAACACCAAGCAAGCGCAAAAAAGTGCCCAGGGCGCATATGACGAGGCAGTGCGAGTGCAATCTAACGCGGCGCGCGAGCAAGCTCAGGCACAAGACCACTTGGATGTGGCTAGTGCGCAACTGAAACGGGTAGAACAAGCCCTGGCTGCCTCGCAAGAGAAAGAAAGCGAAAACTTGAACAATATCGGGCGGGTGGCTCGAGAAACCTACACCAACCCAACTGTCGGGGGGTCTTTCGAGTTTTTCATTTCCGATAAGGATAGCGGGGATTTAAGCACCTATGCCCGTAATGCGCAACTGGCTGCCCAGTTACAATCTGATTCTTTGAAAAATGTGCAAGACCAGATTGTTGGGCAAAAGAACGCGCAGATGGAACAGCGGGAACTGACCGCGCAAGTTCGCAAATTAAAAGAAGAGGCGGATGCAGCTTTGCAGGCTGCCCAGAGCGCTAAAAGCACCAAGCAGACAAAACTTGCGCAGCTAAATCAGACTCTGGAACAAAAGAAACAGCAGGAAGCGGAGCTAGCAGCTAAGAAGGGTGAGATCTCGAAACAGCTAGCGGAAGCTGAAAAGGAGCAGCAACAGGCTCAGGAACGGATTAGGCAGATTGATGCCCAAAATCGAAAGGCGCAAAGCGCTCGCAACGCCGATAAGAGTCGCAATGTTCCCAGAGGAAATGCGGGCAGTAGCAGTGCTGGCTTCAGCTCCGGGGGGATTTTTCAAGCTCCGATTAAGGGAGGTATGTACCTTACTTCCCCCTTCGGATACCGAATTCACCCGGTGACTGGACAGCGGCGCCTGCATATGGGAGCAGATATTCACGCTGCCTGTGGGGTGCCGCAGTATGCAGCCGCTAATGGCACCGTGGTTTCTACCCGTTATGAAGGTACTGGGGGCAATACGGTGACGATTAACCATGGGATGCTGGGAGGCAATTCCTGGATCAGTGTCTATCGCCATATGACTCACTTTGCTACTAGCCCGGGGGCGCGGGTGGCTAAGGGACAATTGATTGGTTATACCGGTGCTACCGGTAGGGTGACTGGCTGTCACGTGCATTTTGAGCTGTGGAAGAACGGTTCGGTAATAAATCCCATACCTCTTCCTTAGCAATTATGTGATAGCGTAGGAAAGCTATGAGTAAGAAAAACAAGGGTCAGGGCGCGCCAGCAGCCTCTCAGGTGGGCGTGCAGATGATTGCGCGCAATAAAAAGGCGCTGCATGACTTTTTTATTGAAGAGACCTATGAGGCGGGTTTGGTGCTTACCGGTACCGAGGTGAAATCCTTGCGTATGGGCAGAGCCTCTTTAACCGAGTCTTGGGTGGAGATTGACCGCGGGGAAGCCTGGCTGCAGCATGCTCATATTCCCATGTATATTAACGGTACCTGGTCGAATCATGCTCCGTTACGTAAACGTAAACTGCTGCTACATCGGCGCGAAATAGATAAGTTGAGCGGTCAAGTGGTGGCTAAGGGGCATACGATTGTTCCTTTGGAGCTGTATTTCTCCAGCGGTCGGGTGAAAGTGAAAATCGCCCTCGCCCGCGGTAAACAAGAGTGGGATAAACGGCAAACCTTGCGCGAGCAGCAGGATCAACGCGAAGCTCAACGAGCTATGAAGGATTGGAATCGGCGCGCGTCGGTGGGCTAGCCACAGGTTGAAGTCGCCGATCTTGCTTTGGGTATTAACCCCCGCTTTGCCCTCCTGCAAATCTGGGTAGGATCATTTCAACCGCGCTGGAAGAGCAAAACAAAAACTCTCTGTTAACTTGCTGGCAGGCAAGGATAACAGAGAGTTATTATTTGGTATTTCAGTTAGCAGGCGCGGCGAGCCCGAGCCTTGCGGCGCCGCATACTGCGCCGTTCATCTTCGCTCTTTCCACCCCAGACTCCGGCATCCTGGTTGTTATCAAGTGCCCAAGCCAGGCAGGTTGACTCGACTTCGCAGCGCGCACAAACCATTTTTGCGCGCTCTGCTTGGGCGATAGCGGGGCCGGTATTCCCGATCGGGAAGAATAGTTCCGGATCCTCTTCTAGACAGGCTGCGCGTGAACGCCAATCCATCTGCGTCTCCTTTTAAGGTTAACGATAGGTAACGATTTTGCGGGTAACTGCCCTTATAGAACTCTGTCTTGGAGGGCAGCTCCTTTGCTACTTACTATTTTTTTAGTTACGAACAGATAAATCAAGGGTTTTAACAGTTCAGAACGGGTTATTCTGCGTGTAACCGATCACAAAAGAAGTAAATTTTAGCGAAGTTTAGAAGAAATAGCCACTTGGATGGCAAAACCTTTACCTTTTTTGATTATCATCCCCCGTCCCGGAACTAACCCAATTTGGTCCGGAAAAGCCTGGGAATCTATTCCCTTGAGGAAAGGACGGCACTGCGCGGAACTGCCTAAAACTACCAGAATCGCCCGCTGGCGTAACTCAGATAGCGGTCCCGAAAAAGCAGTCTGGAGAACCTCGGGACTGACAGAGGCAATCACTCGCGTCCTGCGGGAATGGATATCTGGATCTCGCGAGGAGGGCGCTGAGACTTGCCCCATCTGCGGGGCAGAAGAAATCGTGACCTCTGTAGAGGAGCTAAGCCGGGGATCATGAGCGTTCAAATCCTCAACTATTTGGTGATCAGGTAACAAACTGGCGAGTAAGTTTGCGGTAGTAGTTTTTCCGCTGCCATTGTCACCGATTATTAACCAATCTTGCTCGTGGTCTGCTGGCTCTACCGGCAGGGTTCCGGATAGTCCTAAAGCAAGAATGTTTTCCGATTCTTGGTGGCTGTCCGGCTTAGGAAGGTGAAAGCGAGCAGGCAGAGATCGCAGACGCGTTTGGGGGCAGGTTAAATACTTATCGCCCTCGGGAATCGGGGGTATCGCCGCCCTAAATGGGGTAGCGTCCTGGCTCGGGGAAAGTACAAAGATCCCCGCTTCGCTAATCTGTTCTAAAACCTGGGGACTAAAACCGGCTTGGGCAGCCTGCACTCCATCACGGATCCCGCCCACTATCTGGGTTTTTAATCCTTGAAATAGCCGCGAAGAAGCCATAGCCGGTCCGGAAACTACTAGCAGCGAAATCCCCAACGCCTCGCTTTGGCGGCAAATGGAAGCCAGCAAATCATGTCCACTGAGCGGGCCGTAGGTACGCTCGAGAGAGTCCAACAGATCTTCACAATCATCGATAATCAGCGTCCCCGAAAGTTTTCCCCGGCTGGCCAGTTTTAATAGCTGCAAGCTAACCTGCGGGGTAGTGGCAATAGTTCCCGGCCAAGATTCCTGATGAGTTTCGCTAAACGATGGTCCGAAGAATTGTTGCGGTGAGGTACAAATTACGTGGACTTCCCGTCCTCGATTGGCCAGTTGTAAAGCCACCATCAAAGCTAGCGTGGTTCTACCAGAGCCAGCTGAACCTACCACTTGCAGAGAAAACCTCTCTGGCAGGGTTAAAGGGGAAGTGCATTGCCGGTGCGGATAATCACCCAACCCCAAAACTACTTTGTCACCGGCTGGCGGTAGCTGCGGCAAAGCGAGGCGGCGAGGCAGGGGAGGTGCCCAGGGAAGCCGGGGAGGACAGGGAGGATGCCAAGCCGCGCGACACAGCTGCGCTAGGCGCACCGCCTGCGCGGTATGCGGGATCCAAGCAAATTGCACCAGCTTCCCGGAAGCATCGCTGGCAGAGGTTATCCAAGCACGTCCGGCTATCGCCGGTAACTTAGCGCCGCGAGCATCCCCTAATACATCCGTAGAATCTGCAGCTTCTAACACCCGTAAACAAATCCGCAGTCCCATATTCGACTTGATTTGTCCATCCACAATCCCCGCGGGACGTTGGGTAGCCAAAATCAGATGAATCCCCAGACTGCGCCCCAAAGTCGCTAGCCTGATTAAAGAATCAAGTAAATCCGGGTGGTCGGTAGCTAGTACTCGAAACTCGTCCACCACTACCACAATCCGCGGATGCGGTCGGTTTTTGTGCTGTTCACGGTATTTAATCTCGGCGTTCAAAGACAAGATAGCCCGTCTGGTAAGCGCAGGTTCCAGATCCGTTAAAATTCCCAAAACGTGCGGTAGGGACTGCATTTTTTTAAACGCATCCCCTCCTTTATAATCCACCAGTACATATTGCAGTTTGCTGGGGGGATGAGATAGCGCCATCGAAAGCAGCCAGGTGGTCAAGGCTGCCGATTTACCCGCCCCGGTGGTGCCAGCCAAGAGGGCGTGGGGTCCGTCTTTAACCAAGTCCAAGTAGCTGACTTTCTGGGCATCACGAGCCACTGGAGCCTGCAGAGACCGGGAATGTTTCCAATTGTCTGTAATGGTGGCCAAAGGTGCATCTGCACTGATTATTTGCGGCCACAGTTGCTCAAAAAGAACATTATCAGCGAGTTTGCTTGCGGATTCGTCAGCGTGATCCCGCCAAAGCAATTCGCACCAGAGCCGGCCCGGTAAATCGGCGTGAGCGGTAGCGCGCCGATGCTTTGGCACCGGCACAATCCGATTCGCCCACACCGGAGCCTGACCGGGAGTTTTCGCCCAGGTAACCCAAATGCTATCCTCGCTACCGGCAGGGTTTTGGGTCGGAGAAGCCACTACTACTCGCGAAAGTGAGCGTTCCGAGGGTGCTGCAAGCGTGTCCGGATAATCTCGGCTAGCTAGTGCGTCCTCGGCAGGGGCTTCCTCGCTATTCCTATAGCTATCTGGGGAATGGTCTTTGTCGCCACGGCTAAAATCTGCTGCGGTGACGGCAAACTCCAGTTGGTAGCGGGCTCCTTCTTGCCAGGCTATTTGCGCTGCCCACCACAGGGCGCGTTCGCGGGCATAGCTGCCGGTAAAGCAGAGTTTATCTCCTCGTTTAGCGCGGATAACCCGATGCGGGCTTATCCAGGCGCCCACTTCGCTGGAGTCATTAAAGGAGGCAGGCGGGCAGGAGGGGCGTTCTGATTGGCTAGCAACTAAGAGTAACTGTGAGGGACTTACCGGGTGGGGGCGGCGATAAAACCAAACCCCAAATCCCAGGGTCGCGATGCCGGTAAAAATCAAGGTTCCTACTAGCGGGGGAATCTTGAGGAGGGAAATAAGCGAGAACGGTAAGAACACTAGCATGGGTAAGAATAACCATTGCCGCCAAGACCCCAGTTGCATCTTTGGGCGAGGACGGGGAACTCGGAGGTGGCGCGGGCGCGGGGAAACTTTTAATACCGTGCTTCCGGCGCGAATCCTAGAAGATGTCCCAATCTCTTGCTCCTGGCGGATCCGCGAAAAGCAGGAAGCAGTTGCGCCGCGAAAAGTGCCATTAGCTGAACCGAGATCGCGCACGCGCAGCTTGTCTGGCTGAGAAATAAACAAAAGGTGTTCGCGGGATACCGCCCGGTCGTGCAACTGAAATCTTCCGAGGGCGCAATAGTTGCCCGCGAAGGGCAACACTAAGCCGGCAGCTGGGCCGCGCTCTACCTGCAAATGACAGGGAGCAGCTAAGGCCTGTTGCACTGATTCCAACTCCACTTTGCCAATCTAACTGCCGTCAAGGCCGCGCTGCCAGATTGTTTTTTAGGCTGTGGATAACTTCCATTGGATAATGAACCTTTTCCTTTTCGGGGTAAAAAAGGGAAAATGAAGCCATGGCGAGTGAATACGAGCAGGCTTTGGCGCAGGCACAAGAACAGTGGGAAGAGCTGGTAGACCAGATTAATCTGGCGCGGGTTCTCTATTATGACCGGGATCGTCCCACGCTTTCGGATGCCGAATATGACCAGTTGTTTCGTCAACTAGAAGAACTAGAGGGACGTTTTCCGCAGCTAATAAACCCCGATTCGCCCACCCAAACCGTAGGGGGGAGCGCGCAAAAAACTTTTTCTTCCGTAACCCATATAGAGCGGATGGCTTCTCTAGATGACGTGTTTGACACTGACGAAGTATCTAGTTGGTACCAGCGAATGGCGCAGGCCACCGGGGAAGAAAAACCCCAGGTGAGTGCAGAAGTAAAAATTGACGGCTTAGCGGTTAACCTCACCTATCGGAACGGGATGCTTGCCTTGGGGGCAACTCGCGGAGATGGCAGTGTAGGTGAGGACGTGAGCGCCAATATTCGCACTATCGCTAATATTCCCTCTCAACTTTCCGGCACCATAGTGCCCGAAATCTGTGAAATCCGGGGGGAGATCTATTTTCCGCTCTCCGCTTTTAATAAGTTAAATGAGCAGCGCAGCGCCCAGTGGGAGGAGTACAGCTCCGCCAAAAAAGCCGGTAGTCTTGCCGCTTGGCGCGCGCAGCGGCAAAAGGCCGGGCTACCCAGCAAAGTGGAGCCACCTTTTGTTAATCCCCGCAATGCGGCTGCCGGATCGCTGCGGCAAAAAGATGCCCGGGTAACGGCGACCCGCCCCCTAGCTATGATTGCCCACGGCATCGGGAAAGTGCAATGGAAAGCAGCTGATCTAGCGGCCGGTTTCGCCCCGCCCACCAGCCAATTGCAGTGGTACCACCAGCTTCGTGAGTGGGGATTGCCGGTAAGCGAATATACTCGCCCCCTGCGCGGTCTGGATAAAATCCAAGAGTTTATTACCCATATCGGTAAAATCCGTCCCGAGATTAGTCACGAAATTGACGGGGTCGTCCTCAAAATCGATGACCTGAAAACTCAAGAGGAACTGGGATTTACTGCGCGGGCTCCGCGCTGGGCGGTTGCCTATAAATTCCCGCCCCAAGAAGTTCACACCAAACTAGTGGATATCCGGGTTGGGGTCGGGCGCACCGGCAGGATAACCCCCTACGGGGTAATGGAAAAGGTGCTGGTAGATGGGTCTAATGTGGAGCGAGCTACCCTCCATAATCCTTTCGAGGTGCGCCGCAAGGGCGTGAAAATCGGAGACACTGTGGTGCTGCGCAAAGCCGGGGACGTGATCCCGGAAATCGTATGCCCGGTAGTGGACTTGCGAGACGGCAGCGAACAGGATTGGCAAATGCCTCAGCATTGTCCTTCCTGTGGCAGCGAAATTCGTCCCGAAAAAGAAGGCGATAAGGATCTAAGATGCCCCAACCAGCGTCATTGTCCCGAGCAGATTAAAGAACGCGTTATTTTCTTAGCTTCGCGCGGCGCCCTCGATATCGAAGGATTAGGGGAACAAGCGGCGGCAGCGCTAACTATGCCGGAGGCTGACCGTCACCAGGTCGCCCTCGCCCTCACCCGGGGAGAAGCGGTCGCAGCAGCGGGTAGCTTTATCTATTTTTCGGAGGCCGATCCGGCTGCTAGTGTCCCTGCCGAGGACGCGGAGTCGCTACTGCCTCCGCCCGCCTTACCGGCGCTTCCCCTAGAATCTGGGTTATTTGATTTAGGAGAGGAACAGCTGCTACAGGTAAAAACCTGGAACCGGAAGCAGGTAACTAAAAGCGACCGCGAGAAGCTAGAAGCCCAGTTAGTAGCGGGCGGTAAAAGCGATAAAGAAGCCGCAGACCTAAGCAAAAAGCTGCTGAGTAGTGGAGAAATCTGGAGTTATACCACCTATTTTGCAGGCGGGAACCCCCAGGCACCTGCCCTGGCCGCGCGGGGAAAACTGTTACTAGCGGAGCTAGAAAAAGCGAAGACCCAGCCGCTGTGGCGCATTTTAGTCGCGCTATCGATTAGGCATCTAGGTCCCCAGGCCTCCCGAGCGCTAGCTGCCCGTTTTGGGAGCCTGCAGGCAATCGCCAGTGCCAGTGAAAGTGAACTAACCAGCGTGGATGATATTGGGGCGGAAATAGCCTCCTCTATAAAGGGCTGGTTCGCTGTTGACTGGCATCAGGAAATCGTGTCTGCCTGGGAAAAGGCGGGGGTAGTGATGCGCGAAGAGGCCTCCGCTGACTCTGAACAAACCCTAACGGGACTGAACATAGTAGTTTCCGGCAGGGTAGAGGGTTATACCCGCGACGAAGCGAAAGAAGCCCTGATGCGGGCAGGCGGAAAATCTGCATCCTCGGTTTCAAAAAATACCAACCTGCTAGTTTACGGAGAAAAGGCCGGATCAAAACTAAAGAAAGCCCGCGAACTTGGGGTAGCTTGCCTGCCTGAGCAGTATTTTTCGCAGCTTTTAGCGCAGGGAATGGAAGCAACCCTCGCCGCGGTTGGACTAGGAGGTGTAACAGGAACTGAGCAGAGAAGTGGGCAAACAATAGCTACCCCACCTGCGTCCTCACCCAAGAAAATGTCCTCTTCAACGCCACCGGAGTCCGGGAGTGCTTCTAATAGTTTGTTTTAGTGCGTATGCAACAAAGTCCTTAGGCAAGGCGTTAAAGTGGTAACTATGTTGAGGATCCCGAAGAAAACGATCCCACCGTTGTTGCGCGGCTTAAAAATTGTGGCTGCGGTGATTGCGACCCTGCAGGCTGCGACGGTTACGGTTATCGTGGCGATTGACCAGTTACGAAAGTTGCGACAAACCGGTAAACCTGGTGGTTATCCCCAGATTAAAACCCAGCCTATCCGGGTGGATCGCTCCTGCCTGAAAACCTATATGGATGGGGAAACTCTCTATCGCGATATGCTTGCGGCTATCGAGGGCGCGAAAGAGCGGGTATTTTTTGAAACATTTATCTGGAAATCTGACGAAATCGGACAAGAATTTAAAGACGCCCTGATTCGAGCCGCAGAGCGCGGCGCCGAGGTCTATATCATCTGGGATCGTTTTGGAAATATGGTGGTCGATCCTCGGTTCTTCCGTTTCCCCAGGTTAAAAAACCTGCATGTCCTGGGATATTCCTTAAGACATACGGCGCGTGATCACCGTAAAATTTTGGTAGTGGACTCCAAGGTGGGTTTCGTGGGGGGCTATAACATCGGCTCCTATTACTTGGACAACCAGTGGCGAGATACCCATTTGCGCATTAGCGGTTCCAACGTGTGGGAGCTGGAAAGCGCTTTCTTGGACTTTTGGAATTACGCGCAAAAATGGCATTTACGTTTGAAGAAAGTGCGCGATCCGCGTGCCAAATCCTGGAATTCGAAAATTCAGGCCTGTGTTAATGACCCGAAACGACTGCTATTTCCAGTACGCGGAATGTATGTGAACGCCCTGGATAAAGCGCAAGAATCCGCGTATATTACCTCGGCTTATTTCGTTCCCGATCGGGTAATTCAGCGTTCCCTCATTGATGCTGCCCGCCGGGGAGTAGATGTGAAGGTACTGGTACCAGCCAAATCAAACCATATTCTCGCGGATTGGATTTCACGATCCTATCTAACTGATCTGCTCGATAACCAGGTGGAACTGTGGCTTTATGACAATGTCATGATCCACGCCAAAACCGCTGTTATCGATGGATACTGGTCAACAATCGGCACCGCCAATATCGACCGACTATCGATGACCGGAAACCATGAAATCAATATGTCGATTACCTCCCGGCAGCTAGCGGCAAATATGGAGAATATTTTCTTTACTGACCTGTTAAATGCGCGCTCTATTAGTCGCCATGAATGGAACCAGCGTCCCTTTATTGCCCGGATAGCCGAGCGACTATTACGACCTTTCGCCTTCCTGGTTTAAGCGCAGTTGACCGCGGCTGCCACCTCGAACCTGATCGGGGCCCCGAGGCGTAATATGACCGGGAGTGTCTCGGGCATTAGACTGGTGATATGTCGACAATTGATAGGGATGAAGTAGTGCGCGTTGCCGCCTTAGCGCGGATCGCACTCACCGATGAAGAAATAGACCAGTTCGCGGGGGAGCTGGGGCAGATCGCGGCAGCGGTTGCCACCGTCTCTGAGGCCGTAGGGCCGGATACGAAGGCCACCTCCCACCCGATTGAGATGAGCAATGTACTCCGCCCAGACGAGGTAGGGCAGTGCCTTGACCGGGAGGAACTATTGGCCGGAGCGCCTTTGGCTGAAGATGGCCAGTTCCGAGTACCGCAAATCATTGGGGAGGAGTAACCGTGGAAGACTTTTTGAAACTTTCAGCCCTACAGCTAGCGGAGAAGCTGCGCGCTGGGGAGCTGACTTCCGAGCAGCTGACTCAGGCTTGCCTGGATCGGATTGAACAGTTAAACCCGAGCCTAAATGTGTTCGTGCATCTAGATCCGGAGGAAGCGCTAGAAACTGCCCGGCGCGTAGACAAGGCTCGCCAGGACGGAGAAGAACTACATCCTTTGGCGGGTCTGCCGATTGCCTTGAAAGACAATATGGTTACTCGCGGTCAGGAAACAACTTGTTGCTCCAAGATTTTGGCTGGTTGGAAGCCTCCCTATGATGCCACGGTAGTTAGCAAAATCAAGGATGCGGGTCTGCCGATTATCGGTAAAACCAATATGGATGAGTTCGCGATGGGCTCGTCTACTGAGCATTCTGCCTTCGGTCCCACCCATAACCCTTGGGATCCTTCCCGGATTCCCGGTGGCTCTGGCGGCGGCTCGGCCGCGGCAGTCGCCTCCTTTATGGTGCCTTTAGCTTTAGGTTCTGACACCGGTGGCTCGATTCGCCAGCCCGGTGCAGTCACTGGCACCGTGGGCGCCAAACCCACCTACGGGGCGGTTTCCCGATACGGTCTGGTGGCGATGGCTTCCTCGCTAGATCAGATCGGCCCGGTGACCCGCACGGTGGCGGACGCGGCGGCGTTACAAGAGTTAGTGGGCGGGCATGACCCCTTTGACTCCACCTCTTTGGATGAGCCGGTTCCCGCATTGCTGAAGGCCGTGCAGGAATACCAAGGTAAAACTGACCTTTCCGGTCTGCGCCTGGGGGTAGTTAAACAGGGCGGCGGAGACGGCTATGAAGAGGACGTAACCCGCACCTTTAACGACACAGTGGCAGCTTTGAAAGAGCGGGGAGCTACGATTACCGAAATCGATATGCCTTCCTTTAAAGATGCCCTCGCCGCCTATTACTTGATTATGCCGGCAGAAGTTTCTTCCAACATGGCACGCTTTGACGGTATCCGTTTCGGAATCAGGGTAGAGCCGACCTCCGGGCCGGTGACTGCCGAAACCGTAATGGCGGCTACCCGCGAAGCCGGTTTTGGGGCAGAAGTGAAACGCCGGATTATTTTGGGTACCCACGTGTTATCTGCCGGATACTTTGATGCCTATTACGGCAGCGCCCAAAAGGTACGCACCTTGGTGCAAGAAGACTACGCCAAAGCATTCTCGCAGGTAGATGCGCTAGTATTGCCCACTTCGCCCACCGTAGCCTTCAAACTCGGAGAAAAGATTGGCGACCCGCTGACCATGTATAACTGCGATATTGCCACTATCCCCGCGAACCTGGCGGGAATTCCGGCGATCAGCGTGCCGATCGGGTTGGATCATCAAGGGCTGCCGATTGGTTTCCAGGTAATGGCGCCTCAGCGCGGCGACGCCCTCATGTATCAGGTAGCCCAGGCCGCAGTTGACGCCTGCGGCACCGATGTTCCGGCTGCTTGCCCGGTGAAGTAGAGGAGAAGCAATGAGCGATTTAATGAAATACGAAGATGCAGTAGCCGAATTCGATCCGGTATTGGGACTGGAAGTCCACGTTGAGTTGGGCACTGAAACCAAAATGTTTGATAGCGCCCCGAACTCTTCACTGGGAGAACCTAACACCCGGGTAACCCCAGTCTCTGTCGGTCTGCCCGGATCCCTGCCGGTAGCTAATAAGCGGGCAGTGGAATACGCGATCAAGATTGGGCTGGCGCTCAATTGCGAGATTGCCCCCTTCTGCCGCTTCGCCCGTAAAAACTATTTCTATCCCGACCTGGCGAAGGCCTACCAGATTTCCCAATTCGATGAGCCTATCGCCCATGACGGTTATGTAGATGTTGAACTCGATGATGGGGAAATCTTCCGGGTAAATATTGAACGTGCCCATATGGAAGAGGACGCTGGCAAGAACACCCACATTGGAGGAGACGCCGGTCGTATCCAAGGTGCCGCCTATTCTCTGGTGGACTATAACCGCGCCGGGGTGCCGCTAGTTGAGATTGTTACTCGCCCTATTGAGGGCGCGGGGGCTCGCGCTCCCGAGGTAGCCGCCGCGTATGTACGTACTTTGCGCGATATTTTCCGAGCCCTAGAGGTTTCCGAGGCGCGGATGGAACGCGGAAACGTCCGCGCGGACGTGAACGTGTCTTTGCGACCCAGCCCGGATGCGCCCTTGGGAACCCGCACTGAAACTAAGAACGTGAACTCGTTTAAAGCCATCGAAAAAACGGTTACCTTCGAGATTCGCCGTCAAGCCAAAATTCTTACTGAAGGCGGCAAAGTTATCCAAGAGACCCGACACTGGCATGAAGACACTGCTACCACTTCTTCGGGGCGGGAAAAATCCGACGCGGAAGATTACCGTTATTTCCCGGAACCAGATTTGGTGCCGGTAGCTCCCGCGAAAGAATGGGTGGACCAGCTGCGCGCTAACCTGCCGGAACTGCCGGTAGCCCGGCGCCGCCGCCTGCGCGAAGAATACGGTTTTTCTGATATGGAAATGCGCGACGTGGTAAACGCGGACGCTTTGGATATTATCGAGGCCACGGTAGAAGCAGGAGCCGTACCCCAGGCTGCGCGGAAATGGTGGATGGGAGAAATCTCCCGGATTGCCAAAGAAAAGAACCTGGGTCTTGAGCAGGTTGCGGCCAAGCCCGCTGATGTAGCTCAGCTACAAGACCTGGTTGACCAGGGTAAACTTAATGACAAGTTAGCGCGTAAGGTGATTGCCGGGGTACTGGAAGGTGAAGGCACCCCCGCCGAAGTTATGCAGGCGCGCGGACTTGAAATCGTGCGAGACACCGCTGCCCTAGAGGCCGCGGTAGCCCAGGTGATTGCGGATAACCCGAAAGTGGTAGAGCAAATCAAAGGTGGCAAAGTCAAGGCGATTGGCGCCCTCATGGGTGGGGTCATGCGTGCCACCAAGGGGCAGGCGGATGCCGGGGAAACGCGCGAGATGATCCTCAAGCAAATCAACGGATAACCAGGGGATGTTACTAATGTGACTAATTACCTCTTTTTGGTTTTCTAATAGATAGTACGGTCGTTACGAAGCGGCTCTGTCAGAAGTAATAGCTGGCAGAGCCGCTTTTCTAATTATTTTCAACCTAATCGTTTCCGAGTACTGGACAAGAAAAGAAGCTGAATGCAGCCAAAAGTTGGCATTTTATGCAAAGCCGTTTGACAAACGGGGGGGGGAATAATTTTGCATTGTTCCTGTCAGGGATGTTATTAGGAGATATAACAATGAAAAATCTTGTCAAAAAAACTGCAGCCGGCGTTTTCGTAGCCGGTCTGACTTTCGGGTTCGCTCCCGCTGCATTCGCAGCTGACGCAACCCCCGCTTGCTGGGTAGATGCTGTCGAGCAGGCAGAGATTCACTACGCCAATGAAAATGGCAAGCTCACTGAACTACAGGTGACTGCCAATATCGCTTTGGATGCTAAACAAAAAGCCGACGATGCGGTAAAAGCCGCTAAGGCTAAGGTTGCTGCCGCGAAGAAAGCTTTCGAAGACAGCAAGACCGACGCTGCTCCCGATGGAGATGCCGCTAAGAAGAAGGCTCTGGACGATGCCAACACCGAGTTAAAGGCGGCAGTTGCCAAGCAGAAGAGTGCTAATGCGGAATATAAAGAGGCAAAAGGCTATGCTGATATTCAGGAAGGCACTGTTAAGAACTATGCCTATCCGGCTCTAAAGAAGATTCAAGATGCCGATCCTGCTGCCTACAACAAGGCGCACGGTTGCAAAGCCAATCCCTCTAACCCAGAACAAAAACCAGGGAAACCTGAAGTAAAGCCTGGGAAACCTGAAGTAAAGCCCGGTAAATCCGAAGATAAGACTGGGGCTGCCGGTGTCGCTGATAGCAAGAAACCTGCAAATAAGCAAGCAGCTAAGCCGGCTAAGGGTGACCTGGCCAGCACCGGTGCAGTGGCTGCCTCTCTAGCTGGTATTGCGCTAGCCTCGGTAGCTGGTGGGACTGGTGTAGTCGCCTGGCGTCGCCACAAAGCGTAACAATATAGCTAATAATCACCATTGATGATTTATTGACCTTGTAATCATCTGGCAATCAATAGGGCTTGGACGAGAAAATCTCGTCCAAGCCCTATTACTTTTGCCTGCTCGGACAGTGTCCATGTAGATACGACGAAACGCGCGGGGGAGAGATTTTTCCTCCCGCCCAAGAATTTGGAAAACGTAGCGACGTTTTCCAAATTCTTATGCCCACCGCACCCACTCGGATAAAATCTCTCCCCCGCGCTCAAGGTAAAATCAGCGGCGAATCTCAGACTAAGCGGGGAGTATTTCCCGTAATCATCGCGGCTTTACAAGGTGTGGGGAAACAAAAATAAATGTCCTGCACACGAAAGGTAAACGCGTGAGGGCGGATTTATGCCGATCAGGCTAGGCGGGCGTAAAACTCGTAAAAGACCCCGGTCTTTTACGAGTTTTTGGGCGGGAGGCAAAATCCGCCCTCGTGCGTTCGCATCTACACGGAGTTTGGGCGGGAGGAAAAATCTCTCCCCCGCGCGTTTAGCTAGCTAGTTCGAGCTTCAGTTCTTCTTGGGGGGAGTGGGGTTGGGAACCGAACCTTTCTTGGAACGCGGACGTACCATGGCCTGCAGTCCTTCGCCAGAAACCGCCAGCCAGTAGAGGTCAAACTGACCGAAAGTAGCGCTGCGTAGTTGGGTGGGGTCAGCCACGGGGGCGAGCAAGCGGGCAATCACCATATCGGAAGCCCCAAGTTTACGTAGCAAGGCCGAAAAAGTTTTGAAACTAGCGGTTTTCCCGATTCCCGCAACCGCTATTGACGAAAAATCGTCCTCACACTCGTAAGAGGGACGTTGATCTTGGGGAATGCATTCATTAAATGCTTCTCGTAGAGCTTGCCGCGCTGCCTCGCTGTTGTGGCTACGCCGGTAACGTAGAATTGTCCACCCAGCGACAATCCCGACGATAACTCCCAGTAATATCCAAAGCGCCATAACTATCCCTCCAATGTCGACAGTGCCTGTTGGTAAACCTGCTGGTCTTCGGGGCTAAAACAACAGATAGTGATGGAGTTTAAGGTAGAGGAGGAGGCGGAAAAGTCTTTGATCTGGCTTATAGCAATCATAGCTGCCTGCGCTATCGGGAAGCGATAGACCCCGGTTGAAATCGAGGGGAACGCTATCGAATGACAATGGTTCTGCGCAGCCAGATGTAAGCAATTGCGCCAACAAGTCGCCAAGAGCTCGGCTTCCCGAGTGCCTCCGCCATGCCACACTGGGCCAGGAGTATGTATCACGTACTTGGCAGGCAAGTTGTAACCACCGGTGATCTTCGCCTGTCCGGTTCGGGCTCCGCCCAGGGTGCGGCATTCTTGGAGTAGACCGGGACCGGCTACGCGGTGAATGGCCCCGTCTACACCGCCTCCTCCCAGTAGGGAAGTGTTGGCCGCGTTGACAATTGCGTCAACATCCAGAGTAGTGATATCCCCTAAAACTACTTTTACCTGCAGTTTTCCTAGTTGCATTTCATTAATCCGTTGTCTTTGATCGAGCAGTAGCCGAAGGGATTCTTTTCTAAGTAGCGTTGATGGTAGTCCTCTGCCGGGTAAAAGACGGGAAGCTGGGAGGCGCTAGCGATTTCGGTAACTGGCTCGGCTCGGTAGAGGTCGCAGATTTGGTTTTTTAGTTTCAAAAGTACTGCTTGGGCGGTATGCTCTTGATCCGCCGTAGTGGGGAAAACTTGGGAGCGGTATTGCGAGCCCACATCGCCGCCTTGTCGATTACGGGTCGTGGGGTTGTGGTGAGAGAAAAATACCTCTAGCAGCTGGCGGTAACTGATCTGCGCAGAGTCAAAAACCACTCGTACCGTTTCCGCGTGACCGGTAGTGTCAGTGTAAACCTGCTGGTAACTAGGATTTTCTAGGTGTCCGCCCATATAGCCGACTTCGGTTTGCTGCACCCCGTCCAATCCTGAAAAAAGACGTTCTGCTCCCCAAAAGCAGCCCATTGCAAAATAAGCAGTTTCGGTGTTTCTCATGATTTCAGTATAGAGGGCGAGCAGTTGTTACTCCCGATAGCAGGAAGCCAGTTACTTCCAGAAAGCGTCAGTAACTGGGACTAGCTGCGGATATTTGGGGCTGCGACCATACCCAGAGGAGCGTCTTCAACAGTAACGTTCTACGGGATAGCCCACTGTTGATTCGCGGATCCACTTTAAGCGCCCAAAATAGTATCCACAATGGATAGCGGCTAACAGGGCGCGGAAAATAAAAATATCTCACCGCATGCGGTGAGATATTTTTTAGGTAAGACTCTATCGGGAGCCTTAACCTTGGTGCCAAATGCCCTCGAAGAGTTACTTCTCCATAGAGTTAACTAGCTTCGCCAGCTTCGACTTGCGGTTAGCCGCCTGGTTGCGGTGAATAATCTTCTTTTGCGCGGCGCGATCCAGCTTCTGGCTGGCGAGGCGCAATTCAGATTCGGCCAGCTGGGCATCGCCAGCAGCCACCGCTTCGCGGGTACGACGTACCAGCGTCTTGAGCTCGGACTTTACCGAGCGGTTGCGCAAGCGGCGCTTTTCATTCGTACGAATACGCTTCTTCTGAGACTTAATATTTGCCAATTTTTCACTCTCTATGAGTATCCAATATGCGGTCTAGAGGGCTGAGCCGGATTCGGACTGGCGTGTGGGGCACGCTGGCAAGAAACCGGCAAGACTATAGCCGACCGGGGCTAAAGTCCGCGAATCAGTTTAGCAGGCGCGAGGCCCTAGACGCTAAAAAATTCGAGGGTGGTAATCAAGTTCACTTCTGCGCCTCGCCTCCGGAAGGTCAGCTCCACCGCGAGCGGTTCGGTGGAGCCGCTCCTCCCAGCCTCGCAAAGCCTGCCCTAGTTAGTACCTTGCTAAAGTCTGTGCCTCAGCTAGAAGATTTCTAGGCTCGCGCCCCCAAAAGTCACCGCTAGCGACGTCCCTGGTTAGGGCTGCGGCCTCGCAGCCGATCCAATTGGCGACGTTCTTTTTTCGTTGGCCGGCCGGATCCGGGTTCCCGGCGCGGTAGCGAGGGTAAAGACAGCTTCGGGAGGCGCTCGGGAGTTAAATCCTCATAGGCTAGGCGAGCGAGCGGATAACTCACTCGCCGCTCCAACAATTGTTTGACCTGTAATATGTGGTCGAATCCTCCGATCCGCACTACTACTTGGTCGCCGAGACGCACCGGAGAAGATGCCTTAGCGCTCTTGCCATTGATCTTTACGTGACCAGCTTTGCAGGCTTTAGCCGCTGCCGAACGAGTTTTATACTTGCGTACCGCCCACACCCAAATGTCGGTGCGCACCGAGGCGAGGCTAGCGTCTGCGCCTGCCGCGCCCTCGTTACTATCTTCTGTCCCCATCTAGTTTCAGCCGCTCCTAAAGTCACTAAGTCCTACGTATTTCGATTTTTAGCGCGGTTTTTTATTTTTCATTCTAAAGGTTAGCGCTTCTAGTCCCCTCAGCGGGCGTAATTAGCGTAACCTAAGAGAAGAGGATTATTGCCCCCGCGAGGGGTGTTGAGGAAAGGAATAAATTGGTACCTAATCCAATTCCCGCTGCCAAATTGTCCAATGGGCGGGTTCCTTTGAATATTCTGGAGTTGGCGCCGCTTTCTACCGGCATGACCCGGAAAGAAGCCCTGGACACTTCGCTAAAGCTGGCGAAGAATGCTGATCGTTTGGGTTACACCCGCCTGTGGGTGGCAGAACATCACGGTTCGCAAGTTTTCATGTGTTCGGCTTCATCGGTGATAATCACCCGCGCCTTGGAAAACACTACTCGTCTGCGGGTAGGTGCCGGCGGGGTGATGTTACCTAACTGGTCTCCACTTACGGTAGCGGAAACCTACGGAACTCTTTACACCATTTACGAGGGGCGGGTTGATCTGGGGTTAGGTCGGGCACCCGGAACTGATCCGGCTACGGCTCGGGCGCTGCATCGCGGCGCTAGTGAGCCAGCCTATTTCGAGGAGGATCTCGAGGAGCTCGCCAGCTATCTATCAGATCAAACATCAGTGGTGCACTCCGGGGTGGTTTCAGGGGCGGAAGCCTCGATTCTCGGGATTGAAGTTATCGGCGTGGATCGCCCCTTCACTCGGGTGCGCGCCATTCCGGGGGAAGGCACCTGTATCCCTATGTGGATGTTGTCTTCGTCCTCTGCAGGCGCCAAGGTTGCCGCTGACCTGGGGATGCCCTATGTTTTCGGTGGTCACTTCGCTCCTTACAACATTGATGAAGCGGTAGAGATATACCGGCGGGAGTTTAACGCCAACGCCCCGACCGCCATGGTGGATCATCCGGTAGTGATGATGGGCATGAACGTGATGTGTAACGAGAACGAAGCGGAAGCAAAGTACCAGTTCACCACGACCTACCAGGTACAGGGGAATGTGCTTTCCGGGCGGCCGGGCACGCTCACCCCGCCTACCGACGATTTGGATGCGACTTTGGGTGAAAAACTGGCCGATCGGGTGCGGGCGCTGCCCTCTATTTCCGCGGTCGGTACCCCAGAGCAAGTAGTAGAGAAAATGGATTGGGTTTCCCGTAAGTACATGGTAGATGAGATCATCACCGTTACTCACGCTTACGATCCTCAGGTACGCATTCATTCTCTAGAACTGGTAGCTAAAGCCTGGGGCTTGCCGATACTGCCAGCCGAGGGGGAAGCTGAAGAAGCGGAGCAAACACCGTCCACCCCGGAACCGGAAGTGATAGAAATCGCGGAGGAAGAACCGGAGGAAAAGGTTGCGCCGCGACCTGGTGGGACGCGGAATCGCTCGGCAGTGTATGGGCCGGTGCACCGCAGCGAGAGGAAAAAGCCGACATTAAAGAACTCTGCTGGTGCGAGCGCTGCGGCAGCATCTTCCGACAGTGAGGACGCGGCAGCAAAGACTACTGCCTCTAAAGCAGCGCCTGCTAAAAGACCAGCAGCCAAGAAAACTACTGCCGCTAAGAAGCCTGCCGCTAGGAAAACTACGGCAAAGACCTCGACGAAAGCAACTGCTAAACCTAAACCGGCAGCAAAGTCGGCAGCGAAGTCCGATGCTGCTAGTGAGCAAACGACTCCCGCAGCAAAACCAACTGCGCGTACCCGTACCCGGCGCAAGCCGCGCCCTCGCAGTTAGAGGTTTGGGACTTAAGGCAATAGGATAACGCGAGAAGACAGCGGGATTTTAATAGGAAGATAATAGTATTGGCTAACAGCGAGCGGGATTTAGGGATTGCCCCCGGTAACACGGATCCCCAGCAGATTCGTAATTTTTGTATCATTGCCCATATTGATCACGGCAAGTCTACGCTGGCTGATCGGATGTTGGGGGATACCGGGGTGGTCTCGGAACGAGAAATGCGCGAACAATATCTGGATCGGATGGATATTGAACGTGAACGCGGGATCACGATTAAATCTCAGGCAGTGCGTATGCCCTGGCAGGTGGGGGACACCCACTATGTGCTGAATATGATTGATACCCCCGGTCACGTGGACTTTTCTTATGAGGTGTCGCGTTCGCTAGCCGCTTGCGAAGGGGCGATCTTATTAATTGATTCCTCGCAGGGGATCGAAGCACAAACCCTAGCCAATCTCTATTTGGCGATGGAACATGACCTGGTAATTATTCCGGTACTTAATAAGATTGATCTTCCGGCGGCGCAACCAGATCGCTGCGCGGAGGAAATCGCGGGACTGTTGGGAGGATCTCCCGAGGAATGCCTGCGAGTATCAGCCAAGACCGGTGAAGGGGTGCCAGAGCTCCTGGATCGGATCGTAGCGGAGGTTCCATGCCCTAAATCCAGCAGTAAGGAACCGCGTGCCCTGATTTTTGATTCCGTCTACGATACTTATCGCGGAGTAGTGACCTATGTGCGGATGATGGATGGCAGCCTTAAAAAGGGTCAGCGGGTAAAAATGATGTCCACTGGTTCTGAGCATGAGCTGCTAGAGATTGGGGTTATTTCTCCGGAGCCTACCCCGGCAGCTGGCCTGGGACCGGGCGAAGTGGGTTATTTGATTACTGGTGCGAAGGACGTGCGGTTATCTAAAGTTGGTGACACGGTAACCAGTGCTAAGGATCCGGCCAGTGAGATTCTGCCTGGCTATCAAGAACCTAAACCCATGGTTTATTCGGGGATCTATCCGGTAGATGGCGATGATTTCCCGGATTTGCGGGAGGCGCTGGACCGGCTGCAGTTAAACGATGCGGCGATTACTTTTGAACCCGAAACTTCCGTGGCTTTGGGGTTTGGTTTTCGCTGTGGATTCTTGGGGCTGCTACACCTAGAGATCGTGAAGGAACGCTTGGAGCGGGAGGCGGGACTGTCGATTATCGCTACGGCGCCCTCGGTGGTTTATCACGTTACTCAAGAGGATGGTACGGAACTAGAAGTGACTAATCCTTCCGAGTATCCGGATGGGAAAGTCCTGGACGTGCAAGAACCGGTAGTGGAAGCTACTGTTTTGACTCCCAATGACTATGTAGGACGAATCATGGAGCTTTGCCAGGGCAGGCGAGGCACCTTAGGAAAAATGGAGTATCTATCCTCTGACCGGGTAGAGATGCATTATCGTCTGCCTTTAGCGGAGATCGTGTTTGACTTCTTTGACCAGCTTAAATCTCGGACGCGGGGCTTTGCTTCCTTGGATTATCATGAGGCAGGCACCCAATCTGCGGATCTGGTGAAAGTAGATATTTTGTTAAATGGCGAGGGCGTGGATGCGTTTAGCGCCATTGTGCATCGTGATGCGGCTTATGCATATGGGGATAAGATGACGCGGCGGCTAAAAGAGTTAATTCCCCGCCAGCAGTTTGAGATTCCAGTTCAGGCAGCGGTGGGTTCGCGGATTATTGCTCGGCAGACTATTCGAGCGCTGCGCAAAGATATGTTGGCGAAATGCTATGGCGGGGATATTTCCCGTAAACGCAAACTTTTAGAAAAACAAAAGGCAGGAAAGAAACGAATGAAAGCAGTGGGCTCGGTGGAAATCCCGAACTCGGCTTTCATCGATGCCATAACCCAAGATACTCCCACGGGAAAGGGGTAAGTCATGAGTGAAGAACTATCTGAACGCGAGGAAGCGACAGAAAACCTAGTTTCTGAGGAGGAACTAACGGAGGGCGAGACCGGAGGGCAGGCTCAAGAAATTGACCTGTCATCACCGGAAGGACGCTATCTGGCCAGGTCGAAGTCTTTTGTCTCCCGGGCACGTCAGCTTAGCGATTCTTTGCAACATACTTGGGATGCTCATGCCGGCGACTATGTAGTAGCGGTACCTGTCGGTGCTGGGCATACCGCGGTGGCCGAGGACGCGAAACCCTTATCGTTTAAACGTCTTTTTGATCGCAACGCGGTGGTGCGCCTGGAAATTGGTACTGGTAACGGGGATCAGATCGTGTCTGCAGCGGTATCGCATCCTGATCGGGACTATATCGGGTTCGAAGTTTACCGCCCGGGGGTAGCGCAAACCGTGTCGAAAGCAGTTAAAGCCGGGGTGGATAACCTGCGGATTATTGAGGCTGACGCGGCGCAAGCTTTACCGATTCTGTTTCAAGAAGCCTCCTTGGATGAGGTGTGGACTTTCTTCCCGGATCCGTGGCGCAAAACTAAGCACCATAAACGGCGTTTAGTGCAGGCCGAATTTGCGCAAACAGTGGCGCGAGTACTGCGTCCTGGGGGAGTATGGCGCCTGGCCACCGATTGGTCGGATTATGCCTTCCAAATGCGGGACGTTATTGAGGATTCCTGCGATTTTGAGAATCCCTATGCTGGGGTTAATCCTCATGAGGAAGATCCCGATCCGGGGCGCGGCGGTTTTGCCCCGCGTTGGGAAGGACGCGTAATGACCAAGTTTGAGCGTCGCGCCATCGATGCGGGACGAGAAGTGTTCGACTTGGTGGCGCAGCGGCTTTCGTGAGCGGCACCGCCAAGCTTAAAGAGCTTTTTTCCGCAGCTAATGAGGGCGGTGGGCGCTTACACTCGCTTCCGGTAGCGGGAAAGGACGCGGCACACGCTGATTCGGGTCAGCAGGAGGCCGGCTTCGCGGTCTATATTCATGTGCCATTTTGCCGGGTGCGCTGCGGGTACTGTGACTTCAATACCTATGTGAACGGTTTTGGAGCTGGCGCCGACCGAGCAAGCTACCATGATTCGGCACGCCGTGAGCTGGCGCTGGCCGCGCAGTTTTTGCGCGAACATAAGCTAGTTCCACCCCCGGCGTACTCGGTTTATTTCGGAGGCGGTACCCCCACCCTGCTAAGCGTGAGGGCGCTGCGGGAACTCCTGGAGGATGTAGTCAGTACCTGGGGAGTAGCTCCGGGCGCCGAGGTATCGATTGAAGCTAACCCGGACACGATAACTGACCAGGTAGCGCAGGAACTAGCCGCCAGTGGATTCACCCGCGTGTCCCTGGGAATGCAATCGGCGGTGCCGCAAGTATTGGCGACTTTGGAGCGGACTCATCGCCCGGAAAATCTTCCCCAGGCAGTAGCCGCGCTGCGGCGAGCCGGCCTCGCGGTGTCCCTGGATTTGATTTACGGGACTCCCGGGGAGTCTAAAGCGGATTGGGAAGCCTCGCTGCAGGCAGCCTTAGCTTTAGAAGTTGACCATATTAGCGCCTACTCTTTGGTGATTGAGCCCGGTACCAAGATGTATGCCCAGGTGGAGCGGGGGCAACTGTCTCCGATTGATCCTGATAGTCAGGCAGAAAAATATGAAATGGCGGACTCACTGCTAAAAGCGGCGGGTTTTAAGTGGTATGAAATCTCAAATTGGGCAAGGCAGCTAGATACCGAAGTATTCCCGAGCCCGAAGATTCCCGATGCTACTTATTTGGCAAATGTATCGCGGCATAACCTGGCTTATTGGCGGGACTGGAATTGGTGGGGGATTGGGCCGGGCGCGCATTCTCATCTCGGCCAGGTGCGCTGGTGGAACTGGAAACATCCCCGTGGCTACGCAAGGAGCGTAGCCACGGGTGACCTTCCAGTTCAAGATGGGGAAGTGGTCGCTGCGGACAGCCGGGAACTGGAGCGGATCATGTTGGGGCTGCGCACCGCTGCAGGAGTAAAAAGTTTGCGCGCAGAGGAACGAGCCGAGTTACCGGTGCTGGTGGCAAAAGGATATCTTGAAGAAGAGGCGGCGCGCCGCGGCGAAGCGATATTAACCTTGCGGGGGCGTCTAATGGCTGACTATGTTACTGGCCAGCTATTGGGCTGGTAAGTTAGCGGGTGCCGGCGGCGGTAACGAAATCGATTAGTGATTCTACCGGCCCTAAAAGACCGGGTTCCAGATCCCGCCAGTCGCGTACTTGCCGCAAAATATGTTTCCAACCCTGAGCGATATCCGCCTGGTTTGCTGCCGGTAAGCCCAAGGCCTGTAGGCTACCCACCTTAATATCGCTGCCGCGCGGCACTGGTGGCCAAGAATCCAGCCCCACTCGCTGCGGTTTTACTGCCTGCCACACGTCTACAAACGGATGCCCCGCAATCGCGACTGCGTCCTCGCCAAAAGTTTCGATACAGTGCTGGGCGATACGCGACTCTTTAGAGCCGGGCACCAGGTGATCCACTAAGGCTCCGATTCTTGTCCGCGGGGTAGGAGCGAACTCTTCCAGCCGCTCTGGAAGATGATCCACCCCGTCCAGGATTTCTACCACTACCCCCAGCTCGCGCAGGTCATCGCCCCAGACATGTTCTACTAGCTCCGCATCATGGCGTCCTTCTACCCAAATCCGGGATGCCCGCGCTACTCGCGCCCGACGTTTACCGTCCTGCGGGGCGCGCCGCGAACCGGAATTAGTGGCGGCACGACCGCTCGCCAACTTAGGATCCTTGTCGTTTTTCACTTTAGGTGCGGGAGCTCGCAGCTCAACCGGTTTCCCGTCAATCCAAAAACCGGCTCCTAGCGGAAAAGCCCGCACTTTGCCGCGCCGATCCTCCAGCTCCACCAGATACATGCCCCCAGATTTGTAACAGCGCAAGACCGCGCCTACAAAACCGGTCATCACATCCTCAACTACCAGGCCGCGGGTAGCAGCAACCGGGCGGGAAGCCGGGAGCTTGCGCCAATTATCGTTAGCAAGGACGTCTTTTCCGTAGCGATCAAACACGCCCTAACTATAGGGGAAAACCTTAGGCGCTACAGCAGACCGCTCCGGCAGAGTCCTCAGATTCGCTACTGCCCGAATAGTTAGGATCCAAAGCTGCTGCTTCTTCGGGACTGACCCAAGCCGGCAATTTGCTTAAGCGAGAAAGATATTCGCTAATGGCCTCGAAATCACACAACATTTCGGGAGCAGACGAAGATAGCACTTGGAAAACCACAAAGGCCCGAATATCGCTTTCGACGGGCTGCTCACCAGTAAGGAACGAATTTTCCCGCAACATTTCTTCCAAGCGTTCCAAAGCCAGTGAAAAGTTCCGCCGGGTTTGTCCGTCAGCTTCTCCATGAGAAACTGCCCAGGAAGGGCTAACTAACTGCTTATTTAGCCAAGCATCGAGGGCATCAAGTTTTGCCCGCTCAGCTGCCGGATACAAATCCGGGGCTTCAAAATGAGTAAAAGGTTTCCAAGCGGTGCAAAAATCGAGCAGCATATCGGCGGACTCGGTAGCCACAATCTGGTTATCGCGCTGGGAATCTAGTATCACCGGCACGGTTTGCGGATCATCAGGCTCAAAATTGGGTTGGCGGCGATATAGCTCGCGCGCTGAACGCACCATTAGCAGCGGGTCATAGGAATAGCCATCCCGAATAAACTCGAAACCATCCGGGCCCGATCCGGTAGCATAACGTACCCCGATCGCAGCCTCTAAACCTAAAAGCCGCCGCGCAATGGTCACCCGGCGGCAATAGGGGCAGGCGGGAGAAACAACTAGCAGGTAGCGGCCGGCCTGTACCGGTAACTCTTCGCTACCAAAACGATAATTCGGGATCATGAACAACTCCTGTTCTCTACGCTAGTTCCATTATCGCAAATGCAGGGCGCCCTCGCGCGCTGAGCGAATCGAGTCAAAATGTGGCATAATAAACGGGTGCTCCGGGGTCGGTGAAAATCCGAACCGGCGGTAAAGTCCGCGACCCGCTCACTATGGGCGGCTGAACCGGTGAAATTCCGGTACCGACGGTTATAGTCCGGATGAGAGGCAGCACGGGCAGTTATGCCATCATGGCGTCTGCGCGCGCCCACGCCTCCTCGGAACACTATATTGGCGAGGAGGATTTTTATTGGCGCTTTCAATGCCCACTAAAGCTGCGCTCACTCACGGTCTCGCGGCCGCCAGTAAAGCTGCCCTCCAAGGCCCTAGAACTGGAGGAAATCCCCAGGTGGGCTGCGCTATTCTTTCTCCCGCCGGCAGGATATTGTCAATGGGGTATCACCGGGGAGCCGGAAGCGCCCACGCCGAAGTAGACGCCCTTGCGAACTTGAAAGAGGATACCGGATCTGCTCCCCTGACCGCGGTAGTCACTCTGGAGCCTTGCAACCATAGCGGTAAAACTCCTCCCTGTACCCGTGCCCTGATTGAAGCAGGGATTAAAAATGTAATCTGGGCAGCCGATGACCCTAACCCGAAAGCTGCTGGCGGCGGGGAATATCTGAGCAGCCAGGGGATTAACGCTATGCCCGCTAGTGAAGTGGGAATAGATGAAGACGTCCTCGCGAAGGCACAGGAAGTTAGCGCCCACTGGGTGCTGGCCACCCGGCGTGGCCGCCCCTGGACGATTGCGAAAGTAGCGCAGACTCTGGACGGGTATTGCGCCGCTAAGGACGGATCTAGTCAGTGGATTACTAACCGGCTCTCGCGTGCCTATGCGCACCGGATTCGATCCAGCGTGGATGTGATTATTGCCGGCACCGGTACCGTCCTTGCTGATAATCCCCAGCTATCGGCGCGTCTAGCCGATGGTCGCGAGCTCCCGCAGCAGTCGCGCCCCCTGGTGGTGGGCAAGCGCGAGATTCCCGCAGATTTTTATCTGACCGGCAAAGCGGAACAGGCACGCACCCATGACCTAAAGGCGGTGCTAGAAAGCTGCTACCAACGCGGAGAGATTTTTGCGCTCCTGGAGGGCGGACCTACCTTGGTAACCGCGGCACTAAAGGCTGGCCTGGTCGATGAGCTGCATGTCTACCTGGCTCCTCGGCTACTGGGAGAAGGGCGCAAAGGGATAGGCGACTTGGGGATTAACGCTTTGACCAGTTCCCTGGATTTCCAATTGCAACAGGTTAAAGAATTAGGCGGAGATGTTTTCTTGGCGTTAGAAAAGGAAGGGGCGTCATGTTTACCGGACTAATAGCAGAGGTCGGGACGATTAAATCCCTAAAGAAGCAAGAAACAGACCTCGAAATTGGGATTTCTTGCACTTTCGCCTCCGAGCTGTCCCCGGGAGAATCGGTGGCTACCTCCGGGATTTGCCTGACCGTGACCCGGGTCGAAGGCGATACTTTCTATGCCTACGCCATGCCGGAAACCGTAAGGCTCACCACTTTGGGGCAAAAACGCCTTGGCGAGGGGGTTAACCTGGAGCGCGCCCTCCTCCCGACAGATCGCTTAGGGGGACACCTGGTCGCCGGGCATATTGACGGTACCGGCACGGTAACTTCCCTAGAGGAAGGGCAGCGTTGGCAAGAGCTACAGATTTCTGCTCCGCCCTCATTAATGCCCCAGATCGCGCGGAAAGGATCGATTGCGATCGACGGAGTGTCTCTAACCGTAACCGCGGTGGGTGCGGACTATTTCCGGGTCGCAATCATCCCCGTCACCCGGGATAACACTACTTTAGGGACGCTTTCGGCCGGCTCTTTAGTCAACTTAGAGACTGACCAGATAGCGAAATACGTGGAACGTCTACTGGAGGGGAGTAAAAACTAATGAGTGACTTGGCGAAGTTATTTGAGCGGGTCAGCGCAGCACTGCGGGCAGGAAAACCCGTTTTGGTAGCGGATTCGAAAGACCGGGAAAATGAAGTTGACGCGATTGTTAGCGCCCAAACAGTTACCTCCGAGTGGATGGGGTGGATGGTGCGTTACACCTCCGGTTATATTTGCGCCCCCATGCCGGCCGAACGTGCAGATTTGCTGGGATTGCCGATTCAATGGCCAGCCAATCAAGATCAGCTGCGCACCTGTTACACCGTTTCCTGTGATGCCGCAAGGGGAGTGACCACCGGGATATCAGCTGCGGATCGCCGTACCACTTTGCGGGCTTTAGCCAACCCTCAGGCCAGCAGTGAAGATTTGGTGCGTCCCGGACATATTTTGCCGCTGCGGGCGCGCAGTGGCGGGATTTTTACCCGGGCAGGACATACCGAGGCGGCAGTTGATCTCATGGAGCTAGCAGACCTGTCTCCGGTAGCCGCCATCGGGGAAATGGTTCACGATGACGGTTCTATGGCTCGCTACCGGGACTGCCCGGCAATCGCAGAAAAGTTTGACCTGGAACTAATTACAATCGCCGAGCTGAAAGAGTTTTTATCCCAGGAAAAACCACAGGTAGAGTCGGATAAGATCACCCGGGTTACCGAAATCGCCAGCGCCAAACTTCCCACGCAATTTGGGGATTTTACGGTGCGTGCTTATCAGGATTCTGAACTAGGCACAGTGCATATGGCGCTGATCTCCGAAAAGACTGCAGAGTCGACCGCTTTGGTGCGGATTCATTCCGAATGTCTGACCGGGGAAGCTTTCGGCTCGCTGCGCTGCGATTGCGGGCCGCAGCTACAGCAAGCGATGAGGCAGGTAGCAGCCGAGGGCGGCGCGATTATTTATCTGCGCGGTCAAGAAGGACGCGGGATTGGGCTGAGCGAAAAAATTAAAGCCTATGCTCTGCAGGATCAAGGACGCGATACTGCTCAGGCTAATCTTGATTTGGGATGGCCGGTTGACCTGCGTGAATATGGGGCGGCGGCCGCTATCTTACGGGATCTGCAGCTACTTAATATCCGTTTGCTGACCAACAATCCGCAAAAGGCGCTGCTTAGTCAAGATGGGATTGAAGTAGAGGAAACCGTACCGCTAGAAGTCGGGATCGATCCGCACAATATCGAGTATTTACGTACCAAACAGCGGCTGGGACATACCTTCCATAATCTCGACAATTTCGTGGCTAAGGAATAGCCGCGGCACCCTAGGGAAAAACGACTGGTACTGAGGAGGAAGAATGGCTGGAGCAGGAGTTCCCGACTTACATATTGCCGGAGCAGGCAAGAAAGTGGTGATTATCGCTACTCAATGGCATGAGCAGGTAATGAAGGGTCTGGTAGCGGGAGCCGAACGCGCCTGTCGGGATGCGAAGGCGGACTGCGAAGTAGTGCGGGTTCCGGGCTCCTTTGAGCTTCCCTTAGCTGCAAAAGCCTATGCTGAAAGTGGGAAAGCAGACGCCCTGGTTTGTCTGGGAGTAGTTATTCGCGGAGGTACTCCTCATTTTGATTACGTATGTGACGCTGCCACCTATGGTCTCACCAAAGTGTCGATTGAATCCCGGATTCCCCTAGGGTTTGGGCTGCTGACCTGTGATAACGAAGAACAAGCCTTGGATCGAGCCGGATTGGAATCTTCTAGCGAAGATAAAGGCTACGAGGCCGTACAGGCAGCGTTAGCCATGGTGCAAGTCTTGACGCAGGCTAAAAAGTAAGCGCCCTCGTCTTTAGCTTTGCGCGAATCACAGGTTCGAGGTTAATAAGTAGCAGTCAATCAAGGTAGAGTTAGCAGTCGAGGCGGCCGAGTGCTGACAAAGGTTTTGCTGAGGTTGAGCGCTACGGTTTCTAAGGACAGTGAGGAGATATGAGCCAGGCAAGTATCCGGCGAGACGACGTGTTGCGAGCTATCGTCACCGACTATGTGGAAACCGGTGAACCCGTAGGCTCTAAGGCGTTGGTAGATCGGCATGATTTGCGGGTATCCCCGGCCACGGTGCGCAATGATATGTCGGTGCTGGAAGAGAAAGGCTATCTTTATCAGCCCCATACCTCTGCTGGGCGAGTACCCACCGAAAAGGGGTATCGCGCCTTCGTGGACCGGATATCAGAGCTCAGCCCGATTACTAGTGCTCAGCGGCGTGCGATTGAGACTTTTGTTTTAGGAGCCGCTGATTTTGATGAAGTAGTAGCCCGTACCGTTCGGGTTTTAGCCCAGTTGACCCGGCAATTAGCGGTGGTGCAGTACCCGCATTTTGAACGCAGCGGCCTGCGCCATATCGAGCTAATCCCAGTTGCAGAGTTCAAACTGCTAGTAATCGTTATCACCAATAGCGGCCGGGTGCAGCAGGCTACTATCGAAACTCGCTATGAGGTTGACTCTGCGAGCGCCCACTCTTTGGCGTTGCTACTAAATTCCACTTTAGCGGGAATGGAAGCATCACAAATATCCCAGGTGGAACCAGTATTAATGGCAGGAGCCGCCCCGGAACACCTGGAAGTGATCTCTCAGGTGTTGCCGATTATTCGCGAGGCACTTACCGGGGAACGCACCGAGAGGATCGTGATGGTAGGGGCGGGAAATTTGGTGCGCTCTAGCCCCGAGTTTTCTAGTTCGATCGGCTCCATTTTAGATGCCCTGGAAGAGCAAGTAACCTTGCTGCGGCTATTTTCGGAGATTGATCAACAAGATTCGCCAGTTACAGTCACGATTGGCTCCGAATCAGGCGAGCATTCCCTGTCGGAGACTTCCATTGTGGCAGGGGCTTACGGAGATAAAGAAAGCGGGGTCGCCCATGTCGGGATAGTAGGCCCACAAAGAATGGACTATCCGCGCGCAATGAGTATTGTTCGTGCGGTTTCGCGGTATTTATCGCGGATGATGACCAGGTAGATTAGGAAAGAGGAAAACGGATCCTTGGCTGATTACTATGAGATTCTAGGGGTTTCCCGGGACGCTACGGAAGCGGAGATTAGACGTGCGTACCGCCGCAAAGCCCGCAAGTTACATCCGGACGTAGCCGGGCCACAGTCAGAAGAGGCTTTCAAAGAGGTCTCGATGGCGCACGAAGTCCTGTCTGATCCGGAAAAGCGGCGCCGCTACGATATGGGCGGTGAGTCCGGTTTCGCCAGCTCCGGTATGGGCGACTTTTCCATGTTCTCCGATATTTTTGAGAGCTTTTTCGGAGGGGAAACGGGCGCTGGCCCGACTCCGAGAGGACGGAGAGGAGAGGATCTGCGTCAACGCCTGGAAATCGCTTTAGAGGAAGCGGTATTTGGGGTAAAGAAGCAGGTACAGGTGCGGACTGCGGTAGTGTGTCCTACCTGTGAGGGGAGCTGCTGCGCCCCGGGAACTTCCCCGCGTACCTGTCAGGTTTGTAATGGTCGCGGCTCGGTTACCCGCTCTACCCGTACCTTCTTGGGACAAATGCAATCCACCGTTCCCTGTAGCGCCTGTGCCGGTCACGGTACCACAATTCCTGATCCCTGCCCCGAGTGCTCCGGTGAAGGACGAATACGCACCACTTCCACTTTGCAGGTAGAGATTCCTCCCGGGGTGCAAACCGGACATAAAGTGCAGCTGCGTGGTAAAGGTGCAGTAGGACCGGGAGGTGGCCCCAGCGGGGATTTGTATTTAGAGATCAAAGTCAGTGCCCATCGGGTATTTTCCCGCCACGGGGATAATCTGGAGACTACATTGCGGGTGCCGATGACGGCCGCCATTTTGGGAACCAAAGTTGACTTGGATACTTTTGATGGCACTCAAGAGATTACTATTGCACCTGGCACCCAGCCTGGTCAACAGATTCGGCTTGCCGGCTTGGGGGTAGGACGCTTACAGCGAGAAGGGCGCGGCGACCTGATTGTAAATATTATGGTTCAGGTGCCCACTAACCTAGATGCTGCTCAGCGGGAACTAATCTCGCAATTGGCGCAGCTTAGACAAGAAGATCGGGTAGAACCAGAACCGCTAGCCGATAGCGGAGTGTTCTCTCGCCTGCGGGAACGATTTGCAGGTCACTAATGTTTCTTCCCGTATTTTTAGGTGACGAATCCTGCCCGCCGCTCATCTCCCTGCAAGAAGGAGGACGCGGATCCCTTAAAGGATCAGAAGCCGCCCACGCAGTCGGTTCGCTGCGTCTGGGAGTAGGCGACCCCCTCGACCTAGTTGACGGTAAAGGGTTGCGTCTGCGCTGCCAGATACTGGCAACCGATAAAAACTTTTTAGAGTTTGAAGTACTTCAGGTAATGCACCTATCTTTGCCGCAAACCCAGTTTGGGCTGATCCAGGCACTTTCAAAGGGTGGGCGCGATGAACAGGCAGTGGAATCGGCAGTCGAGTTAGGGGTAAGCCGGGTGCGTCCCTGGGCGGCAGGGCGCTCGATTGTGCAGTGGAAGGGATCTAAAGTGCAGCGGGGCGCTAAGAAGTGGGAGTCGCTACTGCAAGCGGCAGCGAAACAGTCCCGCCGTGCCAACTGGCCTCTCCTAGATCCCTTAGCTGATTCGCGGAAACTGCAAGAAATAATCGCCGCCGCAGGCAGCGAAGAAAAGTTTCTGCTGCTCGACCCGGATTCCTCCCTACCTCTTATTGAAGCCTGGGAGCAGGTAAGTGAGGCGAAAATGATACACCTGATTGTTGGTCCGGAGGGCGGGGTGAGCCCGGAGGAAACTGCTAAGTTTTGCGCTGCCGGCGCGATTACTGCGCGGCTGGGACCTACCGTTTTACGCTCCTCTAGCGCCGGGCCGGCTGCCTTGGCGGCGTTAGGCCTTTGCAGCGGCTTTTGGGGACGGAAGGAAGCACTCTGAGATGACCGATGAACTAACCCAGGTGCTATTACCGGAAGACCTGGATCCGGTGCTGGTGTTTGGCCCCGGAGACCAGGTATTGCGGGCAATGCAAGATAATCTGCCGGGGGTAAGGATTAACTCACGCGGCAATATCGTAACTTTTCAAGGCAATCCCGGCGAGGCACGGATGGGTGCCGACCTGCTAGGCGAATTGATTGCAGCTGCCCGTCATGGTAATCCTCTGTCTGCCGCGGCAGTCCAGCAGGCGTTAACCCTCATGTCATCGCAAGAAACCTTACCGGTACTGCGTACTAAACGCCGACAGGTTAGGGCAAAAACCCCTGGCCAACAAAAATATTTAGAGGCGATCGCCAATAATCGGATCGTCTTTGGGGTGGGGCCAGCCGGGACCGGAAAAACCTATCTGGCGATGGCAAAAGCGGTGGAAGCTTTAGAATCAGGGGCGGTGTCCCGGATAGTTTTGACCCGTCCCGCGGTAGAGGCAGGTGAATCGCTCGGTTTTTTGCCCGGTACACTCACCGAAAAGATCGACCCCTATCTGCGTCCTCTTTATGATGCCTTACGGGAAATGCTGGAACCGGCGGAACTTGCCCAGCTGCTAGAATCGGGAACGATTGAGGTTGCTCCGCTTGCCTATATGCGCGGGCGCACCATTTCTCATGCGTTCATCGTGTTGGATGAAGCTCAAAACACCACTACCCAACAGATGAAAATGTTTCTCACCCGGCTGGGGGAAGGCTCAACTATGGTTGTGACCGGGGATATTACCCAGATTGATCTGCCTCGGGGCAAGCTTTCGGGACTTAAAGATGCTCGCAACGTCCTCACCGGAGTTAAGGATATCGAGTTTTGCTATTTGACCAGCGAGGACGTGGTTCGCGATAAACTGGTGGGACTGATTATTGATGCCTATGAACGACATGCGAACACTTTAGATGAGGAGGAGAAGTACCGGTGAGCGTAGAGGTATTAAACGAAACTGAATACCAAATCGACGGGGAAGAATTCCAAGAGCTTGCCGCCTATGTGCTGGAGGCAATGCATGTGTCTCCAGCGGTTGAAATGTCGCTGATTTTCGTGGAACCGGATGCGATCGCTGCCTTGCATGAACGTTGGTTAGACCTAGAAGGTCCGACCGATGTGATGAGTTTTCCGATGGATGAACTGCGCCCTGGCAGCGCGGATTCTCCCACCGAGGCCGGTATCTTAGGGGACATTGTGATTTGCCCCGAGGTGGCTCAGGCGCAAGCCGCTAGGGCTGGGCACTCTTCCGCCGAAGAAATGCTGCTCCTTACGGTGCACGGAATCTTGCATCTACTTGGCTATGACCACGCCGAAAAGGATGAAGAAAAAGAAATGTTTGCTTTGCAACGCAAACTCTTGCTGACCTTCTTAGCGGAGCGGAGCTGAACTTGATCTCCCAAATACCTGCGGGAGGACTCCTCGCCTTAGCGATCGCATTAGTGGGGGCAGATGCCGCCTGGGCTGCGGCGCTGGGAGCCTTCCAAACTCTTTCCCATGCGCGGGCTCAAGACCTGGTTGAAGCAGGGCGCCGCCGCGCTCCGTTAGTACGTTCCCTGCTGGAAGATAGGGGCCATACCGTGGCTATCTGCCAGTCTTGGCGTCTATTCGCGCAGGTATTAGCGGCCACCTGTATGACTTTGGCTATGGTAGGGTTTGGCTTGACTTGGTGGGTGGCGCTGCTAGTATCGCTACTGGTATTGGGAGCCCTGCTGCTGATCTTTGCCACTTTTGTAGGTATGCGGGTGGGGCATTATCGCCCCGAAGCTACCGCTTTGTGGCTGAGTAAAATGGTTAATTTTGGGCTAAAAATATCGGTTCTTTCTCGCCCGGTAGAATGGATAGTGCAAAAGATCGCGCCCCTCGGTCCGGTAGATGAGGCCGCTTCTCGGGCTGAAATCGCGGAAGATTTCCGGGAAATGGTCGACGAAATGGGGCAGGAAGAGAACCTAGCTTTCGAGGATGAAGACCGCCAAATCGTGCGTTCTGCCTTGGAACTGGGGACTACTCTGGTTCGGGAAATTATCGTGCCGCGTACCGATATGGTGGCGGTAGAAACCACAACCTTAGCCAGAGAAGCTTTCGAAGTTTTCATTCAATCTGGTTTTTCGCGGATCCCGGTGCTCGGGGAAGACGCCGATGATGTGCGGGGAATGCTCTATCTGAAAGATCTGATTTCGCGCTGTTTTTCTCGCCCCGAACTAATGGATCATCCGGTCCCTGAAATGATGCGCGAAGCCTTCTTTGTCCCCGAAGTAATGCTCGCTGATGACTTGATGCGTCAGATGCAAGTGGACGCTCCCCATATCGCGGTAGTGGTTGACGAATGGGGAGGCACCGTTGGCCTGGTGACCATTGAAGATATTTTGGAAGAGCTGGTAGGAGAGGTAACTGATGAACATGACCGCGCCGAGCAAGAACCGGAGCAACTCAGCGCCAATACCTGGTTGGTGCCCGCCCGTTTAGGTTTAGATGACCTCGCTGAACTAGTAGGTCTGGAAATAACTGATGACGAAGTGGATACTGCTGGTGGGTTGCTGGCCAAAGCTTTAGGAAAAGTGCCCCTGCTGGGATCACATGCCCAGACTAAGGGACTGGAAATTTCGGTGAAAGAAGTTGCTGGCCGGCGCCGGCAAATGGATACCCTATTGGTGGAACGTCTAGACACAGAAACGGACGAAGAATGAGTGAGCAAGACAAAATAGCACCTAGCGAGCATCGTGCAGGATTTGTTTCCATCGTGGGGCGCCCTAATGTTGGCAAATCTACCCTAACGAATGCGCTGGTAGGACAGAAAGTGGCAATCACTTCTTCGCGTCCGGAAACTACCCGACATAACGTACGCGGAGTAGTTCAGGGTCAGGATTATCAGATTGTATTGGTCGATACTCCCGGTCTACACCGCCCCCGCACGCTGCTGGGTAAACGCTTAAACGATATGGTGCGCGAAGCCTTAGTAGATGTGGATGCAGTGGTTTTTTGCGTGCCCGCAGATCAAAAGATCGGTCCGGGCGATCGCTATATTGCTGCCGAACTTAATGAACTCAATATTCCGGTTATATTGGCGGTTACCAAAGCTGATCTGGTCTCGAAAGAGCGGATGGTATCAGCACTGATAGCTGCGGGCGAACTGGGGGATTGGAAAGAGATTGTCCCCGTCAGTGCCAAAGAGGGAGAAGTGTCGGTACTGGCGGATCAGATCGCGAAATATCTGCCACCTTCTCCGCCTCTATATCCACGCGACCAAGTAAGCGACGAGTCAGTAGAAAAACTGATTGCGGAATTTGTGCGCGAGGCAGCGCTAGAAGGGGTACGCGAAGAGCTTCCGCACTCGATTGCGGTGCAGGTAGAAGAGATTCTGTACCAGGGGGAAGATAGCGGCCCGAGCCTTGGGTACGGTACGCACCGCGCCTCGGAAAATAATAAAGATAATGCCAAAGGCACAGAAGGCGAAGTTGCTTCGGGCGATGCTCCCTCCCTTGCCGATACTGTGTCTCAAGGCGAGGCCGCCTCCCCTCAGCAGGAAATTAAACCATTAGATGTGCATGTAAACGTGTTCGTGGAACGCGACTCTCAAAAAGGAATCTTGATCGGTAAAGGTGGCAGCCATATTCGTCGAGTGCGGATAAAATCCAAACGACAGATTCAAAAACTATTGGGACGTCCGGTGCAATTGCACCTGCATGTACGGGTGGCAAAGAATTGGCAGTCAGACACGAAAATGCTCGGACGTCTGGGATTCTAACTCTCTACCTCAAGGGGGAGGGGAGGGAGGCGCTTTGAGATCGTTTTTTAAGCGGCCGGTAGCTATCTCTGCTTCGTTCATAGAGGGAAAAAGGATTATTGTAAACGTTTCCTTATAGACAAGTGTTCCTGCTAGGATCTTTAACATTAAGTTCTAGCGCGAGGAGGCGTATATTCGTGGCGACCATTAGGGACGTGGCCAAGGAGGCGGGAGTCTCGATTGCTACCGTTTCGCGCGCGTTGAATGGGAATACTCATCTAGCTGGCGCTACCCGGCAGAAAGTATTGGCAGCCGCCGACAAACTGGGGTACCAAAAAGACCGACTAGCAGCGGCGATGCGTACCGGACGTACCGGAGCCATCGGATTAGTCCTAGGAGACGTGATGAACCCGTTCTATGCGATGCTGGCGCATTGTGTCGAGCGGGCAGTACATTCCCATCAAGCGTCCTTGGTGCTATCTAATGCGCATGAGGACGGGCAAAGCTACGAAAACGGAATTCAGGCACTGGTAAAACAAGGGGTAGATGGGCTGTTAGTGGTACCTCCCTCCCGAGTGGCACCCGGATGGAAACATCCAGACCCTCCCGAGTCGGTAGCAATGGTGGCTCTAGATCGGGAAGCTCCGGGAGCCAAGATCCCCTCGGTGGTGATTGATTCTGCCCGAGCAATGCAAGACCTGGGAGAGCATCTGCGCGCTTCCGGGTATCGCCATCCCGCTTATCTTGCCGGCCCCGAGTTTTCTTTATCGGGGCAAAGACGCACTGAAAAACTCCAGGAAGCCTTAGCTAACTGTGGTTTTGGGGAGTTAGAAGTGGAGTATTGCCCTCATGAGGCAGTGTCTGCAGCTAGTGCCGCCCGGGCTCTCTTGTCACTGTACCGTCCCGATATTATTATCTGTGCCTCCAACCAGATTGCCCTGGGGGTATTGATGATCGCAAAAAGTATGGGGATGCAGCTAGGCAGCGACCTGGGATTGGTAGCAATCGATGATATTCCCTGGTTCTCAGTAATGTCTCCGGCGATCAGCGTAATTGACCAGCCGGTCGATAAACTCGCTAACTTGGGGGTAACGGTACTGATGAAACAGATTTTTGGTGCCTCCTATTTGCCGAAAGCTGGGGATCGTTTAGTGGCCGGTGAAGGTGTCTTTATTTCTCGGGAATCCACCCAAGGTCCGCAGTTGTCTGCTCAATATGCGGGCCGGTGGTTACCAGAAAGTGGAAAAACGGTTTAGAGTAGTCCCGTGCGCATGATTATTCTGCTGCTAGGCTGCCGCGACGAAGTCCAGTAAAACTGGTCGAGGCTCGTCGCGGGATTCTTTGGTGTCTTCGGCCAGCCACTAAAAAAAGCAGAAAGAAATCTTAGAATGCGAACTACTGGTAAAGCTCCCCAGCAACAACCTTCCGGAATGCCTTTTCAAAAGTATGCTCATTTTTGGGATACTTCTCTGAAACTGCCGGATCGTACCTGGCCAGATAACAATGTTACCCAGGCTCCCCGTTGGTTATCTACGGATTTGCGGGACGGTAACCAGGCTCTGATTGAGCCGATGGATCCCAGGCGTAAACGCAAATTGTTCGAGCTGTTGGTGCGGATTGGGATGAAAGAGATCGAGATCGGATTTCCGGCGGCCTCGCAGATAGATTTTGATTTCGTGCGCTCCCTGGTGGAAGAGGACGCTATCCCCGAGGACGTGTGCGTTTCCGTGCTTACCCAGGCGCGCGAAGATCTAATCGGACGTACTGTGGAATCCCTAGTGGGGGTGCCGCGCGCCAATGTGCATATCTATAACGCCACCTCACCAACTTTTCGGGAAGTAGTATTCCATAACGATAAAGCCGCTACTGTGGAACTGGCTGTAAGCGGGGTGCGCGAGGTAATTGCGCAAGCAGAAAAGCAGCTCGATGATTCCACGGTTTTCGGGCTGCAATATTCTCCAGAAATTTTCGTAGATACCGAAGCCGAGTTCGCCTTGGAAATCTGTGAAGCGGTTATGGATATTTGGCAACCCGATGAGGATCGCGAAATTATTTTGAACCTGCCGGCAACTGTGGAGCGTTATACGCCGGACTCCTATGCGGATCAAATCGAATGGATGAGCCGGAACCTGAGCCGCCGTGAACATATCTGTTTGTCGGTGCATAATCATAATGACCGGGGAACGGGGATTGCTGCGGCAGAACTGTCTATGAAAGCCGGCGCTGACCGGGTAGAAGGCTGCCTGTTGGGTCAGGGCGAGCGCACTGGTAACGTAGATTTAATTACTTTGGCGATGAATCTTTATTCCCAAGGAATCGACCCCATGTTGGATTTGTCCAACCTGGATCGGGTGCGCGAAACCGTAGAGTATTGCACCCGCATGGAGACTAATCCTCGCCAGCCCTATACCGGCGATTTGGTTTACACTTCCTTTTCTGGCTCTCATCAAGATGCCATTAAGAAGGGCTTTGATAAGCGTACCCAGGAAGTTGCGGCTGCTGGAGGTGACCAGAACCAGGTAATTTGGACAGTTCCTTACCTGCCGATTGACCCCGGTGATGTAGGACGCGATTACCAGGCGGTAGTGCGGGTGAACTCTCAGTCTGGCAAGGGGGGAATAGCGTTCCTGATGAAACGCGACTACTCTTTGGATTTGCCGCGCCGCCTGCAGGTAGAGTTCTATCGCCTGGTTCAGGACTATACGGAAAAGTTTGGGGGAGAAGTCGATTCCAAACATTTATGGAACATTTTCGCTGACGAGTATTTGCCCGGCGAAGAGCATAGTCTTTCTCCTTGGGGGCGCTTCAAACTGTGCGATTCCCTCGCAGATACCAACCATGAAACTGGGGTAGTGTCTTTGCGAGCTCAAGTTAGCGATAACGGTACTTTGCGTACTTTAGAGGCGGTGGCGCCTGGCCCTATTGAAGCGTTTATTACTGCTTTCCAGGAGCTCGGTTTGGATATCAAGGTGCTTGACTATGTAGAGCACGCGATGGAAACCGGGGAAAGTTCGCGGGCAGCCGCCTATATTGAGGCCGAGATTGCCGGTCAGGTGCTGTGGGGAGTTGGCATTGATTCTTCGATTACCCGCGCTACCTATAAGGCGGTAATCAGCGCCCTCAACCGTGCGGAACGCTAGGGTCTGCACAACATGCGCTAGCATCTTCTGAGCTGCATTAACCTAGGAGCGCCAGAGGAATCACTGCCACCCCGTCCTTGCGACGATAAGCGTAAGTACCGGTATATACCAGGATTTTATCTAGTAGCCGACTTCCAAGTCGCTTTTCTAGCCAGTTGAGATGGCGAACGTCTTCTGTATCAACGATTGCGGAGGACTTAGCTTCGAATGCGATAGTTTTTCCATCGTAGCGTTCGATAATCGCATCTACTTCACGTTCTCCCGAAGGGGTGCGGAAGTGGAAGACCTGAGATTCGCATTCTTGGGCAGCTCCTCGCAGGGTAAGCAGCATCAATGACTCGAATAACTGTCCATAAGTTTCTAGGGTTCCTTCGGCTCCGCTGGTCAAAATATCTTCACTTACCCCCAGAAGATAAGCAGCTAAACCGGGATCTGCCAGGTGATGTTTAGGGGCTTTCGATAATCTTGCAAAGGAAGTATAAGTGGGCGACCAAGCAGGAAGCGGATCTAAAATCCAGAGTTTTTCTAGGAGATTCCGGTAGCTGCTAGTAGCTGATTTTGAGGGTAAATCGCCCTCTGCTGGTAGCGCAGCTTTTAATATCTTGGTATACGAAGCAGTGGTGGCAGTAGCAGCTGAATATGCACGCAGCCATGCTTGTAAGGCCGCTGGTCTACGCAGGGTAACTCCCTGTTCAGGGAAATCACGGTCAACTATCCGCGAAATATAGCCCGCAACGGCCGCCCTGCGCGCCCGAGGAGAAAGGTCTTCTATCTGGGGGAAGCCGGTGGAACAGATGGCGCGGGCGTAATCCGAATAAGAAAAGTTACTTTCCCCAGATATCGGAGTGGAGAAGGGTTTTGAGGAAAAAATATCGCGGATAAAGATCTTTGGAGTGCTGCCGGGGCGTTCCGATAATGCCAGAGGACGCATTCTCAGTGAAATAATTCTCCCGGCGCCAGAATGGGTGTCCACATTCTCAATCGGGGTAGCACTGCCGGTAAATAGAAAACGAGTATCGGCTTTTTCATCGATAAGTCGGCGGGCGCCATCCCAGACCGGAGGATAGTTTTGCCATTCGTCAAGCAATACAGTTTTGTGGGAGGTAAGCACTGTTCGTAGCTGCGAGGCAACTAGATTACGTACATCCGGAGAATCTAGTTCGAGGACGCTTTCGACTCTACGGGAAGCAGTAACGGTTTTCCCCACGCCTTTAGGGCCATCAAGCGCGATTCCAGGTAACTCTGGGAGAAGCGCATCGAGCTCGTTATCTACGTATCGTCTAAGATATGTTTCAGAAGAACCTGGAAGCACTTTTACCTCAATTAATAGATGCTAAAAGTCGTTTTACATGAATTCTAGCAATCGTTTTGCAGGAAGTCTAGCAATCGTTTTGCAGGGAATCTAGCAATCGTTTTGCAGATTTTATGCGGGCGGCTGTTATCCATATTTTCAAGCCAGGCACTAGCAGTTACCCACCAGCTCCCTTTGAAAGGTGGGGTTTGAATCCAAACTGAACCTAGAAGCTGTAACTAGATATGAGATAATGAGCGGGTGCTGCGAACCTACACCGACCAGGCGATTGTCCTTAGAACCACCAAGTTAGGGGAAGCGGACATGATTCTAACCCTGCTGACCTTAGAGCACGGTCAGGTGCGGGCGGTAGCCAAAGGACTGCGCCGCACTTCCTCAAAATTTGGGGCGCGCCTGACCCCCTTCAACCGGGTAAAACTGCAACTGCACTCCGGGCGCAACCTGGACACGGTTACCCAGGCCGCCTCGCTCAGCCTAAATGCCCCGAGAATCGCTTGCGACTATGAACGGTACCTATCGGGGCAAGTAATGCTAGAAACCGCCGAGAAACTATCCGAGGGCGAGGCTTCACGCAGCCAATATCATCTGCTAGCTGGCGCAATACCTGCTTTAGCAAATCGGGCGCACCGCCCGGGCATGGTGCTGTCCTCTTACCTATTACGCACTCTAGCGATTGCCGGATGGGCGCCTGCTTTAGGTGAGTGCGCGCTGTGTGGAGCTGATGGCCCCTTTAAAGTATTTTCCGCACCTGCCGGTGGGGTGGTGTGCGAAAACTGTCAGTTAAGCGGAGGCCTTCACATCTCTATGCCAGTAATCGAACTGCTCACCGCGCTGTTGGCGGGACAGTGGCCGCAGGTCTACCAGGCGGATCCGCTAACTCAGGGGATAGCAGAAGAAGTGGTCACCGCCTATACCGAATGGGTGCTAGAGCGAAAACTAAAATCCTTGTCGGTGATGGCACGCAAGGCATAATAAGAACATGAGCGATAAAGACTTCGTAGCCACCGTTCCCCCTGGGCAGGGTTCCTCAATGCCCCCGTTATCGCCAGTGCCAGCCCATGTGGCACTAATTATGGACGGTAACGGACGCTGGGCTAACCAGCAGGGATTACCGAGAACCGCTGGGCACGAGGCCGGAGAACTATCGCTCATGGACACCCTGGCCGGAGCAGTAGAAGCCGGGGTAAAAATGGTGAGCGTCTATGCTTTTTCTACTGAAAACTGGAAACGTTCTCCCGCGGAAGTGCGTTTCCTAATGGGGTATTCGCGAGACGTGATTCGCCGTCGCTCCCATGAACTAAACGACTGGAACGTGCGCACAGTCTGGTCGGGCAGGCGCGGGAGGCTCTGGAAATCGGTTATCAAGGAGCTAGAAGCGGCGCGGGAACTAACCCAAAATAACACCGGGCTGGTGTTTAACATGTGTATTAACTATGGAGGGCGCGCAGAACTGGTTGATGCGGCGCGTGCGGTTGCCCGCCGGGTGGCGTCCGGGGAAATCAGTGAAAATCATATCCGCGAGGACACCTTGGCGCGGGAAATGTATCTGGGGGGTATGCCGGATGTGGATTTGCTGATTCGCACCTCCGGGGAGCAGCGCCTGTCTAATTTTTTGCTGTGGCAATGCGCCTATGCGGAGCTTAGTTTCGTTCCCGAGATGTGGCCAGATTTTAAACGAGAACAACTCTGGCGGGAACTAGCCGCATTTGGAGGGCGAGATCGGCGTTTTGGGGGCGCGAAAGATCAGCCTCAGCCCGCCTAAGTTTCCCCGCGCCCTCGTAAAATAATAGGCGTTACACCTCAAGGTCCTAAACCGGTTCGCAGTTCGCGGTCGGGGAATTAGCAAATGCAGCCTGCCGCCTAATCCCATAAGGGATGAGCGAACAGGCCGCTGCCCAGTTTCGGTTCAAACCAAGTGGATTTAGGGGGCATTATTTGACCCGCGTCAGCCACCTCCATTACTTGGTTAATCTGGGTAGGGTACATGTAAAAGGCGCAGGCAGCGCCCTTATCTACCGCTGCTTTAAGTTCGCTGTCCCCGCGAATCCCGCCTACGAACTCGATGCGTTCACTGGTGCGCGGATCGGTAATTCCCAGCAGGGGAGAGAGCACAGTTTCTTGCAGCAAAGACACATCTAAAGAATCAGGCAGCTCTTTACCAGCTAAAACCTGAGGATGGAAGCGGCAGGCGTACCATTTTCCGCCTAGATACATGCTGAAAGCACCGGCATTTTCCGGGGCCGCAAACTCGCTCAGTTCAGTTAGCGCTGCTACCTGCGATAAGTCTTTCAAGAACTGTTCGGGGGTAGTATCACCCCAATCAAGCACTAGCCGATTATAGGGCAGGCAACGCAGGTCATGGTCGGGAACCGCGACCGCTAGGAATTCATTCCAGGGGGCATCTGCGCGCGGGGGGCGAGAAAGTCCTACTTTTGCGGCGGAAGCCGAGCGGTGATGTCCGTCGGCAATATAAAAGTAATCCAATGATTCAAAGACTTCGCTCGCTAAAGAAGTATCTTCCGGCGAGAGCGGCCAAAGCTCATGGACAGTGCCTTCCAGAGTTTCTCCTTTGAGTAGCGGCTCTTCTTGAGTTACCCGCGCAGTGAGGGCATCTATTTCTTCACGGGCGCGATAGGTGAGAAATACCGGTTCGGTATGGGCATTCACCCGGTCAAAATGTTTAATCCGGTCGGCTTCCTTAATCGCTAAAGTTTTCTCATGCCGCTTAATAGTGCCGTCTTGATAATCGGCAACCTGGGCGCACCCTACGATTCCTACCTGGCTCGAGCCCCGCCAAGTCTCCCGGTACAGGTATAGGCAAGGTTCATTTTCACGAACAAGCACGCCCCGGTCAATAAAATCCGCCAGATTGGCGCCGGCTTGCTCATGCACTTGATCAGCGTGTTGATCCACACTTATGGGCAAATCAATCTCCGCGCGCGTGATATGCAGATAAGAGTTCGGGTCTTTGCCCTGCGCGCTAGCTTCCTCACGGTTCATAACGTCATAGGGCAGTGCCACTACTCGCGGGGCAGCCTCGCTAGTGGGACGCAGCGCACGGAAAGGACGCAACTTCGGCATCAAAATCTCCTTAAAGCTATTACCTTTGCCCCCAGCTTATCGGCTTGGCTCCAGTTTCGGAGTTTCGTACCACCTATTAGCGAGTGGAAAGATGGGAACTAATGCTGGTGTTAAGGGTATTCGCGCCTAATCCCGCGTGTGCGCAGGGAAAATAGCGAGCGTCCTCCAGTTATTTGCTGAATTCTTTGTATATGTCCGAGTCATAAACCCAGTCGAACTGTCCAATCATTTCCATGAGGCCGCCCTCGCCACAGAACGCTTTCTTGAAGCTATAGAGGCCCCCGGAGTTATCAATCTCGTAGATACCTCCCATATCGTATTGGGTATATCCCTGTTCGATAGCGTCCTTTATTGCTTCATTATTCATTTGATAGTTAGGACGCAGATTTCGTTTTTCATTGGAACTAGCAGCATAAATATAAAAACACTTCCGGTTGAAGCCCAAAGCGATGGCGCAAGAAAGTACCTCATGCTCGGGGGTGCGAGTTTCATAGAGAGTTACCGCTGGGGGGGGAAAGGCATTAAATAGGCGCACGAAGTAATCTTTAGGGCGATAGGTGATTCCCTGGCGCTTCGCCATGATTTTGGTTAGTTCATAAAAATTATCGAGCGCTGGTTCAAACCCGGGATTACCACGATGAAAACGCAAAGTTTCCAGGCCATGTTTATAAGGAACTTTGATTTTACATTTGTTTTTCGATTTTACCGTTTTCAGAAATTCGTCATGAGCCCCCATGCTAATGTCTGCAATCATATGCATCCGAGGATTGGAGAAGCGGTGTTCATCAGTTCCCCGAGTGGTGATCGCCAGATTAGCTATGCCGGCATTGCGATAGCTTTCCAGTACTTCCTCGTCATAGGCGAACTCGGGATCCATCCTTAAGACAAATCCATTACGTTTTTCAATTACCGCGGCAGCTTCTTCAACTAAGGCTTTCACGGTGTCGATATCTTTAAAATCGCAGACCGGGCCGCGCGGGGCATACATAAAAGCGTGGGATCCATCATTCTTGACCGAGAGTATGGAGAGAGCGGCGGTAATATTTCCCGCATCGTCCTCCAAATAAACGTAGTCACTGTCCCAGTTATTTTTTACTTTTGCCCAGTTAACCGATTGCATAACGTGACCGTACCGACTGGTAGCAACGAATTCTTCATAGCGGGCTACCGCTTCGCTGTCCGTTAAATCTAAAATAGGCACGGTAACTCTCCTCGTTTTTTTGAGATAACTACAGATGTTACGGAATGAAATCCGAATTTAGAATACTTTACTGTCTTAGCACAGTACTAATACCATTAATCAGCGATTTTGAACTCGGTCAAGAAATCGTCTCCCTGGTAAATCAGTGGGCAGGAGATAACAGCTAACCGCTACTTTCCTCCAGGGAGAGGGGAAACAAATGAAACAACTTGCCAAAGAGCCCTCGGTCACAGTCGTTTTCGCCACTGGCAGCTCGCCTATTAGACTTAAGCGCGATGACAAGCAACGATAAAATGCCTCGCACCTATCATGTGCGAACTCTTGGCTGCCAGATGAATGAGCATGACTCCGAACGGATGGCGGGGCTGCTAGAAGCTGACGGCTTGATACCGGTAGAACTGGTTCCGCAAGCAGCCCAGCGCGCTACCAATGCCGGGGACGGCGGCGCTGATGTGGTAGTAATCAACACCTGCTCGGTACGCGAAGCTGCAGCTAACCGCCTCTTTGGAAACCTCGGGCAACTGGCCAGTGTGAAGCGGGAACGCCCCGGAATGCAAATTGCGGTGGGAGGTTGCTTAGCGCAGCAGATGCGCGAAAAAATCATTGAAAAAGCTCCCTATGTGGACGCAGTATTCGGCACCCACAATATAGATGTGCTCCCCGCATTGCTTCGGCGGGCACGGCACAATCACCGCGCTGAAGTAGAAATCGCAGAGTCCCTGCAAGTTTTCCCGTCCACTTTGCCCACCAGGCGAGAATCCCCCTATTCCGCTTGGGTGTCAATCGCGGTTGGCTGTAATAACACCTGTACGTTTTGTATTGTGCCCTCCCTGCGGGGACGGGAACGCGATCGCCGCCCGGGGGAGGTGCTGGCAGAAGTAGAAGCCGTGGTTTCTCAAGGCGCGATTGAAGTGACTTTGCTGGGGCAGAACGTCAATTCTTATGGCGCGGGATTTGGAGATCGCGGAGCGTTCGCCAAGCTGTTGCGTGCCTGTGGAAATATCGAGGATTTAGAGCGGGTACGTTTCACCTCCCCTCATCCGGCGGCTTTTAGCGATGACGTGATTTGGGCAATGGCGGAAACTAAAAACGTAATGCCCACCTTGCATATGCCACTCCAATCGGGCTCTGATACTATTTTACGCGCGATGCGCCGCTCCTACCGGCAAAAACGCTTCCTAGGGATACTGGATAAAGTACGGGAAGCTATGCCCGAGGCCGCGATTTCCACCGATATTATCGTAGGCTTCCCCGGAGAAACCGAGGAAGATTTCCAGCAGACTCTAGAGGTAGTTGCACAGGCTCGTTTTGCCTCTGCCTTTACCTTCCTGTATTCGCCGCGTCCTGGCACTCCGGCGGCTGACCGGGAAGATCAAGTACCTCACCAAGTGAAACTGGAACGCTACAACCGGTTGATTGCGCTGCAAGACCAGATTTGTTTGGAAGAAAACCAGAAACTTGCGGGCAGGCAAGTAGAGGTTTTAGTTTCCGAGGGAGAGGGGCGAAAAGATCAAGAAACTCACCGGGTATCTGGTCGCGCCCGAGATGGACGCCTAGTCCACGTGGCGCTACCTGCCGGACAGGAAATGCCGCGACCGGGAGATATGGTTACGGCTACTGTCACGCATGGGGCTCCCCATAACTTGCTCGCGGATTCCGCCTTGGAGGGAGGATTATTCTCGGTGCGCCCTACCAGAGCCGGGGATGCTTGGCAGGCGCGTCAGAGTAAGCAGGAAGAATACTCCCAGCAGGTTTCACTGGGAATTCCCGCCATTCGTCCTCGCAGATAGGTGGTCTAATGGATTCCTCCAAGCTTCCGCTCTTAGCGGTAGTCGGGCTAACTGCCTCGGGTAAGTCTGGTTTTTCCCTGCACTTAGCTGCGGCGTTGGGGGAGAGAGGAATCGCTTGCGAGATTATTTCGGCTGATGCTTTCCAGCTGTATCGCGGTATGAATATCGGAACCGCGAAGATTCCGGTAGATGAGCGCAGGGGAATCCCGCATCACCTGTTAGATGTTTTACAGCTAGAGGAAAAAGCGTCAGTAGCTGATTATCAGCGCAGTTGCCGCCAAGTTATTGAGCAGATTCGCTCGCGCAATGCCCTGCCGATATTGGTAGGGGGGAGCGGACTATATGTGCGCGCCGCCCTTGACAAAATCGAGTTTCCCGGAACCGATAGTGCTATTAGAGCTCGGCTGGAAGCACAGGCAGCGCAGCTGGGGATGGAGAAAATGCATCAACGCCTCGCCGAAGTTGATCCCCAGTCCGCAGCCAGAATCGTGCCGGCTAATGAACGCCGGGTGATTCGCGCCCTGGAAGTCTACGAGCTAACCGGCAAGAAATTCTCTGCCACTATGCCGCGGCGGGAATACTTCCAGCCTGCTTTGCAATTGGGAATCTCCTGGCCGCTTCCCGTGCTTGATGAGCGCATATCCCAGCGCACCACCCAAATGCTGGCGCAAGGATTTATCGCGGAAGTTGAGGAGCTGCAAAAACAGGGACTGGCAGACACTCCCACTGCTTGCCGGGCTACCGGCTACCAGGCGGTTATGGATTTGCTAGCCGGAAAAATCACTCGCGACGAGGCTGCTGAGCAAATAGCGCTGCAAACTCGGCAGCTTGCCCGTAAACAACGTAAATGGTTCCGAAAAGACCCCAGAATCCATTGGTTAGACGGCGAAGCCGGCACATCCGCCAACCTAGAACAAGCCCTGACCCTCCTTGGAATTAAGTAGTAGCAACGCATCACGAGGGGGCGAGATTTTTCCTCCCGCCCAAGAATTTGGAAAACGTAGCGGCGTTTTCCAAATTCTTATGCCCACCGCGCCCACTCGGATAAAACCTCGCCCTCTCGTTTAGGATGCTTTGTCGTACCAAACCGTCTTCATGCGGGGGATAGTTTTTATCCGATAGGCTGGGCGGGCGTAGATCCGTATTTGACGCAGGCAAATACGGATCTTGGGCAGGAGGAAAAAACTATCCCCCGCGTGCCCAGTCAGAGCCGGTCAGATGCACGGAATCTATGCGGGCGAAAGGGACGTTGCCGGTCGAACACGGGAGGGGTGGATTTATGTCGAGGGGTAGGCTTCGGGCGTTAAATCCGTGAAAATGCCAGAGTATTTTCCGGATTTCGGGGCGCGAGGCAAAATCCACCCCTCCCGCCGGAGGGGAATCACACCCTAACTCATTTGGAGCTTTTACCGAGTCAGCCCCTACTAATCCTCAATAACGATAGCGTGGGCGGTTTCCCGGTCAATGCGACCGAAGTTATAGAACGCGGCGCACGCTCCCTCGGGGGAAACCATGCAGGTACCGATGGGTTTTTCGGGCGAACACGCAGTGCCAAAGACTTTACATTCCCAAGGTTTGATTCGCCCAGTGAGTACCGATCCACATTCACAAGCTGGGGGATCGGGAACCCGCACGCCTGGCACCTTGTACAGTCGCTCCGCGTCCCAGGCGGCGAATTCCTCGGAAATCCCCATCCCGGAGTAGGGCATCCACCCTAAGCCTCGCCACTCGAAAGTGTCACGGGTGGAAAATACCCGGTCAAGCAGTTTTAAAGCCGCCAAGTTACCTTCGGGACGTACTACTCGCGAATACTGGTTTTCTACTCGCGCCTCACCGCGTTCGACTGCTCCCGATAGGTATTGGTCGATTAGCATGGCTACCGACTGCAAAATATCGAGCGGCTCAAAACCGGTTACTACCACCGGTTTATTGTATTCTGTGGGCAAGAATTTGAAGGCATCCGAGCCGACGACGGTGGCTACGTGACCGGGCCCTATAAAACCATCAATCCGGGTTTCATCCGCGCCTACGATTGCCCGCAGTGGTGGCTCGATTTTCACGTGGTTAGAGAACACGGAAAAGTTCTTTACTTGCTGTTTCTTAGCAGCTACCAGGGTAACGGCGGTCGAGGGGGCGGTAGTTTCAAACCCGATAGCAAAGAAAATTACCTGCTTATCCGGGTTTTCTTTCGCAATTTTGAGGGCGTCCAGGGGAGAATAGACGAAACGTACATCACGTCCTCGCGCCCTCGCCTGTAGTAGGGATTCTTGGGAGCCGGGTACCCGCATCATGTCCCCGAAAGTCGTCAAGATGACGTCCGGTTGATTAGCCAGCCAGAGGGCGTCATCGACCCTACCCATGGGGATTACACATACCGGGCAGCCGGGACCATGAATAAACTGTACGTTTTCTGGTAAAAGATGCTCTAAACCGTGCCGGTAAATAGTGTGGGTGTGTCCGCCACAAATCTCCATAAACGCTAGCGGGCGCTCAAAATGCTTAGCCTCCGCGTTGATACGTTTTACCAGTTGGCGCGCAAACTGGGGGTCACGGAATTCGTCAACGTACTTCATTTGTTCTGTCTCATTTCACGATCAAAAGATTCTTTAGGTAAGGCAGGGACGGTTAAACCGAGGTGGTCTTGAACTGTTCTAGTTCGTCCTCGAACTGTCCTAACTTTTTTATCTGCTCCAATGTGGTGGCGGCTTCATCGGCATCAATCTGTGACATGGCGAAACCTACGTGTACCAGCACCCAGTCGCCTACTTTTAAACCTTCGTCTGCCAGTAAATCCGTGGAAATCATGCGCTCCACTCCAGATAGTGAAACTTTGGCGCGACCGCTCTCGGTTTCGTCGAATGCTACGATTTCGGCTGGTACTCCCAAACACATATGAATCTCCTTTAGCAAGCTTCTTTTCCAGATTACTGACATTTAGTTGAGCTATCAAAAGATGAAAATGACACCCCGTTGTGCAATTATCGATATGTGGATCCGAAAAACCGGCTTAATCAAGACGAAGCAAAAGTAAACTCCAATATTGCCCGGGTGCGCAGTCGCGGCATGAAACTCAAAGATGACTACGTGACCTTGTCGCATGGGGCGGGCGGGAAAGCTTCGGCTGCCCTGGTTGATCAAGTTTTCGTTTCTGGTTATGGAAACGAGGTACTTGCGGAATTAAATGATGCGGGGGTGCTGCCCCTGGCAGAACTGCTGGGCTCTGACAGCGAGGACGCTAGTTTTGCTGGCGGCAAGTTGGCAATGTCCACTGATTCTTATGTGGTTAATCCCATCGTCTTCCCCGGTGGCTCTATTGGGGAGTTAGCGGTAAATGGGACTGTCAATGACCTGGCAGTTTCGGGCGCTATCCCCAAAGTGATTAGTGCCGGTTTTATTTTGGAAGAGGGCTTGCCCATCGCAGATTTACGCCGCGAGGTGCAGGCGATGCGAGATGCCGCCGAGAACGCGGGGGTAAGAATCGTTACCGGCGATACCAAAGTGGTTCCCAAAGGCAGCGGCGACAAACTATTTATTAACACTGCCGGAATCGGGATTGTGCCAGGTGATCGTCAGCTGGGTGCTAGCCAGGTGCAGCGCGGTGACCGGATTATTATTTCGGGAGCGATTGCAGATCACGGGATGTCGGTGATGATGGCACGCGGGGATTTGGCGATTGAAGCTCCGATTAAATCTGATACTCGCGCGGTTAATCACCTGGTTGAAGCCTTAATGGCAGCGGTTCCGGATACTCGCTGGATGCGGGATGCTACTCGCGGCGGACTGGGGACGGTACTGAACGAACTAGCGGTGGCGAGTGGCTGGGGGATAGCTATCGAGGACGAATCTATTCCGGTACACGATATGACCCGCGGTGCCTGCGATATGTTGGGGATTGACCCTATCTATGTGGCGAACGAAGGTATGTTCTGTGCAGTAGTTCCCGCTGACCAGGTAGATACCGCGCTGGAAGTACTGCGGGCACTTCCGGGTGGGGAAGAAGCCGCCAATATCGGACGGGTAGTTTCCAAACCGGAGTCATCGGTGGTGATGGTGACCGCTTTCGGGGGTACTCGGATGATTGATATGTTGGTGGGCGATCCGCTACCGCGAATCTGCTAACTATCCAGGGGAAGGCGTCAAAGGTAGGAGTGTGCCTAGTGGTATTAGCCTTCGCTTGCCCCTAAAATAGCTGCCCACGCCTGTCCTAGGCTCAGACCCCCATCATTTGGGGGCACGGTCTGGTGAGTCAAGACTACATAGCCGTTTTCGTGCATTATCCGCGTGAAATGACTGCTAAATAGGCGATTCAGAGCGACCCCGCCGGTCAGCCCCACGGTCGTGATCCCCGCTTTTTCCGCGGTTTCTGCGGTTTGGAGCCCCAGTAGTTGTGCTAGCCCCAGATGAAACTGCCAGGCGCGCTCACCAACTTCCCGATCATCCTCAGCAAGCATCTCGAAAAGTTCCCGGTAGCTGTTAAAGCGAAAAGCTGGTGCACCTATATGTCTGTTTGCCCAGCTGGTGGCAGCGTGCTCTAATTCCATGGCCGCTTGCGCCTCGTAGGTGACCGATGTGCAGATTCCCAAAATGGCAGCTGCAGCGTCAAATAATCTGCCACAGCTAGTGGTGGATACTACTCCAAATCCCGTGTTTAACTGGCTTTTTACCAGTTCGACCTCGGAGCTGTTTCCCTGGCGCACGCCAATTTCGGTGCTGATCACTTGGGTAATCCGATCCAGATTCCAATCATGGGCGATCCCTAAAGCGGCTCGCCAGGGATAACGCACTGCCCGGTCGCCTCCTACCAAGCTAAATGAGGGCAGGTGAGCGCGGCGTTGCCATGTGTCTCCCGCAATCTCCAGGATTTCTCCTCCCCAGATAGTGCCATCGGTTCCATACCCGGTGCCATCTACTGCCACGATTACCGTCGGATCCAGGTGGGAGCGTTCCGCCAGTAGGCTATAGGCGTGCGCTACATGGTGTTGGATCTGCAATAACTCGATGTTGCGCTGGTCGGCAAAACGGGAAGCCCAACTGACCGTGGAATAGGCAGGGTGCAGGTCGCAAACCACTTTTTCGGGCTGGGAATGCTGGAAATTCAACATCTGGGTTACCGCCCTGTCTAAGGCCTCCTGACTGGCAAGAGTGCCCATGTCGCCAATATGCCCCGACAGATGTGCCCAATCCCCGCTGGCCAGGCAAAAAGTATTTTTTAGCTCCCCTCCGATTGCCAAGGTAGGTGCCGTGGCTACCTGCGGGAGCGCCACCGGCAGCGGTGCGTAGCCACGCGAACGCCGGGAAGGGATAGTTACTTGCGGGTTAGCCAGAAATACCGAGTCCTCCATCGGCAAATAAATATCCCGGTCATGGAAAACAAACCCGTCCGCAATCCGGGTCAAACGTTCGCAGGCGTCCTCGTTAGTAAAACACAGGGGTTCTCCTGCCAGGTTCCCCGAGGTTGCCACCAGTGCCATGTCCGAGCAGTCAGCACTCAAAAGCTCTAAGTGCAAAGGAGCATAGGGCAAAAGTATCCCCACGTCCCCCAACCCGGGAGCCACCGCGGGCGCTAGATTATATTCGGAGCCGAAAGGAGCAATTATGATGGGGCGCGCCGGGCAGGCCAGCTCTTTTAACTGGGAATCACTTAGCCGCGCCAGCCGGCTAGCAGCCTCAATATTGGGAGCCATCACTGCAAACGGTTTCTCTCCGCGATTTTTCCGTTTGCGTAGCCGGGCTACTGCTTCTTCATTGCGGGCATCACACATTAGATGAAAACCGCCAATACCTTTCACCGCCAGGATTTCTCCCCGTAGCAAACGGGCTCGAGCTTCGTCTAAGGCTCCGGCGATCAAGGGGCGGCGATCTCCCGAAGGAGGACGCAGATTTGGGTTGGCAGTATCGCTTACCCACAACACTGGTCCGCAATCAAAACAGCTAACCGGTTGTGCGTGGTAGCGCCGATTTTTTGGATCGGTATATTCTGCCTGGCAAGCCGGACACATCGGGAATTTAACCATAGTGGTGGTGTCCCGATCATAGGGTAAATCACGCATAATCGTTGCTCGCGGGCCACAATTTGTGCAGGTAGTGAAAGGGTAGTGGTAACGTCGATTATTTGGGTCGGCCATTTCTTGGCAGCAATCGGGGCAGGTAGCGGTATCGGAGGGAATCAGAGTGCGCGTGCCAGCCCGCCGCCGCGAAGACACAATCCTAAATCCGCTTTCGCCCTCAATATCGGCAATATCGCAGGCAGCGGTATGCAGAACCTGAGCGAGGGGAGGGAGAGTCGCCAGCATTTTCGCCATGAAGTTATCAATATCGCTGGCGGCGCCTTGGGCTTCGATAAAAACCGACTCGTCGTCGTTTCCCACGAAGCCGCTTAAGGGAAAACCTGAGGCCACTTTGGCTACGTGGGGGCGAAAACCTACTCCTTGCACCACGCCTTTCAGTCGATAGGCTCGCCGCACCTGGGTCCTCCTCATAGAAAATCAACAACTTCCACCCTAGCGCTAACCCGCGTCAAGGGAAGCGGGTAAGGTTAAGAGGGTTCCGCTGTGAGCGGCAAGTCACGAACTCAAGGAGGGTCATGCACGAAGTTGCGCTTTCGCGTCAACTTGCGCGGATAGTCTCGCGGAACGCTGCTGGCCGGGAGGTGCTAGAGGTCGAGTTAGAGGTAGGGCACTTACGGCAAGTGGTTCCCGAAGCTCTCCATTTCGCCTGGGGAGCGGTTCGTAAGAATACTTTGCGCGGTCCTGCCCGGCTCAATATCACCGAAATACCGGCGGTGGTGTCTTGCCGTAAATGCGAAGCAATCACCCAATTGCGGGAAGTGTTGGATTTTCGCTGCCAAGAATGCTCCTCGCGGGATCTGCAGATAATTAGTGGGGAAGAGTTTAGAGTGGTTTCTATTGAGGTAACACCCTTAGGGAAGGAATAAAATGGGACGTTTTCATCGCCACGATGATGGCACGGTACATTCACACGATCATGGGGATCATACCCACCATCACGATCATGGTGACTATGTAGCTGATCCGGAGGTAATCGGAGATCACTCGGGATATGACACCGAGAAGGAACGCATTGAAATCCTAGAAGATATTTATGCGGAAAACGACCACTTGGCAGAGCATAATCGCCAGGCGTTCGCAGAACACAACGTGAAAGTGGTTAACCTGATGAGTTCGCCGGGATCGGGGAAAACCACTCTGCTGGAGCGCACCCTGGCTGAACTGCAAGGAAAAATGCGGATCGGAATTATTGAAGGCGATATCGAGACTCCTTTGGATGCCGATCGCCTCCGCGGTTATGGCGCTCAAATTTCCCTGCTCAACACCGGCCAAGGCTTCGGGGGTGAATGCCACTTGGATGCCCCTATGGTGCATCACACTTTGGATGGTTTAGACCTCAGCCAACTTGACCTGGTGATTATCGAGAATGTGGGCAACCTGGTGTGCCCGGCAGAGTTTGACGTGGGGGAGAACGCCAAAGCGATGGTGTTCTCTATTACCGAGGGCGAAGATAAGCCCCTAAAGTACCCGGTGATGTTCCGCTCGGTAGAGATCGTGGTGGTTAACAAGATGGATCTGGCGCCCTATCTTAACTTTGATATGGATCGCTTCCGCGGATACTTGAAGCAGGTCAACCCGGGGGTAAAAGTGGTGGAAGTTTCCGCCGAAAAAGGGCAGGGGATTGACGCCTGGATTCAGTGGCTACAACAACTATGAATACGCTAATTATTTTTGCGTAATATCAGTGGACGTATTAGCTGGTTACCCTGATTTGTGGGCGGTGGCTAGATATAATGATTTCGACAGACGTTGTGGTCTAACTTAAATACCAGTGAGGAACCGGAAATGAGTTATGAGATAAAACCGTGGCGGGAGGGCACCCTCGCCGATAACCTCGCCAGTGCCGGGGTCAGCCGACGAGATTTCGTAAAATACTGTGCTGGCTTGGCAGCAATTTTTGCTGTGGGTACTCCCCAGATGGCGCATGCGGCTCCGGCCCAAAAAGCCGCAGAGGAGCTGGCCGATAAACTAGGGGCGATCACCAAACCCAATGTGGTGTGGCTCCAGCTCCAAGAATGTACCGGTTGTATGGAATCGGCTCTGCGTAGCGGGGGAACCACGGTAGAAGAAGTGGTACTGAACTTACTTTCGGTTAACTACAACGAGCTGCTGATGGCGGCCGCCGGTGAGGCGGCAGAAAAAGCTTTGGCTGAAACTAACGCCAAAAAGCATATCTTAGTGGTCAACGGTTCTATTCCCACTAAAGATGGTGGTATCTACTGCACCATAGGTGGCAAATCTGCAGAGCAGGTTTTGCGCGAATCTGCTGAGAACGCAGACATTATCTTGGCAGTGGGTGCCTGCGCCGTTTACGGTTCGGTGCAAGCTGCTAAGCCTAACCCCACCGGAGCAGTGGGGGTAGATGAAATTATTAAAGACAAAGCGGTTATCAACGTTTCTGGTTGTCCTCCGATTGGGGAAGTAATCACCGCCTCCCTAACCTATATTTTGACTCACGGCGAGCCTCCCGAAGTTGATTCCGAGGGACGTCCCCTCTTTGCCTATGGTCAGCGGATTCACGATTCTTGCCCGCGTCGTCCTCACTTCGATGCCGGCCAATTCGTGCGTACCTTTGACGATGCTGGCGCACGGGAGGGATGGTGCCTATACGATGTGGGCTGCAAAGGCCCCTCGACCTTTAGTCCCTGCCCGATAGTGCAATGGAATATGAAATCAGGGTGGCCGATTGGTGCCGGTCACCCCTGTATCGGCTGTACCGAGCGTGACTTTTTCGATCGTTTCTCACCGTTCTACCAAGTCTTGCCCAGTGTCCCGGGATTCGGAGTGGAAGCTACTGCCGAGAAGGTAGGATTGGGCTTTACCGGCGCAGTGGCGGCAGGAGTCGCCGTACATGCGGGAGTTACCGCTGCTAGAGCCGCAGCGGATCGAAAAGCCACCCGGAATTCTCCAATGGCGGCTTTTGGGGAAGCCACGGATGTTGATACCGAGCCGCCATCAACGGAGGAAAACCCCAACGCAGATGTTCCTGAGGCCAACGAAAAGAACAGTGAGGCGAAATAATGGCTGAAAAAGTAGTTATCGACCCGTTAACCCGCATTGAGGGACATCTGCGTATAGAGATGGAAACCGAAGGCGAGCAGATTAAAAAAGCCTGGAGCGTGAGCACCCAGTTCCGAGGAATTGAAACTATCGTTCAAAATCGCGATCCTCGGGATGTTTGGGCTTTCGTCCAACGTATTTGTGGGGTTTGTACCTCGGTTCACGCGATTGCTTCCATTACTGCAGTAGAGGACGCTATCGGTTCCAATCCCCCAGAAAATGCGCGGTTGATCCGCTCGTTAGTGTTGGGATCGCAAGAAATCCAGGATCACGTGATCCACTTCTATCACTTGCACGCTTTGGACTTCGTTAATGTACCCAATGCCGCGAAAGCAGATCCAGCTAAAGCGCTGGAGTTCGCCCACTCGATCGGTTCTAAATGGCGGGGCAATAACCTGAAACGCTTCACCGAAGTTCGGGACACGGTAAAGAAGATTTTGGATTCCGGGCAGCTGTCGGTGTTTACCGGCGGGTATTGGGATCACTCGGATTACCGCCTTCCTCCAGAAGCAGATTTGATGTGTGTGGCTCACTATCTGGACGCTTTGGAGTTCCAACGTTCCATGATTCGGATCAATACGGTATTCGGGGGCAAGAACCCGCACCCGAACTTCCTGGTAGGTGGCATGGCCTGCTCGATTGATCCGAAGTCCTCAGAATCCATCAACCAGGTGCAAATGGATCAAGTAAAAACCTGGGTTGAGGAGATTAATGAGTTTGTAAAGGATTGTTACTACCCGGATATTTTAGCCTTGGGCGGGGTATACAAAGACTACTTCGATATTGGTGCTACCCATCCAAACTACTTGGCAGTGGGACTGGCAGGATCGATGTTTGCGGGTGACCCGAATAAATCTCGTCTGTCCTCACCCCACACCGCCATTAAGCCGGGTGTGATATTCGACGATGACCTCACCAAGGTTCATCCTTTCGATCCTAACAAGATTGAAGAGTTTATTACCTCTGCGTGGTACCAGTACTCGGTGGGGGACAAGAAGGGACTTACTCCCGATAAGGGCGAGACCACGGTAAACTACACCGGGCCGAAGCCCCCATTCAAATGGCTAGGTGATCGCGATAAATACACTTGGTCAAAGGCTCCTCGCTATGAGGGTAAACCAATGCAGGTCGGACCGGTAGCGCGGATGTTGTTGGCGTACGCCCAAGGTTACGCACCGGTTAAGAAGCTCCTTGACGGGGCGATCGCTACCTTAGGTATTACTCCCAAACAGATCAACTCTACGATGGGACGTACCTTTGCTCGGGCAGCGGAAGCGGTAGTCTCCGCAGATTTAATGCGCGAGGATTACAACGCCCTGGTTAACAACATCAAGAAAGGCGATATTGAAGTTTTTGATGCCAGTAAGTGGGATCCGAGTAGTTGGCCTACCCAGGCGCAAGGATACGCCTTTATTGAAGTTGCCCGCGGAGACCTATCACACTGGGTATCGATTAAAGATGGCAAGGTAGAACGCTACCAAGCAGTAGTGCCTACTACCTGGTTGGCGGGAGGACGCGACGCCCAAGGAGTTACCGGCCCCTACGAAGAATCCCTGATGGGAACCGGAACTCATCCGCTGGTAGATCCGAAAGCGCCCCTGGAGCCCATGCGTACTATCCATTCCTATGATCCCTGTATGTCATGTGGGGTTCATATTCTCGATCCCGATGGCAATCTCCTGGGTGAGGCGGTGACGTCATGAACGACAAAGCGGGAACGCCAACTGCAGAAGTATCGAAGAAATCCTCTGACAAAGCTATAGCGAAAGCGAATAAAGATCGCCAAATAGAGTTTTTCGCTCAAGATAGCGCCAAAACCGAGGGGATTGAGGTTGGGGGCGGCTTCAGCTGTTCGGATATCTCCCTGCGCCGCCTGCTGGTAATGGCGGCAGTGTCTCCTAAAGGCAGCACCGATCCGGTCGATGTAGCGCTCAAAGAGTCACTGCGCTACCGGTTCCGCCATGGCGCACCTAATGTTGAGATTCCTGCCAAAAACTTTGATCCCCCGGTGGATCGCCGCTACTCGCTGGCACGCATCAACGATATGAAACGAACCAAGACCGGGGAGTCTCGTAATACCATCATTGCCCGGGGGGATCTCGAGTCGGTGATGAATGTCGCTGAAACCGAGCGATCGCTGCGAACCTTGCTCAGGAAGAACGCGCAGATGGCGGGGTCGCGTGGCTATCGCTGCCTGGGGGTGGCAACCGCCACCGTGGACGAAAACGGCAAGATTAGCCCCTTCACTATGGAAGGCTTCGTAAATGTGCGTCCGGTGGGTACCGGTTTGCGAGGCAGAGATCTTACTCCCACCAGCGAAGATTGGGTAAGGCTGAGTGTCTGGTCCGCTAGCTTGCGTTTCCTGCATTGGTTTAACGTTTTTCTGATAGTGACCCTTTCCGTAACTGGCTACTACATTATGGATCCGTTCTTTGGGGATACTTTCTTTCGGGGAATTGATCCCGGATTCCTCATGGGGATCATGCGTTTCATCCACTTCACAGCAGCATTTGCTTGGTTGGCGGTAGGGGCTGCCCGGGTGATTATTGCCTTCATCTCCAAAGACCGCTATATGAGATGGGAAACTTTCTGGTCATTTAAGAAGAAGCAAGACTGGATCAATTTCAAAGAGACCGTAGGTTTTTACCTCTTCCTACGGAAAGAAAGCCCTCTCTATGTGGCGCACAATCCGTTGCAGCAGATGGCCTACACCTCTATCTATATCCTTGGGGCTTTCCAGATGCTTATCGGAGTAGCACTGTATGCATTGCCGTACAAAAATACCAACCTTTTCTGGCAAATATTGGCTGCTCCCAACGACTGGCTGGGAATCCCGATGATGCGTTTTATCCACGCCATGATCATGTTTATGTTCTGGGGTTTCGTTATCGGGCATATCTATCTTGCTTTCCGGGCAGATTCTCTTGAGCGTCACGGCGGGATTTCTTCGATGATTTCTGGTGGGGTTTGGATGCGGCGTACCTCAAAGCCCTACGATGCCCCTGAACTGTAGATAGAAAGGAATAGATGTCGGCAAGTGACCTGACGCCTTCGGAGCTGCCTAACTCGCGGTTTCCTGCGAGTTTACCTTCCCGGCCCCGTATAGAGCCGGGCAGTAGCGATAACTATTTGCCTCTGCCGGATATTTCTAAAGCTGATGGTAGCCCTTGGGCAGGATGTCGCTTTACCGTCTTGGCGGTGGGAAATCCCATCATGGGTGATGATGGGATTGGCCTGGAGATTCTAGCGGAGTTGCAAGGACTAGTATCCCAGCGCCCGGCCTGGAAGGCCGCGATTGCCAGGGGAGAGATGTCTCTGCTAGAAGGCGGAACAAACGGTATGGAACTGGTTCCGGTAGTGCAAGAAGCCGAGCGGCTTTTGATCCTAGATTCAATAGCTCCCGGCAATGGGCGCCAGCCGGGACAGGCATTGCACATGAGTGGGGATCATGTGCCCCGTTTGCTTTCGATGAAGATGTCACCGCACCAGGTAGGACTGCTTGATGTGCTAAGCTCCGCCCGCCTTACTGGAAAAGAACCAGAGGTGCTAGAAGTCGTAGGGGTAGTTAGCGAAAAGGTCGATTTACACTTAGGTTTAACTTCCGCCGCAGCATCGGGAATCAAACCGGCAGTCGATTATGCTGCCCAAATCCTAGACTCGTGGCTTAAATAGCTCCCACCGTTAGCGATCAGCAGCTTGCAATCGGCCGATCGCTAGACCTGGCCTAGAAAAGAGCCTTAGCTCTGATCCCACTCCACCCAGGAAATTTCAAACTCGCGGCCGTGAGTGAGATTGCCAGTTGGTATGCCGCATTTTGGGCATAGCAGCGCGAAAAATTCGTCAATTTCTACATCTTCAGCGCAGCTGGGGCAGTAGACGCTAGCGGGAATAGAGTTGACTTCCAGCTCGGCCGTGGCACAAATGGTGTTGTCGCGAGCTATTGGCCAGGAACCATACAAAGCCTGCGGAATGGCGCCGGACATGGTACCGACATTTAGCGCGACCTTTTCAACTCGGGTAACCTGATATTCAGCGTCAGCGGCTGCTTTTTCCACCGCCGCCACTACTGAAGTTAATAACCCAAGTTCATGCATATATTTATTTTCCCAGGAGAGTAATGAAAATCAACTTAGATGAAATCATTGATCCGATGCAAGGACGGGTAGTGATATCCCCAGACTCGCAAGGGAAATCGCATGCCCATTTCGATCTGCAAGGTTTGCCGCGGATTGATGGAATGTTGGTGGGAAAATCTGCCCTGGAAGCATTGAAAATGACCGAGCATTTGTGCGGAATTTGCCCGGTAGCGCACCATTTGGCCGGAATTCGCGCCCTCGACGCCCTCAGCGGCAATACTGAAATCTCCCGGGAAGCGGAGCTTACCCGCCGCCTATTACATTACGGATCGGTGGTGGAAACCCATTCCCTACGCTTCTTGCGCCAAGACCGCGACAGCGGGGTGCGGCTAAAGAAAGTTTCAAAACAAATGCTGGTAGTGGCAGGATCGCCAGGGCATTTCCCAGTTACCGCCATACCGGGCGGGGTTAGGAACTTGCCGAATATCGAAGATTTACAAAACCTGCAAGCAGAGTTACCGGCAGTGATAGCAAGCGCCGAAAAGCTATGCGAACTCGCTTTCAACAAGCAATCCCATGCCGAAGTATTCAGCCAATTTGCCGGGGCAGATTTAGCTTTGATTAACGAGGACGGCAACCCCGATATTTTTGGAACCAGAGTTCGGGCAGCGCGCGCCGGGTCAACCTGGAAAGAGTTTGACTTCGAAGAATGGAACCAGCAGGTAGCGGAAGAAAATCCGGGTGCCCCTGCACCGCACCCCTATTTGAGCGCTTTGGGTCCAGTCCCGGGACGCTATCGGGTAGGCCCGGTCGCGCAGCTTTCGGTGGGGGATTTACCCAGTGAGCTCGCAAGCAAGGCGCAAGCACGCTGGTTAGCGGGAGGCCGGGATGCTGCTAGTGCGAGAGCTATCATTACTTTGCATGTCCTGGAAAAAACTGTCGAGCTAGTTTCTGAGCTATTATCCCTGCTTGAGCTAGGGGAGCTAGAAGCGTGCCCACCACAAGAGCAGGTACCTTTCCAAGAGGTAGTTGCGACCGGTCTGGTGGATGGTCCGCGCGGACTGCTGGCTCATACCTACCGCAGCGATTCCCAGGGGATAATTACTTCCGCCACGATCCTCACCCCTACTGCGCAAAACGAACCCTGGTTGGCAGATTTATTAACCGAGGCGATCGACAGGGAAGATGTAGTCAGGCAAGCGGCTCTAGAGCAATCAATCCGCGAAGCGGATCCCTGTTTGCCACTCAGCTCGGCGCCGGAAGGGCAAATGGGGCTGCGGGTTGATACCCAGCATTAGTAGTGAGGGGTATCCTGAAGTGAGAGATTCCAGTATCCCAGCAAGAAAGGACTAAGGCCATGTGCGTGGGAGTGCCCTGCAAAATCTTATCGATTGAGTCAGGTGTGATGCCGATGGGGCGCATCGATGTAGCTGGACAGGTTCAGGACGCCTGTATGGCATATCTTCCCGAGGCGCGCGTGGGCGACTATGTCCTCATCCAAAATGGTTTTGCAATGAATCGTTTAACCGCCGAGGAAGCCCAGGAATCTCTAGATACCTGGCGAGAGCTGGGAATGCTCTCCTAGAAGCGGGCAGGCTCCGATGGCAGTATTCTTTTCGCAATCGGATTATTTGTTAAACTCGATAGCAAGCTCATAGATAGTCGAAGGAGTTATCATGGCATGTTTTATTGTTCCTGCTGCTGAAGCAGCGGCAGTAACGGTAGCTAAGAAACAGATCGCAAGGAAAAGCCGCAACGGCGCCACCCCGGAAAGCACCGAACGTTCTTTAAATCTAGTTCGCAAGCTGACCTGGCTAACCAACCTGTTATGGGGCGGAGCGTTGCTGCTAGCTTTTGAGCACCTCTGGCATGGGGAAGTAATCCCTTATTTCCCCTTCCTTTCAGCGCTCACAGAGCGTTCCACCACCCAGCAGATGCTATTTGAGATGGGTACCGTGGGTGTCGGGATGGCACTGCTGGTCACCGCAGTTTGGGGGATTGGGCTCGCCCTGATTCGCGCCAGTGAACGCCGCACCAAAGTAGTTACCGAGAAGATCGACGCTTAAGGACATAAACCATGACTCTAGTGATTACGCTTTTCGCGGCGATTGCCAGTACTGCCTGGTGGTACGCGCACGCACCCCAGTCAAAAATGCGGGTAGATCTGCTGTGCTGGATGTATTGGGGAGCTTCCTTAATGTGGATGGTTGATCTGGCAGCTGAATATATTGAAGTGGGCGCGGAGGTGTTTACTCCCGCAGCCAGCGATATGCTCAACGATGCCTACTTGGGGTTGTTTGTGGTGGCACTGGCCGGCATTGTCTGGATCGGTTACCTGATTGTTAAGGATCCGCGGGGAGTGCGCACCCAGATGGCTAGGCGAGAAACCGGTCTTGACCGGGATGCCAGCGCCGGTGCGAAAGATTTAGTGGCTTCTCATTAAGGCAACCACCAGTTCTTCTACCAGGGAAAACTTGCTGAATAAATAAATAAAATTCCGCAGCTACGCGGGCAGATACTGAGAAAAGTATCTGCCCGCGCTTGTTATATCTGCAGTAGCTCATGAACAGGCACTAGCTCTAATAAACGCGGGGAGTTCATTTTTCCTCTCGCATCTTTTACGGCTCGACCCTTACGTAGGTGGCACCAGCGAGCGCGGGGGATAACTTTTATCCGAGTGGGTGCGGTGGGCATAAGAATTCGGAAAACGTCGCTACGTTTTCCGAATTCTTGGGCAGGAAGAACAACCGCGGCTAGGGTATGGTCGCGGCCGGTAAAAGATACGAGAGGGGCTTGAGCTGAGCTTTGCGAAGCTCACGGGGCCCCGGAGTGCTTTTACCGAGCCAGACCTACCAGCACAGGTACTGTTCGAATTCTTGGGCGGGAGGAAAAAGTTATCCCCCGCGTATTCCGGGACTAGTCGCAAACTAGGCAGGGGAGACGGCTAACAGGCGAAAACCTTTCTTGGAGGCCAGGCGGCGGGTGGGGAACCCTTGCGCGCACAGCCACTTTTGCATCGAATCTGCGCCTAGATTCTTCCCCATAACTAAAATCGCTTCTCCACCCGGATTTAATAACGGCAACCAGGTGAGCAGTAGCTCTTGAAGTGGTTTTTTCCCGATCCGCACCGGGGGATTAGACCAGATCAGATCGAGTCCTCCGGCAGCTTTTGCGGCCGCGAAAATCTCCTCAGGCGAGCCTACCTGCAGGCAAACTCCTGCTCGCTGGGCATTCGTGCGGGTGAGATCTCGGGCGCGTTCACTGACGTCAACTGCTAGCACCTGTGAGTTAGGGCTTAAAAGCCCTAGGCTGATTGCTAGCGGACCCCAGCCACAACCTAGATCCAAGAAAGTACCGGCTTCAGGTGGGGCAGGTGCTTCAGCTAATAGTACCGAGGTGGCTTTATCTAGCTGGCGAGCAGAAAACACTCCCTGCGCGCCCTCTAAGCTTAGTTTTTTGCCAGCCAAAATCACCTCGATAGGGGTGCGTTCTGCCGCAAGTGCGGCGGGTTGATCCGTGAAATACTGTTCCATCACTTCTAGAGTATTATTTTTAGTTTCCTCGTGCGGGTAAGCCATAATATAGGGCTAAACCGATAGCCTAGCGATCTAGCCGGGACTACCGGTGGCAGGCCGTGAGCGAAGAGAATAGGAGGTGCGATTGACTAACGAGGTTAAGCAGATCGATAGCGTACTTGATCAATACGTCACCGCCTATGCCCGGATTGACCCTTTCAAAGCATCCGAGTGGGGAATCTCCGGATATGACGCTTTCTTGCCGGATTATTCGCCTCCGGGGATTTCTGAACGCTACAATCTGCGAAAAGACACTTTAGAGCGGGTGGCAAAGACCCCAAAGGGATCAGCTCGTGAGATCCGAGAAGCCCAGGGATTTACCCTTTGGGCACGCGCGGAACAAGAAAAGTTCGAATCTGGGTTTTTAACTTCCGAGATTAGCGGAACCAACTCGCCGATCCAAGTGTTTGCGGAAACGCTCAAACTAATGGATGTAAGCAGCGAGGCAGCGGTGGGTAATCTTACCCGCAGATTCCTGGCTCTTGACCAAGCGTTTACGGGACTAAAAACCACGATGAAAGAATCTAGAGATCGTGGCTGGACGTTCCCCCGGGAAGTCATGGAAATGATTTTGGGGCAGGCAACCATCCTGGCGAATCCAGAGCATGATATTTATGAATGTAAACGCGCGGAGATGAGCAATACCCGCCTGTCGCAAATGAGTAAGCGGGCATTTGAGCGGGGAGTTTCTACTGCTCAAGGCGTCTTTTCAGAGATTGCAGATTATTTGAAACAGGAAATTCTGCCGGCATGTTCGCCCATTGGTCCGATTGATCCGCACTCATATTTTATTTCCTTATCGGGCATAGGAGTCACTGAGCCCAATCCGGGTGAGCTTTTTGAAACAGCTAGTCAAGATTTGGCGCGCCTGCGGGCTTCCTGTGACCAGTTGCGGAGCGAGTTGGGGGATAAGCATGCCTATCGACTCTCTGATTTAGAAGTTGCAGATGGCTTTAACGTACTAACTTGGGCGATGGAAGATGCTTGGGAAGGTTTTCACTCCCAGGTGGATGCGGAACTATCCGAGCTGGTAAATCCCGAAATCTTTCCCTTGAAATGGGAAAATGATCCCCACGGTTGCCTGGTACATCCTTACTATTCAGCGGGAATCGGACTGTCAAAAAACAATCGGGTTTTACCGCGCAAGTGCGCTGTCAGCAGGGCTCCCTATTCCTATCAAGACACCGAGAACCCTACGGTTACTAGTGGTGAAGCCTTCGACTCTTTCCTAGAAATTGATAACCGCTACTTTGCGCTAGCTGCTCTGGAAAAGGGCATTCCTGGCTCTCATCTCTACTCGCGAGCGCGTGAAGCTTTCGGCGCTAATCTGTTTACGCGGATAGCTGCACATTTGCCAGTATCCAATTTGGGTTGGGATCTTTTCGCCCTGGAAATGGCGCCGAAACTTTGGGATATCCCTAGTGAGATCAGTTTGAAAATCCAGGAACGCCTTACGAGTTATGTAGCGCTGGCTCTAGCGGATCTGCAGTTATACGGAGCGCAAGGGGAAGGGAAAACTTGGGGACTACCGGAGGCTGTCGAATACCTCCGCGATACCGTATCGCTCCCCGGGAGCCGGGTGCTGTTGCGTCAACGATACCTAGGGGTTCCCGCGTTGAGTGTGGCTCCTTGGTACGGATGGCGGCGTTGGAAAGCGATTTATCAGCAATTCCTAGCCTCTGGGGGCAGCGGCTTTGCGGATTTTGTGCGGAAAGTTGCCCCGGCCGGAGCAGTTCATTTTGAGGTACTCGCGGACGCCGTTTCCGATTAGACCAAGCAGTTACTGCCGCAGTCACCTTGACCGAGTCGGGAAAAGTGATTACTTGGCCGGAAAACCTTATGTTCGAGCTATTTATGTTGCTCTCAGCGAAAAATAAGGATTATTTCTATTAATTTTGGAAAATCAAAAGCAATCTGCCCAAAATATCAATTAACAGTAATAAATCAGTATTATGAAAGCTAATCATTCCGGTTTTAGAAAGGCTAAGACTATGCGCAGTCGTTGGCTCCCCCTAACAGTCCTAGCAGTAACCATTCTAGCTGCTGGAGGTCTGACCGCTTGTAGTAACAACTCCCCAGCAGATTCGGTTGATCGGATACTAATTAATGGCGAAGAGCCGGCTCGTGGACTAATCCCGGCAGCTGCCGATGACGAAGCCGGAATTAAGATTATTGATTTACTGTTTGCTGGTTTAGTCACCTATGACAAGCAGGGGCAAGTGATAAACGATGTGGCTCAAGAAATTACAGATTCTTCCGACCATAAAACTTGGACCATTCAACTGAATACTGATCGTAAATTCTCTGATGGCACTCCGGTGTTGGCGAAGAATTTTGTGCGTGCCTGGAAGGCCTCAGCTGCGCAAAAATTGGGGGCGACCACTGCTTATGAAGCAATCGAGGGTGCTGAAGAAGATGGAACCGGTAACCTCAGTGGGGTCATGGCTAACGGTGACGACAAAATAACTATCAAGTTGAAACGTCCGGTGGCTGACTTTTCTAATCGCCTGGGGATCAATGGTTTTTATCCGCTCCCGGATAGCGCTTTTGATAAACAAGGGAGAATTAAAAAAGAGTTTGGGCAAAAACCGGTGGGCAACGGTCCCTACACGCTTACTACTTGGGAGCCTTCCAGTCAGATACTACTGGATAAATCCACTACCTATCGCGGGCCGCGCGAGGCAAAAAACGCGGGACTGGAAGTTAAAATCTATGCCGATTTATCGGCTGCTTACCAGGATCTTTTAGCCGGGAATTTGGATGTGCTTGACCAAATCCCGGATGGCGAATTGCCTAATTCTAAAAAGGATTTGGGGAACAGACGGATCAGCGCGGTGCAAGCCGGGATGCAGACCTTAGATATTGACTACCAGACGAAACACTTCTCAGGTGAGGAAGGAAAACTGCGGCGCCGGGCAATATCGCAAGCTATTAATCGGGAAGAAATAATAAAAACTATTTTCTACGGCACCCGCAAGGCAGCCACTGATTTCATACCCCCGCAGATTTTGGGACATATCGAGCGGGGCACCGAAAGCAACAAGGTGCTGGAATTTGATGCTGCAGCTGCCAAACAAGCCTGGGAAGCTGCCGATAAGATCCATCCCTGGCAGGGAGAACTAAAAATTACCTATAACTCCAACGAATCTAATCAGCCGTGGGTAGATGCAATTTGTAACCAGTTGTCGAACGCTCTGGGGATTAAAGCAGTCGGTGATCCTAAACCGGATTTCAAAACTATGATGGAAATGATGGATCAGCATTCCTTTACCGGGCCTTTCCGGATGGGATGGTCAATGGGGTATCCCTCTCCAAATAACCTGCTCGCCGGACGCTACGTAAAAGGCGGTAATGGTAACAAAATGGGATATGACAATCCCGCGTACGCCGAGCTTTTGACGAGGGCGCAGGCGGCAGATACAGCTTCAGAGGCTGGAGAACTCTATCAACAGGCACAGACTCTGCTACTAGCCGATCTGCCTTCGATACCGCTATGGTCTCCCAGCTCAAACATTGGATTTAGTCAACATGTGGGCAAGGTGACTACAGATTGGAAAGGTGAGGTAGCTTTTCATAAAGTTACTAGAAAATAACCATCTCGGAGGATGCCGTGGCCAGTAGCGAAATTTCTGACAGTAATCTCGAATTATCTCAGGCAGAAGGTGCCCAGTTGCATCGCAAATTAAAGGCACGACATCTGAATATGATCGCCATCGGGGGAGCGATCGGTACGGGACTGTTTGTGGCCTCCGGCGGTACTATTACCGGTGCTGGCCCCGGTGGTGCCCTAGTTGCCTATGGCGCGATCGGCATCATGGTGTTCTTCCTGATGCAATCCCTGGGAGAGATGGCTACCTATTGTCCCACCTCGGGTGCTTTCGAAGTTTTCGCTACCCGCTATGTATCCAAATCATTTGGTTTTGCGCAAGGGTGGAACTACTGGTACAACTGGGCAATCACCGTAGCGGCGGAGCTAGTTGCCGCTACTATCGTGATGCAATACTGGTTTCCAGAATCGGTGGTACCGGCCTGGATATGGTCACTGTTATTCCTGGTAATTCTGTTTGCCCTTAACGCCTTTACAGTTCGTGGTTTCGGCGAATCTGAGTTTTGGTTTGCCTCTATCAAAGTAGTAACCGTAATCGTCTTCCTGGTACTAGGGATTTTAATGGTGCTCGGGATTATGGGGGGAGAATCTCCAGGATTCACTAACTTTACGCGGGGAGATGCTCCCTTCGTTAATGGATTCTGGGGCATTATGGGGGTCTTTATGATTGCCGGATTCTCCTTCCAAGGTACCGAGATGATCGGGATAGCGGCCGGGGAAACCCAAGATCCGGAAACCAATGTTCCCCGGGCCACTAGGGCGGTATTTGTGCGGATTCTGCTGTTCTATATCGGCGCGATCGCGGTGATTGCCTTCCTGATTCCCTATTCGGATCCCGCCCTCTTACAGGGAGCGAGTGCCGATTCTGATACTGCCCAAGGCTTTACCGAGGCCGTTACCAAGTCCCCCTTTACTCTGCTTTTTGAACGAGCCGGGATAGCGGTAGCTGCGGGCGTAATGAACGCGGTTATCTTAACTTCAATTCTGTCTGCCGGTAACTCCGGAATGTATGTTGCCACCCGGATGCTCTATTCCCTGGCCAAAGAAAAGAAAGCACCGGCGATTTTCGCTCGGCTGACCGGTCACGGCGTACCTCTAATGGCACTAGTGGCTACCAGTTTGGTAGGCGCACTTTGCTTCGCCACCTCGCGCGTAGGTACCGGTCAGGTCTATGTATGGTTGGTGAATGCTTCCGGGCTTGCAGGCTTTATTACCTGGATGGGAATCGCCTGGTCTCATTACTGTTTCCGGCGCGCCTATAAAGCCCAAGGAAAATCGGTAAGTGACCTGCCCTACAAGGCTAGTTTCTATCCCGCAGGACCGATTATTGCGCTCCTAATGTGTGCGGTAGTGATAGTTGGTCAGTCTTTGGATGTGATTAGCGGGGAAGCCTCGATTATGGACTTCTTGGCAATTTATATTGGGCTACTGTTCTTCTTGGCTCTCTGGGGAGGACATAAGCTAGTTACCCGCACGCCGAAAGTAAAGCCGGAAGAAGCGGACCTATCCCGTCATATCTAGAAAGACATATATTGCTCGAACGACGGGCGACATCGGCATCATCGGCTTTGGAGGTTCCCTGTAGATTCCCTAAGAATCTCTGCTAGTTTTCTGAGTAGTCGGTATCCTACCAGTTATCGGTTCATCAAAAGCAAGTCGAGAAAATCTTGGGATTTTGTAAAAACTATAACTAGGAATGCTATATTGGCTGTGATCGTGTCAACAATTCTGCTGATACATCAGCTTTAGTAATGTAAGCAACAAGCTTGGAGGCAATAGTGAAACGACGGGGCGCATTGGCCCTTGCATCTGCACTTGCTCTTTCCCTTGGGCTCGCCGGTTGTTCAAATGGGGCTGGCGACTCTTCCGCAGCGAAGGCAGATGACAAAGGGATTATTACTGTAAATACCGTAGAACCACAAAATCCCCTGATTCCGACTTCTACGAATGAAACCGGTGGTGGACGCGTTATAGATGCGCTGTTCTCTGGCCTGGTCTATTACGAGCCTAAGACGGGAGAGGCCAAGAACGAACTGGCCGAGTCGATTGAGTCTAATGATCAAATAGTCTGGACGATTAAACTCAAGAAAGACGCCAAGTTCTCCGATGGTTCACCCATTAAGGCCGATAACTACATCAAAGCCTGGAACTACGGGGCAAACCCGAAGAACGCGCAAATGTCTTCCTCTTTCTTCGAGGTTATTAAGGGCTTTACCCCCGGTCCCGAAGAAGAAGGAGCTCAGGCACCCGATGTTCCGGAATTGGCCGGCTTGAAGAAGATCGACGATTATACTTTTGAAGTAACTTTGAACCAGCCGACTTCTGACTTTGCGCTGCGTTTGGGCTACTCTGCCTATGTGCCGCTGCCGGATGTGGCTTTCAAAGATATGAAAGCCTACGGGCAGAATCCTACGGTTACCTCCGGGCCTTACATGCTCAAGGACAAGGGCTGGCACCACAATGAATCTATTGAACTGGTAAAGAACGACAAGTACGCCGGTCCGCGCGAAGCTAAGAACGGTGGAGTCACTTTTAAGATTTATACCAAGTCTGATGCGGCCTATGCCGATGTGCAGTCTGGTCAGCTGGATGTACTTGACGATGTCCCCGCTGCTGCTATGAATACCTTCCAGTCTGATTTCCCGGATTCTAACGCGAATATACCGGTAGCAGTTTTCCAGTCCTTCACGATTCCGGATCGCCTGAAGCACTTCGGGATGGATGAGGAAGGCCGCATGCGCCGGCAAGCGATTTCTTACGCCCTTGACCGGGCAAGCATTTGTGAGAAGATCTTCCAGAAGACCCGGGTACCGGCGAAAGACTTCACTTCTCCGGCCATGCCTAACTACGACAAAGTTATGAAACAGGTTAAAGGCGCGGAAGTATTGAAGTTCGATAAAGCTAAGGCTAAGGAATTGTGGGCAAAAGCTGACGCGATTTCCAAATTCGAGGGCAAGTTCACCATCGGTTACAACTCGGACTCCTCCCATAAAGACTGGGTAGATGCTGTCGCAAACCAGCTCAAGACCAACTTGGGTATTGAGGCAGTCGGCGATCCCTATCCGGACTTCAAAGGCTTGCGCGATGCTATTACCCAGGAAACCATCAAAGGTGCTTTCCGCTCTGGGTGGCAAGCTGATTACCCGGGTATGAGTAACTTCTTGGAGCCCCTATACTCCAAGAACGGTAACTCCAACGACGGTAAGTACAACAACGAAGAGTTCAACAAACTGATGGTAGAGATCTCCAAGCTGCCGGTTGGTGACGAACAGGATGCGAAGTTTGCGGAAGCGCAATCGATTCTGTTCACCGATCTACCCGCCATCCCGCTGTGGTACCAAAATGTTCTGGGTGTCTGGAATAAAGACAACGTTTCGAACGTGGCCTTTAACTGGAAGAGTGAACCGGTTTACTACGAGATCACTAAGAACGCTTAAAGACAGCGAGAAACAAAAGATAATCCTGCTGTAAATGCAGGTGCGGAGGCGGGTCTCAAGGTAGAAAATGCCTTTTGACCCGCCTCCGGTTTTTTGCTGGGCGCTGTAACGCGATAAGGTTTAACACAGCTTATAGTCAAGGAGAGACCAATGCTCAGATACATAGGGCATCGTCTACTGCAGATGATCCCGGTATTCTTTGGGGCAACGTTCCTGATTTTCGCAATGGTGTATGCCATGCCGGGTGACCCGGTGCAGGCACTAGGCGGAGATAAGGGACTACCCCCCTCGGTAGCCGCGCAAATTCGGGCGGAATACAACCTGGATAAACCGCTGTGGATGCAGTATTTGCTGTATCTAAAGGGAATCGTCACCCTAGATTTCGGGAAAACCTTCTCGGGTAGGGAAGTTACCGAAGTGATGGCTACTGCCTTCCCGGTAACGATAAAACTGGCTTTTATGGCGATTATCTTCGAGGCCGTCATCGGAATATTCTTCGGATTTTTCGCCGGACTCAAAAAAGGCAAAATTTTTGATTCCACCGTGCTAGTGATTTCCCTAGTAGTAATCGCGGTGCCGACTTTCGTTATCGGTTTCTTATTGCAGTTCCTATTCGGGGTAAAACTGGGCTGGCTCCCTACGACTGTAGGGGCAAATGTTAATTTCCAGTCCTTACTGATGCCGGCGATTGTGCTAGGGGCAGTTTCCTGTGCCTATGTCATTCGGCTTACTCGCCAAGAGGTCTCCGAGAATCTGACCGCCGACTTCGTGCGCACTGCCCGGGCAAAAGGGATCCCCGAAAGTCGGGTGATGACCCACCACGTCTTGCGGAACTCGCTAATTCCGGTGGCTACTTTCCTAGGTGGCGACCTGGGGGCTCTTATGACCGGCGCGATTGTGACCGAAGGTATCTTTGCGATCAACGGTGTGGGCGGTACCCTTTACCAGGCTATTTTACGTGGTGAAGCCGCCACGGTAGTTTCTGTTACCACCGTCCTGGTTCTGGTCTATATTGTCGCTAATCTGCTAGTAGACCTGTTATACGCTGTACTAGACCCGAGGATTCGCTATGAGTAACCAACTACTGCCTGGACAAGATCATTTCGTAAACAAGGTCGATGAAACCGGCCTGGGCGCTGTGGATGCCGTAGCCGATGAATCGGCACCCTCCTCGGTGTGGGGAGAAGCCTGGAAACAGTTGCGTCGCCGTCCCCTCTTTTGGGTAGCGTTGGTGATCATCATGCTGTCAGTACTGATGGCCGTAGTGCCGCAGCTGTTTACCTCGCAAGATCCCACCTACTGCACCCTGGAAAACTCCCTCCAAGGCCCCACTAAGGGTCATGTTTTCGGTTTCGATAAACAGGGCTGCGACCTCTATTCTCGGATCATCTATGGTGCTCGTGCCTCAATCGCGGTCGGGATTTTCTCGACCCTAACCGCCACGATTATCGGCGTTATTTTCGGGGCGTTGGCCGGCTACTTTGGGGGAATTCTAGACGCGATCCTTTCCCGGATCGTGGATATCTTCTTCGCCATCCCCATGGTGCTGGCCGCCATCGTGATTATGCAAATGTTCAAAGAACACCGTTCCATCTGGATGGTGGTAATCGTGTTGGGGGTCTTTGGCTGGACCCAGATTGCTCGTATTACTCGCGGCGCGGTGCTTTCGATTAAGAACGAGGAATACGTAACTGCAGCTCATACCCTGGGCGTATCTAACATTCGGATTTTGCTGCGCCATATTCTGCCGAATGCGGCGGCTCCCGTGATTGTTTATGCCACCGTGGCGCTGGGAACCTTTATTGTGGCGGAAGCGACGCTATCCTTCATGGGTATTGGCTTGCCGTCCTCTATCGTTTCTTGGGGCGGAGACATCTCTACTGCCCAGCAACAGCTGCGCACCGCTCCGATGGTGTTGTTCTTGCCTTCGATCGCTTTGGCGCTTACGGTACTGAGCTTCATCATGATGGGGGATGTAATCCGTGACGCGCTCGACCCGAACCAGAGGAAACATTAATCGTGAATCAAAATAACCAAAAGGATCAGATTATGGCAGCTGACTCGGATCAAATTGATGCCGTCAGCAAGGCAGCGGCAACCAGTGAGAACGCTTCCTCCGAGCCCTTACTGGAAGTAAAAGACTTGGAAGTTACTTTCCAGTCCACCACCGGGGTGGTTCCAGCGGTTCGTAAAGCTAATCTCACCCTCTACCGCGGACAGACCGTGGCGATTGTAGGGGAGTCCGGTTCCGGTAAATCCACCCTGGCAATGTCGATAATTGGTCTGTTGCCGGGGACTGGGAAAGTTGCCGGCGGATCCATTAAATTTGCGGGACGAGAACTAACTACTCTTTCGGAGAAAGAGATGCAACAGGTGCGCGGAGCCCAGATCGGGATGGTTCCGCAAGACCCGATGTCGAACCTGAACCCAGTTTGGAAAATCGGATCCCAGGTAGCTGAAGCGCTGAAATATAACGAGGCTACTAAAGGCGGAAATATCCATGATCAAGCCATGAAGGCCTTATCGGATGCCGGCCTGCCCAATGCGGAGGCGCGTTCTAAACAGTATCCGCACGAGTTTTCCGGGGGCATGCGCCAGCGCGCGCTGATTGCCATTGGTTTAGCTGCCGGACCGCAGCTGTTAATCGCTGATGAGCCCACTAGCGCGCTGGATGTCACCGTGCAGCGGCGGATTCTGGATCACTTGGAAAAAGAAACCCAAGAGCTAGGTACCTCCACCCTGTTTATTACCCACGACTTAGGGTTGGCAGCTGAACGTGCCTCCCACCTGGTGGTTATGCACCGCGGGCGGGTAGTAGAGTCGGGACCTGCCCGCGAAATCTTGAACGATCCGCGCCATCCCTATACTCAGCGTCTGGTTAATGCGGCGCCTTCGCTGGCGTCTCGGCGGATCGAAATCAACTATTCTCCTTCCGAAGACGAGGCGACCAGCGGTACTATTGACTCGCGAACCTCGGCAGATGTGAATCTGGCGGTGGCGGCGGCCAAAGGCTCCGGGCAAAAAGTTATGGGCACCAATGTTTTGGGCGAGCCTTTAGAAAAACATCTCGGTGAAGAGGTTATCCGCGTAGAGCACTTGGTTAAAGAGTTTGAAATCCGCGGGCAAAAGGGTAAGAAGAAGGCTTTCCGGGCGGTTGACGACGTTTCCTTCCAAGTGCGGCGCGGTTCCACTTTGGCTTTAGTGGGGGAATCGGGTTCCGGCAAATCCACAGTCGCTAATATGATCCTTAATCTGCTCGATCCGACCTCGGGCAAGGTCTATTACGAGGGTATTGACCTGTCTACTTTGCAGCGCAAGCAATTATTTGCGCTTTGTCGCAAAATGCAGGTGGTTTTCCAGAACCCTTACGGATCTTTGGATCCTATGTTCTCGGTATATCGCTGTATTGAAGAACCACTGCGCACTCATAATATTGGTGACCGGGCTAAGCGAGAAAAGCGGGTCGCGGATTTGTTGGATATGGTGGCGCTGCCGCGTAGTGCTATGCGGCGTTTCCCGAACGAGCTGTCGGGAGGGCAGCGGCAAAGGGTAGCGATTGCGCGCGCCTTGGCGCTGCGCCCCGAACTGGTAGTGCTGGACGAAGCAGTATCAGCGTTGGATGTGCTGGTGCAAGATCAGATCCTGCATTTGCTTAACGAACTGCAAGGCCGGCTGGGCTTAACCTATCTGTTCATTACGCACGACTTGGCGGTGGTGCGTGAAAACGCTGACGATATCGCAGTGATGGAACAGGGTAAACTAGTCGAGTACGGCAAGGCTGACGATATCTTCGCCAATCCGCAAACGGAATACACCCGCGAACTCATCGATGCGGTTCCCGGTGGGGACTTGCTGAAAGCTCGCACCGGTTACCAGGCTGGATAATCCGCAGTTTTCTCCCCGTTAGGGCGCGGTAACCAGGAATCGGGAAGACCGCCGGGTGTTTTATACCCAAAAGCTAGGAATTCCAAAATGTTTTGCACTCTGAGATGAGACTAAGCGTTTCCCAGGATCAGCTAGGTGCTCTGTTAAACTCTAGATGTCTTGCAGGTGGGTAGGGAGAAAGATTCCAAATGAAGTTGAAGAAAACACTGCTAATGCTAACCAGCCTGATGCTGGCACTATCGCTTTCCGGATGTGCAGGTGGCTCAGGTTCGGCGAATGCGGATAAAGCTAAGGGTGACGACTTCACAGTGGGTTTTGACGCCAACTTCCCTCCTTACGGATATAAGGATAAAAGCGGAGAGTATGTCGGTTTCGACTTGGATCTTGCTGCCGAGGTTGCCAAACGGAACGGTTGGAAGCTACAAAAGCGGGCTATTGATTGGGACTCCAAAGATATGGAGCTCAAGTCAGGTACTATCGACTGTATCTGGAATGGCTTCACCATGAACGGGCGAGAAAAGCAATACACTTTCTCTGAGCCCTACGTAGATAACTCGATTGTGTTCGTTACCAAAGCCGGATCGGGGATTAAGACCCCGGCGGATTTGAAAGGCAAGACCGTGTTGGTGCAGGTAGATTCATCTGGTCTGGCTGCGCTGCAAGATAAGAAAAACGCGGATTTGGTAGCCAGCTTTAAGGAAATGACCCAGGTACCGGACTACAATAATGCGTTTATGACCCTGCAGGCCGGGGCGGCAGATGCGGTCGCGGTCGATATTGGGGTAGCTGACTATCAGCTGGCTCAGCGCGGAAAAGACAAGTTCGAGATTATGGATCCGCCTTTCCATACCGAGCAGTACGGTATCGGTTTTAAGAAGGGTAACCAAGCTTTGCGCGACCAGGTACAAAAGACTCTGGATGAGATGAAGAAAGACGGTACTTTCCTGAAAATCGCGAAGAAGTACCAGCTAGAAAAGTCGATTGTTACCAAGTAGCTGACTGCGCCAAATTTTTAACGCTAACGCAGGGAGCTATGGGTAATGGATTTATCGTTTTTGCCGGAACTAGCCGGCGGTATGCTGCAGACCTTCATCATCTTTGCACTCACCCTGGTTTTATCGCTGCCTTTAGGATTGGTGGTTTACGGCGGACGGGTGAGCCGCTTTAAACCGTTGGCCTGGTTTATCCAGTTTTATATCTCGGTAATGCGAGGTACCCCCTTAATGCTGCAACTATTGGTGGTGTATTTCGGCCCCTTCTTCCTTTTTGGAATGCAGATCGGAGCTGCCTACCGTTTCAGCGCCGTGATTATTGCTTTCGCAATTAACTATGCTGCCTATTTTGCGGAAATCTACCGCGGCGGTTTCCAGGCAATTCCGGTGGGGCAGTCGGAGGCCGCCTTTGTACTGGGGTATTCTCCGGCGCGCACTTTCTTGACCATCAAGTTGCCGCAAATGTTCCGCACGGTGTTACCTTCGATTACTAACGAGGTAATCACCCTGGTAAAAGATACTTCTCTGGCTTTTGCGATTGCCTATGCGGAAATGTTCACGATCGCCAAGCAGCAGGCAGCTGCTAGTGCTTCTATGCTTCCCTTTGTGGCAGCGGGGATCTTCTATTGGGTGTTCAACCTGGTGGTAGCGGTGGTGATGGAACGGATTGAAAAACGTATGGGAAGCTACAAGATTAGGTGAGGAAGATGGAAGCGCTACGGATTACCGGCATGGAAAAAAGCTTCGGCACTAACCGAGTGCTAAAAGGAGTGTCTCTAAGCGTCAATACCGGTGAAGTGCTTGCGGTTCTTGGTCCTTCAGGGTCTGGAAAATCGACGCTTTTGCGCTGCTGCACTTTCTTGGAAGAAATGGATAGCGGGGAAATCTGCTATTTCGGGAAGCAGGCACTAAAGAAAGAGGACGGCGTTAAGGTTTCTACTGAGGACGAGCGCGAGTTTCGGCGCGACTTTGGGTTGGTTTTTCAAGACTTTAACCTGTTTCCCCATTGGACAGTGCTCAGAAATCTCACTGATGCCCCGATAAAAGTGCAGGGGAGAGGATGGGAAGAAGCCGAAGAAACAGCGCTGCAGCTGCTCACAAGGATGAACCTTGCCGATAAAGGGCAGGCATATCCAGCAGAGTTATCCGGCGGACAACAACAGCGAGTGGCGATTGCGCGAGCACTGGCGTTGAAGCCGAAAATGCTGTATTTCGATGAGCCCACCTCCGCCTTAGACCCGGAGCTGACTGGAGAAATCCTGCAGATTATTCGCTCGCTGGCAGCGGAGAATATGACGATGGTAATCGTAACTCACGAAATGAACTTTGCTGCCGAAGTCGCAGATCGCGCCCTCTTTATTGATAACGGAGTGGTACTGGAATCTGGGGATGCCAAGCAGTTAATCCGCAATCCTTCCCAAGAGCGTACCCGCCAGTTCCTTAATAAACTACGCGGACAAAACGCTTCTGCAGATTAATAATCTTTGGTCTAGGAGGCGGGATTTTCATTAAGACGCGCCATCCAGGCTTCTACGGCCTCAACAGTGCGGGGAATATCTTCCGACAGGCGCCGTACGCTGCCATCTGCTTCCACTAGCACATCGTCCTCGATCCTAACCCCGATGCCTCGTAGTTCCGCGGGTAAGAGTTCATCGTCCTGGTGGAAATAGAGTCCCGGCTCAATAGTGAAACACATGCCCGGTTCTAAGGGGGCCTCCATATACATATCCCGAGCAGCTAAGGCGCAGTCGTGGACATCTAGACCTAGGTGGTGGGAGACTCCATGTGGCATCCAACGCCGGTATTCCCCGCCGTCCTCTGACAGGGTCTGCTCGGCGCTAACCGGCAACACCCCCCAGGCATCCAAGTGTTTAACCAGAGCGGCAACTGCCGCATCATGTACATCTTTGAACTTGCATCCGGGCTTATTGGCTTGCGCCAAGCCAGCCTCACAGGCATCGAGGACTGCGTTATACACCTTGGCCTGCACCGGGGTGAACTTGCCATTTACCGGCAAGGTGCGGGTGATATCCGCGGTATAGAGCGAATCGGCTTCCACTCCGGCATCAATCAAAATCAGATCGCCTTCGCGCACTGGACCATCATTATCAATCCAATGCAAAGTATTGGCGTGATTTCCCGAGGCGGCGATGGTGTCGTATCCCAGACCATTGCCTTCTTCACGAGCCCGGGCCTGGAAAGCTCCCTCAATCACCCGTTCACCGCGATGGTGCTGGGTGGCGCGGGGTAGCGCTCTAATCATGGCTTCAAATCCTGATTTGGTAACGGCAATCGCGTGCTCTAGCTCCTTGACCTCGGTGGCATCCTTTTGCAAGCGCAATACCGAGGCAGCCTCTTCCAGTTTTTCGTCCAGCCCTCGCGCGTCCTGCCCGGTTGGCAGCCCGGCTTCGCTACGCACTTTCTCTACCGCCGCCTGCAGAGAAGTATCGACCTCGCGAATAACCCGCAGCTGTACTAGACCGGCATCTTTAGCTAGTTGATCGGGCAAAGTATCTAAGGGGCGTGCCGGGAGGCCAGTGACCGCCTCCATCTGGGAAAGCGTCATCCGCGGTCCCACCCAAAACTCGCCATAGGTAGAGTCGGCATAAAATTCTTCGCTGCTGCGCGGAGCTTGGGGACGGAAAAATACGATTCCCCGATGGGTAGCTGCGCCCATATTTTCGGGGGCATTTTCTAAAGGCGTGCCTTCTTTATCGGTTAGTGGTTCCAGGACTAGGGCGGCGTCCGGTTCTAGCTCTCCGCCTAACCCGGTCAAATGAGCAAATGCGGAGTGGGCGCGGAAACGATAGTCGCAATCATTGGACCGTACCTTGTAATTGCCTGCCGGGATCACTAGGCGTTCCCCCCGGAACTGGGCGCCTAGTTTTTGATAACGAGCAGCCAGGAAGTCTCGCGCATGACTGGGAATAGGATCTGGATCTTTGCGTTCGCCCCAACCGCTGCCAATAAATTCCCGAAACGCGGGACTGCCAATCCGGCGAGAACGGTTATTTACCCGGTCTTTTAAGGGCTGATCTTCTGCTGCTGCTAAGTTTTCTTCCATACTTCCATCATGCCACGATGACCTAAAATAGTCCTATGGCGGCGATGCGAATCGATTTACACACTCATTCTTCCTGTTCAGATGGTACTGATAACCCAGAGCAGGTAATGGTTCTGGCCGCGCAAGCAGGTCTAGACGTCATCGCCCTCACCGATCATGACACCTTCGCGGGGATAGCTGCCGCCAGCAAAATGGTTCCGGAATGCGGGGTTACTTTGGTGCCCGGGGTAGAGATTTCTACCTCGCATCAGGGAATTACCGCTCATCTGCTGGCGTATTTACCGGATCTTAAAAGTCAGGTGCTACCGGATTTATTTGAAAAAACTGTGCAGGCACGCCAGCAGCGGATGCGAGAGATGGTGCAGCGTTTATCCGCAGATTTCGAGATTTCTTATCAGGAGGTTCTCGCGCAGGCGGGGTCGAGCCCCATAGGGCGGCCGCACGTTGCTGATGTTTTGGTGAAAGCCGGATATTTTCCGAATCGCTCCGCTGCATTTGAACAGGTACTGGCTACTTCCAGTAAATACTATGTGCACTATCAAGCTCCCGATACCCTCTACGCGGTGCAACAGGTAATAAAAGCGGGGGGAATCCCGGTACTGGCGCACCCGCGATCTGGCAGCCGGCAGCGCCGATTCTTATCGGTAGACACTATTGCCCAGCTAAAAGAGGCAGGATTGTTTGCCCTGGAGGCTTTTCATCCCGAGCAAAACCAGCTTGAACAGGCAGAAGTCAGGGAAATAGCGAAGCTGCTGGGGTTGGCGGTTACCGGATCTTCGGATTATCACGGCTCCGGAAAGCCTAATCAATTGGGAGAGTGCCTGACTGCTCCCGAAGTATTTGCGGAAATCTGCAGCAGGGGAGCGGGAGAAGTAGTGCAGCCTTGAGACCGGGTGGGAGGCTGCGGATGCTCACTTTATCGCCTCGCGGAGATTGCCACTAGAGTAGAGGCTATGACCGTAACTTTTCGAGATTTTCGTCCCCAAAATGTTGCCCCGGTTTCGCTAGCACGCCTAGTGGAGGAGTTTGCCACCCAAATTGATCCCGCCTGGGAAGATGTCCAGGTGCGGGGAGCTTCGATGGCTTCCGATGAAATTTTAGCTGGCGAGGCCTTTATCGCCGTGGGTGGGGCGAATGTGCATGCCGCCAAGTTTGCGAGCGAAGTGGAATCCCTGGGGGCAGCAGCGGTGATTACTGATGCCAAGGGGGCGGAGCTTGCTCGCTCCCAAGGGGTGAAAATCCCGGTGGTAACGGTGGCGGATCCACGAGAAGCGGCCTCGCCTCTGGCGATCAGAGCCTTCGATAATCCTGCCGGAAAAATGAGAACCGTGGCGGTAACCGGCACTAACGGTAAGACCACCACTTGTTTTGCTGCCAAAGTCGCTTTTGAGGCGGCAGGGCTGTCCACCATGATTCTTTCCACTGCGGAAACTCAGGTAGGGGATTTGCGGATTCAGTCTTCGCGCACCACTTTTGAAGGCCCGATGCTGCAGCGGATTTTGGCTTACGGGGTAGAGCAGGGAATGCAAGCCGCAGTAGTGGAAGTATCGGCCCATGCACTATCCCTCGGTCGGGTAAAGGGAATGAAATTTGATGCCACTGCTTTTACTAACCTGCAGCATGATCACCTGGATTATTTCCACACGATGGAAAACTATCTGGCAGCTAAAGCCCGGTTATGTTCCAAAGAGTTTACTGATTACAGTGTGATCTGCATCGATGATAAGTGGGGGGAGCAGTTAGCAGCCAGTTGCGACACCCAATGCGTGTCGGTATCCGCTTATGACCCCGATGCCTCAGCCGATTGGGTTGTGAGCCAAAAAGCTAACAACATTGCCGACGCAGCCTGCGATTTTACTTTAACCGGGAAGCGGGAACCGAATGTGGGGCGCGAGGAGGAAATCACCGTTGCCCTGCCCGGTGAAGTTAATGTTCAGGACGCCGCGGTTGCCTATTTAATGCTTACCGGAATCGGGATTCCTGTCGAGGCGGCGAAAGCGGGCTTAGCGAGGCTAGCGGTTCCCGGGCGCCTGGAAATCGTCAGCCGACGTAATGAAGGAACTCCGCTGGTTATCAATGATTACGCCCACACCCCGGAGGCTTTAGCTTCGATTCTGCGCACTATGCAAGAGTTCACCCCCGGAACACTACACTTGGTATTTGGTACCGACGGAGATCGCGATGCCACTAAACGGGTGCCATTGGCTAAAGTAGCAGCTAAAGAAGCAGATATGCTCTGGGTGACTGACGAGAATCCGCGCACCGAAAACGCAGAAAGTATTCGCGCCCAGCTGCTCTCGGGGATTAAAGAGGTGCGCCCGGGAATGGAGAAGGTATGCGAGGTTACCACCTGCCGGCGGGACGCAATTCGTAAAGCGATTTTGGCGGCCGGCTTGGACGACACGGTAATCATCACCGGCAAAGGCGCGGAGCCCTATCAAGAAATTGAAGGGGTTTTCCACGCTTTTAATGACACTCCGGTGGCTCAGGATTGTTTGGTTGCCTATAAGAATCGCGCGCATATTCAGGGGTAATGCCTGCTAGGATTGCAACCCTATTTCCCGCGCGGAGTATCTGACGAGGACGGGGGCAGATTTCTCCTGCCCCTGAGAGTTAATCCCTAATGGCGCGGTTATTCTGAAACTAGGTCAAAGTCGTAGCTGGCGCCATCGTCTAGGGTATGGCCGACGGTGCAGTATTTATCGATTGCTGCCTGGGATTTTTGTCGTAACTGCGCTACTTGCTCCTCGCTTAGTTCGGCGAGATCAGTGACCATTTCTACCGTCAAATGCGAGTAAGAGTCGCGGCGCTCATCCTTTTGTGCTGCCACCCCTACAGAAGCGGCAAAATCCTTCCCTAAAGCGGCAGATAATACGTGATCGGCGGAAAAAGTATGGCAAGTTGCCAGAGCTAGTTGCAGTAGCTCCCCGGGAGTGAATTGGTTTTCACCCATCCCGATTTCTACTTTTGCGCCGCGCTCATTTTGCCCTACGTAGCTCTTCTTGCCTTGGCGGTATGCCCACAAAATGTTACTCATGCTCTTATTGTGGCAGGAAAAAGCGGGCCGTGTAGAAAAACAAAAAATCCCGCAACCAAAGGTTGCAGGATTTTTGCTAGTAGCGGGGGCTGGATTTGAACCAACGACCTCCGGGTTATGAGCCCGGCGAGCTACCGAACTGCTCCACCCCGCGTCGACTTGTCTATGTTAAGCAGGCAGGGTAGCTAAAGGCAAAAAAATTCACTGTAGAAGAAGTCACGTTAAGAGCTATAGAACCTAAAATAGCATTTAAAAGGGGATTTAGGGGGGGGTAGTAAGGAAGAAAAATGAAACCGCAAAGCTGGTAGAGCAGGCGCTCGATACTGAGCTAACCCCCCCTTAGTGTCAGGAAGTGATCGGTTTATAGCGCCCGCAAGACGGTAACGACTTTTCCTAAGATCGTGGCATTATCGCCGGGAATCGGTTCAAATGCCGGGTTGTGGGGCAGTAGCCAGATGTGACCTTCCCGCCGCGCGAGGGTTTTAACGGTAGCTTCCCCCTCGATCATGGCAGCCACGATCTCGCCCAATTCGGCTACATTTTGGCGACGAACTACCACCCAGTCACCATCACAGATCGCCGCTTCGATCATCGAGTCGCCGTGTACCTTGAGCATGAAGAGTTCGCCATCGCCGGTGAAGCGGGTAGGGATAGTGAAGACGTCCTCTATATCTTGTTGGGCATCGATGGGGGTGCCGGCAGCGATTTGTCCCACTAAGGGAATCGCATGATGGTTTAAGGGGGTTACTTCCCCAAGCTGGGAAGTTGCGGTTTCGACAGCCGGCTCATCGGTCGAAAGTGGCGTAAATTGCGGGTTTACCTCAAGCGCACGGCTACGTCCCGCAGCGCGTACCAAGAACCCTTGACTGACCAGATTGTCTAGGTGATGTTTGACGGTGGATGAAGAAGACAGTCCCACGGCTGCAGCAATTTCCCTAACCGAGGGCGGGTACCCCTGGGTGCGAATACCAGCGCAAACTGCCTCGAAAATAGAGCGCGCGCGCGGACGTAGTGTTTCAATATCCAAGGAGTCGTTTTGGTCTTTATTCATGGTTCCCTCCCACTGCCACTTCGATCATAAGAAATTGTGACTCATTATGCAAACATTTGTTCGATAAATTTGCGTATTTCACTTGCTTTTGCGGCGCCTACTCGTTACTATATCAAACAGATGTTCGAAGAACATTTGTTCGAGAAAGGTGCAGTCATGTCCACACAACTTTCTTTCAATCTGGAAGAACTAGCCCAAAAACGGGTAGTGGGTTTGGGGAGTTACCAGTTGGCGAAGCTTTCTACGCCAAATCCTAAGCGTCCTCACCTACAGTTGGTCGATGCCACCTATATAGAACGTGCGCGGGCTAAGTCCCGTCATCCTGCGGGCTCAAAAACGCCATGCCCGCCCGCCGTCGGTAGGGAGAACCGCTCGGAAGGGCCGGCAGCAGCTTTTGACTCGCTTCCCCAATGGGCGCGCCGAGCGCCTCGCATCGCGCGGGTAAAACCAGCGCCGCTGGTAGCGGTTCCTCCCGCTGCCAAGGCTGGAAACCTAGACAGTGCGCGGCGCCCGGCTCCCCAAAAACCATTGCCTAATAAGCTTATGGTTCCGCGGGTTAGCCATAAATTATTCCAAGTATCCCTAGGACTGCTGCTGGTGGCGGCAGCGTTAATCTCCGGGGTAGGTCTTGGCGGTTATTGGGATGCGGCCGCCGATGGCGCCAGGGAAACCAGCCAGATTTCTAGTGAGCTAACGGCAGAAACTAGCCAAGCTTCCTCGGCGGATCTGCTGTTAGGGCGGTAATCCTAACGGCAGCGAGCGCAATGCAAGGACGGGTCTGCCTTTCCAAAGAAGTGGCTAAATCGGTCGCTACCGCTTTTCGTTGTGTGGAAAAATCCTAGCTATGACTGGGGATTCTGGCTATGGATCCCATTCTTTCTTCCGGTTTGATTCTCTTTGAGGGCGTTGATGCAAGAGTGTCAAATGTTGCGATAAGCTAGACCTTCAGGATGCTTATTGATGGGGGAAAGTTGCACTGTCCGTTTTGCCATAATGATGATTCGCGGGTAATCGATTCTCGGACTGCCGAAGAAGGAAATGCTATCCGTCGGCGACGCGAATGCACCAAATGCAATAAGCGTTTTACCACTATTGAAACTGCAGCTTTATCCGTGAAAAAACGCTCCGGTATTTTGGAGCCGTTTTCACGGGAAAAAGTGATTAGTGGGGTTCGAAAAGCCTGCCAGGGGCGTCCCGTCAGTAGTGATGACCTTGCACAATTGGCACAACAGGTAGAAGAAAATCTACGGGCGAGCGGAAAATCGCAAATTGACTCCCAACGCATTGGGCGGGCTATCCTGGAGCCGCTCCGAGAACTAGATGTGGTCGCTTACCTGCGATTTGCGTCCGTGTATTCCAGTTTTGACGATCTAGAAGACTTCCAAACTGCCATCGACGAGATTAGATCGCAACAAAAAGCTAACGCAGCTGCAATACTCGCAGACTAATAGTTTCGGGCATTGAACGGATTTCGGCAACTGCCGATACTGGAAGCTCCGAAGCAATATCAGTTAGGGCATACCCTACCTGGCCTTCGGTACCTAAAATCTGACCGTTAATGTTCACATTTTGGTTGGCGAAAACCTGGTTGATGCGCCCCAGCACCCCTGGAGTATTGGTGTGCATGAATGCTAGTCGGTACCAAGAATCCGGATGAGAATTGAGTTTCAAGTTTGGCATATTAACGCTCATCTCGGTACTACCTCGGTGCCAGTAGTCCGCAATTTTATGCGCTACAAACTGACCGATATCAAATTGTGCCTCCAAAGTTGAGCCGCCGATGTGCGGAGTCAAAATCGTGTTCGGCAGTCCTAGTAGCGGGGAATGGAACTCGTTCCCGTTCTTTTGCGGTTCCTCGGGATACACATCTACCGCAGCGCCAGAGATTTTTCCGGAACGAATGTTTTCAGCTAAAGCATCGACATCTACTACTATGCCGCGCGAGAGGTTAATGAAAATCGCGCCCTCTTTCATCTGTTCGAACTCGCGTTTGCCGATCAAGCCCTCATTCGATTTGCGCCCGTCCACGTGCAGGGAAATAAAGTCGGCAGTTTTTAGCACTTCATCCATGGAGGGCAAAGCGCGGGCATTACCCATTGCGAGGCGCTGGGCGGAGTCATAGAAGACGACATTCATTCCCAAGGCTTCAGCTAAGACCGAAAGCTGGGTACCAATATTTCCATAGCCAATAATCCCCAGAGTTTTTCCGCGAACCTCGTGAGACCCTGAAGCACTTTTATTCCAAATTCCGCGTTGTAAATCCTGGTTGCGGGTTTCCACGTGACGCGCCAGGTTGATAATGTGCCCGACGGCCAGCTCTACTACCGAGCGAGTGTTGGAGTAGGGGGCATTAAAGACCGTTACTCCCGCTTGGGTGGCGGCTGACAAATCTACCTGGTTAGTGCCAATACAAAAACAACCGACCACTTTTAGGCGAGGGCAAGCAGAAATCACTCGGGAAGTTACCTGGGTTTTTGAACGAATCCCCACGATATCGGCATCCTGGAGGCGTTCGATCAGCGCGTCGTCTTCCAGGGCGCCTTTTACTCGCTCTACTTCAATGTCGTAACCGGTAAAAACTTCATCCGCTACCTGGTGCGGATCCTCAAGTAAAACTGCCTTCGTCATGCCTCCATCTTTTCAGCGCTAACCACGCTTGGCAAAACCGTCCGTTCTCCGGTATTTAAACCCGGTATTCCCCGTTACTTCCACCCTGCTGGCAGCTGCTGGGTGTAGAGAGTAACTAGCCGACGGGTGGGGCGAGTCATGGACACAAAGAGATTACCAACGCTTTGGGCAGATATATTAACCGGTTCTAGCAAAATTACGCTATCGAACTCTAAGCCCTTCGAAGTGACCGCATCTATTACACACACCCGATCACTAATCGGATCGCTCCCCACCGGGACGGGGAGCTTGCTGGCAAGCTGCAAAACCGTAGAATAATCACGCTGCGCGCAAATCAGGGCAATGCGTCCTCGTCCCGCTCCTAAAACACTTTCTAAATAGCTGATCTCGTTGGAAACTGTTTCCTGCAAAGCAGAGATGTCAAGGACGGCTACCTGGCGGGTTATCAGCGAGTTCGGATCTTGTCTAACCGCTTGAACCGGATAAGGGGAGGGGCGCCCAGCGGCAGTGGTAACCGCCTCCGCTAAATCCATGATTTCTTTCGGGGTGCGATAACAAACCGTTAAATAGGCTTCTTCCTCCAGAGCATCTCCGGCAGGCCCTAGCAGCTGGCGCCAAGAAGATCCCCCAGCGGAAATCCGCTGGGCTAAGTCACCCACTACGGTAAAAGAACGCGAAGGGCAGCGCCGCAACAGGCAGCGCCAATCCATCGGGGACAGTTCCTGAGCTTCATCCACCACTACGTGTCCATAGGTCCAGGTGCGATCCTTATAGGCTTTCTCTGCTAGGGAGGACTGTTCAATGTTTCCAGCGGCGCTTGTGGCCAGCATGTTAGCGGAGACAATTCCGTCTCCCAGTCCTTGTCCCTCGATCGCGGCTTGAGCCCGTGATAGCTCTCGCTCGCGGGCAGCAGATCGGGAGCGACGAGAAGTAGGAGAGGTAGTATTTGGTGCCTCTCCCAGCAGTTCCGCGAGCTCATCGAGTAACGGCACGTCAGCAGGGGTAAATGACTCCTGCTTGGGGCGATAAAGTATCTCTTGCTCTTCGGAGCTGAATTCACTGGCAAAACGGGCAAGAAATGCTGGGTAAGCGTAAAGACGCCGTAATAGATCCTGCGCCGAATAAGGCATCCAGCAAAGGTTGATTGCGCGACGCACATTAAGGTTGGAACGCAGATCTTCGCGCACTAGGGCGCGTTCAGAAATTGCGTCGCGACTAGTTTCTATTTCCCCTAAGCCGGCCTGCCGAGCGGCGGCAGTTAATTCTGCTTGTTCTCGGCGGGTTTCGCTATCCAAATATTGGTCAGTTAAAGAATCTAAAACGTGGGCAACGAAGAGTTCCCGTGCCTGGTTATGCGGCTTGCCACTAAGACGGGCGCTGCGAATCGCCTCTTTTACTATTCGCGGTCGCAGGAGCAGTTTAGTAGCGCCTACCGTTAGCGGCTGATCAGAATCGGGAACCCGTTGCAGCGATCGTACTGCCTGCTTAATTAGGTTTGCCCAACGTAAATCTCCCTTTAAAGCCGAGACTTTCGGATGTTCTTTACCCGGGGCTCTAGTTCCGGGCAATAGATTACCCATGGTGGTGGAAACCACCCCGGTTTCTCCTAGCGCAGGTAGTACTTGCTCAATGTAGCGTAAGAAAGCGGGGGAGGGACCTACTATTAGCACCCCGGATTTTTCTAAGCGTTCGGCCTGTTCATATAGTAAATAGGCCGCGCGGTGCAGTGCCACAGCGGTTTTACCAGTGCCCGGTCCGCCCTGGATTACCAGGATTTGAGAAGTGTTCGCACGGATTATTCGATCCTGCTCACCTTGGATGGTGGCCACAATATCGCCCATATGGCCAGAGCGTTCTGCTCGGAGCGCTGCCAATAGTGCGCCCTCCCCCTGGAGCTGGATCCCTTCTTCACTGCTGTGAGATAAATCGAAGGCTTCGTCCTCTAGCGAAATTACCTCCCGGCGATGCAGACCTATATGGCGCCGCCTAGCCATTCCCAGAGGGTGGCGGGCAGTGGCTTGGTAAAAGGCAGTAGCGGCGTTAGCCCTCCAATCCATTAACACCTGAGCGTGATCGCTATCTTGCAGTCCTACTCGCCCGATATAGAAATCTTTCCCAGTCAGGGGAGTCAGTTTTCCAAATACTAAGCGTTCTTCTACCCGTTCCAAGCGGGCGGCTTGGTCTCCCAAATGAGCTGCCATTACGTCGCGTTCCGAGCGGTTTTGGGGAGAACCGGTGGCGCCAAGGGCTTGAACCTGGCGCTGGCGCTGGCGGTAACGAGTGCGGGCATCATCTAAAACCTGGTAAATGTGGTCTACGGCCTGCTGCTCCGCCTCTAGCTGCTCGGGATCATTCAAGAAGAGCCCCTTCCTTTAAGAAAAAGTAGGCATCTATTCTACCCGCTATCGCTGAAAAGCGCATAGCTCGGGCGAGGGGCGATGCATGCGTGGCATTTGCCGGGTAGGCTGGACTAAAGAATGGAGGGTAGATGACAGATAGCAGCCGTTTTATAATCCCCGGTCCTGCCTACGAGGATACCCAGGCAGAGGTGCTGCTCTACGCCTTTTCGGGGGCAATCGATTCCGGTGATATTGGCGGAATGATTATTGAGCAGCTATTGCATGCCCTTCCGCATGAAGAAGTTGCGCGTTTTTCCCTAGAGACGGTACTGGATTACCGGGCGCGGCGTCCTCGAATAACCATTGAAAACTGGATGATGACCGATATGCGTTACCCCAGTTGCACCCTGGAGCGGATTACTGATTATTCCGGACGTCAGATTTTGTTACTGCGCGGACTAGAACCTGACATTAACTGGGAAGATTTTTCCCTGGCTATTTTCGAGGTTTGTCAAAAGATGGGGGTAAAACAGGCAGTTGATCTGATGGGGATAGCTGCCAATATTCCCCACACCCGGATCCCCTTCATTAACCAGACTTCTCCCAATCCGGATATTTTGCCTCCGCAAACTGAGATGCCAGGTACTTTCATTATCACTGCCTCTTTTGGGCAGTACCTGCAGATGCTATTCCAGATGATTTCCGTGCAAGCACGAGGAATCGTAGTGGGGGTTCCTTATTACTTGGCAGACGGGCAATATCCGCCGGGGGCAGTTAGCGCGATCCAATATCTTTCTGAGACTCTCAATCTGGATTTACCGATGGGAGATTTGGAAGCAGCCAGTACCCAAATGATCAAAGAGATCAGTGCGCAGCTCGAAGAAAACCCCGAAGCTAAAGAACTGATTGAAAAAATGGAGCAGCACTACGACGAGGCGCTAACCCAACCCTGGGGAGAGCTGCATCCGAAGTCTTTAGCCGAATCAGTGGATTCCCGGTCGGGAGAGGCGATTGCAGAGCGCATTGAAAAGTTCTTGGCGCAAGTAAATCCTCAGGACGCCCCCGAAGAAGCCGCGGAGGGACTCTTGGCGGGAAGGGATGATTTGCTGGCGCACCTGGCACGAAAAGTTGCCTCCCGCCAGCTGGGAAATACTAATATGCAGCCCCCGGAACAGGTATTTAAGGCCGTTGGAGGCCGATCCGGACAGTCCTTTTCGCCCACGAAGGAATCTCAGCCTGGGAATGCAGGAGAAGTTAAATCCCCCACGGCGGGCGTTAAAGGCAAGACGGTTGCACCAGGTAGTGCCCCGCAGGGTAGGCATTTTCCGCCGCGCCGCTCCCATTTGCAGCGTAAACAAGCTGAAAACAAGTCCGGTGGCTCCGGTCCAGCTACCCCAGCTCCGCCACCTCCTCCCCGTAGTCAGGAAGAATCTCTAACAGACCAGCATCGCAGCTTAGAAGATAACGGGGATAGCGGGAAGAACTGACCGGTGAGTAAAGCTCCACAGTCTGCCGCCGCCAAAAAAGATTGGGGCAGCGATGATAGCGGAACCAATATTCTGCATGTCGACATGGATGCTTTTTTCGTGGAAGCCGAGATTCTGCGCGACCCTACCTTACGGGGCAAACCGGTAATCGTAGGAGGCAAAAGCAATCGCGGAGTGGTTTCTTCGGCTTCCTATGAAGCCAGGGCACACGGTGTACACGCGGCGATGCCAGTTTCTCAGGCCAAGCGAATGTGTCCCCAAGCGATAGTGGTCGCCTCCGGGCATGGCTACTACTCGCAGCTGTCTAAGAAAGTCATGAGAATTCTAGGGGAAATCACCCCGGTGATGGAACAAATATCGATTGACGAGGCTTTCTTAGAGGTCTCCGGAGCGCGCCGGAGACTGGGAACCCCTTTAGAGATAGCTCACCTGCTACGTAAACGGATCCGAGAAGAACTTTCTTTACCGGCCTCGATAGGAATCGGGGCCAATAAATTAGTCGCTAAAATCGCCTCTGCCCATGCCAAACCAGACGGGGTGCTACTGATACCCGCGGACAAAACCAGGGATTTTTTGCAGATTTTGCCAGTGGGTGCCATCCCGGGGATCGGAGCCGCAGCAGGCGCCAAACTTGAGCGCAAGGGAATTGAAACCGTCGGGCAAATGACCACTTTAAGCATTTCCCAATTGAATTCCCTATTTGGGAAAGCCTTGGGAGTGCGCCTTTATCAATTATGTCGGGGGCAAGATTCGCGCCGAGTAGGCGCCGGGAGCAAAGAAAAATCCATCGGAACCGAGATTACTTTCACGCTCGATGTCCATTCGCGAGAAACTATTGCGGCAACTTTACTGGATCAAGCGCACCAATGCGCGGCACGGCTACGCGCCAATGATCTTTTAGCTGGCAATGTCACTATTAAAATACGAGCCGCCGATTTTCGTACCTGGACTCGTTCCCACACTCTGAGCCAGCCCACCGACGTTGCGCGCGAGATTGCGCGTCAAGCTTTGGAGTTGTTTGCGAAAGAGCATATGCCAAAGGGAGGAATTCGTCTGGTAGGAGTCACTACCAAAGAATTAATCTCTGCCACTTCGGGGGTGCAGCTAGCGTGGGGGAGTGATAGTCGCGGACGCGCCACGGAAATAGCGATGGATAGGATTCACCAGAAATTTGGTACTACTTCCCTGCGTCCGGCTACGCTAGTTACGCCCGGGAAGAACTCTGGGGCGCCAAGTTATGAAACTGAATCTGACTGAACTAGGTTTTTGTTTTATGCTGGAAGAAGCATTTACGCGGAAAGGAGAGAACTACCGTGGGACTATCTGAACAAGAAAAACAGATTCTCGCAGATATGGAACGCCAATTCTCTGATGTCCGCGTGGCTGAAGCTCCGGTTGCTAAAAGCGCTGGGTCAGAAAAGTCGCAAAAATTGAACTTTTCGCCCAAGCTGGTCGCCACGATGACGCTACTAGTCCTGATGGGGATTGCGCTGCTGGTCGTGGGGATTTCAGTATGGACAATCTCTAAGTTTTTAGCGATAGTCGTAGCGGTCGCCGGGTTCATAGTGGTGCTTTTTGCTGTGACCTTACCGATGAATTCGCGGTTTTCAAGCTTCGGAGTAAATCCCAATAAAACTGCAACTAATAACCGGTCTGCGGCAAATATCCCGGGCTCGAAGCGCTCTTTTAAGCAGCGTCAGGAAGAGAAATGGGATCGCCGCAATGGTGAACGTTAGTTAGCTAAGCTTTCACTCTTATTTAAATCTTGCAATTATTTTGTTTAAAAACTTCTGGGACGCTTATTGATATTTCCGCGCCCCTTTGGGCAATGGACGGTTGCCGCCCTTGCTGCGACCGATAGGTTTTCTCTTTTCTGATATTTAAGTATCAGCTCTCGTACTTCCGGTTACAAAAACCAGAATTAGATTTTTTACTCCACTTTGATTTGGCAGTAATCCGCGCAGGTAAAACTGGAAATTGTTGCCATTATGTTTCTAGAAACACCACTATTGCGCGCCAAAGTGGAGAAAAATGGGGTAAAGTGGAGCTATCTGGTTGGAAAGGAGGTAGCGCCCATGTTTTTAGGTTCCTATGAACCCAAAATGGACGATAAAGGACGCTTGATTCTTCCAGCCAAATTCCGGGATCAATTAGCGGGTGGATTAGTAATCACTCGAGGTCAAGATCGTTGTCTCTATGTTTTTCCGGTAGCCGAGTTTGAACGGATGTACCAGGAACTACGCCGGGCTCCACTTTCCTCCCGTCAAGGTCGCGACTACGTTAGGGTCATGCTTTCCGGTGCTTCTGATGAAATCCCGGATAAACAAGGCCGGATCGTGATTCCACCCCAATTGCGCGCCTATGCAGATCTAGGTAAGCAGCTAGCGGTAATCGGCGCCGGATCGCGAGTGGAAATCTGGAACGGCCAAGCTTGGAACCAATATTTAACCGAGCAGGAAGAAGCCTTCGCCCAAACCGGAGAGGAAGTGATTCCTGGAATGTTCTAACTTGGAGAACCCGGCCTCTTCCCGAATGCTCTGATGCCTCTTCCCCGGTAGCAGATCGTCGGGGAGAGCCCTGGTTTTCCAAAATTTTTTTCCCACCTGTCCCAACTTCCAAAAGGAAACCATGTTCCCAAACACTGTTTTTACTCATCAGCCGGTGCTAGCTGCACGCTGCATCGAGCTTTTGGGGCAGGGGATTGAGCGAGCGGGAAAACAAGGACGCGCCCTGGTAATCGATGGCACTTTGGGGCTAGGAGGGCATAGCGAGCTTATTTTGCAGACCTACCCACAGGTGCATTTGATCGGGATTGACCGGGACAAACAGGCGCTCGCGAGAGCCAGTAGGCGGCTGGGTGAATACTCTTGCCGGTTTACAGCGGTACATGCAACCTACGATGCGATTGGGCAAGTGGCGGCGGCATATCATGACGAAGATTATCCCTTAGGTGGCATATTGATGGATCTAGGAGTTTCTTCGCTGCAGCTCGATGACACGGCGCGTGGTTTTAGCTACGCCCGAGATACCGATCTTGATATGCGCATGGATCAAAGCAGCGGTAAAACTGCGGCCGACTTGTTGGCAGAGCTCTCCGACGTGGAGCTTACAAAAATTTTGCGCGAGGCCGGAGAAGAAAAGTTCGCTGCTCGCATTGCCCGGGAAATAGTAAAGACCCGAGAGAAAACTCCCGTTACTTCCTCTGCGCAGTTAGTAGAGATAGTTCGGGACGCTATTCCCGCTCCGGCGCGTCGCACCGGGGGTAACCCTGCCAAGAGAACCTTCCAGGCATTGCGGATAGCAGTAAATCAAGAGTTAAGTATCCTCAAACGAACGATCCCTGCCGCTCTGGAAAGCCTGGCACCCGGTGGGGTGATGGTGGTGGAAGCTTACCAATCCCTAGAAGACCGGATAGTTAAACAGGCATTTTCGCAGGTATCGAAAGCAGCGACCCCAGAGGGGATTCCGGTAGCAGAGCCAATAGCTTTCCAGTTGCTCATTAATGGAGCCGAAAAAGCCGGAGAAACCGAAATATCCAATAATCCTCGTGCCGCATCGGTGCGGTTACGGGCGATTACCAAGTTAAGTGAGCCCGCAGAAAGGACCCGAGAGTACCATGTCTAATTCCGCCGCCCTCAGACAGACATCGCCCACTCGGCGTCGGCCGGTTCGCGCCGGAAATACGACTCGCTTACGAGTCGTCGGCGAGGAGCAGACACTTAAAAAACGCTCCCCCCTGATGGCAAAAATTGTGGCTGCTGCACTAGTTTTAGTCGCCCTAATTGTTTCCCCAATGCTAATCAATACCCAATTGGCGGTTATTTCTTACCAGATTCATGACGACCAGGTGGAACTAGCGCAAATACAAGAAGATAACCAACGGGTTCAGTCCCAGGTCAATTTAAAGTCTAGTCCCGAGAAAGTGCGTAAAGCTGCCCTGGATGCCGGGTATGTCCCGGCAGGAGAGACCGGATACGTTACCCTAAAAACAAGCAAGATCGAAGGAGGAACTCCTCCAGTTCCGGTAGCTAAGGAATAATAGGCATCTATGGTGGGGAAGAAGCGAAGGTATTCGCCGGGAGAAAACGCTTCTTCGCTAAAACAGGAAACTCTTTCTAACCAGAAAGATTCTCGAAAGCGAGCGGGGAGAGACTTCATTTCTAAGGAGAGCGTAAACAGCCGGGGAGCAAATAAGGTAGCCGGCAAGCGCGGGAGGCTGCTACTGGTGGTAGTCGCCTTTCTACTGGTGCTGTGTAGCGCGAGGTTATTCGATCTACAGGTAGTGCAAGCCCCCGCTCTTGCGGACGAGGCCAGGCAGGCACGCACTGTTTCCGCGGAAATCGTTTCCAAGCGAGGAGACATTGTAGATAGGAAAGGGACGGTGCTCGCTACCTCGATAGAGGTTTATAACGTGTCTGTTAACCAGATATTGGTCAAAGATTATGTACATCATGAGATCGTTTCCCCTGACGGCAAGATAGTTACTGATAAGACTAAACTTCGCGACCCTCGTAATCAGAAGAAAGTAATAGGCACCGGCGCTGCTGAAGCCGCTCGGCAATTGGCGCCAATTCTGGAGATGAACCCGGCTGTACTCGGGGGGAAAATGGTGGGAAGCAGAGGCTTCGTCTACCTTGCTAAAAATGTTAGTGCCGAGAAATGGCGGAAGATCCGAAAACTAAAAATCGATGGTATCGATGGAGAACTGCGTTACCAACGGCAATATCCCAATGGCGCCACTGCCTCCTCGATTTTAGGTTTTACCGATTTTGAACAAGTTGGGCAAGCCGGTATTGAGGCCACACAAAATAAACAGCTGGCAGGAGTTCCGGGCAAGCGGGTGGCAGAGATATCTCCTTCCGGGCAAGTAATCCCGGGGGGAGCCGATGTTATAAAGGCAGCTACACCAGGCAAAACTGTCCGCTTAACGATTGATGCGGATCTGCAGAACACTGCGGAAAGTTTGGTAAATAAACAGGTTGCAGATTTTGGGGCAGCTTGGGGAACCGCGATCGTGCAGCGGGTAGGCACCGGTCAGATTTTAGCTTTGGCAGACTCTGGTAACGAACCCCCCGAGCAAGTCCGCAAGCGAACCTCGGGAACCACGGGATCGCGGGCGGTGCAATACACTTACGAACCGGGATCTAGCGGCAAACTGGTAACTTTTGCTACTGCCTTGGAACAAAAGAAAATCACCCCATTAACCCCGGTGAACTCGTCAGATAAGATTACTATCGCCGGTCAGTCGTTTAGAGATTCCCATTCCCACTCCACCAAGAGATTAACTGCCTCCGGGGTATTGGCCGAATCTTCTAACACCGGAACAGTTCAAATTGGACAAATGGTTACTGATCAGCAGCGATATCAAATGATGAAAGCGTTGGGATTGGGGCAAAAAACGGGCATTGAAATGCCGGGTGAGTCAGCAGGAATAATTGGTAGCCCGAAGAGTTGGGATGCCCGTCAGCGGATGACCACTATGTTTGGTCAGGGGATGGCTTGTACGCCGCTACAAATGTCGGCGCTGATTTCTACTATCGCTAACCATGGGGTGTATGTTGCCCCGCGGATGATTTCCGAATATGAAGATTCCCAGGGAATTCCCGAAAAGGCAAAAGTTCCGGCAGCTGCGCAAAAGTTAGATCAGAACGCAGCAGCCACTTTGGTGCGGATGATGGAGTCGGTAACCAGTGATGAAGGAACTGCAAAGAAAGCACAGATTCCTGGTTATCGAAGCGCTGGTAAAACTGGTACCAGTGAAATTATTTCTGGCGGGGGAGGTTCGCGGGGGGTAGTTGCCTCTTTTATTGGTTTAGCACCCGCGGAGAATCCGGAGATCGCAGTGTCAGTAATTATCTACCAGCCAAAATCAGGAATTTATGGCGGGGTAGTAGCCGGACCAGTATTTTCGCAGGTAGCGGCGCAGGCGTTAACCTTGCTGGATGTTCCGCCTTCCAGCACCAAGCCGCAGCTTTATCCGATTGAAGCTCACTAGCTATCCTTAGAAAGAGAACTTTTTAATAGGAGCGGACAAATGTGGACACTAGGTTGGATTGCTGAAGCCCTCAACCGGACGTGCAAAAATTCAGACACTATTATCGCCGGGCGGGTAGTTACTGATTCTCGTGAGGTTACGCCAGGAGATTTATATGTAGCCCGCGTCGGGGAAAACTCTGATGGACATAACTACCTGGAAAACGCCTGGCGGGCAGGGGCAGCTGCTGCCTTAGTAGAACGGCAAGAACCTGCTGAGCAGGTAGGTATTCCCTATGTACAAGTTACGGAAGCCACCCGCGCCCTCGGATGGTTAGCTCACTGCCATTTAGCGGCTTTACGGCGCAAAGGCCACGGAAAAAGACCAGTTTGTATCGGGATCACCGGGTCAGCCGGTAAAACTACCACCAAAGATTTATTAGCCAGCCTGCTGCAGCTACAAGGTCAGGTAATAGCACCTGAGAAGTCCTACAACAATGAGGTCGGGGTGCCCTTAACCATTTTGCGCGCTGATGAAACTACAGATTTTTTGGTTCTGGAAATGGGAGCTTCCGGACCGGGACATCTGGCGCTGCTAACTGAAATTGCCCCTTTGGATATGGCGATTGAGCTGATGGTAGGCCATGCGCATTTGGGCGGATTCGGCAGCATTGAGGGACTTGCGCAAGCCAAAGCAGAACTTCTTTGGGGCTTAAGAAACTATGAAGGCAAGCGCTATTGGCCATTAAGTGCGCCAGCGCAGCAAGCCCGGCAAGTTTTTCAGCAAGATGGTTATCGCGAGGAGGAATCCGCGCAAAAGGCTACTCCCTCACTAGCCATCTTGAACTGCGGGGATGAAAAGGTACGTCAAATGGCTTCCGGAGCGCAGATTCGCTACTTCGGAGAACTTAAACCAGAGGGAACCAGGCAAGAAACTGAGGTCAAGGGAGTTTACGCCTCCCAAGTCACAGTAGGTGGTGATGGCCGACCCACATTCTGGATGACCCGCGGGTCAGAAACTCTCAAAGTGAAGTTAGGACTGGTAGGACGGCATAACGTGGCTAACGCCTTGGCGGCAGTTACCGCTGCCACCGAGTTGGGGGTAAGCCTTGCCCAGGCTGCGCGCGTCCTCGAGAATGCCCGTCCCTTGTCGCAGCACCGCCTAGACGTGCGGGAAATCGAATCTGAGATTACGGTGATCGATGATTCCTATAACGCTAACTTGGATTCGATGCGTTCGGGGATCACCACCTTAAAGACCCTGGCGCAAGCTAAAGGAAGAGGGCGAGCAGTGGCCGTCCTGGGAGAAATGTTGGAGCTGGGAGCAGATTCCGAGACTCACCACCGCCTGGTGGGTAAGGCCTGTATCGAAGCGGGAATAGAGGTAGTTGTTACGGTGGGGCAACAAGCCACCCCGATTTACCAGACTGTTTTAGACCACGCCGAAGCTCAACACTGTGAAAACGCCGAGGAGGCACTTAGAGTGGTTAGGCAGGTTCTAGCTCCCGGCGATACGGTATTAGTTAAGGGCTCAAACGGATCTGGGGTCTGGAGAATTGCAGAAGCCTTAACAGGAGGTAGCGACAGCTAATGGTGCCTTTAGGAATAGCGCTATTAACCTCCCTAGTAATATCACTGGCAGGAACGCCGGTACTGATTCGGGTATTGCGCAAACACCAGTATGGCCAGTTCATTCGCAAAGATGGTCCTACGGCGCATTACACTAAGCGCGGTACTCCCACTATGGGGGGAGTGGTCATCATTTTGGCGACTGTTTGCGGTTGGATAGTAGCGCACATTGCTTCGTGGACATTTCCCTCGCCTTCGGGCTGGCTGTTGATGTTGCTGATAGTGGGACTAGGGCTCATCGGGTTCTTAGATGACTACATTAAAATCTCGCGTCAACGCTCCTTAGGGCTAACTCCCTGGGCAAAGATTGTTGGGCAACTGACAGTGGGAACCACTTTCGGGGTCTTGGCGCTCATGTTTCCCCGCAGAGATGAAACCGGGATTGCTATCACCCCGGCCTCTACCAAGATTTCAGTGGTACGCGACGTTAGTGGATTAGATTTAGCGTTCGCCGGAACTGTAGTGGCGTTTATTCTTTTTGCGCTGTGGTCTAACTTCTTGATTGCGGCCTGGTCAAACGGGGTAAATCTCACCGATGGCTTAGATGGTTTAGCCGCAGGGGCTTGCCTATTTGCTTTCGGAGCCTATACCGGGGTGGCTACTTGGCAGTATTATCAACGCTGCCCGCTGGTGGATGTGGCTCCCAGGGTTGCTTCCGCCTGTTATGAGGTGCGGGATCCGGCAGATTTGGCAATAATCTCGCTGGCGATTGTAGGTGCCTGCTTTGGGTTCCTTTGGTGGAACACTTCCCCCGCTCAAATTTTCATGGGGGATACCGGGTCTCTTGCTTTAGGCGGTGCCTTCGCGGGGCTATCAATTCTGACTCGCACCGAGTTTCTGGCAGTCATCATCGGCGGATTATTTGTTCTAATCGTGATGTCAGATGTGATCCAGGTGGGGGTATTTAAACTTACTCGAAAACGGGTCTTTAAAATGGCGCCCTTGCATCACCACTTCGAGTTAAAAGGGTGGAAAGAAGTAACGATTGTGGTTAGGTTCTGGATTATTGCCGGCCTGTTTGCGATTGTCGGAGTTGCCTTGTTCTACGCAGAATGGGTGGTTGCAATCAAGTGACAAACCAAAACTGGGCAGGCCGTTCTATCTGCATTATCGGTTTGGGCTCATCGGGGAGAGCCTGTTGCGAAGTGCTCTCTACCCTGGGTGCCAAAGTATCCGGGATAGATGGCCACGAGGAAGCAGTTGCCGCCTGCTCTAAGGACTACCCGCATGCGCAGTTCTATCAGGGACAGGGGAACAACTGGGAAGATCTGCTAGATAAGATAGCTCCTGCGTTGCTAGTGGTTAGCCCCGGGGTGCCTCCGCGCCATAGCGCGTTCACTTGGGCTAAAAAACACCAGGTGGAACTGTGGGGAGAGGTCGAACTAGCTTGGCAGATCCAAAAAACCGCTACCGCCTGCCCAGATACCCCCTGGCTCACCATTACCGGTACGAACGGTAAAACCACCACGGTCGGCATGACCCAGTCTATTTTGCAGGCTGCCGGTTATCAGGCACTAGCGGTCGGGAACGTAGGTTCCCCGGTGGTATTAGCCGCTGCCCAGGCTAAGGCGCAAGTGCTAGCGGTAGAGCTTTCCAGCTTCCAGCTTTACACCACTAAAACAGTATCGCCACTGGCTGCAGTCTGTTTAAATATCGATGCCGATCATCTGGATTGGCATGGGAGCGAAGCAGCATATGTTGCGGCGAAAGCGCGGGTTTATGAACGGGCTCAAAAGGCCGTCCTCTACAATCAGCAAGATTCCCGCACCTTAGATTTAGCTTTAGCTGCCGAGGTAACCGAGGGCTGCCGGGCGATCGGTTTTACTACTGGTACCCCCGATATTTACCAACTGGGCATAGTAGAAAATATGCTGATCGATCGCGCCTATAGCGAAAATCCCTATAAAGAAGCAGTAGCACTGGTAGGCATGGGCGATTTTCACTATTACCACGGTGAACCCGGTATTACGGTGCTGCAAGATGCATTAGCCGCAGCTGGCCTCACCAGAGCCTTAGGGGTTGATCCCGAGGCCGTGCGGGACGGGATCCGCAGCTTCGTCCCACAAGCGCATCGACGAGCCATTGTAGGTCAGGCAGCGCAGGTCACTTGGATTGATGATTCCAAAGCCACCAACACTCATGCCGCGGCTGCTTCTTTGTCGGGATTGCCTCCTGCCTCAGTGGTTTGGATAGCTGGCGGGGATGCCAAGGGACAATCTTTTGATCAGTTAGTTACCGACATCGCGGCTACTTTACGTGGGGTAGTGCTGATCGGGGAAGATCGCTCCGCTTTGCGTCAGGCATTGGCACAGCACGCGCCTAATGTTCCAGTAGTCGAAGTTACCGCCCATGACGACATGATGTTCTCGGTGGTAAACGAGGCAGTCGCGCTTTCCCGGCCGGGAGACAAAGTGATTTTGGCGCCTGCCTGTGCCTCCTGGGATCAGTTCGCAAACTATTCTCAGCGTGGGGAGGCTTTCGCCAATGCCGTGTCCCGTTTGGAGGGATAAGCATGGCGACGCGGGCATCGACTGGAAATAAGAATAATTCTTCTGAGCGCACGGCAGCTAAAATCAGGAAAAAAATTCCGCGAATCGAAGTAAAACGCGCAGAGTCTTTCCGTTCGGATAACCCGGAAGGCAAACGTAAACTACTTAACCTGTGGCGTTCTGTCACCCATACCCCGTTATTTAACTACCAAATGCTGTGGTTCTTGATCATCGCCTTAGCGGTGATCGGTTTAATGATGCAGTTTTCTGCCTCAGTAATCCTGGAGCTTTCTGCCGGTACCAATCCCTATTGGGGAGTGGCGCGTCCCCTGCTGATTATGGCGGTGGGTTTTGCAGCCATGGTTTTCATATCGCGGCTCCCTGCAGATATCTTTGAAAAAGTAGCCTTACCGGTAGTATTCCCACTGGCTATCGCCGCTCAGCTAGCGGTTTTTACCCCGCTTGGCCGCGGTCAAGGCGGCAATCGCAACTGGGTTTATATTCCCGGTATCAACCAGGTATTACAGCCATCCGAGTTCCTAAAAGTCGCCTTTATTCTGCTGTTAGTCACGGTATTTAGTACCGGCAAATGCCGCATAGACTCCTTTGGCGACCTGTTCAAATGGGTGGGGCTGCCATTCATAATTATCGTGGCTACGGTGATGGCAGGTCACGATATGGGAACCTTGCTGGTTTTCGTTTCTATTTTGCTGTGTGTATTGCTAATCGCCGGGATTTCTCTACGCTGGTTAGGGATCGGGATAGGTCTGCTTTCCGTAGCCGCAGTCGGGGCGGTACTTAGTTCTGCTTCCCGCAGGAACCGGGTGCTTTCTTTTTTGCATCCCTCCCAGGCGAATCCTACCGGTTCTGGTCTGCAGCCCCTGCGCGCAAAATGGGGATTAGGCACCGGGGGACTTACCGGGGTGGGGCCGGGTGCCTCTCGCCAGAAATGGAACTATTTGCCGGAGGCTCATACTGACTTTATCTATGCAATTTTAGGTGAGGAATTCGGGCTTTTTGGCACCCTTTTAGTGCTGGTGATTTTCGGGCTGCTGGCCTGGGTGCTGTGCCGGTTAATCATTAATGCCACTCATCCGACTACCCGCTTGTGTGCTGCGGGAACTCTAGGGTGGCTAGTGGTACAGGCGCTGATGAACATCATGGTAGTGATTGGATTCCTACCGGTAGTAGGGGTGCCACTCCCGCTGGTTTCTTCGGGAGGTTCCACGGCGCTAGCTACCTTGTTACAAATGGGGGTGCTGCTAAGTTATTTGCGAGCAGAACCGGGAGTGGCTACCGCGGTAGCTCATCGACCAAAGTATTTGCGTACCAGTAGAGCCGTCAGATTGGAAAAACGCGATGGAAAAAAATAGATCGGTACTTTTAGCCGGAGGAGGAACCGCCGGTCATGTCAACCCACTGCTGGCTGCGGCTCGCTGTTTGCGAGATGAAGGCTGGGAGGTCACGATTATTGGTACTAGGGAAGGCAAAGAGAGTGAGCTAGTACCCGCTGCCGGCTTCGACTTGCACTATATTCCCCGGATCCCCTTGCCGCGACGCCCCTCTTTACAGCTGTTCACCATTCCCAGCCGGATGCGGGCGACGGTGCGGAAAATAGAGACCCTGATCCGTCAGAAACAAGTGGGGGTAGTCATCGGGTTCGGGGGATATGTTTCCACTCCCGCCTATTTTGCGGCGCGGCGCGCGCAGATTCCGCTGGTAATCCATGAACAAAATGCGCGGCCTGGTTTGGCCAATCGGCTAGGGGCACGGTGGGCGAAAGCAGTTGCTTTAACTTTTCCCTCCACCAAACTTGCGGCGAAGAAGGGGCGAACCACTTGTATTGGTTTGCCCCTGCGCCCCGAAATAGCGCAGTTAGCGCAAAAACGTCAGCATCCGCAGGATCAAAAACGCCAGCGGGAGGAGGCGCTTAAGTCTTTTGATCTGGATGCACAGCTGCCAACTTTACTGGTTACCGGGGGATCTTTGGGGGCGCTTTCCCTTAACGAAGCCCTGCAGGAGGCAGCGGTAAAGCTACCGGAAAATATGCAGGTAATTCACTTAACCGGTAAAGATAAAGATCAGCCGGTGCTCCGCGCTCTTCCCGAATCTTTAAAATCGCGTTACCGGGTTATTGATTACCTGGTGGACATGGAAAGGGCGCTAGCTGCCGCCGACTTGGTGGTTTGTCGTTCCGGTGCCGGTACCGTGGCAGAGATGACTGCCTTAGCGCTTCCGGCGGTCTATGTGCCCTTGCCGATTGGCAACGGCGAGCAGCGTCTTAACGCCGAAGACGCGGTAAAAAGTGGCGGCGCCCTGATAGTTGATAACGCCCGCTTTAATGCAGAGTTCGTGACCGGTCAGGTAGTGCCTTTGCTCTTGTCGCCCGAACGCTTGCAACAAATGTCGCAGGCACTGCCGGAAGAGGGAGTCGACGCCGCGAAGAAACTGGCGCAAATTGCTGAGGAAGTATGTCGATGAGCGAGGCAAAATATCATTTTATCGGGGTCGGGGGAGCCGGAATGTCAGTGGTGGCGCAGCTTTTTGTGGCGCGTGGCTGGGAACTGACCGGTTCGGATCAAAACGAATCCGATAACTTAGACAAACTTCGGAATCTGGGAGTCAAATGTTGGGTAGGTACCCAGCCGCAGCTGATTACTTCCGATATGACTATTGTTTATTCCAGTGCGATTCGCCCTAGCAATCCCGAATTTGCAGCCAGTAAAGCCGCTGGTTGCAGGTTTATGCATCGATCCCAGGCTCTGGCGCTCGCGGCAGCTGACCGCAAGTTCGTGGCCGTGGCGGGGGCGCATGGTAAAACCACTACTTCTGGCATGTTGGCACAAACTCTGTCCCAACTTGGGGCAGATCCCTCTTTTGCTGTTGGAGGGATAGTCCGTCACTACCAAACCGGAGCCCATCTGGGGAAAGGTGAGTATTTTATAGCCGAAGCCGATGAATCTGATGGTTCTTTCCTGAACTACCGCCCCCAGGTGGCGATTATTACCAATATCGAGCCTGATCATCTTGATAACTATGGATCGCCAGAAAGGTTTGCGGAGGCATTTTTTGATTTCAGCAACTGTATTAAACCAGGTGGAACCCTGATTGTTTGTACCGATGATCCCGGCTGTCGCCAACTGGTTGAGCGGTGGGAATCCTCGCGCAGCGACTGCGCGGCTCCTGGGATCCGAATCCTCGGATACGGGGTGGAAGAACCCGCCCTCAACTTGGATGAGTTTTGCCTGATTAAACCGCTGGCGGAAGATCCTACCTCAGTATCTGCACAGTTCATAGTGGCGGGGAAAGCTACTACCGTGCGCCTGCCGATGCCGGGGCAACATAACTTATTGAATGCGGCAGCAGTATTCCTCGGGGCTCAAATTGCCGGTTTTTCTGCGCCAGAAATCGCGGGGGCTCTAGGGGATTTTGAGGGAACCGCGCGCCGGTTTGAAACCAAAGGTGAGGCCGGGCAGATCCGGGTAATCGATGACTATGCTCATCACCCCACCGAAGTGGAAGCCCTCATGTACCAGGCGCGCGAGGCCGCCGGGGGAGGGCGCGTGTTGGTGCTCTTCCAGCCGCACCTGTATTCGCGTACCCGCAATTTTGCTTCCCGCTTTGCCCAGGCGCTTGATTTGGCTGATCAAGTGGTGGTGTGTGATATTTTCCGGGCACGGGAAGATCCAATCGCGGGGGTGACTTCCCACTTAATCACCGATAAGATGCAGCGGGGCTCCTACCTGGGGGATAGGGATGAGGCGGCGCGCGTCCTCGCTAATACGGCTGAGCCCGGGGATTTGATCTTAACCGTGGGAGCGGGAGACGTGACCGCGGCCGGCGGGTTGATTTTAGAGATTTTAGCCTCGAGGTTCGCGCAGTGACTTCTCGCAAATCTTCTTTTTCGCGCCGCTCTAAAGCCACCGAAGTATCTAAAAATACTCGGGTACGCACTAATCGCTCCTCGGCAGGCGTAGGAGAAAAAGCGGTTTCCCGGTCGCGATCTTCGCAAGTGACTTTAGCTTCCAAAGATCGGGCAGTGGTATCTAGCGGACTGGAGCAGCGACGCGCAGAAATCGCGCAGATCAAGCGGCGTAAGCGACTGCGCCGGGGCGGTGTCGGGGCGCTAATCGTGGTAATCATAGTGGCCTTAGGCTACCTGTTCTGGTTTTCCCCGGTTTTTGCCTATGATCCGGGTAAGACGCGAGTTGTGGGCGCTAGCGAACAAGTTTCCGCGGGACAGGTTAAAGAAGAACTGTTGACCTATGCGGGAAGACCTTTAATGCGGGTACCTACGGGTCAGGTGGCCGCAACGCTTAAAAAAGAAAATCCGTGGATCAAACAAATAGAGGTTAGCCGGGAGTTTCCCCGGGGGATGGTAGTACATTTGACGCTGCGAAAACCGGTGGCTAAAACCACGCAGGGAGCAGTGGTTGATCTAGAGGGGAAAGTATTTCCAGCTAAGGGATTCGCTGTAGCCAATCTGGTGACGGTAGTTAGTTCTTGCCACGCCAGCGATAATCGGGATTGTTTGAAATCGGCAGCCAGCGTGGTGGAATCATTGCCACCGGAAATCAAAAAGAAAACTAGACAGGCGCAAGCGGTACGTCCAGAAAATATAGAGCTGCAATTGGTATCGGGACAAAAGGTTATTTGGGGCGCCAGTAAAGATAATCAAAAAAAAGCGCAGGTGCTGTCGGTGCTTATGCAACGCGGAGGCAGTGTCTATAACGTGACCGATTACGCTCACCCTACGATTATCGGATAAGGATCGCTGCGCAGTAACGGGAAAGCAAGTTCACCAGTGTTAAATAGAGTTCTTCTACAGATTCCATGGTCTTAGCGTCAAAATCGGTCAGCGCCCACTATGGGGTAGGCTTTGAGGGAGAACTGAAGGGAGAAAATAGTCCATGAGCAAGAGCGCTAGCGATATACCGGCATATCGATACACCGCCCAGATGGCAGGTCAAATCGAGGAAAAATGGCAAAAATACTGGTTAGACAAAGGTACTTTCAATGCCGATAACCCAGTGGGTTCCCTAGCCGGTTCCCTGGCAGATAAGGCTCCGTTCTTTGTAATGGATATGTTCCCTTATCCCTCTGGCAAAGGCCTGCATGTGGGACATCCGCTGGGCTATATCTCCACCGATGTCACGGGACGATTCCAGCGGATGCAAGGGAAAAACGTCCTCTACACCATGGGATATGACGCTTTTGGCTTGCCCGCGGAACAGTACGCGGTAACTACCGGGCAGCATCCGCGTAAGACTACCCGCGAAAATATCGCTAATATGCATCGCCAGTTGGCGCGCATTGGCCTCTCCCATGATCAGCGGCGCTCTTTCGCTACTATCGATCAGGACTATTATCGCTGGACACAGTGGATTTTCTTGCAGATTTTCAACTCTTGGTACGACGTGGAGGCTACTCGCCCAGATGGAGGGAGCGGAGCTGCTCGCCCTATTAGCGAACTAATCGAAAAGTTTGCCAGCGGGGAAAAACCGCTGCCTGAGGGGGCTAAGTGGAGTGAACTTAGCGCCAAGCAGCGTGAAGATATTCTCGAGGATTACCGCCTGGCATATCTTTCCTATGCCCCGGTGAACTGGTGTCCAGGTTTGGGAACGGTGTTAGCGGACGAGGAAGTAACCTCCGAGGGCCGCTCTGAACGCGGTAACTTCCCAGTATTCCGCTCGCATCTGCGGCAGTGGATGATGCGGATTACTGCCTACGGTGACCGCCTGATTCAAGATCTGGCCACTTTGGATTGGCCAGAAAAAGTGCGCACGATGCAGGAAAACTGGATTGGTCGCTCCCGGGGCGCGACAGTAACTTTCCAGGTAGACACGGAAAACCTGCAGGTCTATACCACCCGTCCCGATACCTTGTTTGGAGCCACCTTCATGGTGGTAGCACCCGAGCATCCAATTCTTTCCGGTTTGGGACAAAGTGAACTTCCCGCTGGCGCACTGCCAATTCCTGCCCAGTGGCCTGAAGGCACTCGCGATGCCTGGACGGGAGGATATGAGAATCCGCAGCAGGCAGTGCGTGCCTACCAACAACAGGCAGCTGCCCGCAGCGAGCGCGAACGCGGCGAAGATGCCCACGAGAAAACTGGGGTATTTACCGGTTTGTTTGCTACTAACCCGGTCAATAATCGTCCGATTCCGATTTTCACTGCCGATTACGTGATGATGGGCTACGGTACTGGCGCGATTATGGCGGTTCCCGCTCATGATCAACGTGACTGGGACTTTGCGAAGAAGTTTGATCTGGACATTATTTACACGATTACTCCCGCGCCGGATGCCGATAAAGATGCTGCCTGGATCGGGGATGGAGTGATCCAGAATTCGGCTAATGACCAGATTTCTCTTAACGGCTTGGGTAAAGTCGAGGCCATTAAGAAAATAACTTCCTGGCTAGAAACTGCCGGATTGGGGGAAGCTACCACCACTTATCGCCTGCGTGATTGGCTGTTTTCCCGCCAGCGTTACTGGGGAGAGCCTTTCCCCGTGGTCTATGACGAGGACGGCGTAGTGCACGCCCTCCCGGAATCTATGCTGCCTCTGGATTTGCCGGAGGTAGATAATTTCTCTCCGCGCACCTTTGCGGCTGATGATGCAGATTCGCAGCCGGAAGCTCCGCTGGGGCGCGCCACCGAGTGGGTAAAAGTGGAACTAGACCTGGGGCAGGGTAAACAAACCTATTACCGCGACACTAATGTGATGCCTAACTGGGCGGGTTCTTGCTGTTACGAGCTACGCTACCTCGATCCAGGGGAGAAGGATTTCCTGGCTAACCCCGAAAACGAGCGTTACTGGATGGGGCCGCGCGAGGGCGCCTCCTCGGGAGGTACCGATCTATATGTAGGCGGGGTCGAACACGCGGTTCTGCACCTGCTTTATGCGCGTTTTTGGCACAAAGTACTCTATGACCTGGGGCATCTTTCTAGCAGTGAACCTTTCCATAAGCTGTTTAACCAAGGATATATCCAGGCCTATGCCTATACGGACGAGCGGGGAGCCTACGTGCCCGCCGCCGAAGTAGCAGGTGATGAGGCCGGTGGTTTCAGCTACGAGGGACAGCCGGTTAAACGCGAATACGGCAAGATGGGTAAATCCTTGAAGAATATCGTTACTCCCGACGATATTTGCGATGAATACGGGGCGGACACTTTCCGGGTCTATGAAATGTCGATGGGGCCGCTGGATATGTCGCGGCCTTGGGAAACTCGGGCAGTGGTCGGTTCCCAGCGTTTCTTACAGCGCCTATGGCGCAATGTGGTTGATGAGAACACTGGGGAGGTAACCGTTAGCGAGGACGCACCCGATTTGGAAACTCAGCGCGCCTTAGCGAAAGCAATCGCGCAGGTAACCGAAGACTACCGCGAAATGCGTCTTAACCTGGTGGTTTCGGATCTGATCGTGCTCAATAATCACTTGACTGGGCTAAAAGCGGTTCCTCGGGAAGCCGCGGAGGCGCTGGTATTAATGATTTCTCCGCTGGCTCCCCATATTGCCGAGGAGCTTTGGAATAGGCTGGGGCATTCTTCCTCGTTGGCACGCGAGCCTTTCCCGGTAGTAACCGATGAATCTCTACTGGTAGAAGAAGAAATCACGGCGGTGGTACAGATTAACGGCAAGGTTAAGTACCGCTTGCAGGTGCCGCAATCTATTTCAGCCGAGGAGCTAGAAAAACAGGCACTGGAAACTGAAGTAGTGCAGCGCACCCTTGCGGGAAGCGAACCTTTGAAGGTGATAGTGCGAGAACCAAAATTGGTGAACGTAGTAATAAGGAAAAAGAAATAAATAGGAATAAGTGCCCTGAACCATCGGCGTGAGCTATAGACTAATGGATAAGGGCTCTTTGGTATTACCTTGATTTATTGTTAAGGAGCAAACTTGAGTTTCGAAACCTGGACGCTGAAAGCGGGCGAAGACTCGGTATCGATCGCCAAAATCGGGGCAACTGTCCTGGATTGGCAGGTCGAAGACCATTTTCAAGACATTTCCGATTTTCCTTTGCCTCCCGATGGTGCCTACCCTCTAAAGCAGCGTAAGATCCATGTGCTTGACGGGTATCGTGACGCGCAAGAGGCTCGGGAAATGAATGGTTTCCGGAATGCGGTTATGGCGCCTTGGTCGAATCGTTTACGTGATGGCAAATATAGTTTTCAAGGTCGCACGTATGATTTTGCAGGGAAAACCGTGGGCGGCCCGCTGGCGTTACATGGCTTGGTAGCAGACCAACCTTTTGAGCTAGTTGAGGCGGGGGAAGACTTTCTGCGAGCAAAGATTCAGGTGCCAAAGCTCGAAGCCTATCCCTTTGAAGTGGAAGTGGAAGTTACCTATCGGCTGTGCGCTGATCCTCATCGACTATCCCTAGATATAGTGGCCAGAAATAATGGTGAGGCCGACGCGCCGATTACCTTGGGGTGGCATCCCTACCTGGTGTGTCAGGCAGGCAGCGCGGAAACTACTAAAATCACGGTGCCTTCTCAAGTTCGGATCCAAACTGATAAGAATCTGATTCCTAAACCAGGAATAAAAGGTTTTTCCACCCAAGCTTATCCGGTTACTTTGGTGCATCGCCGCGATATTGACTGGGGGATGACTTCGTTAGTTGCTGAAGATGGGGTGGCTACCGCCTTAGTTGACCATGTGGATGGTTCTCAAACTGCCGTAGAGTTGATTGGGGCTCGCCAGGGGCTGGGGTTAGGATCTTTCCAAATCTATACCGGCCAGGATTTGGCCTATCGCCGCGGCATCGCGGTAGCGGTAGAGCCTTTGCTGGCGATGACGGATGCTTTTAATCGTCCAGAATGCGAAGACCTAATTACGGTGGCACCGGGGCAGGTACAAGAGTTTCACGCTGCGCTGGAGCATCGCAGTCCGCTTAACCGGCAGTAGACTCTCGCTTAAGTAGTTTTCTTGGTGGCGAATCCTTAGCCCGGATTTAGCCCTCGGTGTCGCTGACCTCGGTAAGGATTGCGCAAACCTAGCCCCGCTGAAAGCTTAGTCTCATTTTCACAGAAAGATTCGTTCCTGAGTATTTCCTTTTGTTAAACTGACAGCACCCTTGGAACTAAAAGGGTACGTCCCCCGGGCAGTAATGACGCTGTCCTTTGATCAGTACTCAGAAAGACACGAAGAAGTGAAGAAAAGTTTAAAACGTTTGCTGCGTTCTTGTGCCGTTTTCCTATTTTCTGCCTCGTTATCTATAGGGGCGCTAGGGAGTATTTCCCTAGCTCATGCGGCGGACACGGATTTATTAAATGTTGCATTCGGGGGATCTTTAGAGAGCGGAGGGTTGACCACCCAGGCGGATGAAATCCTCAAAGGAGCAGTGACCCGCAAAGATGGGGGAGAAACTCAAGAAACCGGCAAGATTGTTTTAGCTGGAGGTAACCAGGGTCTTTTCTATACCAGTGCTCGCACTTCGGGCACGGGTACGGTGTTTTTTACTCTAGGCGAGGGGGTTGCTACTAACGGCTTTACAGCTGAGGTGAAATATATTCCGCAGGCGAACCAGAATAATCTTGCTACTATTTTTTCTGCCGGCGGCAACCTTTTTGTGCGGTATGTTGATGCCGGACACTTGGAATACGGTCTGTCTTATCAACAAGGAGGACGTTGGGCAGACACCAAACAAACTATTTTGGCTCCACCAGCTGGGAAAGAACATGCGCTATCGGTGACTGTTTGGCCTAAAAACGGGGGCACCGCGGTAAGGGTTGCCGTAGACGGAAACGAGTATCCAGAGATTGTAAGCCCTGCGCCGGCGGCGGTTTCAAACGGTTTAGAGTCAAAGTTCGGGTTCGGGGCGGAAGTGCATACGGCTCCCAATGCCCAAAATAGAGGGCTGAAAGGTAGTTTGCAGGCGTTACGTTTTACCCCAGCAAATAGTTACAATTACCAGGACGGATTTGAATTTCAGCCCGCCGAAAGTCAGGAGGGAAATCCCGATGACGTTCCCTGTGCCGCCTGGGAAGAAATCGAACCAGCAACTCAAATTGCGGTAAGTCCCGCTGACTGTCGCGAACATATTTTGAAAAAAGCATCCTTAGCCAGGCCTACTAGGGAGCAGTTACGCTGGCAAGAACAAGAATTAACGGCGTTTATTCATTACGGGGTTAACACTTTCTACAATCAAGGTTGGGGGCATGGTACGGAAGATCCTCAGCGTTTCGCGCCCACGGATTTAGATGTTGACCAATGGGTAAAGAATCTGGCAGAGGCCGGTTTTGGGACAGTCATTTTAACTGTCAAGCACCATGATGGATTCTTGCTATACGATTCGCGCTACACTGATCACGATATCGGCTCTTCGGCAGTACCAAACGCCGATATTCCCCGAGATGTAGCCAAGGCCGCGAAAAAATATGGGATGCGGGTAGGATTCTATCTGTCACCTGCTGATTCGAGTGCAGAAATTAAGGGGCTCTTTGGAAACGGATCGGCAAAAACCGAGCGTACGATTCCCACCCTAATAGACGGAGATGACCGTTCTGGAAAAATCGATAAGTTCTATAAATATCCGGCAACTGATTATGGGGAGTATTTCCTGAATCAACTCTACGAAGTGTTGACTCAATATGGCGACGTTGACGAAGTTTGGTTTGATGGGGCTGCCGGTAACACCGATAAATATGAGCTTTTTGATTATTCTGCCTACTACGATTTGATTCGCCAATTGCAGCCGAATGCGGTTATCGCAGTGGGCGGCCCCGACGTACGTTGGATCGGTAATGAGGAGGGCCGAGGACGCGCAAATGAGCCCTCAGTTATTCCGGTCAAACAGCTTGAGTCCGGGAAAATTGATATTAGCGGACAAGCGGGGCACTTTAACCAAAACTTGGGCAGCGATGATCAAATAGTTAATGCGGTTCGCAGCGGGGGAGCGCAATATCTACGCTGGTGGCCCGCAGAAGCAGATATGAAGCTTACCAGGGATTGGTTCTGGCAGATTGATGCGGATGAAGATAATTCAACCGTTAAATCAGGCACAGCGTTATGGAACAAATACCTAGAAAATGTGGCTCGTAACTCGGTAATGCTTTTGAATGTACCTCCGAATAAGACTGGGAAATTTTCCGCTAACGAGATAAAAGCTTTACAAGATTTTGCGGTTGAACGGCGAAAGGCTTTCGCACTCGACCATGCTTTAGGGCGACCTGTTAATGTAGGCGGGGAAAACACTAGGGTTTACACCGATAATAATCTGCGCACGGGAGGACAAGCTTTCACTGGGGAAACCAGCTTTGAGGTTGATTTAGGAGCAGAAAAAACTGTTAACTATGTTTCCTTGGCGGAAGATACTTTAAAGAACGGCCAAAACATTCAAAGTTTTGTGATTGAGAAAGAAACTGCAGACGGATGGCAGCCGGTGAAGATCAACCGTAATTCCGCTACCGGGACTGTGGGGGTTCGCCGGATTGTGCAACTGGCTGCGCCAGAGACGGCACAAAAAATCCGGGTTCGGGTAACGGACAATCGCGGACCATTTGCTCTTTCAGATTTGCGGCTTTTTGGAAGTGCAAATCAAGATCCGGAAGTGCAACTGGATTATTATGTTGATTCTGCCGCTAAGGAAGCCGGACTAGGTACTTTAGCTAGTCCCTTTAACTCCTTAGAACAGTTAAGAGGATTGCGTTTACCTAAAGGCGCGAAAATTCATTTGAAGTCAGGTGCCGTCTTCCCTCAATCAGATCTACGCTACTACGGTTTTGGCACTGACGAGCAGCCCATAATAGTGGATGTTTACGGCGGTGATCAGCTTCCTAAAGTAGGTGAAGGCACCGCTTGGGACGAGTTCGCTCCGAAGATGGCAGCTGGCTGGCAGCTTAATCTACCTAAACCACAGAAACCGGATGCAAAAATCGCGGCTAGTGAGTGGCAAGACGTTCCGGGTAGCAGCGATTGTGGGCAAGGAAAAGTCAGTCAGTCCCGCGCCGTCACCACCACTGATTACCGTTGGGATACCACGAGATGGATTCTCGATGACGCAAATGCTGTGGAAAAGACCGAGACCAGATTACGGGAAATGACCGCAGCCGAAAAGAGCGCCTGCCCCGGAAATAAACCGGGAGAAAGCGGCGGGGAATCAGAAAAACCGGGAACGAATGCTCCTGGAGAAAAACCAGGGACAGCTGGCAAACCTGGGACAACCGCCCCATCTGGGGGGATGAATACGTCCAATAGCAAACGAATATCCAATGCTCAGCAAAATGACGCGGATCGGCAGGTACGGAATCCAGATTTGGTAAATACCGGGACTTCCGCGGGCGAATTATTGCTATTAACTCTGCTAGGGATGCCTTTGGGGCTAACTTTGGTTCTGGTGAACAACTATCGCTCTAAGCAGCGTTGATGGTGCCTAGAGCGGCAAAAATAACAGGTACTTTGGGGAGACACTTCCCTTAAAGTACCTCCTTAAATAGGTTTGATTGGGCAGCAACAGCAATCGCGGGATTGTGAAACAGGAAGGTGCAGGAAATGTTCAACCGGTCTAAAAAGGTTTTTAGCCTTTTAGGGGCAGGCGCTCTGGCGCTAGCGGCATTATTGCCAGCTGGCATCGGGACAGCAGAGGCTGCAGAGCCGACTAATCACGCATTAGCAGCAAAAGGAGGCAGCGTTAGTGCTTCCGGGAATGAAGTTGCTGACAAATGGCAGGCGCAGGCCGCTATTGATGGTAACGACAGTGGTGATTCTCGCTGGTCGTCCAATCACAGTGACCAGGCTTGGATTGCGGTACACCTAAAAGAAGCCATTAAAATTGACCACGTAACTATTAAATGGGAAGCCGCCTGTGCCGCCTCCTATCATTTAGAGGTTTCAAATGACGGAACCACTTGGGAAAAAGCTAGCGACACTATCCGTCCTCAGTGTTCTACCGCAGATACCCAAAAACTCAATGCTGCTACCGCTAATGGAACTTGGAAATACGTGAAAATGCAGGCCGAGAGCCGCACACCTTTCCAAGGTATTAAATACGGGGTTTCCCTATTTGAATTTGAAGTATGGGACGCGGCGGAACCGGTAGCTCCTGCCCAGCCTAATTTGATTCCACTGCCTGCTGAAATGACTCCCGGACAAGGCAGTTTTGAATTAGGTACAGATACTAAAATCAAAACTGATTCCGCTTCTAAAGCGGTAGCGGAGATGACCGCCAAAACTATGCGTGCCTCCACCGGATTTCCCCTGCCAGTGGGTAAAGAGGGACAGATCAGTTTACGGGTAGACACCAGCCTAAATACAACCGGTTTAACCAGTGGAAATATCGAGGAAGCCTATAGCTTAAAGGTCAGTGAAAGCGGGGTAGAGATTGTCGGAAAATCTGCACAAGGGGTTTGGAACGCTACCCGTACCCTGCTGCAACTATTCCCCGCCTTTATCTATTCTCCCCATCAGGTAAATACCCAGTGGCTAGCCCCCGCGATTACAGTCAAGGATGCGCCCCGGTTTGCACACCGCGCGATACAAGCCGATGTCGCCCGCTCGTTCCTCACAATCGCTGACTTAAAACAAATGATTGACACCTTTGCCAATGTGAAAGGCTCCCGTTTACATCTACACCTTTCAGATGACCAGGGTTGGCGGCTACAAATGACCAATGAGGGACGCGAAGCTGGGGACACTATCGACTACACCAAGCTCACCGAGGTTTCCGGCAAAACCGCAATGAACTGGAACTCGGAAGCCTATTCCTTAAAGGATTTAACCGACTCTAGTCAGCAGGCAGACGATAATGTAGTCGAATTGGGTCATCATGGTTTCTACACTCAGGAAGAATATAAAGAACTGGTCAAATATGCGGCCGACCGTTTCGTAACGATTCAGCCCGAGTTTGATATGCCCGGACACACCAATGCGGCGCTATCCGCCATCCCGCAATTAAACTCTGCCAACTCCTCTCACAATGGCACTGTAGATGCCGAGGGCAACGCCATCACTGATCCGGCTAAATGGCAGGTTGCCCCCGCTAATGGAACGGGAGATGTGGGTTATTCCTACCTGGATCCGGACTCAAAGCACACCCAGTATTTTGTTCGCCACGTATTTAAACAGCTGGCTGCGCTTACCCCCGGTAAAACTATTCATATCGGAGGGGACGAATCCCACGATATGGTTAAAAAACTTGGGAAAGACAAATTCAATGAATTTCTGAATATGTCCGCGAAAGCAGTTCGCGATCAAGGCAAATCTCCCATCGGATGGAATGAAATAGCCTCAAACACGCTACAGCCTGGGGACTTGGTACAGTATTGGACCGGTAGTACCGCTAACACGAAACGAGCAATCCAAAACGAGGGCGTTAAAGTCGCGGTATCGAATGCCTCGACCGCCTATATCGATATGAAATATGGAGTTCCCGGTGGCAACAGTATCGGTTTAACCTGGAGCGGAACTGGAGATTTCGATAAATACTATAACTGGGATCCGGCACAAGTAATCAAAGGGATTCCCGAAAGCAGCATTGTAGGGACAGTAGCCGTGCAATGGTCAGAAACTATTCGCGGGGGATACCAGGCAGAATGGTTAATGTGGCCGCGTTCAATCTCTCACGCGGAAGTAGCCTGGACTCCACAAGTGAAGAGAAACGTAAACCAGTTCAAACAGCGCATGGCGGCTATGGGAGATAGACTCACCGTTTCGGCAGTGAATTTCTTTGATGGTCCGAAAGCCAATTGGCAAACCGCGTTAGCCGGGGTAGACCAAAAAGTTGCACCCAACCGCTCCGTGAATCTTACGGTTGGCGAGTTTGCGGCTCCCGGCACTGTGAAGAACTCTGAGGGAACGCAAATCACGAAAGCAGGTAACGCCGCTTCCGCCCTCGGGGATACTCCCTTTAGTGCCACTATCGATTGGGGTGACGGCTCCGCGCCCTCGCCGGCAATATTTACCCAAAGTCATTCCCGAGATGCTTTACATTCCAGCCCTCTATATAAAGTGACTGGAAAACACCCCTATGCGAATCCCGGAACCTATACCGGTACTATTACGGGCTCAAACGGACAGAAAGCCACCTTTACGGTAAATGTGGCAAATGGCGCCCCCGATCCCAGTGAAAATAGCTCCTGGGATGCAAGTAAAAAACCGACTATCACCATTGAAAAGAATCTCATCCGCCCCTATGAACGGGTGAAAGTAAAGCTCAGCGGATTTGAACCCGGCAAATATGTAAAACTCGCCTGGAACGACAAAGACCAGTTCTTGGCAATGCCCGGGGCGGATGGAAGCGCCGAATATTATCTGCCATTCTTTGACAAGGCAGAAAAAGTGTTACGACCACAAGACACCGGCACGCATCAGCTTCGTGCCACCCAGATTGGGGCTAATAGAAGTGCCGAAGTCACTGCCACCATTGTGTCTGATCGCGAGGAACTGCTAAACCCAGTTGCGCAATGCCCCACGATGAATGACCCGAATTGCGGATATGAAAGCATTACTGCCTCCTCTCAGGCAGACAATGAACCAAAACCCTCCGGGCCGGTGAGCGCCGCATTTGACGGCAATCCCAATACCTATTGGCACACCCGCTGGGCTGCTCCGGCCGGTACTTTCCCGCACACCGTTACCGCGCAGCTCAAAGCCGCGCCAGAGCAAAAATGCCAGATTACCGGGTTTGAATATACGGCACGCAGCGGGCAAGAAAACTCGCGGGTTAAAGATTTCCGGATTGAAGTATCCGAAAACGGCAACGACTGGAAGAGTGCCATTAGTGGTTCTTTGAAGAATCATGCCGACCCACAAGTATTTAACTTTGCAGCTGACAAACAGCTAAGCGGCAAATACGTGCGGATGGTTCAGCTAAATTCCCAGGCAGGAAATGATTTTGGGGGCGCAGCTGAGATTCGTTTCGGAGCTTTGTGCGCTCGAAACGGAACGGAAGTAACCCCGGTTGCTCCCGTAGCTGAAAAGCAACCCCTAACGGAGCAAGGAAAAGAATATCCCGGATATTTCCTAGTGCCGGCCGTTACGGGGGTTAATTATTACTTGGGTGATGAGCTGCTAACCCCGCAGCAGGCGGTTCCGCTGCCCTATGGAAAAACCAAGATTGTAGCTCGGCCCGCGAGCGACCTATTTAGGTTTAAAGAGGGCGCAAAGAGCGAATGGACCCTAGATATGGGCGAAGACCCAGGGCAAGTTGATCCGCCGCAGCCGGAAAAACCCGAAAAACCGGCTCCGCAGGTGGTAAAAGGCGATTGGACTGACTCCCCAGGGCAAGAAGCCAGCAATTGTAAGACCTTCAAAGTTATGCAGACCCGCAGCGTTACCACTACTGAATATATTTGGGATGCAGCTGGGGCTAAATGGGTGCTTGATACTGCTAATGCCCAGGTGACTACCGAGAAGGGCGCTCGCGATATGAGCGCAGCTGAAAAAGAAAAATGCGCGCTCTCGCCGGAGGAGCCCAGCCCCGATAACCCAAACCCTGATAAACCTGGAAAGCCCGACGTGAAACCAGGGACTAAACCAGGAACGGGTACAGATAACGGGGCGGTAAAACCGGGTAACACCGAGTCAAAGCCGGGTACTAAACCCCGCCAGCAAAACACTACTTCTGCGATGCCCTCCACCGGTGCTTCCAGCGAGCTATCGCTGCTATTAGCAGCGCTAAGTATCGGATTTGGGGGAGTGTTGCTGCTGAGCCGAAACCGAATTCGCAATTAAAAGTGGAACGGCGCGGCAAGACACTTCCGAAAGACATATAAGAATCTGAGCAAAGAGGCTGGGAAAGGTAAATAAATGAGTAAGGTTAGTTGGAAACGCCGGGCAAATGCCACTGTGGTTACAGCGGCAGTCGCTTTAATGTCGGTGCTAATCCCAGCGAGCAGTGCCCAAGCGCTCGCGCCAGCCGATAGCGCTCTGTGCGCAGACAATTTGGCAGTCGGGAAAACAGTAAACGCCACCAGCCGGGAAGTAGCTGGCGAAAAAGGGCCAGAGCTGGCAGTCGATGGCAATATCGGCCCCGATGATAAAGCTACTCCGACAGTACACAACGTAAAATCTGCCAGTCGCTGGTCAGCCGCCGGAAGCGACAATAACGCTGCCCTGACCATCGATTTTGCCGGAACCGCTACTATTAACAAAGTACAGCTTTATTGGGGAAACACTTTCGGTAAACCCTACAAGTTGCAAGCCAGCAACGATGGCAACACCTGGCGAGATTTAGTAACCAACCAGAACGGTAAAAAAGCTGGAACCACCGAGCACACCTTTAACGGCAGCGAAAAAATGCGCTACCTGAAAATGCAGATTTCTGGCAAATCACAGCAGTGGGGACTATCCCTGTGGGAAATAGCCGCTTGTGGGACTCTAACTTCAGATCCCACCCCGACAGATAACGAAAATCTGGCTCAGCTGAATCAATTGATTCCCTACCCGCAAAAAGCTGAGCTTGCCGGAAATAACTCCCGGTTCATCCTCACCAAAGATAGCGAGATTACGGCCAGTGGCTTAGCGGGGGAGCCCGCCAAATATCTTGCCGAGACGCTAGCTAAATCCACCGGATACAAACTACCGGTATCCGCCACTTCTAGTGCTAAAACCCAGATTAATTACGTTATCAATCCGAACTTAACCGTCAGTGGGGTAGGCAAAGAGCAAATGAATGAAGCCTACACCTTACAGATTGCGCCAAACCGGGTAACCATCACCGCGCGCACTGCCAGCGGGGCGCTATGGGCAACCCAATCGCTGCTGCAATTGTTAGGGCCGTGGGCAGTATTTCCTCAAGTTACTGTGGGATCTTTAATGCCGATACCGGCGATGACTATTCAAGACGGTCCTCGCTATTCCTGGCGCGGACTAATGCTTGACCCGGCGCGCTCCTTCATTCCCAAGAATGAAGTCATTAAGCTGATGCATTCTATGAGCCGCTTCAAGATGAACACTTTGCATCTGCATCTAAGTGATGAGGGCTGGCGGATTGATATCCCGAATGAGGGCAAAGACGCTGCTGACCCGATTGACTATAGCCAGCTGGCTAAACGCGGAGGCAGTGCCGGTTTACGAGCCGGAGATATTGGCCGCGCACCCCAGGCGGGACGAACTGGCTACTACACCTTAGATGATTACCGCGAAATGGTGGTCACTGCCAATAAATTAGGGATAGCGATTGTTCCCGAGATTGATACTCCCGGTCACACAGAGGCAGCACTATATTCCATACCCCAGCTGAACTCGGAAAACTCTAATCCCAAGCCAGAGGCCGGTCAAGACACGATTGGGCAGCCAAATTACTCGAAAAACAATATGAAAGTGAATCTGGATGCTTTAAATCCTTACACTTACACCTTTATGCAGCATGTTTTGAAGATTTTGGCGCAAAACTCTAACAACACTTATCTGCATATTGGCGGCGATGAAGCTAACAGTATGAATCACCAGCATTACCTGCAATATATGCAGCAGATTCTGCCCAAAGTAAAAGCCATGAAGCAAACCCCCATCGTTTGGGATGAAGCTTTAAAGAGTGTGGGCTCGGTCGGGATTGCCGACAATGGTGGGGTAGTCCAGTGGTGGAATACCGATTCCGCGGCTGGTAATCGTTCCCAGCTGCGCAATGATTTCGTAGCTAAAGGTGGCAAATTCATTGTCTCTAACGCCAGCTACTTCTATTATCCGCAACGGGAAGACCGCTCCCATGTGGCTCCCAGTTGGGCGTGCCCCGGCGGGGAATGCACTTTGAAACACGCCTATGATGCCCAGCCCCAACAGGTCATGGGGCTCAGTGACGATAAAGGAATCCTGGGGGTCGAGGGCGCAGTATGGAGTGAGGGCGTGCGCAACCTGGCAGATATCGAGTATATTGCGTTCCCGCGGTTACTAGCTCACGCTGAGATGGGTTGGACAAACCAGGATAATAAGAACTGGGAACGCTTCCGAGGTGGGGTTGCCCAACAAGCAACTGCCCTAAACGCTGCGGACACCAGTTTCTTTAACGGCTCTCAGGTCACCTGGCGGATTTTCCCCGCATTATCTCCGCTAGCCACCGATTCCCAAGGAAAGGGAATCGGTAAAGCTAATCGGCAGTTAATCGGATATGTTTCGGCTCCCGGCAAAGGTAACGATGACCTGGATTTGTCTTTGACCCTGACGCCGAAAGAATCCCAAAATGCGATAAATGTGCCGGTAAGTACCACTTTGGATAAAGAGTACATACCGGTAAACGGTTCCTATCAAACCGGCAGGCAGATGAACTCGGTTTTTAAGGTTTATGCCGACCTGACAAAAGTTCCCCAAGGTAGCTACCAGGCGCAGCTAAGCGCTAAAGCCAACGGATTAAAGTCTCTAGACGGTAAGAGTGATACCGGTCTGGCCAGCGCGGTTATTCAGGTGCCAGCCCTTAGCGGTCAAACGCCCCCCGGGCCGGGAACTCAAACCAGCCAAAGCGATACCACCTGGGAAAGCACTGAGCGTTCTTACCCTAAAAGCAGCTATAGTTTCCCCGGAAATGACGGTAAACCTCATAAAGTAACCTGGGATAATCATTCTTTGAAAATAGATGGCGAGCGTCTACAAGTTTGGGCTGGTGAGTTCCATCCTTGGCGAATCCCGTCCCCCCAGGCCTGGCGCGACGTCCTCCAAAAGATAAAAGCCGCCGGATTTAATGCGGTATCTTTCTATTTCTTCTGGGGCGATCATCAAAGTGAAGAGGGAGGCGCTTTCAATTTCGATAAAGGAACTCGCCGCGATATTGACCTTTTGCTGACGATGGCAAAGGAAGAGGGGCTATATGTGATTGCTCGTCCCGGCCCCTACGTCAATGCCGAGATTTCAATGGGAGGTCTGCCCGCATATATGACTAACTATGCGGCGTCCTCTTTGCGTTCGACTGACCCGAAAGCCTTGGCAGCCTCTAAGAGCTGGTTGAAAGCCTTCAACAGTATCGCGAAGAAACACCTGATTACCACGGGAGGCGGCTCTATCATTATGTATCAGGTGGAAAATGAGCTGCTGGCAGAAAATCCCAGCACGACCGCATTCCTAAAAGAGCTGAGCAACTTTGTGCGCGGTGATGGGATAAATGTTCCCCTGTTTGAAAATGACTGGGGCTTGGCAGGACGTTTTGCTCCGAATAAAGCCGGAAATCCAGCCGGTAAATATGGCAGCACTGATTTTTACACCTATGATCGTTATCCGCTGGGCTTCAATTGCGGGGCAGGACGCGGAAACCTCGATGATGTTGAACAGACTTTCCGCAATTATGAACCGAAAGGTCCGCATTTTATTGCCGAAGGTCAAGGGGGTGCTTTCACTCCTTGGGGAGCAAACTTTACTCCCGAAAAATGCGCCAGTTTCACCGATGGAAACTTTGTGCGCCAGTGGGGGACAGTCCTGGCCGGTAACGGGGTGAAAGCCTATACCTACTACATGATTTTTGGCGGCACTAACTGGGGTTATACCGGTTCTCCTTCCTCTGGTTTTACCAGTTATGACTATGGGGCTGGCATAGACGAAGATCGAACGATTCGGAAAGACAAATTTGGGGCGCAAAAAGAGATTGCCTACTATTTGCAAGCCAATCCCCAATATGTAACCTCTAATCCGGTAGCTAAACCCGATATTAAGAGGGTTAGCGGTAACGCCCAGATTAGAGGGTATCAGCGGATTTCTTCCGAGGGCGCAGCCGAGCTTTCAGCTACCGGAAACGGCGGGCGCACCCTGGGATTTGTTTTGAACAACACCAACGACACCAGTACCAATAAGTTTACTTTTGCTTTGGATTTAGCCAACACCTCCGGTGTGGGGGCAAGGTTTAATCACGATGATAGTGACAGCGAACTAAAGTATTCGACGGGTTGGAAGTCAGTTAAGGACGATTCGGCTTGGAAAGGAAGTATCCACGAGGCTAGTAAAGCGGGCGAGGAAGTCGCATTCGAGTTTACCGGCACGGGAATCGAGATTGCGGTAGCCACCGGAACCGATCATGGGAAATTCGCGGTAAAGCTCGATGACCAGGCGGAACAGGTAGTAACCGGTTGGGTGGGAACCGAACAGAATAAACCTACCCAAAAAGTCGTGTTCTCTAAGAGTGATCTTCCTGCCGGTAAACATACCCTGAAGGTGCGGGTGCTGGGGCAAAGCGCCGAGGGATCAACTACTGGAGGCACGAAAGTCCAGCTAGATGCGCTTAATGTTCTGGGAGCTAGCGGCACGCCCTGGATAGTGGTGAACAATAATGACCCGGCGATTAAATATAATCCCGCGGTTGGGACTGCCTCGTCTTGGGAATATGCTACCGGGCAAAACTGGACTAGCGGGGATTATCAAGGAGACGAAACCTATTCTGCCCGTAATGGTGATTCTTATACCTATGACTTCAACGGGATAGGAATCGATATTATTGGGGCTTTCTCTGGTAATCACGGCATAGCCGATGTGTTTATTGACGGGAAGAAAGTGGGGCAAACCGAAGAGGAAGTCACTAATACCGCCCGCCCCCAGCAGGTTTTATATAGTGTGCGGGGGTTAAATGCCGGTAAGCACACCTTAAAAGTCCAAGTTACCGGTAAGCCTTTTGCGGGCTCTAAGGGTGCTTTCGTATCGCTAGATGCTTTGCGAGTATTCCCCGATAAAGATGCCATAGATCAGTTCAATACCGGAACCAACGTCAAAGATGGAGAGAACTCTTGGTCGCGGATTCCACAAAAATCGGGAACTGCCCTAACGTTGCATGGTCGGGATGCCTTGCTGATGAGCGCGGATATGAAAATCGCGGGGCAAAAACTGCTGTACACCACCTCGCAGCTATTCGGTTCCCCGATTGCTACCGATAACGCCCAGGTACAGTACCTGCTCGGGGTAGCGGGAGACGATGGGGAAACTCTGCTACGTTACGCGGCTAAACCGCAGGTGAAATCTGGTAAAGAGGTAGAGGTTACCTGGAATGAACAGTATAAGACGCTGCGTTTGAACTATAAGTATTCGGCAGAACCTAGCGATATCACTATCACCCCGGCTGCCTCAGATAGAGCAGCAAGTGCGGGAGATACGCTGCGCTTGCGGATTATTGACCGCACCTACGCGCAAACTACCTGGTTACTAAATACCGGTGAAGGAGGCAGCGGCAAACGTTTAGCGGTCGAGGGGGTAGAGCTAGCTCGCAACTGGAGTTTAAATGGCTCGAATGCCGAGGTTAATGGCACTACTGATTCTAAGAGTCAAACTCCCTATGTGCTGCTTCCTAAAGGCGCAAAGAGCGCGAGTTGGAATGGTGGCAAAGCGGGAATAAGCGAAACCGAGGGTGTCTATGCCGGTTTCACCAAATTTATTCCGCAGATGCTAACCTATGAGCCACCCCAGCTAAAGTGGGTGAAACAGGAAGGCGCTCCGGAAAAGGAAATCAATTTTGACGATAGCGCCTGGCAGGTAGCTAACGGTAAACAGCGTAACCAAAAATGGCAAGCCCCCAGCGGGAATGGACTGGTGCTTGACTCCAATTATTACGGTTTCTATGAAGGCTCCGTATGGTATCGCGCTACCTTTGTGGCCAGCAGTGATTCCCCAGTTATCACTCTGAACGCTAACGGGGGATCCGGCGTGCCCGGGCATGGCAAGAATCCCGCCTTTATGCAAGTGTGGGCAAATGGGAAATCGCTGGGCGCGGCCAGCGCCGCTGGCGCCGACCAGTCTTTTACCGCTAAAGGGATTAAATCCGGCGATAAAGTAGTTTTAGCGGTGCTAGTAAATAACCTGGGGCAAAACCTGGACTGGTCAGATAATGGCTTATCACGCCAAAACCGGGGATTGTATTCAGCTACTATTCCCGCTCAGGACGGGAAAGTTACCTGGAAGATTCAAGGCGCTGCCGATAAGAGCGGCACTAAAGATAAAGCGCGTGGTCTTTACAATAACGGTGGTTTATATGGCGAGCGGCAAGGCTGGCATCTGCCAGGTTTAGATGACTCTAAGTGGACCGCGGCCTCAGATATGCACGCGGACGAGGCCGGGGTTACCTGGTATCGATCCACTTTCGATCTGAACGTTCCTAAAGATGCCGATGTAGCTTTCCGCCTGGAGGTGCTCTCGCGGCGCTTCGGCAATACCCAGCAGACCCGAACCGACCATTCTCAGGCGTTACTGTTTGTCAATGGCTGGAATACCGGTATCTATATCGGTGATATCGGGCCGCAGGATTCCTTCACTATCCCGGCGGCTTTCCTCAATCTAAACGGCAAGAACACAGCGGCAATTGCGGTTATTGGTAAAGAAGCTGATGCGGGGCCAGAAAACGTAGTACTGCGCGCAGTCCATCTTTCCCAGATGAATGCCTTAGCGCCAGTAACTGCACAAACGGATAACCCGGGGAAAGTTGAACCGGAAACCCCGGACAAACCAGATAACCCGGATAAACCAGATAACCCGGATCAGCCAGAAAAGCCGAATCCTTCCCAGCCGGATAATCCGCAAAATCCAGCTACTCCCTCTAAAGAGGCGGCTCCTTCTGAAAATGCGAAAACCCCCTCCTCAAAAGGAAAGACCGTTAAAGAAGGACTGGGGCATACCGGTACCGAGGGTATTTCCGCTTTATTAATCGCGCTATTGGCATTGGGGATAGGGATCGGGGTGCGTTATCGCCAGCGATGGCTGGAAGACAAATAACCAGATTGGTGGGGTGAAAACCCAATTGAGGTTTTCACCCCACCGCTTTATAGCTTGAGTAAATACCTAGGGTTAGGGCTTGCTCATCTGGGTAAAAATCGAAAAGATTAAGAGAAATAGTCGCTTTCAGGGTGTGCTTGCCGGGGTCGGTAAATTCCACGGAAAGTGAGTACTTAAGACAATGAGGTTTGAAATGGTGTTATCGGTGACCAAAGGACGTTTTAAGGCTTTAGTAGCCGGTTTTTCGGTGGCTTTGACTTCAATGACCCTCATGCCGCTGGCAACCGCTCTTCCCGCCGAGGCCGCTTCTGGCCAGTTTAGCTATAACACCGTAGTTAAATACGGTGACGATGGGGTTACCAACTACCGGATTCCCGCAGTAATCAAACTGAGTAATGGTGATTTATTAACCGCCTATGATGCTCGCCCCGCAAATGGTGATGCCCCGGCGCCCAACTCGATAATGCAAAAACGCTCTACCGATGGGGGAGCGACCTGGCAAGGGCAAACTGTTATTGCCCAAGGTAAGGGCACTACTCTGGGGGATCCTGAGAAAGAGGGATTCTCGGACCCGGCCTACATTTACGATAAACAAACTGGTCACCTATTTAACTTCCATGTGCATTCCTATGACGTAGGGTGTGACCCTAACGGAACCCTAGAAACTGACGAGTTTAGCAACCGCAAAGTTCAAGGGGTGAGCCTGTCAGTTTCTACCGATAATGGGGTGAGCTGGACGGAGCGTTACGGAAACTCTCCCGATGCAACGCGGGGACTTACTGCCGCGGTTAAACAGCCCGGATATCCCTGCGGGTTTGCGGCTTCTGGACACGGTATCCAGCTGCAGCATCAAAGCGGTGCTAATGCGGCAAAGAATGGACGCCTAATCACCCAGTTTATTGCCGGTAAGCCCGGTACTTGGGCAGCCTACTCGGTGTATTCCGATGACCACGGTAAAACCTGGAAACGCGGCTCCACCATCGGCACAGATATGAACGAAAACAAATTGGTGGAACTGTCCGATGGCACGCTCTTATTGAACTCCCGGATGAGTAACAAGGCGGGATATCGCTATATCGCCAAGAGCACCGATGGTGGGGAAACCTGGACTGATCTGCAGATAGAACGATCCCTAGTGGATTCCAAGACCCCGGGGCGCAATGCCTCGATTATCCGCAGGTACCCGGATGCTCCCTCCTCAGACCCCAAATCTAAAGAGCTTTTGTATTCCGGGATGGCTGATAGCGGTAAAACTCTCGCAGTGAGCTATTCCTATGATGACGGTAAAACTTGGCCGATTCGTAAACTTTATTGGAATGACAAGGCCGCTTACTCTGATCTAGCCGCGATTGATACCCAAAGCGGTAAATACGGGGTAGCTTTCGAAGAAGATCACCAGATTGGTGGTAACTATTTTGAAACTATTCATTTTGGCACTTTTGACACCAATTGGTTGAATCCAGTAAAGATTTCTCTAGCTGATGCAAAAGTAGCGGCGGAAGCGGGTAAAACTGTCGAGATTCCAGTTAAGGTTACCAATGATGACGCGAAAGAGGTCGTTCCCCTAGCTACCGCGGTAAAGCTGGCATTGCCAAGCGGGTGGAAAATGGAAGAAAGCGTCTTGGCGCAAGAACTTCATCCCGGAAACTCCGAAACTGTAACTTTACGGGTTAGCGTTCCGGCTAATGCCGCCCAAAAAACCTATTATCTCGACTCTAGTCTGGAATACCGCAATATTAAGCTGCGCGGGGACGTAGAAATCAAGGTTACCAACCGCAATCTAAATACTGACCCTACCGGTTCGGTTGGCGTTGACTTTGAGCTTACCAATCCCAAAGCCGATGGAACTTGGGCTGTGGGCGACAAAATGAATTTCACTGTTAATGTAACAAACCTGCTTGCTCAAGATAAGTCCTTCACTGCCACTGCCTCCAATTTGGATACCGGATGGGCAGGCTGTAGGTGGAGAAGTATCTCGGCGGGAGCTACCTTGCCGTGTGCAAACCGCACCCACACGGTCACCCAGGAAGATGTCGACGCCGGATTCTTTACTCCCTCCATCACTTACAAATACCAAAATCCTGGTTATTCTGGCGCTGCTACCCAGTTAAAACCGGTTAAGGGAAACATAATTCCTATCTTTGCCAGTCACGTTCAGGTAACAGATTTGGCAGTAGCGGGAACTAAAGACAAATATGACGTGGGCGATAAACTGGTGTTTACCCCGAAAGTGCAAAACGTGGGACAAATCCCGGTAGATGTCCGGCTGAACGGGGAAAACTTTACGCTATCTTGCCATAACAAGGACGGAAAGCTGGATAAGGGAAGTACTTTCTCTTGTACCGCCAGTGACTATGTAATAACCAAAGAAGATATTATTCGCGGCAGCTTTACTCCCAAGTTCAAAGTTAAAGTAACTGATGGGACTAAAGTGCTCCAAGAGTTCACCTATAGCGGGAAAGAACTTCCGCTTCCCTCTGATAATCCGATTGCTACTAAACTTCCCCAAACGATTCCCTCTTTGGATTCTTGGAAAACCAATACCAATGCAAATGACGTGTTCAAACTAAGCCCGGACACGGTAGTTTACTATCCGGCCGGTTTTGAAGATCAAGCTCAGATTGTGGTGCAAGAGCTAAACGCCTACCTGAAAGCGGCGGGGCAGGCGCAAACTGTGCGGGCACAAGCCGCCGGTGGGACAACTCCGAAAGCCCACGATGTGGTCATCACCCTAGATGCTACGCAGCAAAACAAACTAGCAGAGGAAGGGTATAGCCTCCAGATTGGTGCCCAAGGGGTAAATATTACTGCCGCGCAAAAACGGGGAGCATTCTGGGGTACGCGCACTCTGTCGCAAATGCTGCGCCAGCAGCTAACCCTGCCCTATGGCAGCGCCCTTGATCAACCTCAGCAGCGTGAGCGTGCCGTCACTCTATGTGCTTGCCGGATTAAGAATCAACCAGATTATATTCACCGGATGCTCACCGATATGGCTGACCTGAAGATGAATCAGGTAGTTTTAACTGCCAAGATGGAGTCAGCGAAAGAACCGGTCACCAATAACTACTCCTATTACACTAAGGAAGAGTTAAAAGGAATTGTTGCCTACGCCGACAAATTGGGTATTGAAGTAGTTCCCCAAATGGGAGCCCCGGGACATATGGATCCCAAGATTCATAACCTGCCTCAGTATCAGCTTAAGAAAACCGATGGCACTTTGGATAATGACCGTCTAGATATCACTAACCCGGAAGCCGTCGCTTTTTATAAGCGCCAAATTGATGATTACCTGGATGTATTCCCCTCCAAGTATTGGCATATGGCAGGGGACGAGTATATGTACCGTTCCGCATACAAGAATTACCCGGTATTTGGACCTGATGGAGTAAACGGTCCCAAACTGTTCGTAGATTTCATTAACGATATTAATAAGCACGTGAAATCTAAGGGTAAGACTTTGCGAGTTTGGAATGACGGACTAAAACAAGAAAATATTGATTCCCTGGATAAAGATATCGTGATCGATATGTGGCAGGGGGGTCTCAGTCCGCAAACCCTGATTGATAAAGGACATAAAGTCAATAACACCAATTACGATCTCTATTTCTCCCGAGAAATGGGCTGGCGGATTCAAAACAGTGGCGCAGCCGCTATCTACAATGACAAAGGGTTCACTGCTGGTACTTTTAAGAGCGGAAAAGTAGCTGATGACAATCCTGGAAACCTGGGGATTAAACTCTCGATATGGCCAGATACTTCCATATATCAAACCGAAAATGAAGTAGAGATGGAAACCTTTGAGGCTTTCCGCTTAGTGTCCCAGCTAGGCTGGCAAGGCTCGCGTCCCTGGAAAGACGGCAAGACTTTTGTAGACTTTGCAAAGGCGCTAGGACATGCACCTAACTGGGAAAATGTTAATCGGCGTCCCTTAGAGAACGGGGTGTATGCCTTCACTAGCTCCGGGTTACGCTTAGATGCTTCTGAGAATCGCGAACCAGACGCAATTAGTTATTCATCCGATCAATGGCAGATATCCCACACCTATGACCACTACTACCAGTTGAAGTCGGTAAAGAGTGGTAAATGCCTCAGCATGGATGTGGGCAAACAGCGTTTCAATGGCAGTGGGCGGCAATACGCCACTGCAGATTTGAATGTAGTTAATGAAGTTGGTGCCCGCCCCGCCTTGGTCGAGTGCGTAAACGATATTAACCAGAAGTATCACACTGGAAAATGGAAGAATAACTCTTCAACCAGTAAACGCAATAACCAGAAATGGCAGATTATTGACGACGGAAACGGCAAATATATTGTGCGCCACGCCCTGACCAATATGGATTTGGCTATTTCTACCGGCGAAGAAAAGCACGTTGATTTAGGGAACGTGGGAGATTTGGATGACAACACCAAGTCTAGGCCGATGGAAACAGATTTAGTACAGCTACCTAGCGATATGACCGCTACTCGCTGGACAATTACCCAAGCCGACCAGTCCGCCCCGGCTCAAATGCGCGCTCCCCACGGAACTGTTCCCGTAGCCAATTTGGACTGGTATCCCGGTAGCAGTATCGGTTGGGCAGATGACGGTCTGATTCGGGTAAACCGCACTTTGAAGGGCAGTCCTCTCTTGATTGAGGGAGAAAAATATCGCGGCGGTATTGGAACCCACGCGTCCTCGAAAATAACCGTGCATTTAGGAAAACAATGCTCAGTATTCAGCGCGAAAGTTGGCATAGATGACACCCAAGAAGCTGGGAAATCATCTTCGGTGACTTTCAGAGTATTGGGGGCTGACGGGAAAGAACTGGGCGCGTCCAGTAAAGCATTGACAGCTGCCGATAAAGCTGAAGCCATGAAAGTGGACATAAGTGGGCAAGAAAAAATTACCTTGTTTGCCGATGCTGGCGAATCTAGTGCCAATGACCACGCTGACTGGGCAGATGCCGTGGTTGCCTGTGAACAGATGGATGCCGATAAGTATCAGCCTTCCTATCAGGACACCGAAGCTAAAGCCGGTAAAACCGCTAGCGCAGCCGCTCCCAGTTTTGCCCCGGCAGCTGGAAAGGAAAAGGCTCAAAAGTTCGAGCTGGTAGAAGCGGTTCCTGCGGGGATGAGCATTGAGGCTGCTACCGGGGTGATAACTTGGCAAGTGCCCGCAAATCAGCAAAGCGGAACGGTAAGTGTAGACGTTAAAGTTACTTACGAGGACGCCTCTAGTGAGATAGTGCCTGCCAAGTTTAAGGTAAGTGCCAGCGTTCCGCAGCCACTTCCACAGGTAGCTCCGCAAGCACCGATCTTTAACGATAAAGACAACACCTATACGATTCCGCAGGTTCCGGGAGTGGTATATCTGCTTGATAACCAGGTAGTAAAACCCGGGACTTACCCAGTTAAGGGCGCGAGGAAAGTATTGATTACATCCCAGCCGGACAGTGGTTATCACTTTAAAGCGGGGGTTACCACCCAGTGGGAGCACCAGTTCAAAGTAGAGACCAAGCCGAGCAAGCCAACGACTAAGCCGGGTGGAACCCAGAAGCCTCAGGATGGTCGTTCTGGGAAAGCCCAAGCTAAGCCGCAAAAACCCTCCGCAGGGCTGGTACCTACGGGTGCTGCCGGGACAGTGGGGCTACTGGCGCTGGTAGTCATGGGAAGTGGACTAGCGATCCATCGCTTTTCCAGAAGACAGAACGTTATTAGTGAATGATGATGGTTTTTTATTAAAGAAAAAAGGTAAGAAGCAATGTCGCTTAAACATAAAACTATCTTGACGGTTAGTGCCGCGCTGTCTCTGACTTTCGGGGGACTGGCTACAGCTCCGATTGCGGCCGCGGAAACGGTGTTTACCCCGATACCGCAAGCACAGATGAAAGCCGTGTGGACTGACTCAGTAGAAACTGGTGGTGAAGGAGCCAACGGTCCGCTAGAAAAAGTGCTTGATGGGGATACCAAATCCTACTGGCATACCGTTTGGTATCAAGGCACTGGCAATAATGAAATGCCGCATAGATTCATTATTGATTTAGGTAAAGAAGTCCCAGATTTAGGGCGAGTAACTTTAACCCCGCGGCAAAGTTCCAATGGCTCGGGAAGGGCACGCGAATATCAGATTGTCAGCTACACCGATGCCAACTGCGCCGATAAATCCAAAGCAAAGGATTTAGTCCCGGCTAAAACTTTAGCGACTGGTGAGTTTGAAGAAAATCATGGGGATTTAAGCGTCAAGAATATAGATTTTGCTCCGGCGGCTGCCCGCTGTGTAGGGGTAATTTATAAGAGTGCCTGGGGCGGTCAAGCCGGAAGCAGCGAAACCGTGGGTTCTTTAGCAGAGTTCAATGCCGCTACCGTCAGCGGATATCAACCGCCAGCTCCCCCCGCAGCTGAACCAGAAGTTAAAATTCCTAACCCTGCCGATAAAATCACCATTACCGATGGCTCTTTATCAGCCGACTTACAGGCAGGATTTCCCCAAGTTATCGCGTATCACCTGCAGGGAAAAACCCTACCGGCAAATGTGGGACCTGCTCTGAAACAAGTACGCATTAATGAACAGATGCGAACAGTCTCCCTGGTTTCTGCCGCGACAAAGACCGCTGATAGTGCCACCTATAAGCTAAAAGTGGGCGGCTTAGATGTTACTTTGACAGTAAAGATTTCCCTGGCTAAAGGTAATCTTCGCTGGGAAGTAACCGCGATTGATGATCCTAAAAATCAAGTAGATCGCCTGGCAGTGCCAGGGCTGAATTTGGTCAGCGTTGCCGGTGCTAAAGATGGAGCCGTAACAGTTGCCGGCGATGGCACTAATCGATTGGAAAACCCCGACACTACCTGGAAAATCGCTAAGCAAAAGATTGGAATGCGGGAAGGTGGATATATGGCGGCGCTTAGCAACAGTGAACTGGCTGCCGGGCTGGTCTCGAATGCGGTCAGCGACGACTATGCCACCAGTGTTCAAGATGGACGTGGAGCAACGCGCTGGGTAGCAACTACCGCCCAAGAGGATGCGGCTACCGCGGGTAAAACTACGATGGTAGGCTCGCTTACTCCCGCGTCCTGGGTTATATGGGGGACTAATACCCGCAGCGGGAAAATCGGTAAAGATCCCAATCCGTTTGCCCAGATACGTATTGTAAGTGACGTAAACGGTGACAGCGCGGTAGACTGGCAAGACTCTGCCACCGCTACCCGCGCCCTCATAGTGGAAAATAAACTACCTAATGGTTACGGTGATACCAAGAACCGGGTGATTACCCGGATTCCTTTCAATATTGTTTCCCAAGCTACCCATCCATTCTTGCGCACTCTAGACGATACTAAACGCATCAGTTTAGAGACCGATAACCTGGGACAACACGTGTTGCTAAAAGGGTATCAAGCAGAGGGGCATGACTCTGCCCAAGGAGACTATGCCGGACATTACAACGAGCGGGCCGGCGGTTTCACCGATTTGGTTGCTATGACTAAAGGGGCGAAGGACTATAACGCCGACTTTGGGGTTCATATCAACGACACCGAATCCTACTCGGAAGCTAAGTGTTTCAATGATGGTACCAACGCCGCTACCGTAACCGATGAATCTTGCGTTATTAAAATGCCTCCCCAGGCGGCTTGGGGCTGGATGAATCAGGCATACTATATGGATGACAATGCTGACCTAGCGCAGGGACGGGTAATTAAGCGCTTCCAGAAGTTCCGGGACGAACTAACTGCAGCTGGGATTGCTGACCGTTTCGATTGGCTCTATTTTGACGTATTTTACGGCAAAGGATGGCGTCCTCAGCGTCTGGGAGCAGAGCTGCAAAAACAAGGCTGGGAAATCGGCTCCGAATGGGCTTGGGCATTCCCGGATACTTCTTTATGGTCCCACTGGGCAAACGATGAAAAATATGGGGGAGAAAAACAAAAAGGTTTGAACTCAACCTTAATTCGTTTCGTGGAAAACAGTTGGCGAGATTCCTGGAATCCAAATCCGCTACTAGGTAATGCTAATGTCGTGGAATTTGAAGGCTGGACTGGTCACACCGATTATGGCAAGTTTATTAATAATGTGTGGCAACGCAACCTGCCTACCAAATTCCTGCAACAATCAGACATTAAAACCTACCAGCTTAGGCAAAAAGCCACTTTCACCAACGGAACCGAGGTTACCTCTAATCGTGCCAGTATCAGCGGTACTGATTTAGGTACCGACCGGGTAATAACCTATGACGGCGCTACCGTATATACCGGCGGAAAATACCTGTTGCCGTGGGGGGAAAAAGACGGAATCGGGGCAGCTAAATCTGCCGGAGACAAACTGTACCATTACAACCCGGCTGGGGGCACTAGCACCTGGACACTGCCGGGTCGCTTTAAGAGCATAGGCTCCTTCCATTTGTATGAGCTCACTGCTACCGGAAGGGTAGATAAAGGCACCGTGAATGCAAGTGGGGGCAGTATTTCCCTCTCGGCTAAGGCAAATACCGCCTACGTCCTCTATCCGCAAAGCGCGCCTAATCAAGCAGACCCCAACTGGGGGCAGGGTAGCGGTATTAAAGATCCCGGGTTCTTCTCCGGTACCTTAAAATCCTATGACACCAGTGGAAACGTTAGTGTTGAAACCAGTAATCGCGCTAACTTCCAGGCTCTAATAGGCGAGGGAGCGTCCTCCCTATCCCAAACCCTCACCTTACCTAAAGGCGACTATTCCATGTGGGCGTGGGTAGAGGTACAACCCGGTCAAGAGCGGCAAGTAGACGTGAGCATCAGCGGTAACGGCGTTAAAGCTGTCGGTAACCAGAAAACCATTGCTGGGAAAGTTGCCACCAGAATCACTAAATCTACTGCCCCTAACAAGACGGCTTCGGATGAAAAGTTCCAAACCTACTTCCAGCGGGTACGGGTAACTTTCCACAGTGAAGGCGACCCGGTTACTTTCCAGGTGGCAGCAGGGGACGGAGCCGCAAAAGTACGTGTCGATGATTTGCGAGTAGTTAAATATAGCGCTCCGGTAGATAACGACAAAACCGAGCAAACCGTCTTCTTTGATGATTTTGAGGACGTAGACACTGGTTATTGGCCTTTCATTACCGGCGCTACTCAGGGAGGAGACGCTCGCACCCAGTTAGCAGAGCGTCACTCTCCTTATTCCGATGCGGGCTGGTGGGGAAAGAATAAGCAAGGTCAAGTTGTTGCCCATGGTAAACAAAGCGACAATGTGCTCGCCGGGAAATGGTCACTGCTGGCGCATGAAGAAAATGCGGGGCAAATTCTGCGCACTATCCCAGCTGCAATAAAGTTTGAACCAGGGCATAAATACCGGGTTTCTTTTGCCTATCAGCAGGCCTATGCGGGTGAGTATCAGTTTAGTTTAGGTCGGGACTGGCTGGTCGACTCACAGGTAAAGAGCTCTACGGTGCAAACTAAAGATATTCCCGAAGCGAAAGGAAAAGGAGTAGGGGGCAAAGGAACCCAAATCTTTTCCACCGAATTTGTTACCTCCACCGTAGGGGACTACTGGATTGGTATTAATAAAGTCGGCGGGCTTCCCGGGTCTGATTTGACCCTAGATAATATCCGGGTTGAAGACCTAGGGAAAGCTGAGGTGTTGCCCGGTAATGCCGATCCGGCAATCCAAGCAGCCCAGACCGTATCTGAAGAGCAAACCTTTACAGTACAAACCAATACCGACTTCTTCGAACCGGGTAATCCTGGAAAAATAACAGACCTGAAAACTACTCTCAGCGCTCCAGATGGCTGGAAAGTCACTAAGAAGAGCGAACCTAGTGGGGATAATATCGCCCAAAATTGGGAGGTTAAGACTCCCCAAGGGGCTACAGATGGAGTATTGACCTATAAAGTCTCCTATCAGGTTGATTCCGATGGCACGACTAGGGAAGTAAGCATAGCCAGGAAAGTTAAAGTTCTCCGCTCGGTTCGCGACGGGGAAAACTACCTCTCTGATTTGCCTTGGAGTGATGAAGAGAACGGTTGGGGTCCGGTCGAAAGAGACCAAGAAAATGGAGAACAAGGACGAGGCGACGGTACCCCAATCAAGGTGGGAGGCAAAGAATATCCCAAAGGTATCGGTGCCCATGCACCAAGTAGTATTACCTTTGATTTGGCGGGTAAATGTACCCGGATGAACGCAATCGCCGGGGTGGATGACACTCAACCAAATGGTTCCGTGAAATTCATGGTTATCGGAGACGGGAAGACCTTATTTGAATCCCCGCAGGTAGTTACCAAAACGGGAGGAGCAAATAAAATTGACCTTGATATTACCGGGGTGAAAACCCTGATTCTAAAGGTAACTGACGGCGGTAACGGCAACGGTAATGATCACGCCGACTGGGCAGATGCCAAAGTTACCTGTAAGGTTGAGACTCCCGCAGTGCAGCCTCCCAGCTTAAAAGACGTAGTAGCAGAGGCTAAACCGGATACGGTTGCCACTTCGGATGCGCCAACTTTCGTTGATGAGGATGGGGACACCGTTACCCCGCCGGCGGGCGTGAAATTCAGCTTCGCGAATCTGGACAGTCAGCGACACTTGGTGCAATCGCGTGAGGCGGTAAAAGCTAGTGGTGATATCTATATTGATAGCGCCACTGGGCAAGTAACCTATCTTCCTTTGGGTTCCGAAGCCGGAAAGTCGGTGAAGATTCCGATTCAAGCCAGTTATGTTCAGGGAGATGAAACCGTAACTATCCCGGGAACCGTAACCTTTAACGTGGCGGCAAACGAAGAAACACCCGGTAAAATCACCGAGGTGACTCCGATAGCACCGGTGGCAACCGATCCGGGTAGCTGCGAGAAGAAACCATTCGTGGAGATTCCCGTAACCAAAGGAGTCCAATACCTGCTTGACGGCAAAGAAATGGCAGCCGGTAAACACGAATACGCCTACGGAAAGCAAATAACAGTTACCGCCAAGGTTTCTGATACCAGCAGCTATCGTTTCGCTGCGGGGGCAGTAACTAAATGGACTTTCCAGACTATGGCTCCGCAAGGATGCGAGGCTACACCGGGCAATCCGGATAAAGATAAGCCGGGTACCGGAAAGCCGGGAGGTACCGACAGACCGATAGCGCCTCCTACAGGTAACCCCGCGAAACCAGGTAATTCTGATAAAGCGGGGACAGGAAATAAGACCGCTAACTCGCGCGGTGGGAATCTAACTAGCACCGGCGCTTACGGCGGAGCATTCGCACTAGCTGCATTAATACTGATAGTTGCCGGCAGCAGGATTCGTAACCGTCGCTTAGAGTCTTAAGACTAAAGTGTCTACCCGATTCTCCTAGTAGCAGCGGCGGCGTGGAATCGATGCGAAAGCATAGAAGAAACCACGCCGCCGCGCATAGCTAATAAGGGCTAATAACCGCAGATGCAAATAGTTTGGGGGTCTGGATTAATCCAGCGCCCCCAAACTTTTCTCTTGTCTTATAAAGTCCCCGTTCCCAACTGCAAATAAACAGACGTACAGGTTCTAACCCTTGATAGCGGCATTGAACCAGCTAGTAATACTGGTGGGATGGGTAATCGCGGTGCCGACTACTACTGCCCAGGCGCCTGCCTCCATGACTTGGCGTGCCTGCTGTGGGGTGTGAACACGTCCTTCACATAGCACCGGAAACTCTGGGAATTCCGCAGTCATTTGGGCTAGTAGCTCAAAATCTGGTCCGGCAGTCTTGGGTCTATCTCCCGTATATCCCGCTAGCGTAGTAGATAAAATATCGGTTCCCGCCTCCGCTGCTTGCCGGGCGTCCTCGATACTTCCGCAATCGGCCATCACCACGATGCCCTCATCATGCAAGGCAGCAACAGTTTCACTATAAGTTAGACCATCGGGACGAGGACGGCGGGTAGCATCTAGCGCCACAATATCGGCTCCTGCCATTGAGCAGGCGCGAGCGTGACGCAAAGTTGGAGTGATAAACACGCCCTCGTGCCCCTCTTTCCAAATCCCCAAAACCGGGATTTCAACCTGTCCTTTAATCGCAGAAATATCCGATAAGCCCTGACAGCGAATCCCAACGGCGCCACCTTGCTCAGCGGCTAAAGCTATCTGAGCCATAGTTTCACTGTGGCGCATCGGTTCGCCCACATAGGCTTGTACGCTAACAATTAATCCCCCTTTAAGGGACTGGATTATTTGATTCATGATTATCCTAGATTCGTATTTGCCCAAATCGCTGCACCTACTAGGGGGGCATTTCCTCCCAGAGTGCCACTGATTAGGGGAGTGTTCTTTACGGGGGTGAGAGCATCGGCTTGGAAGCCAGCTGTTACTGCTTGCCACCATGGCTTACCGGAACGGGTAACCGATCCGGAAACTATGATGGCCTCGGGATCCACCAAGTTGCAGATGCCGGCCAGGGTTTGTCCAAGCGCATATCCAGAGTCATAAATAACCTGGGTTGCCCATACTTCTCCTTTTAGAGCGCGCTCGGTGATTTCGCGTCCGCTTTGCGCCCTCGGGAGATTAGCCAGTTTATCCCGGTTATACAGTTCTACTTGACCACTGCCGGAAGCCACGGTTTCGATATGACCTTTGGCGCCACAAGAACAGGTTAAACCGGAAGCTAACGGGTGGGGCAGATGCCCAATATGACCGGCGGCGCAGTGGGCGCCAAACTGGACATGACCATCGATAACTAGCCCGCCTCCCATGCCGGTTCCCACCGCCGCGGCCAGGATAGAGGAATAGTCTTTACCGGCTCCCAGGGTTGCTTCCCCGAGGGCGTGGGCGTGAACATCATTGAGGACGAAAACTTCCGTGTTGAAAGCTGCCTTTACCTGTTTCGCTAGTTCGGTTCCGGCCCAGCCTTTAATTAAATCGGTAGCAGAAATAACCGTTCCCCGCTTGGGGTCAATCACGCCCGCAGAGGAAATCCCGATAGCCTGAATTTGGGTTATACCTTCGGCTTCAGCTGCGTCTTTAGCGTGACTTAACGCTTCGATAATGGCGGCTACTACTGCCGCGCTACCCTCACTGGCGGGGGTAGGACGCGAATAGTTCGCCGCTACTGTCCCTTCGGCAGTATTAACTACCGCGGATGCAATCTTCGTTCCGCCCAAATCGGCGACGAGGATATAGCTCATTTTAAGAGCCCTACCTGCTCAAGTACGGTGCGTACTCGTTCAACATTTTCCCCTTCCAGGGCTTTAACCGGTTCGGTAACCTGATTGGTGTTGAAAACTCCCAACAGTTGCAAGGCAGTTTTGAAGCCACCTACTCCCGCTCCGTAGCCTTGAATACCGCTTGGTACTGCGGTAATACGCATTAGGCGAGCTAAATAGTCTTGTTCTTTCCGTACGGTTTCCCAATCCCCGTTCTGGTAGGCACGCCATTGGCGGACATAACCCTCGGGGTCTACATTTCCCAGGCCGGGGACGCATCCGTCCGCCCCGGACATATAGGCGCCATCAACCACGACTTCGTGCCCAGTTAGCAGGGTTAAGGGGTGACCGCAATCGCGATTTTCCTGGCAGAGGAAACGGAAAGAAACATCGTCACCGGAAGAGTCTTTCACGCCGGATAACACCCCGTCTTTACCGAGGCGAATAATCAAATCTACCGGCAGTTTAACGTGTACACATACGGGAATATCGTAAGCGAATAGGGGCAGGTCGATAGCTTCATGAATCAGGCGGAAGTGGCGTTCGATTTCCGCGAGTCCCCCTAGAGCATAGAACGGAGCGGTAGCCACAATCGCATCTACCCCGAGTTCTTTTGCTTCTTTGGCGTGTTCAATAACCCGCATAGTTTCGGTATCAATACAACCGCCCAGTACTGGAACCCGATGACCTACGATTTCAACCGCTGTTTTCAGGACTTCCCGGCGCATTTGGTCGGTTAGGAAGGCGACTTCTGAGGAGGAGCCGAGGACGAATAAGCCGTCTACTCCGGCTGCAATCATCCGTTCTAGGTGGCGCTTATAGGATTCTTTATCGAGTTTGCCGTCCTTGGTTAGCGGGGTAACTACCGGGGGGACAATACCGGAGAAATCAGTCATTTCTTTTCCTTTTACTTAGTGGATTTATTTGTTTTTAGGGTACTCGACTGGGAAGGATGCTTAAGTAAGATAGTCACAGTAGAAACATCATTGCCTCTTTGTGGGTGGTAGGTTCTTCCGCAGCTCAAATCCATCGTTAGTTGTCTGACACTTCGAGCATAATCTATTGATTTAGTCGGTGCAAGGTTTTTTTGGAAGTTTCTTAAAAACCTAGTTTATTTAGTATTTGGCTGTTTATTGAGGTAGATAAGTTGATTAAGGGAGCGAGAATTGTCTGACAACTTTTTGGGGTAGCGGGAAGGAATCGAAGTCAGGGTTTTAGCGATTCGTGCTCTCGCCCGCAATGAGTACGTCCTCGATATACGCCGTAGGTTCGCGGAAAAATCCGGGTAACTTGAGAGGTGAAAGTACCTCCCTGAGGTATCATAAATGCCAAGTTAAGCAGTGGCAGGCGTTAAAAGGGAGCAAAAATGCTTAGTTATCTGGTAGCGGGAAATCCTGCTCGTCCTCTAATTATTTTGGTTCATGGAGTAGAAGATTGCGCGATTTCCTGGGCGGATTATATTGACCATTTAAAGTCCCGTTACCTGGTGGTTTCAATAGACCACAAAGGACACGGTTTTTCGCCTCGATTTACCGACCAAGAGCTAGAAGATCCTTTCGAGGCTTCATTTTCTGCCTTCGTGGACGCGGTGCAATTTATCGAAAAAACCTTTGGTAAAAAAGCTATTTTCGTGGGGCATTCCATGGGGGGCGCCCTCGTTACGAAACTGGCTGCGCGCTACCCTGAACTGGTAGCAGGGGCGGTAGTAGAAGATCCGGCGTGGCTGTCTAAAACCTACCGTCAAAACTATGTCACTAATATTCCGACTGCTCTTAGCCAACTTGAGTCCTGGCAAGACCCAATGGTGGCCTATAGCTGGGGGAGAAAGCGGCGTCCCTGGTGGCCGGGGGACACCATGATCGGTTGGGTTTTTGGAAAGCTCCGGGTGGATTCAGGGCTGATAGGAACCGGGGTGGTTAGTTTTAAGGAAAACTGGCAAGACTTGATGCAAGAAATTACGGTTCCCCTGGTGGTGGTTTCTTCCGATCAGGAATCAGATATTGTGGGGAAGTCCGGGTTAGCGCAAACCGATGCTTTAGCTAATCGGAATGTGGAAACAGTTTTTATTCCCGGCTGTGAACATACGCTAAGGCGTAACAAACCGCAAGAATTCAACCGGTTAATAGATCCCTATCTGATGAAATGGGCAACTGCGGAAGAAAACCGTAGTTAGGGGAGGGGCTGGTAGCCGAGACTCGCCCTATTGATAGGAAGTGGAAATCTGGCTTAAGCGGGTAGAGCCTCAATGGATTCTATTAGAGGCGAATAGTGGTCTTGTACCGCGGCCATGTATCCCAGTGCATCTCCCGCTTCAGCGGCTTTAAGCATCGCCCCATGCGCCTTGGCAGTTGCTACCATGTTTTCTTTCCCGGCAGCCGGCAAGACAGGAAGTACCGACATGTGCACCAGCCAGAGGGCGTTCATTAGTTCTTCGAGTAAGTTATTGTTCAACTCTGACACTAGACCAGTGTGAAATTCTATGTCCTCTACTAAGAATTCCTGACCGTTACGAGCTTTTTCCACCATAGTGTCAACTAGCTGATGTAAGTGAGTTAGCTGTTTTCCAGCCACTTTCATTACTATTTCACGGGCTAACCCGATATCTAGGGTACGTCGAACTTGTACGACTTCGCTTAAGGAAGTCAGGCTGGTAGATTTTAGCGAAGAGCGCAACACCATCATTTGGGCAAAAGGACGTAAAGACATTTCTCCCACGTAGGTTCCGCGTCCTTGGTGAACGGTAACAATATCTAAAGCCTGTAATTGTCTTAAGGCTTCGCGCACGGAAGAGCGGGAAACCCCTAAGCGTTCACACAGTTCATTCTCCGTAGGTAGCGGGTCTCCGGGTTGTAGACGCTCTTGTAATATGAAACTTTCTATCGCAGCCAGGGCACCTTTAGAGCGGGAGCTAGGAATCTCTAAGCCCTTTTTGCTATGTAGTAAGCGCCGGTAATCGTCCACTGTGGAGACTGATTCGGGGGTAGCTGTCTTTTTCATGTGATTCCTCTATTGCAATTGCGCTCGTCTAGTAGATTACCATTCCCCATTGAACGGTAGTTGTCTGATGACAGCTATGCTACAGGGCATAGTAGAGTGATGCAATACTCTTTTAATTTGTAAGATTAATAAGCCAAAAACTAGCTTTCTTTGCAGGTCTATAGCAAATAGGTAACCTTTTTGTTAAATGCTTGACAGAACTTATTCTTTGTTACTACGCTGGCATTTGTATGAAGTTGACATTCGTCTCCCATACGGCAAATGGAAATTCTCAAAGGAGAGGACTCAAAATGCGTTCTATTAAGCGTTGGGCAAAGGTATCGGCTGTACTTGCCGCTGCTGCACTTGCTCTTTCGGCTTGTGGAGGAGGATCCGCTGATACGAAAGCAGGAGGATCTACCGGAACCAAAGCAACTGGCGAACTAAAAGTTTTTGCCGCTTATGACACCACTAACTGGAATCCCTCGAACACGTCTTCAGCTCTGGCGGTGGGCGCTAACCTACAGGTAGTTGAAGGGTTGTACGAGTTTGATTTCTCAAAGTTCAAGGCTCACAAGGCACTGGCTGCTGAAGATGAACCTACCAAGGTAAATGACACCACCTATGAAGTTAAACTGCGTGATGGAGCCAAGTTTTCTAGTGGAGATGCAGTTAGCTCTAAAGATGTAGTCAGTTCCTATAAACGAATCGTTGATGGGGACAAGGACTCAACTGGTGCAGTACAACCCAGTTCCTATGCTGCATTCCTGACTGCTATTTCCGGTATCGAAGCTAAAGATGACAGCACAGTTACCATCAAACTGACCCACGCTATTGACAACTTGAAAGAGCGCTTAGCGTTAATTAAAGTCGTTCCCAGCAAAGCCACCTTTGATGAATTGACCAAGATGCCAGTGGGATCTGGACCTTACAAATACGACACTATTACTGACACCACTCAGGATTTGTCGGTAAATGAGCACTACAACGGGCCTAACCCGGCAACCGTAGGCAAAATTCACTACGACAATTCCCGGGACGCAACCGCTCGTTTAACGGCCGCGGTAGCCGGACAAACTGACGTAGTTGAAGCGCTAGATCCAGCCGGTATTGAAAAGGTTAAGGCTGCAGGATGGGAAGTTAAAGATGCTACCGCCTACGGTATCGCGATGATGACCTTTAACACCACCAAAGCTCCTTTCAAAGACAAGCGGGTTCGTCAGGCACTACTGACCGCTATTGATACCCAAACTATGATTAAGACTGCTCTTAATGGCGCGGGTAAAGAGCCTACTTCTTTCCTGCCTGATTACAACGATCAATACAAGAAAGCTGCTACCCAGTTCTCCTTTGATGTAGACAAGGCAAAGAAGCTACTGGCGGATGCAGGAGTGGCTGCCGGTACCGAAATTAGCGTGCTCACCACTACCGATACTTGGATTGCTGCTATGGGGCCGCAAATCAAGCAGAATTTTGAGGCTCTAGGTCTAAAAGTTAATCTCAACAATGTTGCTTCCGCGGATTTATGGAACAACAACGTTGCCCAAGGCAATTTTGATGTAGTGGTTGCCCCCGGTGATGCCTCCGTTTACGGCGCCGATCCGGGAGTGCTGATTAAGGGCTGGTTCTACTCCGAACTGTGGATGAAAGACCGTTTCCGTCTAACCGAATCTGACCCTGCGGGAGCTAAAGCTCTGGTTGATTTAATGGATAAAGCCGATAAAGCTACCGGAGATGAGGCTAAAGCCAAATGGGGTGAAGTGCAAGATATGATTGCTGATCAGGCAGCCCTCTATCCGCTAGCCTTCCACACTCTCTACACCGCCTACAATCCCGCTAAAGTATCTGACCTCACTCCGATTGGCGTGACCGGTCTGCAACTAATCGGCACCAAGGTAAGCAAGTAGTTATCAAATGATTACTTGCTGCTAAGTGAGGCTCCAACTAATGGGCGGGGCGGAAGCTCCAGTTTCCGCCCCGCCCATTAACTTTAGAGGAAGCTAATACTTGGCTAAAAGGAGAGATTAGTGAACAACTTATTGAGACTCATAGGCAGGCGACTTATCGCTTTGCCAATCATGGCAATCGGGGTCACCATGTTGGTGTTTTTCGTAATGGAGCTATCGCCTATTGACCCCGCCTGGACAGCGCTCGGCGATAACGCGGCCGATCCTGCGCAAGTAAAAGCCTTTAATATCGCCCATGGATATGTAACCGATGATGGTAGCGAGACTGGGAAACCGATTCCCGCAGTGGTTCGGTACTTCAATTATCTAGTTGGTTTATGTCAAGGTGACTTCGGTATTTATGGGGTAGGGACTGGTCATAAAGTAGTAGATTTAATTGCCCCTGCCCTTCCAGTAACCCTGCAGCTCACTTTCTTTGGGCTATTCATTGCGGTACTTATTTCTTTCCCCTTAGGGGTAATCGCGGCGCTTTATCGTGACCGCTGGCCAGATCAGGTTTTTCGTGTCCTATCAGTGGTATTTATCGGTACCCCCAGCTTCTGGTTAGCTGCCTTGTTAGTGCTACTAGGTCTTGCCCTCGGTCATGGTGAACTGGTCGCCGGAGGGTTACCAGGAATCACTGAAGACTTTGGCGGCTGGGTAACCCGAATGATACTTCCCGCCCTAGCCCTGGCGACTCCGGTTATTGGGCAAATGACTAGGGTGGTTCGTACTTCAGTAGTAGAAGAACTTGACCGCGATTACGTTCGCACCGCTTTGGGGGCGGGCATTCCTCGCCCGGTAGTAATCGCCCGTAACGTGCTACGTAACGCGCTGATTACTCCAGTAACCGTCCTCGGTTTACGAGTCGGTTACCTTATGGGAGGGGCAGTTGTTATCGAAATTATTTTCGGTCTGCAAGGAATGGGTAAAGTCCTGGTGCAAGGAGTGCAACAAAGCCAAGTAGAAGTTGTTCAAGCTGCTGCTTTGGTGGTTGCCTTAGCTTTCATTGTGGTTAATATCGTCGTCGATATGCTCTACCTGTTAATAAACCCCCGAATTAGGTCTGTGTGATAATCATGATGAGTCAAACCAAGAAAATTGTTTCCGCAGTTGAAAGCGGTAAAAAAGTACGCTTTAATCGTTGGAAAAATATGAGTATCGGTGCGCGCATTTCCGTGTGTGTGCTGATTAGCGTGGTACTAATTTCCTTTTTTGCCAAATTTATTACCCCATACTCTCCTGATAGGGTATTCACCGATGCCATCTTGGCTCATCCCAGCGGATCGCACCTATTTGGAACCGATTATGCCGGTCGTGATGTGTTATCGCGTTTGCTGATGGGCGGGCGTTTCTCGATAGTCATCGGATTGTGTTCCGCATTTATTGCCCTGTTCTTTGGGGCAATTATCGGCTCGATTGCGGCAGTGGTACGTCGCAGCCTTTCAGAAGTGATTATGAGAATAATGGACATCATTATGGCGGTTCCTGGCATTGCTATGGCAGCAGTAATGGTGTTGGTATTCTCCGGTATCTTCAAAGATGGTAATCGAGTCGGGCTAGTTGCCGTGATTATCGTGGCTATCTCATTCGTATATACCCCGCAGTTGGCGCGGATTGTACGGGCAAATGTGATGGCAGCCTACGGTGAAGACTACGTTAGGGCAGTTATTGTTTCGGGTGCGCGTGCCCCCTGGATTCTGGTAAAACACGTAATCCGTAACACGGCTGCTCCAGTACTGGTGTTTGCCACCGTCCTGGTAGCAGATGCGATTATTCTGGAAGCCTCCCTTACCTTTATTGGCTCCGGTCTCCAATCAACAATGGTTCCTACCTGGGGTAACGTACTTTCTGATGCGTCTGCCAACGGGTCTATTATTTATGGAGCCTGGTGGACCGCCCTATTCCCCGGTCTGCTAATCATGATCACGGTACTGTGTCTAAACATCTTGTCCGAGGGGATCACCGATGCCATGGTGGCTGCGCCGGCTTCTGCTCCCGCAAAGGTTGAACAAAATACCGCCGATCGGGAAGCCGATGCTCTGCTATTGGATCCTCGCCGCGCCTATGTGACTCAAAAAGACTCCTTACAGGAACGTCTAGACTCCCTCAAACTGGTGGAAAGCCAACGCGATGATCGCTTTGATGATTCACCGTTTGCCGGTCAAAACCCATTACTGGAAGTAAAGAACCTATCCATCAAATTCCCGCGTCACGGTGATGTAAACGTAGTGGATCGGGTAAGCTTCACAGTTCGCCCCGGAGAAACCATGGGGCTGGTTGGGGAATCAGGCTGCGGTAAATCAATCACTGCGCTAACCATTATGGGCTTGATCGATCCGCGTGCCCAGATTGAAGGAGAAATTCTCTACCAAGGTCAAGACCTCTTGAAAATGTCTCCTAAGCAAAGGCAAGGGCTATTAGGAAACGAAATGGCAATGATTTACCAGGACGCGCTCAGCTCCCTGAATCCTGCCATGTTGATTAAGGCTCAGATGAAGCAACTAACCTCCAGAGGAGGAACTCGCAGCGCCGAGGAACTTCTAGAACTGGTGGGCTTAGATCCCAAACGAACCTTGGAATCCTACCCGCATGAGCTTTCCGGTGGGCAGCGGCAGCGCGTCCTCATCGCCATGGCTCTCACCCGCGATCCGAAACTGGTGATTGCCGATGAGCCGACTACCGCTCTGGATGTTACCGTCCAAAAGCAAGTTATCGCTCTGCTAAACGAGTTACGGGAAAAACTCGGATTCGCCATGGTGTTCGTTAGCCACGACCTTGCCCTAGTTGCCGAAGTGGCTCACAAGATTACCGTAATGTACGCCGGACAAGTAGTAGAACAGTCGCCGACCAGCGAGCTACTGGAACACCCTGTTCACGAGTACACTCGCGGTTTGTTAGGGGCGGTACTGTCAATCGAATCTGGTTCCGGACGTTTGCATCAGGTTCCCGGCACAGTACCTAGTCCTAAAGATTTCCCAGTTGGTGACCGTTTCGCTCCGCGTTCGTCCCATCCAGATTATGGAGCCGATATTCCACTCGAGCTAGAACTGGTGGGTCCAGAACACGTGTATGCGGCACTACCTGATAAAGAGGGCGTGTATAAGCGTGCTCCCCGATATAGCGCCAGCGGAAAGGAGGAATAATCATGGTAGACGATAAAATGGTTTTGCCTAACAGCGAACCGGTAGACCCGGATGTTCCCATTATTGAACTGCGTAAGGTTGAAGTGATTTTCAAAGCGCGTACCGGTTCAATCTTCAAACCAAACCATGTGCATGCAGTACGAGGCGTGGATATGAAGATTATGCCGGGAAAAGTGTTGGGAATTGTGGGGGAATCGGGTTGCGGTAAATCTACCACCGCCAACGTGATGTGCGGTCTGCAAGTAGCCAGTAAAGGCCAAGTGCTATTTATGGGCAAGGACGTGACCAAACGTTCCGCTAAGGATCGCCGGCTTATCGGACAGGTAGTATCGGTAGTTTTCCAAGACCCAGCGACTGCCTTAAATCCGCGCATGACAGTGCAAGACCAACTGGCAGATCCCTTACGGGTTCATAACATCGGTAATGAGTCTTCGCGTGAAAAAAGGGTAAGAGAGCTGCTAGGGCTGGTAGGGCTACCATTATCTGCTCTCGGGGCGCTGCCTGGTCAGCTTTCCGGTGGGCAGAGGCAGCGGGTGGCGATTGCTCGTGCCCTATCCCTTAATCCGAAAGCGATTATTGCTGATGAACCTACCTCTGCTTTGGATGTGTCGGTGCGTGCTCAGATTTTGAACCTACTATCTGATTTACGTGAGGAACTCGGTTTGGCGATGGTGTTTATTTCGCATGATATTCAAACGGTGCGTTACATCTCTGACTATATTGCGGTGATGAACGAAGGAAAGGTCGTGGAGCAAGGAACTGCGGAGCAAATCCTGAATTCGCCCAAGGATCCCTACACCGAGAAACTGCTGGGAGCTGCTCCCTCGCTATTGCATCCTGCTTGTTTAAACGAATATGCCTAGCAATCGGTAAATAAGCATTGCGGAAGCGTTTATTAGCGAGTTAATTAATAATCAACTGGGGGGTCGGGTATTAAAGATACCCGACCCCCCCAGTTATTTCTTTGCCCTCCCTGTTTTAATCGAAGCTGATTGGGGCGCAAATAAGGTTGAAGTGTCCTAGGTTTTGTTCCTACTGGTTTTTGAGAGGATTGGAACATGTCTAAGAGGTATTCTCAGGATTTTAAAGATCGTTTCGGGGTGGAGCCGATTTGCCGCACACTGAGCACCTGCACGAGGCACTCGGATACAGAACCCCAGAAACATAATCACCAGCTATAATCAAACCCGGGTCAATGAACAGACCTCGTATAATAAGCAGAACAAAACCTGGGACGCTTCAAATACGCCAGCTAACGCGCGAAAAGTTAAGGTAAATACTATGGAAAAGACAATTCCAGAAGGTCAGATGCTGGCCTACACCATGGCGGGAGCTGCAGATAGGTCACTAATTATCGCTACCCACGGGGTTACCGATAATGCGTCCTCGTTAGCTAGCTTGCAAAAATACTGGTCAAACGATTACCGCGTCGTCTGTATAGACGCGCGCGGGCACGGGCTGTCACCACGTTTTAGCCGCGAAGCCCTGCTCGATCCGCTAGCCACCGAAGTAGCCGATATGATATGCACGATTGAGTACCTTAACGCTGGCGAGCCCGCTATATTAATCGGGCACTCAATGGGGGCAGCGGTAATGAGTGCGGTAGCGTGCTGGCGACCAGATTTAGTTAAGGCCTTGATTTTGGAAGAACCTGCCTGGCTAACACCACAACAAGCTATCCAATACAAAGACGGCGCAGCACAGCTGGCGAAACGAATTAAATGGATGCGAGCCGAACCGGCAGCGGCGTTATCGGAAAACCGCAGCGACTATTCCAACTGGTCGCTAACAGAGTCTTGCGGATGGTTACAGGGTAAACTGCAAGTCGATTTAGATTTTGTTGCCGTCGGCGAAGTTAGCCCGAGGCAGCCTTGGGAACAGATTGCCCGCTCACTCAAGATGTCGACCTTGCTGCTTACCTCCGATGGCGAGGACGTGTTGATAGGGCCGCAGCGGCTAAAAGAAATCGAAAACCTGGGCAACAATAATTTAAAGACGGTGATTCTTCCGGGAACCCGTCACTGCGTACGCCGGGAAAAAGAAGCCGAGTTCTATGCGCTTTGTGACGATTTCTTAGCCGGTATAGATCATTAGAGTTTCAACGGAGAAGAGAATAATGGATAGCAAAATACTTTTAGATTCCGAGATAGCCGCGGTTCTTGACACAGTTCCACCCCAAATGGCGTGGGATCCGCCGGCAATGCGGGCAGTGGGCGAGAAGATGCTCAGTGGCGAGATTGCGTTACCTGCCGGTATTACCCGGGAAATAGTGCAGGTGGAAAGTAAAGACGGTTACCAGGTTGAACTGCGAGTATTCCGCCCAAAAAACCGCGAACCCCAGGGAATAATTTACAGTATTCACGGTGGGGGAATGATTGCGGGGCAAGCTCGCTATGATGATGGCTGGAACGGACAGCTGGCGGCAGAAACTGGTCAGTGCGTTGTTAGCCCCAACTATCGCCTCGCCCCCGAGAATCCCTACCCCTTGCCTTTGCAGGACTGCGTGGCGGGCTGGCAATGGGTGAAAGCAGAGTTTCCCGCGCTCCCGAGCGTAATTTATGGGGATAGCGCCGGAGGCAATCTGGCGGCAGCCGTAACCTTATTCAGTCGAGACCAAGGGATAGCACTTGCTGACCGAGTGTTTCTAATTGAACCAGTTTTAGATGATCGGCTGGAAACAGTCTCTATGCAAAGCGGACAAGACACTCCGGTATGGGATTTGCCTAACGCTAAAGCCAGTTGGAAAGCCTATCTAGGCGGGGGGAAAGCTGATATTTATGCGGCTCCCGGCAGAGCCAGTGACTTATCGGGGTGGCCGGAAACTTTCTTGGTAGCCAACCAATGCGATCCCTTGCGAGATGAAGATATTAGATTTGCGCAGACCTTAACGGAAAGTAACGTTCCGGTTCATCTAACGCTGCTTCCTGGCACCTGTCATGGCGTATTAGGTCTGCAAGGCCCGGCTGTTGCCGACCAGGCACGCGAACTGGTGATTAACGCGCTAAAATCAGCGGGGATTTAGCCCTAACGGCATTTGCTCTGATTCTAAAATCGCTCAAACCTAGCAGCCCTAAAAGTCAGCCACTCTTTCAACGCCATAATGGGAAAAGCGGTGGAAATCAGAACTATTGTGGTGTCTCTTACTTTTGCCTAATCTGGTTTGACCCGTGGACGTAGGGGCGGTAACTTTGTATTCGTTGCTGAGCGACGAAGCCGGCGGGAAGCGAGTTTTCCGCCGATTATTTTTTGCTCGCGACGAATCCTGACCGGCCAGTTTGGTTGGTTTGTGGTTTGGTTGTTTGTGTTCTCGATAGTGTGTTTTTTTGTTT
>NZ_JAKNHJ010000010.1 GCF_022133705.1 Varibaculum cambriense
CCCTCCTTCCAAGCTAGCCCTCAGTGTCCGGCAAATCGGCTCGACCCCGAAACGATCCTTATATGCGTCAATATAGGCGATCATCATCGGGCCGGTCGGTCGAGCTCCGCTGCGAAAAAAGCCGAAGCCGTCTTTAAAATCTCATTCGCCCGCCGCAGCTCAGCAACCTCACGCTTAAGCCGTTTGACCTCCTCGTGTTCTTCACGCGTCATCCCCTGCCGCTCACCCGTGTTCACAAGATGCTGCTCATACCAACGCCGCAAAGACTCATTCGCAACCCCCAGCTTCGGGGCGATCTCATTAACCGCCCTCCACTGCGAACACGAACCATCAGCAGCCAACCGATCACAAAGCAACCGCACCGCACGATCCTTAAAATCCTGAGAATACCTCTTAGACATATCCCTAATCCTCTCAAAAACGAGTAGGAACAAAACCCAGTACGCTTCACACCGGGGAAATCATCGCCGAACACACCATCAACCCCAACAAAACCTACCAACCAAAAAACGGACAAATGTCCTGAAACACCCCAAACCCAAAACGGACAAATGACCCGAAACACCCACCCCAAAAACCCAAAAAATCCCGCGACATATGCGGACACATGTCACGGGACATCACATTGCGGTAGCGGTGGGATTTGAACCCACGGTGGGTTGCCCCACACAGCATTTCGAGTGCTGCACCTTCGGCCGCTCGGACACGCTACCAGGTACTGTATTCAGTTGTTGGTGCGGTTACTCGCGGCCGAAGGCACCGAAGGTACCTGAGGCGAAAAGCGAGAAAACGCCACCTATTCATTGGTTGCGGAATCTCGCGAAGCGCGAGGAACCGCTACCAGCATCTGAGTTAACAGACCTTCAAAAGTTTAGCGGATTTGTCCGCCAGAACTAAACTTTGGGCGCGAAATGTGATCACTCCCGCGGCTAGACGCTTCGCGTTGCCGCCGCGACAAAACAATCACCGCCGCGTAACCTCGCCAAGCCTCGCCAAGCCTCGCTACACAGCGTCACCAGCACGCTGCCACGCAACCGCGCTCGACGACCATACGCGCTACTACTGATCTACGATCCCGTATAAACGATCGCCAGCATCGCCCAGACCCGGGCGAATATAAGCCTGCGGGGTAAGCCCTTCATCCAGAGCCGCCACTACCACGGTAACGTCCGCTCGCTGGCCGATATGCTCTTCTACGTGCTTAACCCCTTCTGGCGCCGCCACCAAGCAGATGCAGGTAACATCCCGCGCGCCTCGCTCCAGAGCGTAATCTATGGCCGCTACCAAGGTGCCGCCGGTAGCCAGCATGGGATCAACCAGGAACACTTGCCGATCAGTTAAATCCTGGGGCAGACGATTCGCATAGGTTTCGATCGCCAAAGTTTCTTCGTCCCGCTTCATCCCCAGGAAACCGACCTCTGCCGTGGGTAGCAAGGCAGTCATGCCAGAGAGCATCCCCAGTCCGGCTCGTAGAATCGGAATCACGATTGGACGGGGAGTCGAGATTACCTCGCCTTCCATGGGTTGAATCGGAGTTTCGATCTGCTTGGGAGTTACCCGCACATGCCGAGTTGCCTCATAGGCAAGCAGGGTAACTAGTTCATCAACCAGTTGCCGAAACACCGAAGAGGGGGTGTCTTTATCTCGCAGAATGGTCAGTTTATGTTTCACCAGCGGATGGTCAATGACTTTAAATTCCATACTTTAAAACTAGCTTGTTTTCACTTCGCCTGCCTACTCTTTACCACTCCTGCCCTAAAAATATTCTTCCCGTTTTACCTCCACACAGCGCTCCCCTGCTCTACGCTAAGAATTACCGCCAAGCCAGGAGATATCGATGAATCAAAGCGAACATGGGATTAGTGAAGCTGACGAAATCAAGGTACAGAAAATCCCTAATAAAGTTTATGAGGCCGAGCTCTACCGTTTACAGGGAGAACTCGGAAAGCTACAAACGTGGGTGAAAGCTACCGGCGCCCGGATCGTAGTTATTTTTGAAGGACGCGATGCGGCCGGTAAAGGCGGCACTATTAAACGGATGACCGAATATCTCTCCCCGCGGGTGGCTCGGATCGTGGCGCTACCTAAACCGACGGAGCGGCAAGAAACCCAATGGTATTTCCAGCGTTATATCGAGCATCTGCCCGCAGCCGGCGAAATCGTCCTCTTCGATCGTTCTTGGTATAACCGGGCGGGGGTGGAAAAAGTGATGGGATTTGCCCGCCCTGACCAGGTGCAACTGTTCATGCGCCAATGCCCCATCTTCGAACAAATGCTAGTCGAAGACGGGATCTACCTGCGTAAATATTGGTTCAGCGTGTCAGATAAAGTACAGTACAAGCGTTTCAAATCTCGACTCGGTGATCCTTTACGCCAGTGGAAACTCTCCCCCATGGATTTAGAATCCATCACTCGCTGGGAAGACTACTCGCGTGCTAAAGACGACATGATGGTACATACAGATACTTCGGTGGCTCCCTGGCATCACGTGCTTTCTGATTCCAAAAAGCAGGCGCGACTAAATATGATCCACCATTTCCTAGAATCTATCCCCTATACGGAGATTCAAAGCGATGCGGAGCCGATCAAGCTACCTCCGCGCCCTAACTCCAGTGGATACGTGCGCCCCTCGGTGGCGGTTTCGAAGTATGTTCCAGATTTTGCGGGCGAAGTTGCCAAACAACACAAGAAAAAGAAGCTTGAGGGAACTGAGGAAGATTTAAAGCAGTACCGCGATAACGAGAATTGATTTCCAACCACTGGGCGTTTGGGTCACCTCTATCCACCCCGGGCGAGTCGATACCGATATGCAACACGTTTTGCAAGAGGACGCTGGCTACTATGATCCCGCCGATCATATGACGGTGGAATCTATCGCCAGAGCGGTTCGTTTCGCTATTGATTCTCCCGAAAATGCGATGGTGGAAATGGTATCGATTCGCCCGGTGCGGCAGGTGCGGCGCTAGGCCGCTGCCACCCCAGACGGACGCGGCACTAGACCGGTTTCTTCCTAGGCGCTCTGCGCGGCGATCAGGTTTTCTGCCCCGAGGCGGATGCCTTCTAACTGATCGTAGGCGGCATCCTCGTGCTCGATGTTGATGTTCATTTCCGGATCGATCTTGGCGATCGCCGCTAGGAACTCACTCCACCAGGGCACGTCGTGACCTTCACCGATGGCAACGAAGCGCCAGGCGGGATCAGAGGGCCAGGAGGAGCAGTAGTGATCCATCCCTACGGGGGTGCGCGCGGATTCGTCCTCGGGAACCGGCTCGAAGGAAGGATCTAGTACCCCGCGAGTGGCTACCCCGGGCTCGATCTTGGTGTCTTTGGCGTGCACGTGCACGATCTTGTCACCGAGCAGTTAAATCGACTTCATAATGTCCATCCCCTGCCACATCAGGTGGGAGGGATCCATATTTACCCCAATGTTCTTGAAGCCTCCGACCCGTTCGTCGAACTCTAGGAACTGGGTGGGGGTGAACACGGTGTTGGTGGGATGCAGTTCCCAAGCCAGTTTCACGCCTGCATCTTGGGCGCGCTGGTCCATTTCTTTCCAGAATTTTTCTAGCACCGAGTACTGGTATTCCAGGACTTCTAGCTGTTCACCGTTCCAAGGGTTAACTACCCATGCCGGATATTTGGCGTCCGGGTCGGTGCCGGGCAGCCCGGACATACATACGATTTCCCCGACCCGAGTTTTCCGGCCAGTTCGATGGCGCGTTTGAGGTCATAGGTGTGGCGCGGCCCCACATCGGGCAGCGGGTCCAGTACGTTACCGGAGGTGTTCAGGCCGGCGAGCCGCATTCCTTTTTCTTCGAAAATCCCCAGGTAATCTTCGCGGGCGGTTTTTGAACCGATCAGCAAATCAACCGGGCAGTGCGGGGAGGGAATGAAGCCCCCCACATTTACTTCCGCGCCGGTCAGCCCGAAGGATTTCAAATGATCGAGCGCCTCAGGCAGAGTGAAGTTGTGTAGACAAGCGGTGTAAGCACCTAGATTCATAGCCATGGTTTTTCTCCTTTTCGTTATTTTGGTTATTTGATTTCCATTTCGGCGCCACCGTTGGCTGCGCATTTAGCAATAGTGTCGAGGATTCGCATGGAGCGGTATCCGTAGGCAAAGTCCGGGGTGGGAGGCAATCCGTCTTTAACCCCGGCTACCTGCTCTAAGAAAGCATGTGCCTGGTAAACGAACTGCTGGATTTGCGTAACACTCACTCCCCCGAAGTCCATAGAAGATCCGCCCTTGAAGTAAGGGAAGTCAGGGTTGACGAGGACGCGGCGCGGCCCGCCCAATCCGGCAGGAGCGGTTTGGTCATCAACCATGATTTCGCCGGCGCGCGCCATATCGAAGGACACCATTCCTTTGGTGCCATTAACGGTGATTTGCATGGAGTTCGGAGATCCGAACGCTACCCGGGAAACCGAGAAAGTCCCAATAATGCCATTTTCAAATTTTAGGGTACAGGTGGCAACGTCATCGTTTTCTACGATTTCGGTCGCTTCTGCCTGCGAGGAGGCTCCGCGTCCTCCTGCAACTCCTTCTAGAGCCGGGGGACGCTTCTTAATCACGGTAGAAAGCTGGGCACCAGCGACCGCCTTCAGAGGGCCACAAATAAATTCGGAGGTATCAACTAGAAGGCTGCCCACATCTCCGAGAGCGCCCGAGCCCATCGGCCCCTTATAGCGCCATGCGATCGGAGTGTTCGGGTCACAGCCATAGTCACACCAGTAACGCGCGTCAAAATGGGTAATTTCCCCCAGCTGGCCGCTTTGCACCATTTCTGCGATTTTTGCCAGACCGGGATTGCGGCGATAGCAGTAGCCCAGACCGGTTACTACTTTGTCGGTTGCCCCAAACTCTGCCATCGCCTTGGCGTCCTCTAGGTTATCGGTCAAAGGCTTTTCGCACAGGACATGTTTGCCGGCTTTCACCAGCGCCTCGGCCATTTCGCGGTGCAACTTGTTGCCCACCACAATGGAAACGATGTCGATATCGGGGTCATCTACAATGTCTTTCCAGTTATCAGTAGCTTTTTCATACCCGTAGTCACGGGCGGCAGCCTCCGCGAAAGGAAGATAGGCGTCCGCGATAGTAGCTAGACGCAGCCGAGGTAGCTCTGACGCGAATACGGTATTGGCTCGCCGCCAACCATCTGCGTGGGTCCGCCCGGCCATACCCGCACCGATCACCGCCACCGATAGAGTTTCTTTAGTCATTTTTTCTCCTCTTTGAGTTCCGTTAGTACCGAGAACGCTTGGACAGCCGCCCCAACGAACCGGCATTAACACGTGTTAACTGCTGTCCATAGTAAAGGACTTTTTTCTACAAATCAAGAGCTATTTTCCAATATTTTCTAAAATCTTTTTTAATCCCGCTCCCGTTGATTCTGAGAGGAATGATTCCTAACTATGTCCCCAAGTCAACCGAATTTTTCACACGCGTTACTTATATACTTAAGGCATGAGTTTTCGCCCCACGCAAGCAGATGTAGCCCGCAAGGCGGGAGTGTCACGCGGGTTAGTTTCCCTGGCGTTATCTGATTCCCCGCGGGTTAATGCGGAAACTAAAGCCAACATTCTGCGCGTTGCCTCTGATATGGGATACGTGCGCAATCAAAATGCCGCGTTTTTATCGACCTCCGGAACCGATCTCCTCGGGGTAATCCTGCCCGACCTGCAAAACCCTTTTTTCGAAGAGGTCGAGGACGCGCTGCGGCTTTCAGCAGAAGAAAACAAACTTTTGTCTTTGGTTTCTACTGCGCGCCAGGATCCGGAAAAAGAATGGAACCTGATAAACCGCTACCAGGAAATGCAGACTATCGGGGTCATCCTCATCTCCCCGGCCTCCTCCCAAGAGCGCCTGGCGCACCTATCGGAAACCTTCCCCCTGGCGGTGCTGGGGTTAAAGTACGTGGCAGGAAAAATAGACTCTATCCATATGGACGAGGAAGCAGCAGCCAGGCTAGCGATCGCTCATCTAGCCGAGTGCGGATACGACCGTATCTTTTCCCTATCCAGTCCGGAAAGCGTTGATCAAGCAGTAGCTACCCGCCGCAAAGTGCAGCGAGCTGCTTTTGAATCTTTACGAAAAAAGCACAAAAGTTTCCCGGGTTTTCAAGCTCTGGTACCAGATCTGGAACCGGGGGAACAGATTCGCCAATGCCTAGAAGGATCGGTGGCCAAGCGGCCAGCGTTTATTGCGCACAACAATCTGATCGCGATTGAAGCTTGTACCGCGCTGCGCGCCCTCGGAATGGAACCAGGTAAAGACTGTGGGTTAATTACCTATGACGACACCTATTTGGGACAGTTAGAAGAGTTTTCGATTACTTCGATCGACCAACATGCGGATCAGTTGGGTGAACAGGCCGTTACCGCCTTGGCTAAGCGCTACGCCGCCTCGGGGGGGCCCGGACAAGAAATCGCGATTCGTCCCTCGCTGCTGCAGCGCGCCACCACCTGCAAAAAGTAGCGCTAAAAGACCGCGAAAGGCAGCGGACACAAAGCCCCGAGCTCCCCCTCTCTCAGGATGAAATATTAGATCCTAAGTCTTAGTTTTATCTACCGTGGCTACAAAGCATCAATAAGGTCGCGTACCAGATGGCTGGGGGTAGTCCCGAGTTCCTTGGCTATAGTAGTAATCTTGGTTCGACGTGCTTCGTCTAGGCGGATCGTAAAAGGTTGAGCATTTTTCCCGACGCTAACCGGCCGACCAGGCATCGCGGGGGTAAGGTGTTTGCCGCTGTATTCGGCTTCACTTTCCTGCGCCTTAGCCCACTGCTCGACTTGTTCGTCACTGTAGCTTGTTCCGTTTGCGGCCGTCCATTTCATCGCTCTAGCCCTACCTCTCTTAACGTCTTTTTACTCGCTTTCATGGCATGGAAAATATGCCAGGTTTCATCGTTATTTTCGATGGCAATATATTCGATTAGCTTCCCGTCCGCGATGCCAACCCCTACCCATTGGACGGGATCAGTATCACGGGGAATGCATCTTAGGGTGGTATTCCACGCTTCCCTCACCATTGCCGGGCTCATATCTGGGTGGCGTGCTTGGATTCTAGGATTTACATATATTTCCACTTCAATTCCCACTCGGGTTTATTTTTAGATAATAATTATATATTTGTAGTACATAATTACACAAGGGTTCGAGCTAATCCCTTACCCGGATTATAGAGAAAGCGCCCCAGCTGAGCGCATCGAACCTGCCCCCCTCCGAGAAACTCGCGTGCGCCCTCGTAAATTTGGAAATAAAGCCAGATAATAAAAACCCTGGCCTGCCAGCGAACTAACGAATAGTTTGCTGACAGGCCAGGGCGATAGCTGGGTATATAGCTATTACTTGGAGTACTTAGCCTCCAGGTTCTGTTCCACCTCTTCCAAGGTGTAGATCTTGGTTTCCGGAACGAACTTAATGTAGAAGCACAACGCAATCACGTTGATGATTCCGAAGACCAGGTAGGTGCCAGAGCCACCCAGGTTCTCGATCATCCAGGGGAAAGTTCCCGCAACAATCGCGTTGAAAATCCAGAGGGCGCAAACCGAGATTCCCTGCGAGACCCCGCGGATCTTCGCCGGGAAGATTTCAGACAGCAGCACCCAGTGAATAGTTCCCGACTGTTTGATGAACAGGAATACCGACACCAAAATCAGCACCAACCACGGCAAGAAGTTGGGAATATCGCTGGCCACGTTGCCGTGGGCATCCATATGGGGCTCAATACCCCAGTAGAACACTCCGGCCAGTACCAAGAGGGAAATCGCGACCCCGGTTTCCTGGTAGATACCTACCGTACGGCGGTAGAGTTTTGCAATCAGCAAGAAGCCAACTGCGGACCCAACTGCAGAGAAAGTACCGGTGACCACGTTGAGCATAATGCCCTGGCCAGTATCAAAACCGGCGGCCGTTAGAATCTTGGGCATGTACCACATAGCGGTGTTAATCCCGGTGGTCTGATCGAAGATTCCCAGGAATACCCCGATGATTAGCACTTTACGGGTCCAGGGGGTACTCCAAATCCGGGAGAAGTTCCACTGTTCTTCTTCCTCTTCTTTACGGTGCAGTTCGATCATTTCGTTGGTTTCGAACTCTACTTCTTCATCGGTGTCACGCACGCGTTTCAAAGCACCAATGGCTTCATAGTAACGCTGGTTAGCGGCATACCAACGCGGAGATTCCGGCATGACCCGCATACCTACCCAGAGGCACACGGCGGGAATAGTAGCGATTACCAGCATCCAACGCCAGGCGTTACCGTTACCGCCAGAGAGCACCATCGTCTCGCGTACGGTATCCGAAAGGCCAGACAGACAGTCCCAAGTGTAAGTGCCACCGGCCTGCACGGCCTTACCGGCATCCGGGGCACCTTTAGGACAAACAGCGCCTGCGCTAATAGCTTTCACGGTTGCTTCAGGTGCGTTATGCGCCTGCGAGAGGGCGGCGTTACAAATATAGGCAACTAGCTGCCCAAACACGATCATGAACTGGTCTACTGCTACCAGCGGACCGCGGATTCGTTTCGGAGCAGTTTCCGCCAGATAGAGCGGAACCGAGGAGGACGCGCCGCCTACTGCCCAACCGAGAATGAAGCGGAAGGGGTAAATCACCCACACGTTGGGGCTGAAGGTACAACCCAGGGTGCCAACCAGGAAGATGACCGCCAAAATCATGATGTTGGTACGTCGTCCTAGCCGGTCGGTGAGCCAGCCGCCAATCAAGGCGCCGAAGGCTGCCCCGATGGCGAGCATGGCGTTGACCCAACCCTCGTGCAGGGCATCTAGCCCCAGGCCTCCGGCAACATTGTCCATATACATATAGGGCAAAGCGCCGGCGATTACTCCGGTGTCATACCCAAATAGCAGCGACCCGAAAGTGGCGGTAGCAGCCAAAATTACGGTGCCGCGATGTGGCCCGGACATGGGGGTATTGGCCACCATCTCTTTAACTTTTTCGGGAGAGGGCGGGGTTGCCAGCTTCTCCTTATAAGCATCATTGCTCATATTATTTTTTCTCCTTTAAGAGCGATCCAGGTTATTTGTAGAACTCGGGCTGTTCAATTAATTCCACGGAGACCAGTTTGGACTCACGTGATTCTAAGGATTCCAGGGCGGCATCCACCACGCAGGTGGCCGCGTATCCGTCCCAAGAGCTGGAGCCGGTGTGGCGATCCTCGCTGGCGGCGTTAATCCACTGCTGCACCTCGCGGTTGAAGGCATCGTGGAAACGGTCGATATGGGACTGGCAGATGGCGTTGGCGCGTTCCTGGCTAGAGCGCACATACACTTTTTCTTGATCCCCCAGGTAAGCGGTGCCCTGTTCCATTACCGCTTCGCACTGAATGTCGTAGCCGTAGCCAATGTTGACATTTACTTCGTCATCGATGCGGATCCCGGATTCGGTGTACATGACCACTACGATCGGGTCGGTCAGCTGCTCAAACTTGTAGCTGGTGGAGCGGGGAATATCTACCCGCACGTTCACGATTTCTTCACCGGTTAGCCAGCGGCAAGTATCGATTTCGTGAATGGCGGTGTCATCAATCGCCATGGAAGACAGGTAGTTTTCCGGAACAGTGGGGTTACGGTGACGGCAGTGCACCATGGTGGTTTCACCCAGCTCTTTGGAGTCCATCTTGGCTTTCAAAATGCCATAAGACTGGTCAAAGCGACGCATAAACCCAACGGTTACCAGTTTCTTCCCGGCTTTTTGTTCGGCCTCCATAATTTCGCGACAGTCTTCTGCCGTGGTTGCCAGCGGCTTTTCGCAAAGCACGTATTTTCCAGCCTCAATCGCCCGGATTACATCGGGCTTGTGTACCCGACCGAAGGTGGCGATCAAGACGGCATCTACGTTCGGATCCGCGATTAGTTCTTCGCCGGAGCCGTAGGCTTTGCCGCCAACTTTGTCCGCTACTTCTTTCGCGGCATCTAGGTTTAGATCGGCGACCGCTACAATTTTGCCGCCGGTCAGTTCGTTTTCGATCCGTTCCACGTGAGCACGTCCCATGCCCCCCGCACCGATCAAGCCAATATTTAATGTCATTTTTCTCCCCTATGAGTGATTTGCCTGGTGGCCTCAGTGCGACCAGGCGCGACTTCACAGCCGCTGAATGGAGACGCCGGCGGGAGCGGAATAATCACTCCGCTCCCGCGGCATCAGGTAAGTGGTGGATAGTTACTTCAGACCCAGTCCGCAGCTGGCCAGGTATTCCCGCATGTTGATAGCGTTCTGCTTCGGGAATGAGGGCTCGCACGGGTAGCAGTCCTGCTCGCAAATACAGTAGATTTCGCGATCTAGTTCCGCGAGTGCGTCCACGAACTCATGCATTTCCGGCAGTCCCTTTGGAGGACATACCGATGCTCCCTTAGCCACGGCCTCGCCGAAGGGCCAGTCCTTTTCGTGTGCCTCTTTGGTGATGGCTTCATCGAAAGCCTTGATGTGTACGTAGGTGATCCGCTCCGGGTATTTCTTGATCAGTTCTACCGGGTCGCCGCCGCCGTAAACTACGTGACCGGAATCCAGGCAGAGGTTTACGTACCTGGGGTCGGTGGCGTCAAAAATACGCGCGATTTCCTCTGGAGTTTCGATATGGGAATCTCCGTGGGGGTGCAGTACCATCTTCAAGCCGTATTCATCCAGCAGCATTTGCCCGAGGGCGTTGGCGTGCTCCACATAGAGCTTCCAGGCATCATCGGACAGGACGCGATCATCTGTCCATTCCCAAGTCTTGTCATCACGGTAGAGCGGAGGAAGATGCACGATGTATTCGGCGCCGACTGCCGCATGAGTCTCGGCGATGGCGCGGAAGGTCTTCAAAGTTTCCGGCCAGGCTTCGGCCTTGTGGAGAATCCCCCAGCCAGTACCGGCGACTACCTTCATCCCGAATTCATCGCACCATTTTTGTAGTTCTTTAGGATCGGTGGGGAAATAGCCGAACGGCCCGGTTTCGATAATTTCGAAGCCGGCTTCTGCCATTTCTTCCCAAGCTTGCCGGGGATCCATTTGCTTTTCGTCCTCGGGGAACCATACGCCCCACTGGTCGGGGCAAACCCCGATGGACAATTTGGAATATTTGGGATCGTTGGTATTTATTGCTTTACTCTGCGCCATCGCAGTGTCCTTTCCTCCGCCTTACCAGCTGCTCCGCCGGCGTATTGGCTGCAGGATCGCCGATAGTGCTACCGGTTTCCCGCTATCTACTCATTTACCGAAAACCTTACCGAATCGGTTCGGTATTGCCACGATAGCCGACATGATCGTTTCGGTCAAGAGGTTTCGGAAAATTGTTACAACAATTATTTAAGCAGGTGAACTGACATTAGGGCGCCTTTGTAAGCTTGCGTAGGTTGCGAGGGGTGGATTGGGGCCGTTGGTGGCTCGCCGGTTTAGGGGTGGGAAATGGGGGCGGGAGGGGTTAAATAGAAGCGGGCGGACGGAATCAATATTTTTGTGGATCCCTACCGGAGCGGTAGACCAGATTTACCCATTTAGCTTTGTTCATTGGCGTTAGCTGTGTTCGCTTGGCTGCTGAGGTGCGCCATCACCGCTGACGTTGGAAATGGATTCAGTGGGATTACCACTTACAGCGGAGGGAACTCGTTTCTCGTCCTCCCCGAGGACAGTATGGGTGATTGCTACTTCCCGGGCGAGTTTTGTAAGGCGCCGCTCCGCGGCATTACGCTGCTTGGCCTGCATCAACATATTGTAAAGAACCACTATTACCAGTCCATACAAGAGGAGGTCGGCGCCGCGTCCAACCCCTACAAAACGTGCGACCGTGGTGGTAATCCCGGGAAAAATCACCACTACTACTGCGGCAACCGCAAAAGCTAATATCCCCAGGCGCCGCCAGGCGGTCTGTTTTGCTCCCAAGTTGGCCTTAAACATATAGAGGGAAAGAAGCAACACCAAAACAATCAGCAGGATTTTTATTAGCATCATTCACCCCTATTTGATCAGCAATTCGGTGAGGATATTTATGGAGTTAAGCAGAGATTGTCCCTTGGCTTTGGAGTAATCGGTATAACGGATAAACACACTATGCTCTGTCCAGGGCAGTCCCGTCCGCGCCAGTTGCGCCACTATCTCCGAGGCGTGCGCCATCCGATTTTGCAGCAGGTTTACTTGCTCGAAGGCATCCCGGCGGAGTACCCGCAACCCGTTATGAGCATCGGTGAGTTGCAATCCGGTGCGGCGGGCAGTCACCCGCGCCGCAGTTTTTAGCACCAAACGTTTCGACCAACCCACCTGGGTTTGGGAAGATAAAAATCGCGACCCGAAAACTATCGCCAAGTTTTCTTTTTCGGCTTGCTCCACCATCGCCAGGCCGTCCTCTACCCGGTGTTGCCCGTCGGCGTCGAAAGTCAGCAGGTATTTCGCCCGGGTGAATCCCCGCACGTATTCGATCCCAGTTTGCAGCCCTGCGCCTTGCCCCAGATTCACGGGGTGGCGGATAACGGTAGCACCGGCAGCCGCCGCGACCGCAGCTGATTTATCCCGGGAACCATCATCTATGCAGACCACATGGGGAAAGGTGGGGAGCAGATCTTTAACTACTTGCCCGATCACCTGGTCTTCGTTATATACGGGAATGATGACCCAGGTGTCATCTCTAGCTGCCATAGTCTGCTATTACCTTTTCCGTGCCAATTGCTTTCTTTTCCTAGAATAACAAGCAATCAGCACTTTTCTTATAGGCGCCGGGTACTCTCGCACTTATAATGGTGATGAAACAGGGAAGCTGACTGAAGATCATCAGACTTGAAGGGCTATCCCGCACCAGACCCAGGAGGTTACTTAACTAATGACTGCAGAGTTTATTCCCGCCGCAAAACCCATTATTGGCGATAAAGAACGCACCGCGGTAGATGCGGTTCTAAAATCCGGCATGGTGGCACAAGGCCCGCGGGTTGCAGAATTCGAAGAAAAGTTCACTGCTCAGATGGCTAGCGGCGATGGTCAGCAGTCAGTAATGGTTAACTCGGGTACTTCCGCTTTGCATGTGGGGCAGCTGGCTGCCGGGATTAAACCTGGTGACGAAGTAATCGTTCCCTCCTTTACTTTTGCGGCCACCGGAAACTCGGTAGCGATTATCGGCGCTACCCCGGTTTTTGCCGATATCGAGGACGACTACTTCTGTCTGGATCCCGAATCGATTGAAGCCTCCATTACCCCGAAAACCCGCGCTATCTTGCCGGTTCACCTTTACGGACACCCGGCGAATATGACCGCTATTATGGATATTGCTAAGCGTCACAACCTCCTAGTTTTCGAGGATGCCTGCCAGGCACATGGCGCTACCTGGAACGGACAGCAGGTTGGCACCTTCGGGGCTTTCGGGGCTTTCAGCTTCTACCCCACCAAGAATATGACCGCCGGAGAGGGCGGGGCGATCACCACCGGGGACGAGGAACTCGCACGTGAAGCCCGGATGATTCGTAACCAGGGTATGGAAAAGCGCTACGCTAACGAACTAGTGGGTCTGAACAACCGGATGACCGATATCAATGCCGCCATTGGCCTGGCGCAGCTGTCTCAGGTTTCCGATTGGATGGAAAAGCGCCGCGCCAACGCGAAGTTCCTAAACGAAAATCTGCAGGGAGTTAAGGTTCCGCCGGTGGCTCCAGAGGCTGAGCACGTTTACCACCAGTACACTATCCGGGTTAGCGAAGACCGTGATGGTTTTGCCGCTGCTCTGAAAGATGAGTACCAGGTTGGTTCCGGCGTGTACTACCCGATTCCTAACCACCGCCTACCCTCCCTCGCCCCCTACGCCAAAGGTCTGGAACTGCCCCACACCGAAAAGGCCGCAAAAGAATGCCTATCCCTACCGGTGCACCCCTCCCTCTCGCAAGGCGATTTGGAGCGGATCGTGGAAGCAGTCAACAAACTAGCCAAGGCGGGTGCATAAAACATGGCGAACCTGCGTTACGGAATTATCGGTATCGGCTCGATGGGCCGGCACCACGTACGTAATATCCGCGAACTGCCCGGAGTTGACCTGGTAGCGATGGCTGACCCGGCTGGCGATAAGTTTGGGGTTTCCAAGGGGATGGAAGTCCTCCCCGATATAGACGCCCTGATTGCGCAAGGGCTGGACGCTTGCGTAGTAGCAGTCCCGACCGTTTTCCACGAGGAAACCGCGTTGAAACTGGCCGAAGCCGGGGTACATACCCTGGTAGAAAAGCCGCTGTCTACCGATGCGGAATCCGGAGAACGGATTGTGAAAGCGTTCACAGAGGCCTCTTTAGTCGGAGCCGTCGGGTACGTGGAACGCTGCAACCCCGCCCTCCTGGAAATGAAGAAACGGATCTCTGCGGGACAATTGGGTGAGGTTTACCAGATTTCTACCCGCCGCCAGTCTCCGTTCCCGGCTCGGATTTCGGACGTGGGGGTAGTCAAAGACTTAGCTACCCACGATGTTGATTTAACTGCTTGGGTAGCCGGATCAAACTATGCGTCAGTTTCGGCGGTAACCGCTTACCGATCAGGCCGCGAAAATGAGGACATGGTCAATGTGGTCGGCAAACTGGAAAACGGAGTGCTGGTAAACAACCTGGTGAACTGGCTGTGCCCCTTCAAAGATCGCAAGACCATTGTGATTGGAGAAAAGGGTGCCCTGGTGGCCGATACTATGATGGGTGACCTCACCTTCTATCGGAACGGATCAATTCCGGTGGAGTGGACCCAGGTCGCTAACTTCCGAGGAGTTTCCGAGGGCGAAGTGACCCGCTACGAGATCCCCAAGCGCGAACCACTGCGAGTAGAGCACGAACACTTCCGGGACGCGATTTTAGGCAAAGGCAGTGAGCATGTCTCTATGTCCGAGGCGCTGCAAGCCCTGAAGGTAGTGGAAGAAATTCTGGAGTCGGCAAAATAGCACCGGCTCTTCCACCTGGCAGCTCCAATCCCCATGAGCTAAGGCGGTTCCAGTGACTAGGGTCGACACCTGATTACAAATTCCTTAGCTCATTCTAGGAGGGAATTTTTTATCGCCCCATCTGCGCATTCTTTTCTCTATAGGTTTTTCGATTGCAAGGTGCAGTAATCCTGCAGCCAGTAGAGAAAGAAGAAATACCCCAATCCAAAGTGGAATAGTGTACACACCCCAGGGCACCACCCCGGTGAGGCTGCGCACTCCGTAAAGAACTGTAGCGTGTACCAGGTAGAAAGCATAAGACCACTCACCTCCAGTAACCAATAGGCACCTTCGAAATGGTGAGCGTTTTTTATCCAAGTCAGCGGTTGCGCAAATCCCAATTGCTAAGGTGTACAAACTGGCTAGAATCACCGGGGTAAAAATGCGTAGGCTGGTGAAAAGGATTCCGGTGGCTTGCCCAAAATGCGAGTTAAGAATCCAATAGTAGGCAACTACGAATCCTAGTAACCCGTAGACTGTCCAGGCAGGAAATCGTATTCGGGTACCTTTTCGCATAAGATGCGCCAAAGCCATCCCAAGGAAAAACTCCCAGAGCCTTTCAAGGGGTGGCGGCAGGATTACTCCTTTGCAACGAAGTAGACAAAATGTTATTCCTACCAACAGTGCTACTCCCAGCATTAAAACAGAGTGCTTCTTATGCATACCCGCGCGAGGACTGACTAGCGGATGTAAAAAATAGAAAAACATTTCACAGGACAGTGTCCAAGCAGCTGGGTTTCCGGAAAATAGAATCACCGGGTTGGTGAAGAAACCCTGGAGAAGAACCACGGATAGCAAAAGAATCGGAACTGAAAATTCTTTTACCCAGGGACTATTGGGATCGGGGTGAAAGGAATAAAAGATGACGACGCATGGCAATAAAGCACAGATGTGAGCCGGCCATATCCGGGCAAAGCGACGCCACCAGAACTGTCTCACACCAGTGGCGGGTGTTTGTGACCAAGTTAAAACGAATCCTGAGAGCACAAAGAAAAATGAAACTCCTGTGTATCCAACGTTAAAAAAATTTTGATGTCGAAGCGGGGCTAGATTCGCCATATGATAGGCAAATACCCCGAAAGCAGCCCACCAGCGCAAACCCGTTAATGAGTCCAGGCGAGGACGTTTTTTCACCGCCGAAGATACCATTGCTTTTCCTTTCGGAATCCGTGAGATTTGCGAGCCTGCTTGTTTTGATCTCTCCCGTTATATCAAAAACGAGAACGGAGGCTCAGCACCCGCGGCTCTATTCATCAAAAAATGCGAGAAGAACATAGTTTTCTAATAACTCATTTTCCTAGAAATATCCGCAAGCAATAGGAAGGGAATTCCAGATTTTGATTGATGGTCGTCTAAATTTGAGGTGTACACCAGGTATGAAACAACGTAGGAGGATTAGTTGCGCAGATTTTGGGGTCTTAACCCAAAAACGCTGATGAGGAAAGTAGGTTTGTCTGTCGAATCCCTGCTTTGTATTGCGATTACACCCTTAATCTCGCATCCGGGAAAATAACGTATTTACATTTGAAAGATTCCCGATATTCTCCCCCGCCCTGGAGCGTTTGGAAATAAACTGTACCGCTATTACTAAGACCGCAAATAACGACACCCCCAGATCGCGGTACACAAAAAATGAATGAATGGCAGAGTGGTTGAGTACCAGGAGATACCAGATGAAGGGATACATCGCAATTATAGCTATACACAGATTGTACCCACTGGCGAAAGCTGTTGAACGATCGAACTGTATTACTCTTAGAATGATCAATAATAACAACAGTAAAAGAACAATCAGGGCTACTAAAATTATGGGTGAGCTTTAAGTAACTTCATTTACGTTATTCTTAACACCGTCTAAACGGTTGAAGGCGTACCGATTAGCAAGATCTTCTCCCCGTCCCGAACTATCCAATCTGAACAGTATATATTCCTTAACGCTACTAAGCGGTTTACCAGCAAAAATTGCACCTAGAATCCACTTGAGGGACCAAAATCCGATATAGCCAGCAGCCCAAGAACAAGAAAGTCCGATGATTTTAAGAATACCGGCTTCTTGGCGAACTATTACATACATAACGAGAGGGATACCTAACGCTAAGACCGGATAGGTTAAAAAATCTAAAAATGAAACCGCCATTCCTAGAATCATGAAAAAGTCCGGCCAAAGTTTATGTTTTTGAAAATAATTGTGACCTACCAAAACCGCCAACGTTCCCAAGGTCGTGCAATAAAAACACTGTTATATTGAAAACTTAATGGTGTCGCTATTGGATTCAAAAGTACATAAGGACTTAGAAAGGCCAATGCCATTTTGGGCTTATTTTTTTTAGCTATAAGAGCGCAGTTCATCCCAACCAGGACTAGTTGAAACACGAGATTAAGAAATCTAATCTCTGCTGTATTTAATATTAAAAGTAGAGACTTTAATGGCACCAAATAACCATGCCAATATCTGGAGTAGGTGTCTGCCTTGGCAACATACTTAGGATCGTCTAAAATTAGATAACGCATATTTAAGACTTACTACTCGAGCCGTGTCTACTGACGAGGCGGGGTCTCCTGCAAGTAGATGACTAGATAGTGCATTCTGGAAAGGGCTATTGGAACTGGGATATATAGCCATATTTAACATAATTGCTTCAGTAAAGTTATCGCGCACGCGTCCTGGCGATCCTGGTACTTCGCTCGGATAATCCCCTTCATGAATATACATAGGAATGGACTCGGTAACGTGTGCAGCCATTCTGCCGGTAGGCAACGAGTTAGCCATGATTAGAAGCAGTACGGCCATCACAGCAGCGATGACGCCAATCCCCGTGTTTTTAGTGCAATTAATAAAAAAGCCTGCAACGCTTACCTGTACCCATATTCTTACTATAATCGTTGACATTCACATTTAAATATTTACATGAATTATCTGTCGTTCAACTTTTTGACCGAAGGTTCTCCTGCCTAGCAAAAAGAATTGCCGCGCAGTATCTATCTAATAGTTAGGCGCAAACACCCCCTCAAGAAAGTTTTTGCAGCAAATCTATTACCACAGAAAATCACAACGCCTGGAAACTATGTCGTATACAGCCTTCTCCCATGTGCTTAGCAGCAAGCTACAAAGTTTTTCTCGAAACCAGGTAGCAAACTGACAGAGAGTTACATAACATTCCAAAAGCTTGAGGCTGCATTGATAATAATGAACACAAAGATACGGCGGGGTATTTAGCATGAAGTTTTGTACTTAGCGCCAAAAATTCCCGGTTTTAAGAGATGCTCGTCTAGATTTGGGGTATACCTCAGAATTACAGAATCGAAAGGAGGAATAGTTGCGAAGGTTACTTGAAGCAATCCTTGGTCCCCTGCGGCGAAACAAGTTTATTAGTCAGGTACTAACTCTGGTCACTGGAACCGCTGTAGCCCAAGTAATAGGAATTGCATTATCTATCCCTTTAGCCCGCCTGTATACCCCTAACGATTTCGGACATTTTGCAATATTTTGTTCAATAACCGCATTGGCCGCGACAATAGCCTCGTTACGTTATGACCTAGCAATAGTTCTTCCAAAATCGGATACAGTAGCTAAGCAAATCCAACGTTTAGCACGTAGATGCATTGTTTTTATCTCAATAATAACTTCTCTGTTATGTATCGCGAGCGCGGGATGGATAGGGAAAACCTACCACTCCCAGCCTCTAACTATTTGTCTCTTTTTTTCTGGTATTTCCGTCTACGAGATAGCAGAACTAGCGAATCTGCAGTATTGGCTCACCCGAAAAACCAATTACCAGCTAATCGCAATAAATAGAGTTATCCAAACCACTGGGGTTGCGATGCTACAGCTGGGATTCTTTTTTATTTTTCCTTCCGTGGTGGGGTTGTTCTTAGGAACAATCACCGGTCAAGCTTTCGCTTTATTCATCTTGCTGTGGAAATCTCGCGAAGAACTACGTTTTAATCCATCAGAAGAAGTTCCTCCTATGCGTACCCTTGCCATTCGCTACCGAAAGATGCCGCTACTAAACGGCCCTAACGCACTCGTGGAAGGTGTCCGCAACAATGGAATGAGTCTTATAGTTGGCCTAGCAGGTGCTGGGATTTTGGGGCAATTCACCAAAGCACAGGGAATCCTGCAAGTCCCAATGGGGTTTATAACCGCTTCAATAACTCAGGTGTTTTACCAACGTTTATCTACTGCCAAGCCTGGAGAAATGACACCTCTGGTAAGGACAGTCAGTAAAAAACTAATACTTTTTGCTATTCCGATTTTTGCCCTCGTTTTTCTACTGGCACCGTGGCTATTCGTGTTTCTCTTCGGTCCGCAATGGGATCAAGCCGGATACTATGCACGTGCCCTTACCCCTTGGATCTTGGTAACAGTAGTTACTTCTCCTGTCTCTAATATCTATTTGGCAACAGAAACTCAGGGACGAATGTTAGTTTTCTCCATAGTTTATTGCACTATTCCCTTATTAATTTTAGCTTTCTCTCCTCTCCCCATGCTGCAAACCGTAACCATCATGAGCTTAACTATGGCCGCGATGTTGCTCTTCATGCTGGGAATGGCGTTTGATGTTGCTAAGAAGTTTGATCGCGGCATGTTGAAAACTAAACCCGCCACCTAAGCTAGATTCTTTCCTGTGGCAGTTAAACATAGAATGACCCTATGAAGGTTTTATCTGTAGTTGGTGCGCGCCCCCAGTTCGTTAAACTTGCCCCGATCGCGAAGGCGATGCAAAAACAGGGGGTGGAACACATCATTGTCCACACCGGGCAGCATTATGACCCGATGCTATCGGACGTGTTCTTCCGTGACCTGGGTATCCCCTCCCCAGATGAGCATTTGGGGATAGGCAGCGGAAGCCATGGAGAACAAACCGGAAAAATGTTGATCGCAATCGAACCGGTCTTGCAGAAATATCAACCGGATTGGATTTTAGTCTATGGGGACACGAACTCTACCCTGGCCGCCGCAGTGGCAGCTGTGAAACTGCATCTACCGTTAGCCCATTTAGAGGCTGGGCTGCGCTCGTTTAATCGGCGAATGCCCGAAGAACACAACCGGGTATTAACCGATCACGCCGCTGACCTGTTACTGGCTCCCACTGCGGTTGCCGCCGAACATTTACGTCACGAAGGCCTAGCGGAGCGCACCGTAGTCGTCGGAGACGTGATGACCGATGTGGTCTTACAGGTTAAGGAACAGGTTAAGGATAAGCCCTCCCCGATCATGGAAGAGTTTGGTTTTTCTGAGGGCGCATATCGGCTGGCCACCATTCACCGCCCTGATAACACCGACGATAAAGCCCGCCTTGAACAGATCCTCAATTCCTTAGCTGACCTAGATTTACCGACAGTTATATTGGCGCACCCACGGCTGGTGGCAAAGTGTAAAGAACACGGTATTGAACTGGGACGCAGGAACCTACTTGCACATCGCCCTCTCGCCTATCCGGAACTGGTAGCCTCCGCCCTACACTCAGCAGGAGTAGTAACAGATTCGGGGGGGCTACAAAAGGAAGCGTTCTTACTGGGAACCATGTGTACCACGGTGCGTCCGGAGACCGAGTGGGTTGAAACCGTAGAACTGGGCTGGAACCAGCTAGTTGAGCCCGGTGCTCCCCTGATAAAGGCCGCACAGCGGCCTCAAGCTGAAACTACAAGCGCAACGCCCTACGGGGATGGCAAAGCCGCTGAGAAAGTTGTGGACATGCTGTTTAGTAGTTATTCTGCATGAGAAGCCCCCCATCGCGAGGAACCTGTCCTTAGCTAAAATTTAGGCGTAGGAATGTGCTCCTTATTATTTTTAAGAGATAGCTTTGTTATGGAATTGTAGAACGGGGAAATCCCCTACTGCGGAGAAGCTGGAAAGAGCGTGATTATCCGCCAACCAATAAGTTCTAGCCTGCATCTTATAGGGTAGGCAATAAAGGAATTCCTAAGTGCAACACGCGATCTGACTGGAAGAAAAAGTGCGAAACACCGAGCTCATATTAAAATCTCCACATTGGCACACTACAAACGCTGGCAAACGACATGTTTGGTCGATGATTGCTCCTACCCAGGAGCAAGTTGCAGCGCTCCCCGCGAAACTCACAGAAGATTCATTAATTGGTTTACCGGGGCATTGGACGATAGTTGAAGAGCTCGATGAAAAAGTATCAATAGCAACCGACCGCACCCGCTCCCACCCTCTATGTTTCACCTACCAAGATGGGCGTTGGCTGATTACCGACGACATAGAAACTTTTCGTTACCAAATTCCCTGGGAAAGCGACCGTGAGCAAAATACTGTCTTTGAGTGCGCCGGTTTCACTCTAGGATCGTCAACTCTTGTGGCTAATGTTTCAGCTACCCAGGCAGCCGAATGTTTATCTCTCACCCCAGATGGGCAGGTAAAGCGCAGGCCTTTATTTTCTTATCATTACTCAGAAAATCCGACATCCACTCCGGCAGAGTTGGAGAAGACATTTTCCGATTCTCTGGATACAGTTTTAACTCGGTTACTTGAAAATTCTAAAGGACGCCAACTGGTTATTCCCCTATCTGGTGGACTTGACTCGAGACTATTAGCAGCATGGCTGAAAAAGTTAAAAGCCCCAAACATAAAAACCTTTACCTATGGCAAGCCTGACTCCCCCGAAACCTCTATTTCTGAGCAGGTAGCAAGTGCTCTAGGAATTGAATGGTTCAACGTGGTACTGAATCCACAGAAAGTTCGCCAGGCTTGGCGCAGCCACTCAGCTGATTTCTTACGTGCCACCTGGAAGGGCACTTCACTCCCCCACATTCAGGACTGGTACGCCCTATCGGTTATGCGTAAACAAGGACTAGTCGATCAGGACGCAATCTTCCTACCTGGACATACTATCGTAGGAAACACTCATGACGAGGAATTGATTACCACTCACGCTGACTTTACCCAAATCCAGCAGGCATTGCTTGCTCATCACACCTTTCTTCAAGGACGCAGCTCTAAGGTAGGCAAGACTAGCGCTTGGAGAGATGCCTTACAGGAAGCAATTGAGTATGTAAATTACCCAAAGGACGCACGCAGCATTCAGGAACTCATTGAGTGGTTCAACCTTAAAGAACGGCAAGCCAAATATATAAACAATTCAATGTGCAGCTATGAGTATTTCAATTATTCCTGGGCTCTACCCATGCTAGAACCCGAAGTATGGAATGCGCTGTTACAGGGAAGTGAAACTCTAACCATTGACCGCAAATGGTATGCCGACTTCACCAATAGGATTTATGCTGAGCAATCAGGTAAGGAAGTGAACTACTTTCACGCTCCTGCAACCCAGATGAATGCCCATTTCAAAGATGTTCTTTTGAAAATTATGCGCTACATCCGCGCAGATAAAGTTCTTAACCGATACCGCTCTATTCAGGTAATGCTTGATCACCCAATGGCTTTTGAAGCCCTCACTCCCTCTCGAAAAACCGGGCAGCTATGCAAGATGCTAAGTGGCGCTTCCACCTTAGGCCTGTGGACAAAAGCGTTTACTAGCGGAAACTGGGGGGAAGACACCCTCATCCCGCCAAGATGTATTGGGTAATTCATTATTAACTGTTTCTTCCAACAGCAAATGTAGCGGCAGGATTGCTGTTAACAGCTATCTAATACCTAACAAGCATATTGGTTCGATATATTTGAGGGTATGAGCGAAAAACAAATACTGGTGATTTCCTTTTCGAATATTGCCAAGGATGCTCGGGTACTAAGGGAACTAAGTGCAATCAGTCCTTTCGGTCACGTGACCTCTATCGGTTATGGATCGAAACCAGCCTTTGTAGATGAGCATTTACAGATAGCTGACCGTTATCCCTCGCTGCCGCAAACGCCGCTAGGCGTCTTAAAATTAGCCTTACATATGCATAAAGCGGCCGAATTAGCGGCTCCCGGCAATAAAGAAGCAATCCGTCTTTTAGGGGATCGCACGTTCGATGCTGTAGTCGCCAATGACGCTCGCGCGCTACCTTTAGCCTTTCACGTGGCTCGGGGAAAGCCTATTTGGGCGGATATGCATGAGTGGGCGCCCGCAGAACGCACGCACGTTACCTCTTGGCGGTTGTTAGTTGCTCCCTTAATGACTCATATTTGTAAGACTTATCTTCCCAGGTGCCAGGCAGTAAGCACTGTTGGCAAGGAGATCGTTAAGTTATACGACAAGAATTTCGGAGTACGACCGACCTTAATTCGAAACGCGGCACCTTTTGCAGACTTAACTCCCTCACAAAACCCGAACGATGGTCCGATCCGGCTGGTTCACTCAGGAGGTGCGGTTGCCGGACGAAACATCGAAAATATGATTGCTGCAGTCAAGGCTGCGGGGGAACGTTTTACCCTAGACCTCTATCTAGTACCTGGCAACGATAGAGGAAAGTATCTTTCGCAGCTAAAGGAACAAGCGAAAGATTGCCCACGGATAAAATTCAATTCCCCAGTAAAACCGGCTGCGCTTCCCACAGCACTAAATCAATACGATGTGGGGATCTATTGGATTCCCCCCTATTCCATCAACGCCGAACTGGCATTGCCAAATAAGATTTTTGACTTCATCCAGGCACGCCTGGCTATTGCAGTTGGTCCGACAAAGGAAATGGCAAACATCGTAGAGGAATTCCAGGTAGGGGTAGTATCTTCCGGGTTCTCCAACGAAAATATTGTTGAGACACTCCGTTCGCTGGATAGAGATCAAATTATTGGGTTTAAACAAAATACAAATAGTGCCGCCCAGAAACTTTGCTTCGAAAATGAGGCGAAAAACATTGAACAGATTATGAAATCGCTCATCTAGGCATATCTAAGGATATTTATATATGACTTTGCAAACCGTAACTCAAAAAGATTTACTCACGACGGCGGTTTTCACCTATTCACTAACTTCTAATCCCGACTCAGAGTTTTCATGTCACCAAACAATATCCAATAAAGCAGTCCTAAATTACACGTCGAATACTTCGGTATTGAAAGGTGCGGATGAAAAAAACGGAATACAGGTTTTCATCGTCGGGTTATGTATTGATTCACGTGCGCAGCTTTCGCGTGAAGAAATTCCTGGCTACCTTGCGAAAATTTCTTCCGAAAAATCAGTAGCGAAAATATATGCTGCTGCGGGTCGCTTCGCCGGTAAATACATTGTTATCGTAAAAATTAACGACAGGCTGTGGCTGTGGGGAGATGCCTCCTGTACGCTGGCTACCTACTATTCCACTGATCCCAAGTTTTTATCTATTGCAGTTACTAAACCATTAGTGGAGCGACAAGTGGTGGCATTAACTGATGAAAGATGGAATAAACTTTCCGCTGGTGTTCCATCGGGTCAGCCCTATCCTGCGGATTCCACCGCTGCGAAGAATATCAGGGTGCTGTTGCCAAACCACCTACTAGATTTACAAACTATGCAGGCACGGCGTCAACCCTGGCCGCATAGGCCACACCAGAATAACGCGGAAGAAATAATTGAAGACACCTTTATAACTGCACAGAATATTTTCAAGGAATATTCTCATTACTACGACCTGGTATGTCCTTTGACTGCTGGCTACGATAGTCGACTAAATATGGCGATAGGGAAAACGGTAAATCCAGAGCTTCCATGTTTTACTTTCCGCCATGATGGATTCAGTGCAGAAACCCCAGATCTGTTTAGGTCACAACAGTTATGTGCCACTTACGACTTATCGCACACGGTTCTGCACGATGAAGATATGCCGGTTGAACAACGTGACACTATAAGTAGCCTTATAGGATCTGATGCCAACGACTATGTCCTTTCTTTGGCTCACACCTATAGGAAGCACTTTGGTTCCAGAGCCCTAATAAACGGCAATATCATTGATCAAGTTGGTAAAAGCGTAACCGGTAACGCCATTCCTACCCGTTTAGCAGGACCTTGTTTTATTCGCGCTCGTATTTACAATTCGAGCAAAATTAGTCTACAAATTCTTAAAAACTACCTAGACGGTATTCCGCAGTCGATGCGAAAATACACTTTCGATTTAGTAGCTCTGGAGAATGATTGCTGCCGCTGGGGAGTGCAAAGCGATATTGCCTACGGACTCGCCGGAGTCAATATGCTAAATATCTTTAACTGCCGTGATCTAATCGCATCATGGTCGGGTATTCCCCGGAAAATGCGGATAACTAAATTGATACACACCGGAGTATTAGCTCGAATAGATAAACAACTGCTGACTATTCCGTTCACTCCCGAAACCACTGCAAAACGTCTAGTAAGGACACATTGGCCGCTGTTTTATGTGGCTTCCTTCGCATATGCCCTTTATACGCGACATAGATAGATATTTAAACTGCCTAAGAGGGAAATTAAACTAGAGAAAGGGCCTAGCTAATGTCGAAAGTTATGATTTTTCACGCTCCCTATCCCATGGAAACGAACCCGACTTCGGCCTCACGTCTGCGTCCTTTGCGGATGAGAGAAGCATTTAAGACCCTCGGCTACGATGTCATCGACGTTTCTGGAACTACTCCGCAAAGGAGACAGGCCTTAAAGTCCTTACGAAAAACTCTCAAGTCAGGATTGCGCCCAGATTTTTTTTATTCTGAGAACTCCACCCAACCAAACCTCTTTGCTACCAGTATTAAAGATGGCTTTGCACCAACGCTGGATTATCGAATAATGCGTCAGGCTCACCAGCACAACATCCCTATCGGGGTCTTTTATAGAGATATTTATTGGCGTTTCCCCCAGTTCGCGGCAAAAGATCTAATCGGTCGAATTTCGCCGCTATTACACCGCCTAGATATGTGCGGATATCAACGAAATAACGCTCACTTATTCTTGCCGTCTCTAAAAATGGCGGAGGTAATGGGGCTGGATGCGGCCCAATCATTCAGTGCTCTACCCCCGGCCGGAGACGATGACAGCGTCCTCCCCCTTCCCGAGCAACTTCACCCATTGCGTTTGTTTTATGTCGGAGGCATAGGAGGTCACTACCGCCTAGATAAACTGATAAAAGCTGTCGCGGGTAACCCCAACATAAACTTAGAGCTGGTTACCAGAAAACCACAATGGAAGACAGCTATCCAGACTGATTCGAACCTGAAATCAAAAAATATCCATCCACATCATTTGGATTCTTGGCAACTGGCACCTCTGTACGCACAATCTCAGATTGCGGTGTTATTGGTTGAGCCTACCCCCTATCGTGACTTTGCAGCCCCAGTAAAGTTATTCGAATATATTTCCCGAGGGCGACCTATTCTGGTCAGCGCCGGAACCGAAGCGGCTCGGATAGTCAGTAAATACGATGCCGGCTGGGTAGTTGACTATGAGGACGAAGCTATCGCCAACATTTTGAGGCATTTGCAAGAACATCCAGAAGAAATAGCAGAAAAAGCAGCTAAAGCAGCTGCTGCAGCCATGGAAAATACTTGGACAACCCGTGCTCGCCAGGTTGCACAAACCTTATGTCCTCCTGGAGCTGCTGAATATGTAGGCGCGAAAACAGGAATCGACTGATGGCTATCAATATCACCAGAATTAGGGAAAAACTTATCTCAAAACTTCCGGCTTCATTTATATTTGAGGTTGTTAAGACCGCTGGCCCCGGCTCCTACTTATTCCCGCTGGCTACAAGGTTGCGTGGTTATCGCGCTGAACAGAACCCAAAAACTGTTACTGTTCCTAAAGCTCCAACCCGTGTCCTTATTGCCCCTTTTAATCTTGCTGGGCAAGGATGGGAGCTGGCTCGAGCGTTAGAAGACAACCTTAGTGATGTGGCAGCTCATGCGATGACCGTTGATTTTGGGGGAGTCTTGAGTTTCAATGCAGATAGCAAGGTAACTTATGGAACCTACGCGCTATCTAAAGAATGGGCCAAGAAACAGTTTGAGCAAGTATGCGGGTTTACTCATGTATTGATAGAGGCAGAAAATTCGCTATTTGGTCGGCTTTTCAATTTCAACGTATACCGCGAAGTCCGTGCGTTGCAGGAAAGAGGTATAGCGGTTGCCTTTCTATCTCACGGATCTGACACTCGCAACCCGAGTGGTCACGCCAAACGCCATGAGTGGTCGCCTTTCGCAAATACAAATCAACAAACCGTTTTGCTGCAACGCAAAGCAGACGCCAATCGCGAATTAATCGAGTCCCTAGGGATACCGATTTTTGTGACTACTCCCGATTTGTTGGACGATCTCCCAAATGCCCACTGGTGTCCCTTGGTAGTAAAACCAGAACAATGGATATCTAAGCAACCTGTTCCCAAAGTGCACCCAACCCTCAGAGTTGGGCACATCCCCAGCAGACGATGGTTAAAGGGTACCGAGTATATTCATCCTATTTTTGATGAATTTTCAGGTTCTGGGTTAATCGAGCCAAAGCTACTTGAGGGAATTCCACGAGCAGCTATGCCCAAGATTCTCTCAGGTTTAGATGTCTTAGTTGAGCAATTAACTTTAGGCTCCTATGGGGTAACCGCACTGGAAGCTATATGTTCAGGGTGCCTAGCAGTTGCAAATGTTAGTCCGCATGTGCGAGAAGTTATTAAGCAACAAACTGGCATTGAATCACCTATCGTCCAAGCAGATCCAGACACTCTTGTCGAAGTATTAAAGTCACTCGCGGATGATTCCATGCGAGAAAACTTGCTGAAAGCCCAGAAAGAATACGTTTCCAAGATTCATACTGGGGCTATGAGTGCTAAAGTATTGGAAACTGAGTGGCTGAAGCGCTGATAGGTTTTAACTAAAATTACTTGCCAGAGTTATTTTTTAAAACTTGAGCAACTTTCTGGCTGCTCTTAGCTAAAGATTTATTTTCTAGCACCCATTGTCGCAGTTCTGCGAAACTTACGACATTAGACCGTAAATTAATGATTTCCTGAAAGACCTTTGCCACGCTGATAGCAGAGTAATCTACGCAAATCCCGAGGCAATGAGCTCCAATATCTTCACGTGCCGGTCCGGGCCCCGCATAAATCACCGGAGTTCCACACGCTAAGGTAGAGAGCACTTTCGTAGGGTAGGCATGGTCGTATCCAACTCCGGCTTTTATAGATACAAGCCCAGCATCCGCACCCGCTATCCAGCGGGCAGTTTCACCTGGAGGAAGTGTTTCCAGGACGTGCACCCGCCCTTTTAGTTCCGGTTTTGCTGCCTGTTCTTTAAGTAAATCCCAGTCACTGCCTTTACCGAGGAACACTAGATGGTGAGGAATTTTGTCTATAACCTGAGCCAGAGCAGAGATAAAGATGCTGGCACCTTGCCATTCGGATGCGGTACCGGTGTAAATAAAATAGGGCGCGTCCCCTAAACAAATATTTTCTCTCTCAACGCGAGATATCGGTTCAACTTCATCGGTAAAGGTATCAGTATCTATTCCATTAGGAATCAGATGCACCGATTTTGCACCCATTGCTCGCGCAGTCTCAGCAATCTCTTCATTAACTGCGATGACAGCCGCTGCTCCCCTAACCGCAAATGCCTCTAAAGCTTTTACCACTTTAACCACTATTTTTGGGGCGAAAGACGCACTGGCTGCCCCCCACAGATCTGGCAGGTAATACACATAGGGAACACCCAGGAGTTTACTGACAATCCGCATGAAAAATCCGGTGGTAGGGGGAGGCTCAACCAAAGTCACGGTAGCGCGAGGCGAAAATAAAACTCGAAAAAATGCGGTAATATCAAAACTGAGATACTGCAGGTACCCGCGTACATATCCTTCTTTATCGCGCAGTACCGGGAAACGCCGTACCCGATCTTGATCGGCAACTTGCAGACCCGATGGCGCTGTAGTGGTCACTACCTCAACTTCTATGCCCTTTTCCCGTAGAGCCTTGGCTACCCCCGCCAAGCGAAAAGAGGCAGCAGCAGCCTCAGGCAAATAGATCCGAGAAACTATCCTAACGAAACCGCGACGCATGCCCACCGCAAATACCTCGTCTAGATTTCCTCTAACTTGTTTTCAGATACTTGGCGGAAACGTTTGCCAGACTGGGGACACTCATACACGCCCTCCTCGCCCGGAACTGACTTTAGTTTTACTCCGGCTGGCCCTACCCAGCCAATGCGGCGGGCTGGAACCCCGGCTACTAGGGCATATTCGGGAACATCTTTGGTGACTACTGAGCCGGCCGCCACCAGTGCCCAGGCGCCGACGGTTACTGGAGCTACGCACACTGAACGCGCACCGATTGCCGCACCTTGCTTAATAGTGACCCCCACCTGTTCCCAATCGGAAGCAGACTTAATCGAACCGTCCTCGTTAATCGCCCGGGGGTAATGATCATTGGTCAGCACCACTGCCGGCCCGATAAACACTCCGTCCTCTATGGATGCCGGCTCATAAACCAGGGCGTAGTTTTGCACTTTGCAGTTATCGCCCATATGTACGCCTTCGCCGATATAGGCTCCGCGCCCTATGATGCAGTTTTTCCCCAGCTTGGCATTCTCACGCACCTGCGCCAAATGCCAAACGCTGGATCCCTCCCCAATCTGAGCTTCGGGGGAAACATCTGCGCTGTCAACTATACGGGTCATAACCATACCTTTCACCAGTTTCAATAAAACTCAGTTTATTGGCGAACATTAGCGAAAACACAATTGGCTATCCAAAAAGAACTGGCCACGTGGGCATACACCAGCTAACCTGATCTAGCAGTTTATCTAGTTGTTCTGACTTCTTAACATATTCTGGGTTCTGTTCGGGAGTTTTACCCTCTTCAAGCTGGCGTTGCGCCGCCGGCCCGTCGGTATATTCGGGAATCTTTCCCGTAATTAGTTGCGGTTCCAGGTTGACAATCTCGCGCATATTTCTTAATGCCTTGTTAGCAGCGTCATCTTTACCTGCAGCAGTTTCAAACTCTGAGTAGTGCTCCGGAAGAATCTGGAGAAATTTCGCCCACTCAGGTGCTGCATTTTCAGTTCCAGAGTCAGGATCCTTTTGCTGAGACTGTACCTGGGCAACGCGCCCTGTGAACGCTTTCCCCTGTGGGGTTTGCTGCAACAGATCACTCAAAACCTTATCCAGGGCAGCGCACCCCTGCGAGCCGGCTCGTATCTCCGGCAATTTGGCGTTCGGACCAACAGATACCTTAATCTGCGGGCCGGTTGGCTGCGGAAGAGATTCCCGGTCTGATTGATACCAAAAATACCAAGCCGCTAGGAGCGCCACCACCGTCAGGATGGCAACTGCTGCCAGGGCAAACCGTTTTTTACCTTGCATTGCTAGCAATAACAGCCTCCAAAAACTAACTAGGGTTGGGAAATATACTTAGCTCGCCAAGGGACGGACAACATAGGGAGCTATACTACCCCAGTTATAGAGACCTCGTTGCCGGGCATGACCATAGTTAGACTCTATAATCTGGTTCGATCCCACATAAATTGCGACATGGTAGATGCCACCTCGTCCTTGCCAAAACACCAAGTCGCCTGGCTGTCGGGAACCAAACCCAACTTTTTGCAGGCGAGGATGCGCGTAGAGTTCTTTCGACGTGCGGTATGTTGGCGCCGCATGGGAAATAACATTTATAGGTTGCGGATCGATACCCGCCCTGTATAGAGCCTGTAACGCAAAACCGGAGCAATCATAGCCATCGCCATAGCCTCCGGCACCGCCCCAAGTGTACGGGCTTCCAGTTTGTCCTCTCGCGAATGAAATCATCGCATTCACGCGTTGGCTACGATTGGCTCTCAGAGGAACCGGATTCAATTGGAAATTATCCATAGTCCAAGAGCGAGAAGTCATACTTACCCATGTCCGATGATCGACAACTCCGTTGGCGCTTACCCCAATTTTTCGTTGAAAACGTTTGACCGCATTTTCGGTACGTTGATCAAAAGTCATTCCCGCATTCAGTGGTACCCCCACACCCATACGAGCCCGCACTTCCCGCACCTTCGTGCCATTCCAGCCGCGGCGCGGAACCACCGTTGTTCCCGGAGCGCGAATTGCGCTAACGGGCTGCAAATAACGAGCCGGGGGACGCCAGCCAGCGGCAGATGAAGAACCTATCAGGGGGTACCGATGCAAAAGTCCCTTATGGTCAATCGCCATTATTCCACCGCCTAGTGAAATATCAATTGGCATAATTTGGGACATAACATTCCAACCGTTCCCCACCAACCCTGAGGAAAATGCAGTACCACCGCCACTAGCCCTGTATAAGTACAAATAGCCTGAAGAATCAGTTGCTAAGAAATCTGATTTTCCATTTTGATCGACATCACCGGTGCTCATAACTCTTGTTATGTTGTTCCACCCAAATCCAAGCCTTACCGGCGCGTCAAATCTACCTCGCCCATCTAGGAAAGGATAGATATGCATCTGTCCCGCACGATCTACCGCTAAGATTCCTGTCTTGTTGCCCACGGTTCGCGACATAAAGGTAAGAAAACGCATACTAGACCAGCCGTTGCCAATTTTCACGCCGGAATTAAAGCAGTAAGAACTTCTGCAAGCCAGATATAAATAGAGGTCACCATTATTTTTTCTAGCGATTAGATCAGTCTTACCATCGTGATTAACGTCTCCTGATGTTATCGAATCGAAGGCTCCCCAGCCTTGTCCAATATCCCCTATCGTTCTGAGACCTCCGCCCGATGTACCTTCATAAAGGCGAAAAATAACATTGTTTTCTTTCTCGAGAAAATAAAATAAATCGGCCCGGCGATTACCTGTGTAATCATTCATGGCCAGAACCCCGTCTTTCCCCCAACCATTTCCAATTTGCCGGGGCTGCCCGAAACGCATTCCTGTGTACCACCGGCTAGTCAACGGCCGGTTATTACTTGAAGCCAACGAACCCGGCGCTACTGTAGACCCTGTGTAGGGGATTTGAATGGAATTCTCCGCCGCTTGGGGGGTAGAGGTTTCTGAGCCGGAATCTTGGATTTCCAAACCATCGTTACCAGTGTTATCGGCGACATCGTTAGCATCTTGGGCTGGATTCGGAGTATCTAAACCGTCCGTACTAACACTTTCTGTAGATGTAGGAGACTGCGGAGATGCAGGAGTCGTAACTTCCTCAGCATAGGCAGGCACCGTTGCCAAAACTAAACTGGCGGCTGCCGTGAAACACGTCAGCCCTCTAATCATTCTGCTTTTACCAGTCATAACTGAGACCTCACTCCACGATCTGTATGGGGACAATTGCAGTATATAAGGATTAGATTAATATTTTTACATCATTAAAAGAAACAGGGACTACGTGAGCAGCGAAAACCTGGATAAGTTATTTTCTCTCAGCAGGGAATGTGAACTGTTTGCCCATTCCCGCGTAAAATAGACTCACAGTTTGTTGAGTTGTTGAAGACCTCAAAGGAGTTTTTCATGCGCGTAGCAGTTGTGGCAATGGGAAAGATCGGCTTGCCCCTGGCAGTACAGTTTGCCTCCAGCGGACAGGAAGTGATTGGGGTTGACGTTAACGAAAAAACTGTTGACCTAATTAACCAGGCTAAAGAGCCTTTTCCTGGGGAAGCTCACCTGCAAGACAAACTCTCTGAGCTGGTGCCTGCGGGAAAGCTGCGCGCCACCATCGACTACGCAGACGCTATCCCAGATGCAGATGCCATCGTTTTGGTGGTTCCGCTCTTTGTTAATGACGAAACCTGGCAGCCAGATTTCGGGTGGATGGATCAAGCTACTCGTTCCCTCGCCGAACACCTAACCCCCGGAACCTTGATCTCCTATGAAACCACTTTGCCAGTAGGCACTACCCGAGGCCGCTGGAAGCCGCTGATTGAAGAGATTTCTGGTTTGAAAGAGGGCGAAGACTTCCACCTGGTGTTCTCTCCTGAACGGGTACTAACCGGGCGGGTATTCCAGGATTTGCGTCGCTATCCCAAGCTGGTCGGCGGGCTAACTGAGACGGGTACCCAGGCAGCAATCAAGTTCTATGAAAGCGTGCTGCAATTTGATGAGCGCCCCGACCTGCCGCGTGAAAACGGAGTTTGGGACATGGGCAATGCCGAGGCCGCTGAGATGGCGAAACTGGCAGAAACTACCTACCGGGACGTTAATATCGGGCTGGCGAACCAGTTTGCCGTCTACGCGGACAAAGTCGGTATTGACGTGCAAAAAGTCATCGATGCCTGCAACTCGCAACCATATTCTCACATTCACCGCCCTGGGATTGCGGTTGGCGGACACTGCATTCCGGTTTACCCGCGCCTGTACCTTTCTACCGATCCCGATGCCTCCGTAGTTCGTACCGCGCGTACATATAACGCTGGGATGCCCGAATACGTAGTTTCCCGCGTAGAGGAAGTGCTAGGGAATCTCGAGGGTGTCAAAGTGGTTGTACTGGGAGCTTCCTACCGGGGGGCAGTTAAAGAAACCGCGTTCTCGGGAGTGTTCACTACCGTTGACTCCTTGCGCAAGCGGGGAGCGAAGGTGCTGGTTCACGACCCCATGTTTAGCGATGAGGAACTAGCGGGCTTCGGTTGGGATGCCTACCACCTAGGCGAGGAAGTTACCGCCGCGATCGTGCAGGCTGACCACGCCGAATATAAAACCATCAGCGCGAAGGATCTGCCCGGTATCAAGCTGTTATTTGATGGTCGCCGGGTCACCGATCCGCATCTGTGGAAAGGTACCCCGCGCATGGTTATTGGGGATCAGGCTTCCCACTAAAACTTCGCCCCGAGCTCCATGGATATTTTTAGCCCGGCTACTCCGGAACAATTCTTTTATAACTGGTGGCTATTTCCACTCCCATTATTGGTTGCCTTAGCGACAGTATTCGTTCCTGGGCTAGCTGTTGGTCGTCTTGTAGGCCTGCGGAATAAATGGCTTTGGGCTTGGGCACCCGCGGCTTCTGTCGGGATCGCGTCTGTGACTGCGATCGCTGCAGGAAAAATTGGTGTCACCTGGGGATTTTTACCACTGCTAGCGGCTACCCTATTGCTCCTATTGGTCTGCTGGATGGGAAAGTCGGTACATAACAAACTTCGTGCTGCTCCGGGTGATTATCAAATAGATGTTTCCGCGCAGGCGGTAACTAGCTCAAAGAACAAGTGGCAGATTCCTGCCGCTGTAGTAACGGTTTTTATTCTTGCCACTATCTGGTTCGCTACCGTCATTAAACTACCGGGAGCATTTGCTCAGAGCTGGGATAATGCATTTCATCTGAATCTGGCGATGATGTTCACCCAAAACGGCAACGCTTCTACCCTAGCTACGAACCTTGTCGGAACTGACCCCAGTGGTTATTATCCCGCTGCTTGGCATGGCCTTGTGTCCTTGATAGCTAGTGCCTGCAGTAGATCCGTGGTTGTGGCTACCAACGCATTAACGGTTGTAATTGCTTTCTTGGTTTGGCCACTTAGCATTTACACTTTTACTTCGGAGGTCACCCGAAATAAGGTTGCAGCTACATTATCGATTCCTCTATCACTGGCTTTCCCCCAATTTCCCATGGGATTCATTGGATATGGGACTTTGTACCCGAATCTTTTGGGCTATGCTTTTATCCCTCTTTGTGCCGCACTATTAATTAACTGTTTACGAAAATGGCCTAGCCAGATTACCTATAAGTTATTTTTAGCGGTAATAGCCATAACCGCAGCATCTGTCAGCCATCCCAATTCTATTTTCGTAATCGCAATATTCTTCGTGGTTATTACCTGGTGGTTTACGCTTCGCGCAATATTGAAAAGATTAGCTAGCGCGGAAAAAAATAGAGTAATACAAGCTCTATTCGTATTGGGCTGGTCCCTGCTTTGGTTTGGAATATACGTTTCCTGGGATAGATTCTGTTACCATATAGGTTTCATTCACGCTATGCGAGGTCCGGAGGCACATAACTTCAACCCGGTATCTGGAACCTATAGACAAGGTGTACGAGATCTGCTCTTATTAACCGGCGGCACCGGTTTCAACAACTCTTTCCAGTACACATTACTGCTCTTAGCGCCTTTAACTATTTTAGTTTGGATGGGATTCTTTAAAATTTCTCGTTTTCCGAGGCAGTGGCTACTGTGTTTTACTTGGGTACCTCTAGCGTTCTACTACCTAGTAGTCACCGGTATGCAAAATATCAGTTTGCGACGCTACTTCGTCGGGGTCTGGTACAACGATGCTCCGCGAGTATTTGCGCCTCTCGTATTTGTCGCGGTTCCTCTCGCCGCAATCGGAGCCGCCTGGATTTGGAGTTTAATCCTCAAGTTTGTTCCTAAAATCCGTTCCGTTAAGACGAGGGTAATGGCATTTCCTCTTTACATGGCATGCCTATCTCTTTTTGTCATTTGGGGACCACCCTCTCTTAAATCTACAGGACCGTGGATATTCTCGGCTTTTGAGATTCCGAAACCTAGTACTAATGGATATCAACTAATCGACACCGACGAGCTAGAACTGCTTTTTTCTCTACCAAAGTACATCCCAGATGATGATGCCGTGCTGGCAAATCCCTGGGAGGGCGGTACTTTCACTTGGGCAATCGGAGAGCGCAGAGCGGTGTTTCCAAAGATATCTGCGAATGTTTACCCAGAAAACCGAGAGATATTGGCGAAGATTCTAGATCCCCAGGAAAACCCTCAGGTATGCATAAATGTCAAAGCCACACACGCAGGCTATCTACTGGATCTTAAAAACCAGTACCTGTGGAGAGGAAGCGGCTGGGGAATCGAACACCAGTATCCAGCTCTCGATGTTAACCACTTGTCCTATTTCAAAGTTGTCAAACAAATTGGCGATGCTAGATTGCTACGCTATGACGGATGTGAGCGTTAAGCCCGTTCTGATCAAGAACAATCGTATTCTTCCTTTGGAGGCGTTAACCCCCGACTTTTCGTTAACGATGACTCGTTTATTAACCGAATATAGGCTTGCGCATCCTCGATAGCATTGTAAGTCGTATCGTGTGCTCCTATGATTCTCCAGTATTGAGTTAGACTGCTTGCAGGGATAATACGTTTCGCGATTGCGCGCAGCAAGTGAATAGGGGCTAGCTTCCCGAACTTATCAACAGCCAGCAAGGTGTTGGTGGCCGGATTTTCTTTGATCCTGGCCGCCAATACAGCCAGATTCCTCAGATACCTTAAGGGATCTTTTGGATCTCGCAAGTTACGCAGAGCCATTCTAGAGGGCATATCCAGAGAGAGCTTAGTGGGATTTCCAAAGTTTTTGTATACCATCTCCCTTAGCTTCTGGAGCGCCTCAACAGAATTTTTTGCGTGGAACGCATCATAGGACACGAACCCCAGGAACCATCCCAATAATTCAGCTTTATATTGAGAGAATAGCCCCATCTGGTTCCAATGTTGAAATACCTTTTTAGCTAGCAGAAGATGCTTCTCAAACATCTCAGAAGCATCTTGTATCTGCCAAAACATGGCAGATCCGGTTCTTTCAGCTCTATAGGTATAGAGCGTTTTTTCGATAGTAACCGTCAACTCTGCTCTAGCGTATGCGTCTAAATAGAATAACTGATCTTCCCCAATCGCCAACTCCTCGTCAAAGCGTAAAGAATGCTTGTCGATGAATGAACGGGAAAAAGCTGATAGCCAAATATAGGGTCTTTCTCTAGCCTTTTTAAACAAGTTTTTATCAAACCCGTGCGCCACTGACTGCTTGGGGGAAAGAGCGTTCCTTAACCAGGGCGAAGGTTGCCCAAAGGTAATCCCGCTGGCGCCGAAGGTTAAAATATCTGGTTTATTATTGGCAAAGGCTTGTGCCACCACTTTGCAGGCACCGGGTACCAGAAAGTCATCAGCATCCACAAACATGATGATCTCACCAGTTGCAGTGTCCAACCCCCGGTTACGAGCAGCAGATACACCACTATTCGGCTGGTTAATAACCGTAATCCTTGGATCTAGCTGCGCTGATATCTCTAACAGAGACGATGATGCGTCTGAAGAACCATCGTTAATACAGATAATCTCTAAATCAGAAAAATCTTGTTTCCGGATAGATTCTAGGCATCGGGGTAGATATTTCTCAACGTTATAAACGGGTACGATTACAGATATCCTTGGCACGATTTAAAAGTCCCTTCCCTTTATTGAATACTTTTACCCCACCGGCATAGGCAAAGCCTACAAAGCCGCGATCTTGAATTACTCTACCAACTCGATGGCTTAAGGCTTCCCCCCGATTCCTATCATGGTGGTATTTTTCCGGAAGAATCATAATTTTTTGCATATCCAGCAACTTCCAGGGCTCGAACAACCGAATGTCCACGTTTCCCTGCGTAAAATCGTCCAGGAACATTGCACGTCCTTTACGCAACACCTCCACCTTGTGCTCCGCGGCGACTCTTTCATAGTTCCAGATCAACGCATCGTAAAGCATCTTGACTTTTACGGGTGAAAACGTCTTCTGCTTTTCAGGATCGGTTTCCAGCCAACGGCTAATCTCCCGATATTCATTAAACAGAGCGTCCACTTTACCAGGAGAGTTTACTGAAGAGTTTTCGTTATCTTGCCGGTAATGCACAAATGCATCATGCAAATAGTAGACCTTGTGGGTGGAAGCCCAAACTTTAAAAGTAAAGCTGGTGTCTTGGAAAGAAGCACCGGGGGTTTCTAAAAACGAGATTTTTTCTGTATCCAGGAAAGACTTACGATAAATCGCAGACCAAATCGAAGGCTTAGTATAAAAAATAAATGGATCGCTGGCGGGATCAGCTATTTTCTCGCTCTTCCTTCCCGGTATCGCCTCAAAAAACTCGTTACGCTTTATGGGAATAGACCAGTACATCCAGAAGTTAGCTTTAACCACATCTGCTCCGGTGCTACTAATAGCCTGGTGTAGTTTGCTAAGCGCATCCTCTTCCATGAAATCATCCGATTCCAAAATCGCTACATAATCGCCCTGCGCTGCTTCCAGCCCGCGGTTCATGGACGCGCCGTATCCAGAGTTTTCCTTGTCAATGACTTTAAAACGGGAATCCTTATTCAGGAAATGCTCGATGATGTCACGTGAGCCATCTGTTGATCCATCATTAATACAGATAAACTCAGCTTGTTTGAAGTCCTGTGCAGCCAAACTTCCCAAACATTCCGACAAGTACTTCTCTACGTTATATATAGGAACCAATACTGATACCAATGGTTTCATCGATATTCCCCTCTAAGCTTCTCGTCTAACTTCCAGGCAAATGACCGTCATTATCAACAGTTATTCCAGCATTCAACCCCGATGTATTCGAATTAAGTTACCGTCACTGCGACAACTGTCTGTTTTACTATTAACAGACTATCCAGTTTCGAGTACTTTTGGAGTCAGACTAGCCTGAAACGTGAATTTCTTAGACAGCTTTCAAAGGCATCAGCGGTAGCTAAGAAGTTGCATATCTCTTCCTCCGCCCTCATCTTTGCGAAACTAGTATCATGTCAATTGACAGTACAATTACTTTTGGAGGAGATAATGTACCAGGTTAAGGGCACGGAACTTTCAGTTTTTGAACTGGCTTTAGGGGCTAACACTTTTGGTTGGACTAGCGATAAGGATGATTCCTTTGCGGTAATAGATGCGTACCGGGAAGCAGGCGGGAACTTCATTGATACTGCCGATGTTTATTCTGCCTGGGGCGAAGGGCTAAAAGGCGGAGAATCCGAGACCGTAATTGGCGAATGGCTGCGCGAGCGCAAAGCACGTGACCAGGTTGTTATCGCTACTAAGGTTAGCCAACACCCCGATTTTCCCGGTCTGTCCCCCGAAAATATTCAGGCTGCCTGTGAGGCTTCCCTCAAACGGCTACAGACCGACTACATCGACCTGTATTACGCGCATTTCGATGACAATAAGACCCCTATCGCCGAGATGGCGAGGGCGTTCGATGCGCTAGTAAAAGCGGGCAAGATCCGTTACGTGGCCATGTCAAACTTTTCCCCTGCCCGGATGCGCGAATGGTTCCAGGTTGCTAAAGAGGAGAACCTGTCAGCACCAGTCGCGATCCAAAATCAATACAACCTAGTCTACCGTAAAGAGTTTGAAGAAAACTACCAGCCTATTTGCAGCGAGTTCGGGGTTGCCGAGTTCACTTACTTCTCGCTGGCTTCCGGCTTCCTCACTGGAAAATACCGTAAAGCAGAAGACCTGGCCGGCAAAGACCGCAGCGATTTCCTATCGGAATACAATCGCCCTGAATCTTTTGCACTGGTAGATACCCTGGTGAAGGTGGCTGAGGAACTCGGTTCTACCCCCACTGCAGTCTCGCTCGCCTGGCTGCGCGCCAAGGGCGTGGCTGCCCCGATTGCGTCCGCACGTAATCCGGAGCAGCTAAAGGATCTGGTGGCTTCCGTCAGCCTGAACCTACCAGCAACAGCGATTGCGACCCTAGACGAAAAATCACGACCTTTCGCCTAAATACATAGAAAGTAAAAAATTAAACTACCGGCTTGGGTGAGGATGCACCTCACCCAAGCCGGTTTTTATATGACAGTAGATTGCATATATTTATCGTGCTGCAATAGCATCCTTAGCAGGTTCACCTAGCGAAAGATCACCGATATGAGTTCTCCTGCCAATGCTGTAAATGACAAGACCCGGCGCTTCCGCCCCGAAATTCAAGGATTGCGCGCCCTCTGCGCCTTGCAAATCATAGTGTTCCACGCCTGGCAGGTAGGCTCCCCCATCGGGGTGGATGTATTCATCATGGTCTCTGCTTTCCTTTTAGCAGATTCCTTTATCCGCGGATCCGATGCTGGTAAGAGTTATTCCGTATGCAAACGCTGGATTCAAACATTCCGCCGCCTGCTTCCTCCCTTGGTGGTCACCATCCTCTTAGCGATCGCGTTAACCATCAAGTATCTACCGAAGACCAGGTGGATGGAGATCATCAACCAGTCCTGGCCATCCTTGTTTTACTACCAAAACTGGTATTTGCAGTCAGAGTTAGTCGACTATTTTGCTGCTGACCATTCCCTGTCCTCTCCGCTAATGCATATGTGGTGCATCGCAGTCCAAGGACAAATTTTCTTAATCTTCCCGGTAGTCTTCGCGGTAACCGCCCTGCTCTGCCGCAAATTAAAAATCTCCGTCCGCAAAGGGATTTTCACTGTTTTTTCTCTCTTAGCCCTGACTTCATTTGCCTGGTTACTAGTAAAGTTTTTCGACGGTACCGCTTCACAATACTATTTCGACACTCGCATTCGATTTTGGGAGTTCGCGATCGGAGTTTTAGCGGCTCTTGCTATGAACAGGGTTAAGGCCGGATCCAAATGGCATGACGCCCTGGGGTGGTTTTCCATCGCAATCATCGTGGTTTTCGGTCTGCTCTCCGTGGGCACCTACCCCGGTCCCATCTGCATCCTGCCCATAGTCGCAGCATGCCTAGTAATGCTATTTGTTCGCAGTGATTCGAACTCCAGCTCGGCACGGCTGTTGTCTTGCCGTCCTCTGGTATATATCGGGGACAATTCCTACGCCCTTTACCTGGTACACTGGCCAATCTTCGCGGTTTATATGGGTGCGCGTCAGCAGGCTAACCTTTCTCTTTTCGAGGGCGGATTCTTATTCCTAGTTTCCTTAGGGCTAGCAGTCCTTCTAACCGAGCTGGTTGATAACCCGGTACGTTCCCTGAAACTATTCAATAAGACCTGGCTGCATAAAGTCAGCGTTATTGTCTTGGCTTTGGCGGTTGGTGCCGGTGGCATTGCTACCGCCTCTTGGCAGATAAACAAGCGAATCTCTCCCGCCAAGCACGTCACAGTTTCTAGTCACCCCGGCGCGCGAATCCTCCTACAGAAAAATCCGTCCAGCAGTTTTAAAGAAGATCCCTTGCCCGCTCCTGGAGAGCTAGGTAAACAGTGGGCAAGCCTGCCGTACCAATGTGACAGCGCATTTGCTGGGGCACCAGATTTTGGAGAAGCCGCCGGTCATAACAATTCTTGTCGTCAGCTTCACCAGGAAGGTACTGATGGTGCTAATGTCCTGGTATTTGGTGATTCCCATGCCGAGCAGTATCTGCCCGCTATCCAAAAAACGGCAGAGAAACGCAACTGGAATTTAGCCGCGCTGCTAATGGGAGGCTGCAAGATCTCCCGTGACTTTGACGGCCATGACGATACCTGCAAAAAATGGGTACAAGCCGGATTGGATTGGGCGTTAAATAAGGCAAAACCCGATGCGGTGATTATGGTTTCCACGCTTACGCAACCTGGTAGCCCTGATCAAGTATTACCTGGTCACCCCGATGTCGTGTCCGAGTTCCTGACAAAGGGGATAAAGGTAATAGGGATGCGCGACACCCCTAATTATTCTCAAAATATCTATGAGTGCGCTGTGTCAGTCCCTAATCCCCAGTCCTGTGGCGTCCCCTATGGACAGGTGTATTCGAAGACTCTTAACGGTCTGCCTGTAGAAAACCCTGGTTTCCATTTCGTGGATTTATCGCCGCAGATATGTCCCAACGATGCGTGCAGTCCCTTGGTCGGTAATCTTTACGTTTATATGGATCATGACCACCTAACTAAGTATTATTCCCAGTCCTTAGAAGATTTCTTCACTCAGCAAACCAAGGGGATCCTGGAACCCTAGCGCTGCGAAAACCGCATCTTTAAGCCAGACTGAACTCGATAATCCCCGATAGGGGCTAATACACCCACCCATAAAAATACTCCCGGGGCGGAGAGCTTTTGGGGGGTTATCCCAAAAGGCTCTCTGCCCCGGAACTTTCGGGCGTTAGCCCGACTCATTCACTATTAGATTTGCCAGAGACTATTGGCTACTGCTTCCAGTAGTGACGCTGATCCACCAGCGCTTCCTCGTATTCTTTCCGAGCCTGCTGGGTGGATTCAATGCGCGAAACTTCCGGCACCGCCACGTCCCAGTACGAACAGTTCGGCGGGTTCGGACCAAACAGGTTGGTCTCGATATGAATCATCACTGCCCGCTCAGATTTCTCCGCCTGGCGATAGGCATCCCGGAACTCTTCGATAGTGTGCACTTTCAGCACTTTAATTCCCCAAGATTCCGCGTTCTTGGCGATATCTACCGGCAGTAGCTCCCCGTCCTCGTTATGGGGATTGCCATCACCCATCCGGTAGCGAGTTCCGAAACGCTGAGAGCCGTGAGACTCCGAAAGCGAACCAATCGACGAGAACCCGTAGTTTTGCAACAAAACATAGATAACCTTGATGTTTTCCTGCACCACCGTCGCCAGTTCCATCGGTAGCATCTGGTAGGTTCCGTCCCCAACGATTGCCACCACTTCCGAATCCGGCAACGCCATCTTGACCCCCATAGCCGCGGGAATCTCGTATCCCATGCAGCTAAAGGCATACTCTACGTGGTATTGCACCGGAGTCTTCGCTTGCCACAGGCACTGCAAATCGCCTGGCATCGACCCGGCGGCGTTAATCACCACATCGTTGTCGCCCATCATGTCGTTAAGAGCCCCGAACACCTCGGTTTGCGCCGGCAGCTCTTGGTCGTGCGCCCCGTAGCATTCGGCGGTCTTTTCGAACCAGTCTTCGCGCTCGCTGGCGATCTCGCGGCTGTAATCTTCGGATACCCGGTAATCCCCGAGTGCCTCTTTCAAAGCAGCCAGCGCCAACTTGGCGTCAGCCACCACCATTTCACCCGCGTGTTTAGCCGCATCGAAGGCTTTCACGTTGATGTTTACAAAGCGCACATCCGGGTTCTTGAACTGGGTGTGGGAAGCGGTAGTGAAGTCCGAGTAGCGAGTACCCACCCCGATCACCACATCTGCTTTATCCGCCAAATGATTTGCGCTATTGGCACCGGTAGAGCCGACGCCCCCTACGGCGCATTCATGGTCATAGTTGATGGCGCCTTTACCGGCCTGGGTATCGGATACCGGAATCCCGGTAGCGCTCGCCAAATCGCGTAGCTCCTGGGAGGCTTCCGCGTAGATCGTGCCCCCACCGGAAACAATCAGAGGACGCTTCGCCGACTTAATAATCGCTGCCGCCCGCGCCATCTCGGTCTCAGATACTGCCGGGCGGCGTACATGCCAAACCCGCTTTTCGAACATTTCTACCGGCCAATCGAAGGCTTCGGCCTGTACGTCTTGCGGCATTGCCAGCACTACTGCTCCGGTTTCGGCCGGGTCAGTCAGTACCCGCATGGCGTTCATCAAGGACGGCATTAGCTGTTCGGGCCGGTTGATCCGGTCGAAGAAACGTGAGACACAGCGGAACGCATCATTAACGGTTACGTCCAAAGAACGCGGATCCTCCAACTGCTGGAGCACCGGATCCGGGTAGCGGGTAGCGAACTGGTCAGAAGGCAGCAGCAATACCGGCACCCGGTTAGTGGTGGCCAGCGCCGCGCCAGTCACCATATTCAAGGCGCCCGGACCAATCGAAGTGGTAACTGCCAGCGTCTGCAGCCGGTTCTTGGCTTTAGCGAAAGCCGCGGCCGCATGGACTGCGCCCTGCTCGTTACGCGGCATGTAGTATTCCATTACACCCCCATCAGGGGTGGAATCTAGTTCGTTTTGCAGCAGTGCCTGACCGATGCCACACACGTTGCCGTGTCCGAAAATCCCGAACGTACCCGGGATCAGGCGGTATTCTTTGCCGTCACGCTCGGAATACTGGTTGATTAAGAAGCGGATTGTCGCCTGCGCGGTGGTTAGGCGAACGGTCTCAAATTTTGCCATCCTTAGTCCTCCTTGATGGTGGCGTTGGTCATGGGCAGACGGGGGTCGACTTCGCCGCCACCCCAATCTTCGGTGAGCCAGACATAGTCGGGATCAATAGTTACCAGCCAGGTGGCGTCCTCAGCAGGGCCGGCCATTACGTTCAAATAATACAGGTGGTATCCGGGCGCGGCTACGGACGGACCGTGCCAACCGTGCGGCATTACTACTACATCTCCGCTGTGTACCTCGGCGCACACATCAATAGTGTGTCCTTTAGAGGGGTAGATGCGTTGCAGTGCCATTCCGGTAGTGCCATTGGCAGCCGGCTTTACCTGGTAGTAATAGATTTCTTCCAAAATCCGTTCAGTTTCGGAATGCTCATCATGTTTGTGAGGAGGATACGAAGACCAGTTACCACCGGGAGTAATCACTTCGGTGACCAGCACGTGGTCAACCTCTACCGGATTGCCCATCGTGTAGTTGTGGACTTCCCGGGTGCAGTCGCCCTTACCGCGAATCATGGAGATGACTTCATCCTGGGGGCAGTAGCGCAGCGGTTTTTCGTTATTGGCCTTCGAGCTGGGCAGCGCGAACCGCCCGCCCTTTTCGCTGCTCACCGTAAAGGTGGTGTTAATCGGTACGTACAGGTAATCGGTGATTTCACTCCAGATATCCTTACGTCCCTTGATTTCGAAAGTTTCACCGCCAACCTTAACCGTGCAGCCGCCCTCGAGAGGTAAAACCAGCAGTTCCGAATTACCGGAGGTGACCTCTTGGCTGGCTCCCGCCGGCAGATTCAAGACTTTCAGTCCCGAGAACTCCCAACCGGCTTTTTCCGGGGTTAAATCCAATTCGTACTGGCCATTTTTTAGCTGACCGTCGCGGAATAAATAATTTTCGTTATTACTCATAGCAAACCTACCGTCTCGTCTACGGCCTGCGCCACATCGCCGCTGGCCGGGAATAATAGTGAACGACCGATGACCAACCCTAAGACATTGGGCAGCCGCAAAGCTTTACCCCATGACTGCATGGCGGCATCGGGATCCTTAGATACTTCTCCCCCTAGGATCAAAGAGGGAAGTGTAGTAGCTTCCATGACGCGTTCCATCTCGGCAACGCAAGGAAGTTTCAACCAGGTATAGGCACTGGTACGCCCCAGCCCAGCCGCTATCGCCATCGACTTGATAACAGCTTCCGGGGTGAGGACGTTGCTAACTTTTTCAGCGGGGCCTTCCGAAATAAACGGCTCGACCATCGCCATCAGTTTTCGCTCTGCCAGTTCATCGATGGCGCGGGCAGTCGCCTGCAAAGTGGAGACGGTGCCTGCATCTGCATAGTTGACCCGGGTTAGCATTTTTCCCCCGGCCAAACCGGCATCTTCCACGCCTTGAGCGTCGTAGCAGTTGAAGCGGTCATCCATCCCGAAACTAGCTCCCGCTAGTCCGGCGCGGTTCATGGATCCGAAAACCACTTTATTATCGAGGGCGCCCAGCAGTGCCAAGTCCTCGATCATATCGGCGGTCCCTAAGAAACCGTTTACTCCCGGTCGCGAGAGCGCTTCCACGCAGCGCGCCAGCAATTCTTCCCGATCGGCCATGGCGGAGGGATCGTCTCCTGCTGCCAGCGCCCCGCGCGCCGGGTGGTCGCAAGCAATGACCATCAGTTTTTCCGGTTTACCGTCTTTTCCTTGTAGCGCTTCTTTCAGGCTGGGACGAGGACGGTTTTGCAGAGTTTTCGCTATCCGTTCCGGTTCAAAGGTACGGATTTCTGCCAGTTTTGAGATTAGCTGTCCCATCGTCTTACCTCTTAGTAATAATCGGAGCGGACTGCGGGTTCTTGGAAATCATGTCTAAGATTTCCGGTTCAGAAGGCATCGCCGTGGAGCATTCCAAACGGGAGCTTACAATCGCCCCGGCGGTGGAGGCCGCCGAAATAATCTGCGGTAGTTCCCAGCCCGAGAGTAATCCGTGACAAAGCGATCCTCCAAATGAATCGCCCGCACCCAGTCCATTGGTGACTTTCACCGGAGTTACGGGGACTTCAATCCGCTCTTCCCGGGTCTTGCACAAAGTTCCCAGGGGCCCCTGCTTAACTACCGCGATTTCTACTCCCCGCTCCAGGAGGGCGTCGGCGGCGCGATCCGGCTCGGTTTCTCCCACCGCGATGCGGCATTCTTCTTTATTGCCCACTGCGACTGAAACTTTCTCTAGCATTCGCTCCACTTCGCGGTGAGCGGTTTCTTCATCGCTCCAGAAAGTAGAGCGGTAATCTAAGTCGGCAATCGTCCATTTATCTTTGTCTCCTAAATCCCGCAGGTCTAGGGCGTGGTGGTGGGCACTGCGCGAGGGTTCTTCCGAGAGGCCGGTAACGGAAATCCAGAAAATCCGGGCGTCTTTCACGGCGTCCTCGGGAATATCTGCTTCCGTTAACTCCAGGTCAGGGGTAGAAGGCTCCCGGTAGAAGTAGAGGGGGAAATCGTCGGGCGGGAAAATCTCGCAAAACGTTACCGGGGTGGCAAAGTTGGGATTATCCACCACATAGGTGTCATACACCCCCAAAGAGCGCATCTCGGAACGCACGAACTTACCGAAAGGATCTTTGCCCACTCCGGTGATAATCGCGGACGAGTGGCGCAGCTTCGCGGCTGCTACCGCTACGTTCATGGGACTGCCACCCAAGAATTTTCCGAACTGTTCCACCTTTTCGAGCCCTACTCCGGTCTGCAGCGGATAAATGTCTATCCCAGAGCGCCCAATAGTAAGCACGTCTACGGCCGGCATCTTAAAACTGTTCATACCAGCGATCCCCTTTTTGCATCGTTGTTGACTACCTTGTCAGCGCCACGCGCGATGGTTGCCACAAAGCTGCGACGCTTTGTAATGACATTCTAGCAAAGTTCTATAGCGAGGGGAAGCCTGAAATTCAAATTTCGAGTTCTAGAACCACCGAACGGGTGACAAAAATCAATTACGCACCCTTAACCAAAGATGCCTTCAACTTTAATTTTAGGTGTATTCTACATTAATGTAATAGCTATATAACAATGAGCGCTATTGTAGCCTGAAAGCGCCCTAGGAAGGAGTCCCCATGGCAACGCTCAAAACCTATGTAACCGATATTGAGCTCGACCATTCCTCTCCCATTCCCCTGTACCACCAGATTTCTGAACCCATTAAGGAGTTAATCCTAGACGGCACTATCCCGCCGGGAGCAAAACTTGAAGATGAGTTATCGATGGCCTCCCGCCTGGGAGTATCGCGCCCCACTGCCCGGCGCGCCCTGCAATCGCTAGTTGATTTACGTTTGGTGGTACGCAAACGCGCGGTAGGCACTATTGTTGCCCCTAAAGAAATACACCGTCAGGTTAAACTGTCTTCCCTCTATGACGACTTAAAAGACTCCGGACAAAAGCCCACCACCAAGGTTATTTCCTATGAAGAGGTCGAGGCCAGCCAAGAGATTGCAGAGGATCTACGCCTTGAAGAAGGACAAACAGTTATCAAAGTTGTGCGCTTGCGCCTTGCCAATGGCGAGCCACTAGCGATTATGACCAACTACCTTCCCTCGGAAGTTGCCCCCACCGAAAAGGAGCTACGTTCGGGAGGACTTTATGACGCTATGCGCAGCCACGGGCACGAAGTGGTCAGTGCTTCGCAAACCATTTCCGCCCGTAAAGCCAGCAGCGAGGAAGCAGAAATCCTACAAGAATCACGGGGAGCTGCAATTTTGAGTATGCGACGCATTGCTTACAACCAATCCGGGGTTCCCATTGAAATCGGGGATCACGTTTATCGCGCCTCTAGATATCGCTTCACCGTCAGCCTTTAGTGACGAAGCTCACTCCCTCTTTGCTCTATTGTCCTGTCAAAGTCTTGACGCTATAGTTTTTTCCCCTTAACCTGGAAGGGAACCGGCACCGAAGGCGGTGTCCGTTAAAGAACGAAGGAGACTCAATGACCGAGATTAAGATGACCCCCGGTCCCCTGCTAGATGCAGCCAAGAATTCAAAGACCGCGCTGTGGAACGATTCTTCCGATTTGGAAGAACTACGTCAGTCGATCTCTTGGGGCGGAGTAGGTGCGACCTGTAACCCAACCATTGCTTACACTACTATTTCCAAGCACCTAGACATCTGGGCTCCTCGCATCAAAAAGATTGCCGAGAGCATGCCCACCGCCACCGAATCCGAAATCGGTTGGCAGGCTGTTAAAGATATGTCCATTGAGGCCGCTAAGCTGCTAGAACCAGCCTTCGAAGCCTCCAATGGACGTAATGGTCGCCTCTCGGTGCAGACCGATCCGGCGAACTACCGCAACGCCAAGGCACTAGCCGACCAGGCAGTAGAGTTCTCCGAAATGGCTCCCAACATTGTGGTAAAAGTACCTGCCACCAAGACTGGGATTGAAGCTATCGAGGACGCCACCTACCGGGGCGTATCCATGAACGTAACCGTGTCCTTCTCCGTTCCCCAGGCAGTTGCCTCCGGTGAAGCCATTGAGCGCGGTCTGAAACGGCGCGAAGCTGAAGGCAAAGACATTTCCACTATGGGTCCGGTCGTAACCTTGATGGTTGGCCGTCTCGATGACTGGCTGAAGATCTGCGCAAACCGCGACAAACTGGTTCTAAACCCCGGACACCTGGAATGGGGCGGAATCGCTGCAGTCAAGAAGGCTGCTGCCGAGTTCGAAAAACGGGGCTTGCGTTCCCGCATGCTAGTTGCGGCCTTCCGTAACACCATGCAGTACACCGAGCTAGTTGGTGGCGACATCGTTATTTCTCCGCCTTTTGCTTGGTCCAAGCGGATCCAAGAGTCCGATTACCAGTACGAGCCGCGCTTCGAAGAGCCAGTAGCGGACGAAATCATGGAAACTTTGATGAAGGTGGAAGATTTCCGCCGCGCCTACGAGGTAGATGGCATGAGCGTCGAAGAGTTCGACACCTTCGGCCCCACGGTGCGTACCCTCCGCGGATTCCTCAAGTCCAACACCGACCTGCAGGAACTAGTCCGCGACGTGATTTTGCCGGCGCCGAAAGAAAAGTAGTTCCGCGTGGCGAAATAACAACTAAATAGCTTTAAAGTCGGGGGCGAGATTTTCTCTCCCCCGACTTTTTTCATCACTGCAACGCTTGCTCCCGCAGCGGCAAGAGCAGACAAAAGGCGGGGTCGGATTTCTCCGACCCCGCCGATTGCTTTATGGCTTAATGGCGCGAAAACCGCGCGGCCACGTTAATGCTTAGCGCTCAACCTTTGCCAAAATGTCACGCGCGGAAAGAATCAAGTATTCTTCCCCGCCGTACTTGACCTCGGTACCGCCATACTTGGAGTAAATCACGCTGTCGCCCTCGGCAACATCCATCGGAACCCGGTTACCCTGGTCATCAACGCGACCCGGTCCCACCGCGATTACTTTACCTTCCTGCGGCTTTTCTTTAGCAGCGTCGGGGATAACCAGACCCGAAGCGGTCTTTTGTTCCGCTTCTGCCTGCTGAATCACGACGCGATCTTCTAACGGCTTAATGGAGACTGACACTGCAGACCTCCCTTTCTTTTTCCAAAAACTTTTCGGTTTTAGTACCGGAACTTTGACGTCGCGGGTTGCCAGATTTCCGGTGCCAGTCTGGAGTCTTACAACTCCAAATGCACTATTTAGCTTAAGTGTATTCTGGCACTCAATCAAGCTGAGTGCCAGGTTTAGCTTACGCCCTCGGCGAATCCAGATATTTCCCGCTTCAACATTGCGAAACGACCAGGAGGCCAGCTCGGTTAAACTAAAAGTGTTAGAGGGGAGAAAACTATGGTTACTGCCAAGCCGCTACTTAGTTACCCGCAGCTGCGGCAGCTAATCGCGCATTTTCCACCAGTAGAGGATCCGATGGTAGCGGCGCTTACCACCCAATCCGGCTGGCAGCTTTTACAAGAAAACCCTGCCCCAGACCCCTCCGAAACAGCAGCTATCGCTAAGCACCTGCGCCAGCACTACCCGGCAAATCTGGTTGCGTCTTTACAGACCCAATGGAAACTGCGGGAGAAAGCCCAGGAAAAAATGGGGAGCTCGCAGGCCAGGAACTGTTTGTTTACCCGCGACGGGCTGGAACAGGCGACCCGGAGAATTGTGGCCAGGCAGCGAGCTAAACGTTTTGCAGCCGCCGGCGTTACCAGCCTGATAGATCTCGGGTGCGGGATTGGCGCCGACTCTTTGGAACTGGCACGCATCTGCCCAGATTTTCGCGCAGTCGATCAGAGCCCGGCGGCCGCCACCTGTGCGGCGATTAACCTTGCTGACCAGCCAGGTGCCCAAGTTCTATGCACAAGTGCCGAGCACCTTGTCGCCCAGAAAACTCTGCCCGCCCTGTTTGTGGATCCGGCACGCCGCGCCGCTACCGGACGTGTCCTCTCCCCTGCCGCCTGGTCCCCGCCCTTCGGGACAGTATTGGAATGGGGAAAGCGCGCACCCTATCTGGCAGTAAAAATAGCGCCCGGCATTGATCTCGCTAACCTGCCAGCTGGCTACCACGCCCAATGGGTGAGCGTAGCGGGCGACCTGGTAGAGTGCGCCCTCTATTCCCCCGGACTTGCCCCCGAAGGCCCCGGACGTTCGGCGCTAATCATCGAGGGCGGCGGGGTAACCCAATTCCGCTGCGCTAGTGCCCGCAATCCGGGAGACAGCCACGTGCAGGTTCCGCAGGCAGCTAGCTTGGGGCACTATCTTTTCGATCCCGATCCTGCGATTATTCGCGCCGGAATCTTACCTGACATTTGCGACCGTTTAGAGGCCGCGCCAGTATCTAGCGCAATCGCTTATCTGACTGGAAACACTCTTCCCACCGGCGACGACGCCCCGGCACTGCACTGCTACCAGATAGTGGAAAACCTACCTTTGAAAACCAAGGTGATTAGCTCTTACTTGCGCTCCCGCCAGGCTACTCGCTTGGATGTCCTAAAGCGGGGAGTCGCCCTCGACATTGCTGCCTGGCGCAAAAGAGTAATGCCCAAAAAGCAGCGGGACTGGACTCCCCGCACCGTAACCGTAGCGCTAACCCGGGTAAGTGGAGCGCACCGGTGCCTCGTGCTAGAGGGCGCGGCGAAACCTCAGGACGATAGCCCGGCGCTTCTTGCCGACTGCCCGTTCAGACCCCGATAGAGTTATCGGCGGGGCTCCACATCATCGGGCGGCTCGACCGTCACGGACGGTTCATCCGGATCTGACTTTTTCGCCTGCGAACGCTCGTGTAGGCGCTGCTGTGCTTGCTTGGCGTATTCGCGCCCCTTTTCCGCCGCCTGTTCCATGTAGGGGCGTGCCTTCTCCATGGTTTCTTCCGCATATTCACGGCTTTTCTCTGCCGCCTGCTCCACGTAGGGGCGAGACTTTTCTACCGCCTGCTCTACGTAGGGGCGTGCCTTCTCCACGGTTTCTTCCGCATATTCACGTCCCTGCTCTACCAGTGGTTTAATCCGGTCGGCAGCCTTTTCCAACCCGGGACGCATTTGGTCAAATGACTTCGCCATGTTTTCTTTCACCTTTCGATAGATACTCTCCGCATCTACCTGCTTTTCTTGGGGACTGTTGGTCTTAGTCGCTGGTTTTTCCGTATCCTCAGGGCTCGGAGCCATGTAAATCTGGGTGAGCGCCATCTGAGAGTCAGGGCCGAAATCTATTGGCAAGGGCGGCATTCCCGCTTTCACTAGCGCCTCGCCTAGGGCAGCGATTTGAGCACCATTGTCGGTACAGAAACGAATCGGAGGAATCCGCACGGTAATCTCCGCAGATTCGGCGCGTTGCGCAAGCAGCTCACGCAGGCGCGAATTCGCGGAAAAACCGCCACCTACCACGATTTCGCGGCAATCAAAATCTTGAGCTGCCTGTACCGCTTTCTTGGTCAGGGAATCATTTACCGCCTCGGAGAATCCGGCGCAAATGTTTTCGCGGTTAATAGTTTCCCCGGTAGCCTCTAGCCCCTCAATATAGCGGGCAACCGCAGTTTTTAGACCGGAGAACGAAAAGTCATAGCGGTGACGTTCTTTGTCTTTTCCGGCCGCGAGTCCCCGCGGGAAACGGATAGCTTTCTTGTCCCCCGCCTGCGCCAAGCGGTCTACGTGCGGACCTCCCGGATAAGGGGTACCCAGCAGGCGCCCTACTTTATCGAAAGCTTCCCCGGCGGCATCATCAAGTGTGCCCCCCAGTTCCGTAATATCGGTGGCGAGGTCGCGCACCAGTACTAGGTTCGAGTGTCCCCCCGAGCAGATCAGCCCGATAAAGGGTGGGTGAAAGTCCCCCTCTACCAGGGCATCTACCGCCAGGTGTCCGATTACATGGTTTACGCCGTACAGCGGTTTATCTAGCGAAAGCGCCAGGGCTTTAGCCGCCGAAATACCCACGGTTAGCGACCCCACAAGTCCGGGACCTGCCGCACAGGCAATCGCGTCTACCTCGCTTAACGCTACCCCGGCCTCTTCACAGGCAGCCTGCAAAGTGGGCAGGAAAGATTCCAGGTGCGCCCGGGACGCAATTTCGGGAATGATTCCCCCGTAACGAGCATGCTCGTCCATCGAGGTAGCAGTGCGATCTGCCAGTAGTTTTCCCCCGCGCACCAGCGCCACGCCGGTTTCGTCGCAGGTAGACTCGATTCCCAGGATCAGCGGTTCACTCATAGTCCCCATTTTACCCATACCCCAGATTCTCGGCCTAACGATATCGCCTCTAGCTGTAGTAACTCTCTTCGAACAGCATCCGGACATGGCTTCTTCAAGGCATGGGGCTTCACCAAAAAACAGGACATTGAGGTCAAAAATCAGGACATTAGATTAAAAAATCAGGACATTGCCTGGAAGGGGCTCAGTCCAGTCTCGGCTCGGCACGCCCAAAAACTCTACGATTTCTTCGGGAACGAGGACGTTTTCTCGCGTTCTCAGGTAACGGAGATATTGGGGATAACCCCCTCCCCGGCCTCTGAACTTTTGCGAAAACTCCTGGGTGCGTCCCTAATCACCAAAGTGAAAGGCAAAGGAAAAGGTAAGTACCGCTTCAGCTGCAATATAGGAGGACGGTCAGCTAAGTCAGGTAGCTAATAGTATACGGGGCTAAAAGATGCAGCGATTTTACTGCTAGCTACAGGGGCAGATCCTCAAATATATGGAAGGCGGGCTCGGAGAAAATCTCCGAGCCCGCCTTGGCCATGCAAAAGAACGGCTATTTAACTGTTAACTGCAGATTTAAACTCCAGATAGAACAGCTTTGCCGAGCTGCCGGTTTAGCACCGCGATAAAGTCCAGCGGAACCTGCTTGGGGCATACCGCCGAGCATTCACCAAAGTTGGTGCATCCACCGAATCCTTCAGCACCCATCCGGTTAAGCATCTGGGTAACCCGCCGGAGATTCTCCGGTTTACCTTGCGGCAAAAGACCCAGGTGAGTCACTTTCGCAGCGGTAAATAGCATCGCCGAACCGTTCGGGCAGGCAGCCACGCACGCTCCACAACCGATACAGGCCGCGGCCTCGAAAGCCCGATCCGCATCCTTCTTGGGAACCGGGGTGGCATGTGCATCCGGAGCGGCGCCGGTATTAACCGAAATGTATCCGCCCGCCTGAATAATACGATCCAAAGCGTTGCGGTTAACCACCAGATCCTTAATGATCGGGAATGCCTTAGAGCGCCAAGGCTCAATGGTAATAGTGTCCCCATCCTTGAAGGAACGCATATGCAGCTGGCAGGTGGTGGCGTTATCCTTCGGATCCGGGGAATGGTTTCCATGCGGAACCCCGTTAATCACCAGGCCACACATACCGCAAATTCCCTCGCGGCAGTCCGAGTCAAAGGCGACCGGCTCTTCCCCGCGGGCAAATAGATCCTCGTTGAGGATGTCCAGCATTTCCAGGAAAGAGGAATCCTCGCTAACTCCGTGGAGCTGATATTCGTGGATAGCTCCCTCGGCGTCTGGGCCAGCCTGACGCCAGATTCGCAAAGTGATGTTCACTTGTAGCTCCTTGTCTTGACCTCGATATTGTTGTAAATCAGATCCTCCTTGTGCAGGACAGGGGGCTGATTCTCACCTTTCCATTCCCAAGCGGCTACATACATGAAGTTTTCATCGTCACGCATAGCCTCTCCTTCCGGAGTTTGGTGTTCTTCCCGGAAGTGGCCGCCACAGGATTCTTCACGATGCAGCGCATCGATACACATCAGCTCGCCTAGCTCTAGGAAGTCAGCCAAGCGACCGGCGCGTTCTAGCGACTGGTTCATCTCGCCGCTCTTCTTGCCCGGGATCCGTACATTGGTCCAGAACTCGTTACGCAGGTTCCGAATCAAGCCGATAGCTTTCTGCAGCCCCTCACGGGTACGGGACATCCCGCAGTACTCCCACATAATGTGGCCAAGTTCCTTGTGGATAGAGTCCACCGAACGGGTACCCTCAATCGCCATCAAGCGGTCAATACGCTCTTGCGCCTGGGCTTTGGCAGCTACCACATCAGGATGGTCTTGCGGCAAATCCTGCCAATCCAAGGTATGAGCCAGGTAGTCATTTACCGTATTCGGCAACACGAAATAACCATCAGATAGACCCTGCATCAAAGCAGAGGCACCCAGACGGTTAGCACCGTGATCAGAGAAGTTAGCTTCCCCGCCCACATACAGCCCCGGGATAGTGGTCTCTAGGTCATAGTCAACCCAAACCCCACCCATGGTGTAGTGCACCGCCGGGTAAATCCGCATCGGAACCTCATAAGGATCGTCATCGGTAATCCGCTTATACATATCGAACAGGTTGCCGTACTTGGCAGAAACAGCTTCCTTACCCATACGCTCAATCGCATCCGCGAAATCCAAGTAAACACCGCGAGCAACGCCGTCAATCTCCGGACCTACCCCGCGACCCTCATCGCACATATTCTTGGCTTGCCTCGACGCAATATCGCGAGGAACCAAGTTACCGAAAGAGGGATAGATACGCTCTAGGTAGTAGTCACGATCTTCTTCCGGGATTTCCCGCGGGTCTTTCTTGCAATCCTCTTTCTTCTTGGGAACCCAAATACGTCCATCGTTACGCAAGGATTCACTCATCAAAGTGAGTTTAGATTGCTGATCACCATGCTGCGGAATACAGGTCGGGTGGATCTGGGTATAGCAAGGGTTAGCAAAATAGGCACCCTTACGGTGAGCCCGCCAAGCAGCAGTACCGTTACACCCCATAGCGTTGGTGGACAAGAAGAAAACATTCCCATAACCACCGGTCGCCAAAATAACAATCGAGGCAGTGAAAGTTTCCAGTTCACCAGTTTCCATATCGCGAGCCACAATCCCGCGCGCCCGACCGTCCGAAACGATAAGTTCTACCATTTCGTGACGGGAGTGAGATACCACGGTGCCCGCGTTGACCTGACGCTGCAGCGCCTGATAGGCGCCGATCAGCAGCTGCTGACCCGTCTGACCCCGCGCATAGAAAGTACGGGATACCTGCACCCCACCGAAAGAGCGGTTATCTAGCAGGCCGCCGTATTCGCGGGCAAAAGGTACTCCCTGCGCTACACACTGGTCAATAATATTGGCAGATACTTCCGCCAGCCGGTAAACGTTAGTTTCCCGAGCGCGGTAGTCTCCGCCCTTAACCGTGTCATAGAACAGGCGATAGTCAGAGTCGTTGTCGTTGCGATAATTCTTCGCCGCGTTAATCCCGCCCTGAGCCGCAATCGAGTGCGCCCGACGAGCAGAATCCTGGTAGAAGAAAGCATCGACGTGGTAGCCCATTTCGCCTAGCGAAGCAGCAGCGGCGCCCCCTGCCAGGCCGGTGCCTACCACGATCACTTTGATTTTACGACGGTTAGCCGGGTTAACCAGCGCCGCATTGAACTGGCGCTGCTTCCAGCATTTTTCAATCGGCACCTCGAGCGGTGCCTTCTGGTCAGCAATCGGTTCGCCAACGGTGTACAGACCGTCGACTAGGTTTTGTTGTTCAGTCATCTTACGCATCCTTCCCTAACTAACACGCCACCGGAGCGGGGTTGGTGATTACCAGATACAGCGGTGGGATGGCGAACATGGCGAACAGCAATAGCCCCACGATCCCGGAAATATAAACGGTCGCTTTATGCGTGTTTTCCCGGATCCAACCCATAGTTTGCAGGGCGGACCAAACGCCGTGCCCCACGTGCAGCGCCACAATCGCTACCGCACCCAGGTAAATGATCAGCGTCCACCAGTTAGCTGGCGAGAACGTGGTTACCATCATGTTCCACGGTGCTACCGGAATCATTACCCCGTCTACCTTGCAGGTGGCAGAGCTGTATGCATCAGCTGCGCCAATCTGCACCCACTTCGTGGTGAAATGGAAGATATGGAAGAAGATAAACAGCACTAACAATACGGATCCGACACGTACGGTTCGGGTCGCGTAGTTGTTAACCACATTCTGTTTGACTACGTACTTCTGAGAGCCTCGTCCCTTGCTGGCGCGATGCCAGAGGTAGAAGGCACAGATCATATGGATAACAACGCAAGCAAGTAGCAGTACGCGCAGAATCCAAAGCAGACCTTCATAAGGCAGGATAGGGGCACCGAAGACCCGTAGATGGTGGGCATAGCCGTTGTAGGCATCAGGCCCCGCCAGGATCTTCAGGTTGCCGTAGGAATGCATTAACACAAACAGTACAAAAAATATGCCGGTAACAGCCATGCACTGCTTCGCGAAGACCAGGGTGTTCCAGCTTCGCCTCTTCTGAATTTCTTTTGTATTGGCCACGATTCACAGGCTAACCCACCGGTTTTCTAAGACTTAGGAATTTGGGGCTAGATAGAGAAAAAGCCGCGAAAAAACCAAATAAGAACTAGCACCCTATTCCGGGTTTACCTGCAAAGATCGGGGAATAATCGACGGGGTGAGGAAGGAAAAACCAGGTGGGGATTTCCAGCAAGAAAATAATAGAAGCAGGGATTTTTTAAACAATTGAGAAAGCTTGAAGTTGTTAAATACATTTCCCTGGTGCTTAAGGGGAGGTTATTTCTACGCCGATCGGCCCGGGAGACGGGCTCGCTAAGCGCTTACGCATTACCAACGCATCCTCGCGGGGATGGGAATAATATCCGCGGCGCACACTCAAGGCCGCAAAACCGGCGCGTTCATAAAGTGCGATCGCAGCCTGGTTAGAGCGACGCACTTCCAAAAACATTTCAGTTGCTCCCCGTTTGCGGGCAGCGCTGAGAGCAGATTTTAAGAGGGCGGCTCCCAGTCCGCGGCGACGCTTTCCGGGCAACACTGCCAGGGAATGTAACTCAGATTCGGGAACTAACACTTCCAGGAGAGCTGCCCCCACCAACAGAGAATCCTCCCAAATTCCCATGGCTAGCCCGTAACGGGCCGATAACAATTGCCGCAGTTGCGTGTCAGTAAAAGCCTCTCCCCCAAAACAGGCTTTCTCCAGGGCGAGCAGCGCGGGCACGTCCTCGAGACTTAAAGAAACGCAGCTACTCACAAAACCCCTATTTTCCCTTATTTGGAGGCTGCACGTCCGGGCGGCGCAAATACAGGGGAGATACCGTATCGAGTAACTCATCAGCTGACTTCCCAGCCAAGCGTACCTGCGCGATCCGGCCGAGGACTGCCGCCTCTACCTCGGTAGGGAGCCCGGGATTTAACGCCAAGTCTTGGGGATAAAGCCTCGCGCCTGCTCCTGCCACAATCAGCTCGGGAGTCGCCGCTCGGTTAGCGAAAGTAGCGGGTCTGCCCACTTCCGGTCCCCACAGGCAGCAAACATCATCGGGGCCGTCCGCGCGATACTGGGCGCAATAAACCTCTTTACGGCGCGCATCGGTAGCCACAAAGACTTCTTGCGTGGGCGGAACCAGATCTAATACTGCGCGTGCCAGGGCATCTAGGGAACTAATCCCAATCACCGGAACTCCCAGCGCATAACCAATCGTGCGGGCAGTAACCAACCCGGAACGCAATCCGGTAAAAGGAGCCGGGCCGCGTCCTACTGCCACCGCCTCAATACCGGCTTTCGCGAGGGCGCACCCGCAAGCTTCTTGCACTACCTCACTTACCAGTTCGGAAAGATGCTCAGCATGAGACCGGGAATCTTGGCTAGACCGGCTAGCTAACACCGGGGTCTTGGCTTCACTATCCCACAGGGCAACCGAAGCACCCAGCGAAGTATCAATACATAAAATCCGCATACTATTACCTACTTTTCTTGTCCGTCCTCAAACGCGGAAAAAATCTGTTCCCAGTCCGTTCCTTCCCAGCGCTTCCCCAGCGGGCGGATAGTGATTGTCCGTTTCCCATCATCCATTTCCGCCAGATCTACTACCCCATCACTGCTGGTAGCGATCCCTCCTTGTTCCCGATGAATCTCGATCTCCAGGCGATCAGCCGACAGCTGTTCGGTTTTGCCTTCTCCCCATTCGATGACGGTAATCGCCTGATCCAAAGTGGAGTCCAAATCGAGGGTTTCTAGATCGGTTAAATCTTTGATCCGATAGGCATCGGCATGAATCAGATCCGGTCCTCCCGTCAGGGACGGGTGTACCCGGGCAACGATAAAAGTGGGGGAAGAAACCCGCCCTTTAACCTGCAGTCCAGATCCTATTCCCTGAGTAAAAGTAGTTTTACCAGCTCCTAGCCCTCCGGAGAGCATCACTAAATCACCACGCCGGAGGTTTTTGGCTAAGAGCTCTCCCGCGGCGCGCGTCTGCTCGGAAGAATTAACGGTGATAGTAAAGGACATGTTTCCTCCTAGATATAGACTCGCGGCACCCGAGGATTAAGGCCAGTAACAATCGTATAGTTTATGGTTTCGGCGGCCTTCGCCCAATCGTCGGCGGTGGGTTCCCCTTGGGAGCCATCTCCCCACACCCGCACCGTCGCGCCGGCTGCCAGCGGCGGTTTGTCCTCCTCGCCGCTACCTAAATCCACCATGAATTGATCCATACAAATCCGGCCTACCTGTGGGTATTTCTGTCCGTTGGCGGCGACCCAGATTTTTCCCGAGGCATGGCGGTCAATTCCATCCGCATATCCCAACGGCACAATCCCGATATAGGTATCCTGGGGCGCCACCCAAGTTCCCCCATAGGAAACCGGATGCCCGGCAGGCAGTTTCTTGACGCTGATCAAATCGGCCTCTAAACGCATAATCGGGGTGAGCTGCAAGCTGGCAGTAGTGGCACGTTCCGGATTCGGGGTGAGGCCGTACATGGCGATCCCATAGCGCGCCAGGTCAAAATGTGCCTGCGGATGCCACAGCAGTCCCGAAGAAGCCGAGAGGTGATGAACTAGCTGCGTAAAACCGCGTTGGAAAGCAAGTTCGCACGCCTGCTGGAAGGTAGCCAGCTGGCGCGCAGTTGCTTCTTCTCCCGCTCCGGCTTCGTCTCCGCGCGCTAAATGCGACCAGATCCCGCTAACTGCTACGGTGCCTTCTTCACTGGCGAGCGCTGCCGCCGAAAGTAATGGAGCGAGCTTTTCAGGCAGTGCCCCCTCGCGTCCCATCCCGGTATCCACCGCCAGGTGAATGCGGGCTTTCTTACCCGCAGCCCGGGCGGCACTGGCAACGCGCAGTAGGGTTTCAGGGTTAGAAACCGCAATATCCAGCTCCGCTTTAATCGCGGCTTCCAAATCCGCATCGGGACTAAAAATCCAAGTAAAAATGCGGGTTTGCGGAAAATCTTTCAGTGCCTTGCGCAATTGCATTGCTTCCGCGAGCTGCGCCACCCCAAACCATTTGATCCCGAACTTAAGGGCGGCAAGCGCAATCTGCGCGCCTCCATGCCCGTAAGCATTGGCCTTTACAATCGCCATTGCCTGCACATTCGGGTCACATTTGCCCAGCTGTTGCAGATTTTTTTCCAGTGCCGACAGGTCAATAATCGCGCGCGCCGGAAAATCAGTATCCATGACCATGACTATACCGCTCTAGGCTTGGCTCAAAGCATAGGCGATAGCCCGGGGAACCTGGCGGGCAATATCGGTAGCCACTATCGGTGCTCCCAAAGACGCCCCGCCGGACAGATCGTCACCGGTAAACGGAAGTCCCGCCGCTTTGCGGGCTGCCATGGCATGTACCCAGGCAGCCGAGGCAACCGCGGCTGACATTTGGGAAGGAGTCAGGCGGCGCCCCGATTGCTCTGCGCGGGCTTGGTGTTGGGCTAATACTGCCGCGGTGATGCCCGCAAGTACATCACCTGAACCGGCAGTGCCCGTCCAAAAAGGCGCCCCGGCCTGGCTAAACATAGTTTCTTCGGGACTGGCAATCACAGTTACTGCCCCTTTAAGCAATACTGTTGCCCTGGTTTTATCCGCTAAGAACTGCGCCCAGGCAGCCGGAGAGGCCTCCACCTCGGCGCGAGTAACCCCGCCACGTCCTCCTCCGGCTCCTAGGGTAGAAAGTAGACGCGCCGCCTCCCCCGCGTGCGGGGTAAGCACCGCACGGTGACTAAGCTGCCCCCCGGGAACTTGCGCCACAATTTGGGGATAAAAATCAATAGCGCCCGCGTCCAGCACCAGGGGAATTCCGCTGGTAGCAGCCTGTACCGCTTGGTTAATCGCTTCGCGTACCCGGGCAGAATCTTTAGGGTCAATACCTGGCCCTGCCAGCAGGCATTGATGCTTGCCGGCACCGGAAACTGCCTGCGGGAAACGAGACAATATTGCGAAGGCCGCATCCTCGGGCCCCACATAGCGCACCATCCCGGCACCGGCTCTGCCCGCGCCCTCAACACACATCACCCCGGTTAGGGGGAAGGCGGAAGAACCGGCAACTACCTGTACTACCCCGCGAGTATATTTATGGTCTTCGGCGCCAGGAACCGGCCACAAAGCCCCCACGTCACTTGCCTCCAGGCGGGCTAGCCGCGCCTCTTTCATTGGCAAACCCAGATCTACCAGCCGGACTTGCCCGAATTGATAGGCGGCCGGAGGAAGCAGGCAGGAGGATTTGCGTCCTCCCATAGTTACGGTCACGTCAGCTGCCAGGAAAGGACCGGGCAGGCGCCCGTCATCGGTGAAAATCCCGGAGGGAATATCGATCGCCACCCGCAGCACTTTTAAACGCCGAGTTTCATATAAGCGATTCAATTCCTGCGCTACCTGCGCTAAGGGTTCGCGTAATTTACCGTTTACCCCGGTTCCTACCAGGCCATCAATCCATACCTGGGCGGCGCGGGCGCGGCGGGAAGTAAGGCGCGCAATCTGGCGGCTACTGCCCGCTAAATCCACCCGCTCGATAGTTACTTCCGCTTTTTCTGCCGCTGCCAGCGCTTTTTCATGCGGCTTGTCTGTCAGCAGTAACGCGAGGCAGGGATACCCCAGTTTCGCCAGATAGGACAGAGCATAGAGACAATCGCCCCCGTTATCGCCGCCGCCGACTAAACCCAGAATCCGGGTCTCCTCAACTTTGGCACCGCGGGCAAGTAGAAATTCGACAGTAGTATCACTGACTTCGCCAGCCGCCTTTTTCATCAGTGATCCTTGTGGATGCTCGGCTACTACTTTGGCTTCAGCTTCCCTTACTGTCTGTTTCTCGAATGCCTCAATCATGCCGCCAGATTTCCTTCCTGCTGACTATTCCACGGTCACCGATTTGGCTAGGTTGCGCGGTTGATCTACGTCGTAGCCCTTGCTCTTGGCTACTTCACAGGCAAATACTTGCAGCGGAATCACCGTTAGCAAAGGCAGATAGAGGGTGGGGGTGCTGGGAACCCGGAAAATATGGTCAGCGTATTTGTCGACTTTATCGTCGCCCTCTTCCGCTACTACCAAGGTTATCGCGCCGCGAGCGCGTACTTCCTGCAGATTCGAAAGCACTTTTTGGTGCAGCTCGGGACGGCGCGGGGTAGGCACTACCACAAACACGAACTGTCCCGGCTCGATTAGGGCGATGGGGCCGTGTTTGAGCTCTCCGGCGGCGAAGCCTTCCGCATGTACATAAGCGATTTCTTTTAGTTTTAGCGCTCCCTCCATGGCTACCGGATAGCCCACATGCCGCCCTAAGAAAATCGTGGATTTAAGTTCGCTGCCATAGCGTTTAGCGACCTCTACTACCGGTTCTATTTGATTGAGCAGGGTTTGCATCTTGTGGGGCACTGCCGCCAGTTTTTCCAGGTAATCCGCGATTTCATCAATATATTTATTGCCACGTACCTGCGCCAAATACAGCCCCAGCAGGTAGCAGGCAGTGATTTGAGCAGTGAATGCTTTCGTGGAAGCTACCGCAATTTCTGGGCCGGCATGGGTTAGCAGCACCGCATCGGATTCGCGAGGAATCGTAGAACCGGGGGTGTTCACGATCGCCAGCACTTTCGCGCCCTGTTCGCGCGCGTGCCGCACCGCCATAATGGTGTCCATGGTTTCCCCGGACTGGCTGATCGCCACCACTAAGGTGCGCTGGTCAACAACCGGGTCACGGTAACGGAACTCGCTGGCCAGCTCGACCTCTACCGGAATCCGGCACCAATGCTCAATCGCATAGCGGGCAACCTGTCCAGCATAGGCGGAAGTGCCGCAAGCAATAATCACCATTTTGTTTACTTGCCGCAACACGTCTTGACTGATACGCAGCTCATCTAGCGTCAGGTAGCCTTGCGCATCGGTTCGATCCTGCAAAGTGGCAGTAACTGCCTGAGGTTGTTCATGGATTTCTTTTTCCATGAAAGTACCCCACCCGCCCTTAGAAGTGCGGTCTACTGAAAAATCCACGGTGAATTGCTTGGGAGTAACCTCTTTGCCGGCACTGTCGGCTACCCGCACCTGTTGGGCGGTCACCATCACCAGTTCGTCTTGCCCAATTTCTAGGCAGTCTTTGGTGTGATCGGCGAAAGCTAAAACGTCCGAACCGAGGTAGTTGCAGTCTTCGCCTACCCCGATAACCAGTGGCGAGGAGCGCCGTGCGGCAACCACCATGCCGGGGGCATCCCGGTGAATCGCCAAAATCGTAAAAGTCCCTTTCAGCTGCGCCATAGTCTTTAGTAGCGCCCTTGATAGCCGCGCCGCCGCCAAGTGCGCCCCGCCAGCGACCTCCGCGGAAACTTGGGCTTTATCTAGCACCGGAGCAGGTACCTCAGCTGCGCCCTCCCCGAGAGACGTACCCGCGCCCTCGTCAGCTAAATAGGATGCTGCCAGCAGATTCGCGATTACTTCCGTATCGGTTTCAGAAACGAAACTGAAACCCTGATTTTCGAGGACGCGACGCAAGTTATCGGCGTTTTCGATAATGCCGTTATGTACTACCGCGAGTTGCCCGTCGGAAGAAGCATGGGGATGGGCATTAATATCTGTCGGTCCGCCGTGAGTAGCCCAGCGAGTGTGCCCAATCCCCGCGAAAGCCTCCGGCAGGGGATTTTCCTGCAAATCTGCCCGCAAATTCGCGAGCTTTCCGCTCTTTTTACGAATCTCGATACCACCGGGGGTAGCTAGTCCAATCCCCGCGGAGTCATATCCGCGATACTCCAGGCGGGACAGACCCCCCATAATCACTTCTTCTGCATCTTTAGTGGGCTCTCGCCCTACCATTCCTAAGATTCCACACATGAGATAGATTTTTTCACGAGTTGTTCCTCATTGCTATCTCGCGCGCCTAAGCAGTGTAAATACGAATTATCGCCGACAGTTGGTTGCTTGACAAAACCATCCCGGCTTGGTGGGGTAGGCTGAGAAAGTCAGATTCTGCTAGTTGAAAGACAGGTAAAATGGGCAGACTTTTTGGGACCGACGGAGTGCGCGGCCTAGCAAATAGAGATTTAACCCCAGAATTGGCTTTGGAACTGGGACGAGCCGCTGCAAAACAGGTACGCAAAGATGCGCCGAAGGGCAAAAAATTGCGGGCAATCGTTGCCCGGGACACTCGCATGTCCGGCGATTTTCTGGACCACGCGATCTCGGCGGGTCTAGCTTCCGAGGGCGTGGACGTTAACCGCATCGGAGTCGTAACCACTCCTTGCGTCGCCTACCTGACCGCGAAAGCTGACGTCGACTTGGGAGTCATGATTTCTGCCTCTCACAACCCGATGCCAGATAACGGGATTAAATTTTTTGCCCGGGGCGGCTATAAACTCCCTGACGCAATCGAGGATCAGATCGAACAGCTGCTGGGTGAGGATACTGACCGCCCCACCGGCGATAAGGTCGGAGAGATTGAAGAAGAGCGGGAAAGCGCCGAAAAGCTTTATATTAAACACTTGGTGCGGGCAGTGGGGGATCTTTCTGGCCTGCGTGTAGCCGTGGATTGCGCCAATGGTGCGGCTTCCCATCTAGGTCCCGAGGCACTACAAGAGGCAGGAATCGACACCGTAGTAATCAACGCCTCCCCTGATGGACGCAATATTAACGACAATTGCGGTTCTACCCACCCCGAACAGTTACAGAGCCAAGTGGTAGCTGCCGGATGTGACTTCGGGGTGGCTTTCGATGGTGACGCCGACCGCTGCCTGGCAGTTGACTCCCAAGGAAACCTGGTCGATGGCGACAAAATCATGGGAATGTTAGCCGCCTACTTCAAGGAAAAAGGCGAGCTAACCGGAAACACCCTAGTGATCACGATTATGTCGAATCTGGGGCTGATTTTGGCGATGAAAGAAAAAGGCATCAACACCGTACAGACCGCTGTTGGTGACCGTTACGTCCTCGAAAAAATGCGCGAACAAGGATTCGTCCTGGGCGGGGAACAGTCCGGTCACGTGATTAACGGTAACCACGCCACCACTGGGGATGGGATTCTGACCGCGCTATGCATCGCCCGGGCAGTTAAAGACGCTGGTCAACCTTTAGAGAAGATTTGCGAGTTCGTAAAACGCTTACCGCAGACCCTGATTAACGTACCGAACGTGGACAAGACCCGCACCGATGATGCCGGGTTGCGGGCAGAAATCGCTAAAGCCGAGGAAGAGCTGGGCGATACCGGGCGGGTAGTGCTCCGTGCCTCGGGAACCGAACCGCTGGTGCGGGTAATGGTAGAGGCCGCTACCCAAGAACAAGCCGATGCGGTTTGTGAGCACCTAGCTGGGGTGGTAAAAGAGCGTCTGTCTTTGTAAGTTTTATGTTCTGCGTCTCGCCAGGGCTTTTCTTGGAGGGGCACTGGCGGGAGGCAGGAAACACCGAATCGACGCAAGTTTTGAGCGGATCCAACCTAGCGGAGCCTAATAGTTATGCCAGCAAAATCCATTTATGAACAATTTGATCGGGACGCTTGGCGCGCCCTCGCCGCTAAAACCCCGATGCCGCTTACCGAGGCCGATTTGCGTTCCCTGGCAGCGTTGGGTGATCCGATTGATTTAGAGGAGGCAGACGCAGTATATCGCCCCCTGTCAGCGCTGCTGCGTTACCGGGTTTTACATTCTCGCGCCCTGGGACGCGATCAGCAAGAATTCTTCGGGCGGCCCCGGAAGCGAAAAATCCCTTTCATTATTGGGGTTGCTGGTTCCGTGGCTGTCGGGAAATCCACCACTTCCCGGATTCTGCAAAACCTGCTTAGCCGCTGGCCGGAAACCTCGCGGGTCGCTTTAGTAACGACCGATGGATTTTTGTATCCGAACGCAGAGTTGGAGCGGCGGGGGCTAGTAGCCCGGAAAGGATTCCCCGAGTCCTATAACCGCCGCGCCCTCCTGAATTTTGTTACCCAGGTAAAAGCTGGGGAGCCGGAGGTGAAAGCGCCGGTATATTCGCACGTCACCTATGATGTGGTGCCGGATAAATACGTGACTGTTGCCAGCCCCGATATTTTGATCCTAGAAGGGATCAACGTGCTGCAGCCCGCTTGGTTTTACCGGGGACATCAAGATCTGCCTAACCTGGAGAAAAAGCTGGATCAAGATGATGGACGCAGCGGGTTATATGATCACAAATCCCTGGCAGTCAGTGATTTTTTTGATTTTTCGATTTATGTTGATGCCCGCACCCGGGATATTGAACGGTGGTTTGTGGAGCGTTTCTTGTCGTTAAAGGAATCGGCCTTCTCTGATCCCAACTCATATTTCCAGGTTTATGCCGGCATTTCGGATTCGGTGGCGCGCCAGATCGCCCTCGATATTTGGACCTCCATAAATCTGCCCAACCTGGAGCAACAGATTCGTCCTACCCGAGGGCGGGCGACGCTAATCCTGCGTAAAGACGCCCAGCATCGCCTAGAAAACGTCTACCTCCGCAAGATCTAAGTCATCCGGACGGCTGTCGAATATAGCTCTGAATATCTCGTTTACCGTAGAAGATACGAACAATCTGAACTGCGGGTTGGGTATCGTCGATGGTATAAAAGGCAATGAAATTATCGACCGGCATCTGTCGCATTCCCATACTGCGCCAGGGTTCCCAGGCGACCTTTTTATTGCGAGCAGGGAAATGTCCAAGACTACGTACCTGCTCGCGAATCCGGTTTATTTGAGCAGCCGCTATCGCCGGTTCCCGCAGCTCTCCAGCAATGTACTCAAAGATTTCTCTTAAATCTTGCAGGGCCTCATCTGAATAAATGATCAGATAGTTAGCCATTAGATTCCGTACTCTTTACTTAAGAGTTCATCTACTTGCTCTCCGGAATAGGATTTTCCCGCGAGAAGAGAATCGTAACCTTTCTGCAGTTCGGCACTTAGCTGCTCAGTAGTGAGTTCCGCCAGCGAAAGAGGCGCTTTTGCAGGAAGTTTTATCCCGAACGGAATACTTCTAGTTAGTTTGATCTGACTGTAGAGCATTTGTACCACCGAAGAGGGCGTGACCCCTAGGCGTGAAAGAATGTCGTCTACTTCTGCTTTAAGCTCTGGGTCTATGCGAGCATAAACAGCTGCTGTATTCGCCATATTTCTACCTTCCTATTCTCGAGTTCAGATTAACACCAGAAGAAGGCTAATGTATAGAGTTTTGCAAACACTAGCAAGTAATATTCGCTTTTATATCAATCTCTGCCCTACGATCGGACCGCATTATTTTGATATAGTTTTGCCCGGTAAGGACGGAATAAACCGCCTTTACCGGGCAAAATATATAAGCGTGAAAGCTTAGCGCTTAGAGTATTGCGAAGCCTTACGCGCCTTCTTGAGGCCGGGCTTCTTACGCTCAACAGCGCGTGAATCGCGGGTTAGGAATCCTGCCTTCTTTAGGGCAGGACGGTTCGCTTCCCGATCGATTTCATTTAGTGCGCGGGCAATGCCGAGGCGCACCGCTCCGGCTTGACCGGAGGTGCCGCCCCCAGAGACTCGAGCAATAACGTCAAAACGTCCCTCGAGATCTAGCAGGGTAAACGGAGCCCGCACTAGCTGCTGGTGCAGCTTGTTCGGGAAATAGTTCTCCAAAGTCCGGCCGTTAATCTTCCATTCGCCGCTGCCCGGCACCAACCGGACACGCGCAACTGCGCTTTTACGGCGTCCCAGCCCAATGCCGGGAGCGGTCACGGACTGTCCGGAGCCGGTCGACTCCGACTGGGTTTCCGTGGTGTAAGAGCTGGGGGCATTCTCCTCCAACAGCTCTTCGTTTTCGGTGGTATCAGCCACAATTCTCCTCAGGGTTTTGGCTCAGGGCTACTGGGCGATTTTCTTAATTTCGTAAGGTTCTGGCTGCTGCGCCGCGTGGTTGTGTTCTGCACCCGCGAATACATGCAGCTTCTTCATCTGGGCACGTCCCAACCGAGTGTGGGGAACCATGCCGCGCACCGCTCTTTCTACCGCAACTTCCGGTTTCTTAGCTAACAAGTCACCGTAGGTTACAGATTTCAAGCCACCCGGATATCCGGAGTGACGGTAGGCGCGTTTCTGCTGACGTTTGTTGCCGGTAAGTCCGACCTTGGCGGCATTCACGATAATTACGTGATCGCCCATATCCTCGTTGGGAGTGTAGGTCGGCTTATGCTTGCCACGCAGCAGCTTGGCGGCTACGGCCGCCAGTCGTCCGAGAACGACGTCTTCAGCGTCGATGACATACCATTTCTTGTCCTGGGTGTCACCGGCTTTCGGATTATAAGTTCGCACGGGCTTAAGCCTTCGTTTCTTCTTTGGGGGCGAGAACTTTGAGAGCGCGACAACAGAATGGCAGGAACTGCCTAAAAATGTTGCGGACGCCGCCGAAGTGTCTTCACCCGACTTCGTATTTCTTTCCGTCTAGCGTCCTGTTTTTGCCAAAACCCCAGGTAGAGCACCCGTGTTTGGATTGTTCCAGGACACACAACATTTAGTATTTTACGGAACCGCGGCTACCTGGTCAAAGTAATACCCTGTTGAACTGCACACATAGGCATAGGTTGATGACGTCATGTACAGTTTGCACAGCTATAAGCCATAGGCTCTTTGGATTTCCAACCAACATAAGCCGTCAGGAGGATTTCACTTTGACAGGAGATCCTAAAACTCACTCTATCGCTTGCGTAGTACCGTGAGTTGCGTCAAATCGGGAGCGTAATCTTGCTTGTTATAGAATCGGACAGAATTCCAACCCGCTTTTAGATGCGTCAGAAACTCAACGGAAGCAGGTCTTCCGCTGAAACTACCGCTAGCTAGATTTGTTAGTTCAGCGACCGGATGCCCATTAACATCAACTGATAAATCTCTGTGTTCTTCACTTCGATATTGCAAATTTAGCCAGTATTCTCCATCTGTAGGGGCATATACATGAGGAAGGGTTACATCATTCCGATCCAGTCCAACCCAACGCACAGTTTCTTCTTTGGCACAAATAGATTTACCTCGTACGACACCATCACATAATTTATATTTTTCAGGCAGTGACTTTGGAATTCTCTGGTATGCACGAAAGTAATCAATTTCGAAGGTCTTCGGATATGGCACGCTATTATCAAACGGTCCAGTCCAAGAAGAAGCATCCTGTTTCTCATACACACCCAAGTAAGTCATCATGGGATAATTTGGAGACGCTTTCTTAGCTAAGACTTGCTTGCCATCCATATAAACTTTTATAAAATCTTCATCCCATTCAAAACCATACACGTGAAAGCTTTCGGCAAGATTAGTTTTACCATCGTCAAAACGGGATGTGTAAGACCATAGATTCGGCCAGTCTCCCCATGGATGTATTGCCGTCTGGGCAGTAGTAGCACCATTTCGACCTAGTATTTCGAAAATATCTATTTCTCCTGTCTCCCTAGATTTCGCATTTTTTCCCTCGGGCTGATCTTGATTTACACCCGTCATCCACCATGCGGAATGAACTCCTCCACCTAGAGCAGCTTTAGCCTTAATTTCGAAATAACCATATTTTTGAATAAATCCTCGGAATGGGGGGACGGACTGTGCTATGTCTTTGTAATCCGTCCATTTGTGAATGTAGTCCTTCTCGTATGTCTGCAACGAAGAAACTTTAGTATCGGAATCATAGGTTGGATCCCATGGTTGCTGATCAGGCAAGATCTTTAACTTCAAAGTTCCATCACTAACTTCATATTTTGCTTTTGTCCCTGGCGATTTTGACCAATGTTCCAAATATTTATCAGCAAAAAGTCGACGATTAATATCGTCATTATTAAACTCATCTGATGCAGTCAATAAGTACCCAGGTTTTGACGGAGTATCTGGATCTGTCACCTGCGTAACCTCAGCCGGTAAATCCGTATCAGCCACAGCCGGTAGAGCAGCGTAGCATGTAAGTGCCATCATCAGCACGAAAGTTAGAAAAATCTTCATTGATTTTGCAATCATTAGTGCTCCTTATTTAAATTATTGCCAAAATTTATCGGAATCAACAGCTGGGAAATAATCAGAGTTCAGTGCATGTACCCTGATCCGATCCCAAACACCATCTAGGGCGTATCGAATTCCCCCAAGAGCTACAGCCCGCCTCCCTAATGTGGATACCACAATCGAGGGCGCAAATGGACACAGTTTTCTGATGGTCTGCTCCATTTGCGGCAAAAACAGATCCGCATATTCACAAAATTGCCCCCCTAGCACCACACACTCAGGGTCAATAACCGCAATCATACTGGCAGTTCCCAGCCCTAATATCTCACCGAATTTCGCTGCGCCGGCAATCGCTAGTTTATTGCCTTCCCGAGCCTGTCTAAACATGGTTTCTCGATCGGGAGGCTGGTTAGGAGTGTAAATACTTTTTGCGAAACTTTCCGCTTCTAGCTCCCGCCACCTTAGTTGCGGAATTTCTCCAATTAAACCTGCGGCTCCCCGACTCCCCGCCCGCACCCTTCCGTCAAGGACACTTGCCGCACCAGTGCGAATTCCAGCTAGGATAAACACTACGTCGTTACGTTTGGCAGCCGCACCAACCCAGGATTCCCCACGAGCCCCTAGGGCACAGTCCCCAACAGTAGTGACTTTAACTCCAAGTTCCTCAGAAAGTACCTGATCAAGTTGCAGCCCCTGCCAGCCCGGCATTCCTTTGCCGCCAAAATAGGCAACTTTTCCCTGGTACTGAACGCCCGGGCTTCCGGTCACACAAACCCAGGTTTTACCACACTTGGTATCTTCCAAAGTTTTTTTACTAACAGTTAATGCAGCTGCTATACGCGTTTTGGTAGGGGTGTTCTCAGCTAAATCTTCTGTATTTTCAGCAAGAATATGCCCACTTAAATCTGCTGTGAGCGCACTGACGTGATGAGCTCCAATATCTAAGGAAAGGACATGCCCCGCTTGAGAAGAGAGTTTATAGTAGGTAGCCGGTCTACCCATTGCGATTACCCCTTCAGGGGCGGGCATATCTTCTACCCATCCCAGTTTAACCAGGTCAGAAACAATTGATTCAGCCGCTGGGCGAGTTACTCCAATTTGTTTTGCAACATTGGCAACGGTATCTGAGCAGCCTGTCAGGTAACGTAATGCAGCCTCCATATTGGTACGCCGCTGAATTCTTCGTTGAGCATTCACAATGGTAAACCCCCATTTACTGAAAATGCTTGACTTACTAAAGAAACTAACGTAATAATTGCTGTGACGCAAGTCTTACTAGCTGAGGAGTCGCGGATGACTGCTACCGGATTAATAAATAGCAAGGACGCTGCAGAGACCAGTACGTCTGAAACAAAAGAGACTAATACCCTGAACTTTTCAGGTAGAAAGCCTAGCAAGTTAAAGCTGGCAGAGAAGCGCGCCGGATACCTTTTCATAGCCCCTGCCGTAATCGGATTCCTAGTTTTTTATCTAGTTCCCATGATAAGAGGTCTAGCCATAAGTTTTACAGATTGGGATTTAATTTCTCCTGCAAAGTTCGTAGGATTTGCGAACTATCAAAAGTTACTGGGCGACCATCACTTTGCTCATGCACTGGTAGTGACTGTCATCTACGTCCTCGTCAATATCACTACCCAAACCATAGCTGGTTTAGGAATAGCGGTACTAATGCAACGTATCAGCAAATCCAGCTTGGTTCGTTCGCTCTTACTGGTTCCCTGGCTAGTACCAAACGTTACTATTGCGGTAATCACCTTGTTTTTACTAGACCCCAATGTAGGTCTCGTAAACCATCTATTGACTTTGGTTCACAGCGAACCCATCGCTTTTTATGGCAATCCTGATATCGCTATCTTTACGGTTGCACTCGTTAACTCCTGGCGAAACATGGGATATACAGCCCTACTGATTTTCGCGGGAATGCAAATAGTTCCAAACATGATTTACGACGCCGCAAAAATAGATGGAGCTAGCACTACAAGAAGTTTTTTCTCGATAACTTTGCCACTGATACGCCCCATCCTCGTGATGGTGATAGTGGTTTCTATGATTGGCTCATTCCAGATTTTTGACACTGTAGCCGTAGCAACTAAGGGTGGACCACTGGATTCCACTCGGGTTATCTACTTTTACATCTACGAGAAAGCCTTTCAACAAGGCCAAATGGGATATGCCGCTGCAATGGCCGTCATCTTACTAATCATCATTTTAGTTATGACTCTCGTCCAATTGCGTTTAACGAAAGCTAGCGAATCGGACTTGGGATAACTTGAGGGGAAAACAATGGAAAACAGAAATATATTGCGCAAGCTGAGCACGGAAAAGGTACTCGGATGGACGACCTTAATACTTATATTGATAGTCACCTTACTCCCCTTCGTATGGGCAATCCGCACAGCCCTAACTCCAAACTCCCAAATTTTCAACGGCGACTATTCTTTGATCCCGACCGATGCCAGCTGGATAAATTTCAAGCGGGTACTCGGGTTTGCGACCACTGAAGAAGACTTAGCCGCGGGAGGATCGGGAGCAAAGATATATTTTTGGCTCTACCTGCGTAACTCTTTGATATTCACCGCCATCCTGGTGCTCGGCCAGGTAGTAACCTCCACAATGGCCGCATACGCGTTCGCCCGTTTACATTTCCCCGGAAGAGATAAAATCTTCGCAATCCTACTCACAGGAATGATGATCCCCCCGATTTTTATCGTGCTACCGAACTTTGTATTAATAAAAAATCTGGGACTTCTAAACACTTTCACCGGCCTCTTGGCACCCTATGTTCTAGTTTCACCTTTCGCCATTTTCTTTTTGCGACAATTCTTTCTATCGATTCCTCGCGAGGTAGAAGAAGCTGCCCTTCTGGATGGGGCGAACCGATGGACGATATTTAGCAAGGTAGTAGTCCCTATCTGCAAATCACCCATCACTACAATTGCAATTATTCAGGCAGTTTTTGCGTGGAACGAATACTTATGGCCACAACTGGTCGGTAAAGAACACGCCGTTCGACTACTCAATGTCGCTCTGGCTACCTTTCAACAAGCTTCCCCCTCTACTAAACCAGACTGGGCGGGTCTCATGGCAGCTGCAACCTTGCAGACAATCCCTATGTTGATCTTACTTTTAGTAGTCGGGAAGAAACTAGTTAATTCAATCGGTCTTACTTCGGCGAAGTAGAGCCGTCCCTAAGGAGAATGAAATGAAAAAAACAATCGCATTGACCTGCGGTGTAGCTGTATTTGCCACAGCAGGTCTAGCGGGGTGCGCCCCACAGGAAACAAAGGGAAACGACACAGATAATAGTAAGGTCACCTACAGTTTGTGGGATCCCAACCAAAAACCAGCTTACGAGGCTTGTGCTGCCGAGTTTAAAAAGAAAAGTGGGATTAGCGTCGACATTCAGCAAACCGGGTGGGACGATTACTGGAAGAATTTGACTGTCCAATTATCTTCAGGAGAGGCGCCGGACGTCATTACCAATCACGTAGCTCAATACCCTGAACTAGCAGCTAAAGGGGTCTTGACCGATCTTAAACCATATATCCAAAAAGATAAGATTGACATGAGTCAATACACTGGCGATTTGGCATCCCTGTGGAATTACGAAGATAAAACTTTTGGGATTCCACAAGACTGGGACACTATAGCTCTCGTCTATAACGTAAAGGACGTTAAAGACGCCGGAATTGATGAAGCTAGTTTGCAGAAATTAGATTGGAATCCCCAAGATGGCGGTAGTTTTGGCAAAGCTATAGCTCACTTGACTATAGATAAGAACGGAAAACGCGGGGACGAGGCCGGGTTTGACAAGAACAATGTTGAAACTTACGGCTGGGGACTGGAAACTAATTCTGGAGTAGTTGGTCAAGGCCCGTGGTCATGGTTCGCCCTTTCTAACGGTTTCAACTACTTAGATAAGAATCCGTTTGGTCGCCATTACAACTTAGATTCTCCCAAACTGATTGAAGCCATGAAATGGTGGCAGCAGCAGATTCAGGCCGGATATGTTACCCCGGTTGAGAAGGCAGGCGACCTTGGTCTAGAACCTATGATGGAACAAAATAAAGCAGCTATAGTACCTGACGGCTCCTGGAGAATTAATACTTGGTCTCAATCAAAGACTCAAAAGTTCAAGTTCGCTCCTCTTCCCAAAGGGCCTATGGGACAAAAAACCATAATCAATGGTCTCGCGCCCTCTATAACCAAGAATGCCAAAGATAAAGACAAAGCGTGGCAGTGGGTCAAATTCTTAACATCTACGGAATGTCAGAGCATTGTTGCGAAGAAAGCAATAGTGTTCCCCTCAATTACCAGTCAATCAGAGGCAGCAGCTAAAGCCCATGAAGCCAACGGAGTCGACGTCAGCGCCTTCTTGAATATCACCAAAGACCCCAAGAACCTGGTCTACTATCCGATCACTTTTAAGGCTGAAGAAATTAACTCTGAAGCAAACAAGGTTTTTGAAGGAATTGAGCGCGGAAGCGAAGACCCCGCTAAAGCGCTTCCAGAGTTGAACGAGAAAATAAACGAGCTCTTAGCAGAAAAGTAAAACACTACTCCCCCACCACGAGGAACGGGATCATGAAGATAAAATACCAGCACGGAAAATTTATTTTTCCGGAACAGATTTCTAGCTCAGCTGCCAATATCTCTTGCGGACAAGTTGGTGACGCAACTAATCAACAGCCTCCCACCGGCAGCGGTGTCTCAGTAACCTGCGCGGAAATTCAGGTATCCTATCCTGACCTTAAAAATGTTGAGTTCTATCGACATGGCTGGAATTCTTGGTCCCCGACCTCGTGGTGGTCGGTAACTAAACCTCCTTACCGGGTTTGGAACAATCCCCCTCGCTCACTAACAGCCGAAGACGCGTATTCTGATGATCCCAAAGTTCATCAGTCGTATCTATTAACTGCAATCAAGGTAGATCCGGAAAAGGAACTCATCATGCTTATCGGATCCTTAGGAGGGAAATCTGGATATTTTGAGATTGGAGAACATCTATTAACCGCAAGAAAGTTACCAGACAAAACCGACAATTCTGCGCATCCTGCCCCATCAAAATGCGATAAAGATAGCTACGTCTCGTGGTGGGTTGGGATTGGTACAGAACTGAGTGTTTTTCAGGCCTATGCCGCTGCCCTTAGAAAATCTCTAGGTAGTAAAGACAAACGACTCAACCGTTACCCAGGGACTATTTGGTCGTCTTGGTATTCCTGGTTTGAAGAGATCAGCGAAGAAACTATTGAAGCCGAAATCATTCCAGCTGGACGCAGCGGATATCAGGTACTTGAAATAGATGACGGGTGGGAGAAAGGGATAGGAGATTGGCAACCTAACGCAAAATTTCCCTCCGGCTTAGAGGCTTTGGCAAATAAGATAAGAAACAACGACCTGACACCCGGAATCTGGGTTTCACCTTTTATTGCCTCAGGTAATAGTGCAATCGTCCAAGAGCACCCAGAATATTTCATTCATGATTTTTCCGGAAATTTGGAACCTGCTGGCTACAACTGGGGAGATTACTACTACGGATTAGACTGCACCCACCCAGGGGCGAAAACTTGGCTCAAAGAAATCCTTACAACTATTTATGAGTGGGGATTCAGGTATTTCAAACTGGACTTTCTGAACGCTGCTGCAATAGTAGGACGGCGTTATCGAACAGTTTCAAGGGAATACGCCTACCAGGAGGGACTGAAAACAATACGTGAAGCACTCCCAGATGCGTACCTAATGGCCTCAGGCGCACTGATCGGACCGTCTTTAGGGCTAGTCGACGGAATGCGGGTTGGACCTGATACCGCTCCTTATTGGGATAACACTGAACGTAAACAAGATCCCTCCGGGCCAGCTGTCCGCAATGCGGCTTTAAACTCGCTGTCTCGCTATTGGTTGAAGCCCCTGGTAGCGCTAGATCCTGATGTGGCGTTTACCCGTTCGCGAGGTTCTCTCCTGAGCCCCCAAGCGAATGAGTTTACCCAGAATCTAGCAAGAGTATGCGGTAATTTTAGCTGTTCTGATCCATACTCTTGGCTAACTGATTCCGAAAAGAACCAGGTAAGAGAAATTTGCACGGAATTTAGGATGCCGCTCTCAGTCAAACAGATATCTCGCTTCAAATTCCGTAGCGGAAATGAAGTGGTTGATTTTGCCCCCTGGCTCTACCCAACAGAGCGAATTTCCGATCGTATTTTAGCGAAATAAGGGCAGCTGTCTTTAGCTTGGTACCTTACGGCTTTGGGTCACTTAAGAGGGCGAGTTTTCGGGCAGGGTACGGACTACTTTGGCTTTTTGGGCTTGCAAGGCGTATTCGTCCTCCGGAGGATAGGCTACCTCCCAAAGAGTCAGCCCCCGCCCATCGGCAAGCGGAACCCGCTGGTCACGTACTCCGGCAGCCAGCAGCTCCCCTACCCAGTTAGGTTCGTATTTACCCCGCCCAATCTCGATTAAAGCTCCCATCATGAACCTGACTTGGGAGTGACAAAACGCGTCGGCGCGAATCATCGCTTGTACGATTCCGGCACCAGGACGGGAAATATTAAAGGAATGAAGCGTGCGCACTGTAGTCGCGCCCTCCCGAGGTTTCGCAAAAGGTAGAAAATCATGCTCGCCACATAACGCCTGCGCTGCCACCTGCATTGTTGTCTCTTCCAGGGGCGAGGAGGTGCGGGCGATATCCAAGCGGCAAGGATCTTGGGCACGGGGATCATCACAAATCAGATAGCGGTAGGTGCGAGAAAGCGCCGAAAAACGAGCATCAAAGTCCCTAGATACCACCCTGACCTGTTTTATTGCCAAAGCTCCGTTCAAACCGCGTCCCGCGAGGCCTTCTAGACGAGCCCGGAGCCGTTCCCCTCGCACCTGGTCGTTTTCCTCGCGCCCTCGGGACAGGGAAAGCCAAAAGTCTTTCGTCACGTCCAAGTGGGCAACCTGTCCGCGGGCATGCACCCCCGCATCGGTGCGCCCGGCGACGGTAAGCTGCGCCGGCTGGCGGGTAATCAGACTCAGCGCTTCTTCCAGGCGACCTTGCACGGTCAGCAAACCCGGTTGGCGTGCCCAACCGTGAAACGGTGCGCCGCGATAGGCCAGGTCTAGGCGCAAACGAATCGAGCCGTCCATCAGGTGGTCAGCCCCCAAGCCCGCACCCCGCCGCGAATACCGGCATCATTAGGCACGATCACCACTTCTTCACCGAGGGTTTTGCGTACCGATTCCACAATGTGCGCCGAGTTTCCTCCTCCTAGGTAGAGCCGATCCCACATAATTGCATCGCGTAGCACCCCTACTACGCGTCTTACCCGCCGTGACCAGTGGGCATCCCCCATGCGTACCCGTTCGGGCTCTCCCACGTAATCGTCGAAGAGCAAGCCCCAGCGGGCGACCATATGGGAAAGTTCCATATGGGGAGCCAGGCGTCCTCCATCCCAAATTGAATTCCCGAGCCCGGTTCCCAAGGTAATGATCATTTCCATGCCGGTACCAGAGATAACCCCGGCTCCCGCCACTTCCGCATCGTTTAAAACTAGGGAGGGCAACGAAGTTTGTTGTTCTAACGCACCTGCCAGGTCAAAGTTTTCCCATGCCTGTACCATTTCGGGTAATACCCGGGTACGCGGCCCAGACCGGCACACATAATGGGGGGTGGAAATGACTACTCCGTGGCGGATCATGCCGGGCATACCTACGGTGATCCGATCGGTTTCCGCCTTAAATTCAGTGCGGAAATCCTCTACAATCTGGATTAACTTTTCCGGAGGCAACGGGTAGGGGGTGGGAACTCGCAGGGAAGGCGCCACCATGGTGCCGCGTTTATCGAGTACCGAGGCCTTGATCCCGCCTCCGCCACAATCAACAGACAAGGTCAGAGGGGTTCTCATCTCTTTTCCCATGTTCTAAGCTTACCGGCAGATTATTACTTGCCGATCTGGTTGACCGCTAAGATTCAGTACCAGGTCTTAAAATCTGCTACCAATAAATAATGCGGGCAGTTGGCATTATCTATGCCAACTGCCCGCATCAAGTTATCACAACTTACCACGTCAGCTAGTGACGGATAAGTGCAAAGAACTATTCTTCAGAATCTGCCGCTTCGTCCGCGTCTTCAGCTTTTTCAGCTTCCGCGTTCTCTTCGCTGGCGTCCGAAGTTTCGACTGCCTCTTCCGAAGCAGTTTCTTCGGCCTTTTCAGCCTCTTTGGATTCCTCCGGCTGTTCAGGCTTATCAGCTTCGTCCTTGGTCGGCTGCACTTTGGCTTTCGACTCTACCTTTTCGGTGACCAAAGAAATCTCGGCCATAGGCGCATTATCGCCCCGACGAGCAGGCAGTTTTACAATCCGGGTGTACCCGCCCTGACGGTTGGGATCCAGATCCGGAACTACTTCATCAAACAGGGTATATACCGCATCGAATCCGCGGGTGTACTTATCTACCTGGGTGCTCAGCTTGCGGGCAACCATACGGCGATTGTGGATATCACCCTTCTTCGCCTTGGTGATCAGCTTTTCAATGTAGGGCTGTAGGCGGCGAGCCTTCGCTTCAGTAGTGCGGATCGAACGGTGTTCGATCAGCGATTTCGCCAGATTCGCCAAGATTTTACGCTCATGTGCCGGGCCGGCTCCTAGCCGCGGACCTTTAGATGGCTTAGGCATGTTTCTTCCTTTACTTTCCTAAAAAACTTTATTGTTTCAGCGCCGAGAAAACCCGACTTAGTCGTCAGAGAACTGCAACGAACTGGAGTTGGTCAGATCATCTAGATTGACCGAGGAGGGCAGCGGAGAATCCTTTAACGCCATCCCCATTTCCGCCAGCTTCGCTTTAATCTCTTCGATTGACTTAGCGCCGAAATTCCGGATATCCAAAAGATCGGCCTCGGAGCGAGCAACCAGTTGCCCCACCGTGTTGATTCCTTCCCGCGTCAAAGCGTTGTAGGAACGAGACTGTAGATTCAGGTCATCAATAGACAGGGCCAGATCTTGAGCCAGCGCCTGATCCGTTTGCGGAGCGCCAATCTCAATCCCTTCGGCCTCAATATTGAGTTCCTGACACAAACCGAACAGCTCTACCAGGGTTTTGCCCGCCGAAGCCAGCGCATCCCGGGGTGCTAGTCCCGGCTTGGTTTCCACATCCACAATCAAACGGTCAAAGTCCGTGCGCTGCTCTACACGAGTAGCCTCTACCTTGTAGCGGACTTTAACCACCGGAGAATAGATGGAGTCGATGGGAATCCGAGAAATCTCGTGCCCATCAGACTTGTTCTGATCAGCAGAAACGTAGCCGCGACCGCGTTCTACCGTCAGCTCAATTTCTAGCTTTCCAGAATCGTTCAAAGTGGCCAGATACAAATCCGGGTTGTGGATCTCTACGCCTGCCGGAGGGGTAATGTCCCCAGCGGTAACCTGCCCAGCACCTGCTTTACGCAGATACATAACTACCGGTTCGTCATTCTCCGAAGAAAGCACAATCTGTTTAATGTTCAGAATGATCTCGGAGACGTCCTCCATTACTCCCGGAATAGTGCGGAACTCATGCGGCACCCCCTCGATACGGATCGAGGTGACTGCGGCTCCCGGAATGGAGGAAAGTAGGGTACGCCGCAAACTGTTACCTAGAGTGTGTCCAAATCCGGGTTCTAGGGGTTCAAGAGTGAAGCGGGAACGCTGATCGTTAACCGCTTGTTCTGATAGCACGGGTCGCTGTGAAATAAGCAACGTGTTGTCCTTTCTGTCGCCCAGCCCGCCATATGACTGGAACGGACGTCCTGACCAAAGGTCAGCCTTAGAGACAAGACTGCGAAATCTCCCAAATGACGGCCTGGAGACTCACAGAAGTGTTTTACTATCTTCTTTTTTCTACTTCAGTTAGGACGCGCCTTATACGCGACGGCGCTTGGGAGGACGGCAGCCATTGTGGGCATGCGGGGTAACGTCCTGAATGGAACCGACTTCGAGGCCGGTAGCTTGCAGGGAACGAATAGCGGTCTCGCGACCCGACCCCGGTCCTTTCACGAACACGTCAACTTTCTTCATGCCGTGTTCTTGAGCCCGCCGAGCAGCAGCTTCAGCAGCCATCTGTGCAGCGAAAGGAGTGGATTTACGGGATCCTTTAAAGCCCATCTGGCCAGCAGAAGACCAGGAAATAACGGCTCCGGACGGATCGGTAATCGAAACGATAGTGTTATTGAATGTGGACTTAATGAACGCTTTTCCCTGAACAACGTTCTTACGCGCAGCCCGACGCGGCTTACGGCTCTTAATAGAACTAGCAGCCATATCTTCCTTCTTTTCTCAGATCCAGCAGGTGGTGCCTGCGCTTACTTATACAGCCTTCTTCTTACCGGCAACCGTGCGCTTAGGTCCCTTGCGGGTACGCGCATTGGTCTTGGTCCGTTGACCGTGCACCGGCAAGTGGAAACGGTGACGCAGACCCTGGTAGGAACCGATCTCAATCTTGCGGCGAATATCGGCTTGGACCTCACGACGAAGGTCACCTTCTACTTTGTAGTTCGATTCAATGAAGTCGCGAACTTTAATCAGATCTTCTTCAGAAATATCTTTTACGCGTACATCCGGGCTAACCCCGGTTTCTTGCAGCGTTTTTTGAGCGCGAGTGCGCCCTACGCCGTAAATGTAAGTAAGTGCCACTTCCAGCCGCTTCTCGCGGGGAAGATCAACACCGGCAATACGTGCTGCCATTAATTTTCTCTCCACATTGTTTCCGGAGGCCGTCGCGCCACCTTCCGTTTTCCCGGCCCAGGCCTCCGGACCTGGGGTCACCTTCCGTATCTGAAAGGTGCTGGTAGCACGCTTATTATTGTTCTCGGCTAGCCTTGACGCTGTTTATGCCGAGGGTTTTCGCAAATCACCATGACAACGCCGTGGCGACGAATCACCTTGCATTTTTCACAGATCTTCTTAACGCTGGGTTGAACCTTCATAACTTCCCTCTAGCTGCGACGAATTTCTTCGCTGTCCGCTGCTTTACTTGTATCGATAAACGATTCGGCCGCGCGATAAATCGTAGGGACTGAGCTCTACTACCACACGATCCTCTGGCAAGATCCGGATATAATGCTGACGCATTTTGCCCGAGATGTGCGCTAACACCTTATGACCGTTTTCCAGTTCCACCCGAAAATATGCATTCGGGAGTGCCTCTGCTACGGTACCTTCGACCTCTACAACGCCTTCTTTTTTAGCCATCTATCCTTCACTAACCTTGTTCACATAGGATGACTAGCGGGTATACTATTCCCCTCTAGTCACAAACCCAATAGTCAACTTTACGTTAGTTGCGGGACTAACCTAAAGCTGATACGGGGTTAGATCGGTCACGCCTTTACCTTTTCTACTGTTATCAGCGTGTCGCAGGTTGCAAATCCTGTCCTTAATAACTAAGTTCTGCGCCCTCTCGAAACGCCCCTTGTCTGCTCCCTACTATTTCAGTCTTTGCTGTTTGCGGATAGCCGCGGCTACCTGGTTAAAACGTTCGCGATCTAGCCGAGCCCCTTCCCGGCGTACTTCCCGGCGAGGAATCAGCAACAACCGATCCAAGCGGGCTTCAGATTCCCTCCCCTTAGAATCCCAAGCACCAGCGCCGATATCCATCCAGTAACGTCCCCAACGCGCCTCTTGCTCGGCATCTTTATCATGATCTTTACTGGTCAACTGGGATCCAATAACTGCATCTGCTAACGCCGCCATGACTAGCACCGGGCGATCTTTACCGCGCCCATCCTCTTCCTCATAGGGAACCCAACACCAAATCACTTCACCAGGGTCGGCGGCTCCATTCCCGGTATCCGGGTCATAGGCAAAGGGAGGAATCTTATCGCCTTTGTTCAGGTAACGTGCCCGCCCAGCCGGACGCACATATTTTTGCTGCTGGCGCCGGCGATTGGGGTGGGAAGTAGCTTGTTCGAGCTGACTGCCCCCGAGCAGCGATATCATCCGGGTTAGTTTGCGGAAGGGAATACGCATGGGCTCGCCTCCTTTTCAAAACCGACTCTATCAGGCACCCAGGGGGTAGCGCTCAGTAAAAGGTATCCCCAAAAGCGGGGCAAAAGGATTTTCGAGGGCGAGCGCGGCGGAGATATTTCCGGTAACGATCTATAGTTTGACCGGTTTTATTCCGAAAGGTGCCAAAGCCGCCTGCCCAAAATCCGGCTGGTTGAGGACGCAGATTCCCTCCGGCAATACCGCAACTTGCGCCTCCCAATGACAGGCGAGGGCGTGATCTACGGTTTTCACTGTCCAATCATCGGCCAAGGTGGTAACCCGATTAGATCCGCGCGTCAATATCGGCTCCACGCACAGCACCATTCCCGGTTTAATCGCCGCTGACCGGCCGGCCTCCCGAAAGTTAAAAACATCTGGTGCCTGATGCATGGCAGTCCCGATCCCATGTCCGGTGAACTCTTCTACGATTCCCGCCGTCCAACCAAAACGTTCGCTGAAGGATTCAACTGCGTCCTCGATCGCGGCGCCAATATCATTTACGCGGGCTCGCGGACCAGCTATAGCCGCCACGCCTGCCCAGGTGCTGTAGCGAGTTATCTCTAAAAGTTGTTCTTTTTCTGAGGACGTGGGGTAGGCGTGTGCGGAAATCGATGGATCCGGCTTGGGCGCTGGTTCCTCCCCAATAATCACCGAGAACGCCGAGTCTCCGTGCCACTGTTTCCCGTCTCGCTCCAGATAGCAGCCACAATCGAAACTAACTAAGTCTCCGACCTCGAAAGGAACGTCACCGGGGATGCCGTGAACTACGGTGTCATTGACCGAGATGCAGATGGTGGCGGGGTAATCAAAATATCCCAGAAAGTTGGAGTGAGCGCCTCCATCGGCGATTACCTGCGCCGATATTTCATCTATTTGCCGGGGAGTGACCCCGGCTCGCGCATTCTCCCAGACGGCCTCATGAATCTGATTAACGATGAGGGCAGCCTGGCGTATATAACCCAATTGGGTCCGGTTCTTTAGTTCGATGCCTCGCCCAAATAGCATGGCTACCTATCTTCTTCCCGATGCGGTTAACTGATTACTGCAGCTGGGCCGCAATATTTTCCCAAACCTGTTCGATAGAGCCGTTACCGTCAATATTAATCAGCAGACCGGCCTCGCGATAATAGCGCACTAGCGGCTCGGTTTGTTCATGGTAAACCTGCAGGCGGCGACGAATCACCGGTTCGGTATCATCGGAGCGGTGTTCAATCTCGGCGCGCTTTAGTAGCCTGCCCACCACGTCCTCTAAATTGACGTCCAGGTTGATAACCGCATCCAGCTGGGTTCCCATATCTTTGAGCACCTGATCCAGGAAATGTGCCTGCTCCAGGTTGCGGGGGTAGCCGTCAGCCAAGAAACCGCCGCGGTAACGACCAGTTTTGAGTTCTGCTTCTACCAGGGCGCTAATCACCGAATCGGGAACTAGCTCTCCCCGGTTGATTAGTTCTTTCGCTTTATTACCGAGCTCGGTGCCTGCTTGCATTTGCGCGCGCAGCATCGCGCCGGTTGAAAAAGTGGGAATATCCAGCAGTTCGCAGATCTGGTGCGCCTGGGTGCCCTTTCCAGCACCGGGGGCGCCCAGAATCACCAGGCGTTTTTTCATTTCAGGAATCCTTCATAGTGGTGTTGCTGAAGCTGAGCATCGATCTGCTGTACGGTTTGCAGACCCACACCCACCATAATCAACAGGGTAGTCCCCCCGAAGGGCATCTGAGTTACCTTCAAAGGAATCAACGCTACGATCGGCACCATGGCTACCACTACCAGGTAGATCGCGCCCGCAGTGGTAATCCGGCTGATTACGTAGTGCAGATAGTCTGCCGTGGGAGCCCCCGCTCGAATCCCGGGAATAAATCCGCCGTACTTCTTCATATTGTCAGCGATTTCCTCCGGGTTGAAGGTGATTTGAGTGTAGAAGAAGGCGAAGCCAAGCACCAGTAGCGCATAACAAATCAGATACAGCAGGGAGTCGTGTTGGAAGTTATCGTTTATCCATTTGACCCAGCCGGCGGTTGGTTTACCGAAGCGGGAAATCATTTGCGGCATGGCTAGTAGCGAGGCCGCGAAAATCACCGGGATAACCCCGGACATATTGATTTTCATGGGGATATAGGTGGTAGAGCCACCCACCATGCGCCTGCCTACCATCCGTTTGGCGTACTGTACCGGGATTCGCCGTTGGGCTTGTTCCACGAATACGATCGCCAGGGTAATCAATGCAACCAAAGCAATGATTACCAGTACTTTCCAGACTCCGCCGGAAGCCCCGATCGATTGCAAGTGGGCGGGCATGTTCGCCACGATCCCGGTGAAGATCAGCAGGGACATGCCGTTACCGATGCCGTTTTCGGTGATGAGCTCGGCCAGCCACATGATTAGTCCGGTGCCAGCGGTCATGGTGACCATCATGATCAAGTAGTTGAGCGCTGACTGGTCGGGGATAATCGGTTTACTGGGGGCGCAGCCTTGCAGCAGTTGCCCTGAACGCGCCATATAAATAATGGTCACTGACTGCAATACCCCGAGCCCGATGGTCAGGTAGCGGGTGTATTGGGTCATTTTAGCTTTTCCGGCTTGCCCTTCCCGGTGCAGGTCTTCGAAACGAGGAATCACTACCCGCATCAGCTGGATAATAATCGAGGCCGTAATGTAAGGCATGATCCCCATGGCGAACACTGACAGGGACAGCAGGGCTCCCCCGGAGAACAGGTTCACCAAGTCGAGCAGACCATTCTGTTCATTATTCTTTAGGCAGGCCTGTAGGTTCGGATAGTTAACCCCCGGTGAGGGGATATGGGATCCGACCCGATATAGCGCCATAATCGCCAAGGTGAACAGGAGCTTTTTCCTGAGATCGGGCGTTTTGAACGCCTGTACGAATACGCTTAGCAAGCTGCCTCCAGCAATCTGTGTTGTTTACGGCAAAAAAGATAATTCTTTAACCCTTAAAAGCCTACACAATTTAGCTTCGCAATAGCACATGCAGATACTTTTTGGGGTAATGTTCACGCGGGTTCAGCGATTTTTTGTCTTCTCCCCTGGTTCCGAGGACGTGCCTCGGGTCGTCAAGGTGAAGCGCCCTACGCACCTGTGCACCAGACGCGGCTTACCTTTGGGGCGCGGCCGCGGCGTGATTGCGCCTTGGGGTTCCCAAGGGGCGGTGTCTACAGGCAGCGGCCGGATCCGCTGTTGAAGCTGATGTGTACGTGATCGAAGTGGTTGGCGGTAATCGAACCGCGATTTTCCATACCTTTCCAGCTGCGCCCGGGCATCCAGATTTTTTGTTTCCAGATCACGTATTTAATGTTTAGATCCCCGCTATTGGCGATTGCCCAATTGGCGATGGAATCTCCAAGTCCACTGGATACCGGTACCATTACGTCCAAAGCTTGGCCTTTACCGTGATCGCGCGGATCTCCGGGACGCAAGCCGCCAATATTAGTTACCCCGAAACGCTGAGTAATCATAGTGCGTACCTGACGCGGCCAGGGCTGCACCCCGCTATCCCCGCTGGGAGGGGCACAATTGGGAGTTTCGGCGGCCGCAAGCGGAGAAGCATCTTCGCTCTTCGCGGAGGTAACGGGGGAAGCGCCTGCAGAGAAAGCACTTACCTTATTCGTAGCTACTTTTACCTGTTCATCAACCGATACTGCCTGGTTGTAAAGATTTTCTTGCAGCATATTGTTAGCTAACTGGGAAACGTTAACTGTAGGTACGTTTGCTGCTACTGAGGGATGTACAGAATCTGCAGCTACTAGCCCAAATGCTGCCATAACCACGATTGGTGCCATCAACCAGGTTTTTCTCACGATATCTCCTGAGCTTTGGGGACGGATATCACTGTAAAGACACCCGCATATAACGTTTTTGTAACAAATCTATTATGAGTATAGCGGTTTGCCGACGTTTAATGTCAAACCTGGTGACCTAATCCACTTGAAAACCGAGTTAGCTGCAATATTGTGGTGGCTATAAATGTAAAAGTCTCGGGCGGGGAGATTTCCTCCCCGCCCGAGATTTTCTAGCTATCTAGATTTTTCAGCTGCAGTCAGACTGCTGGGTGCAAACTAGTCTTGCTCCCGCTTGCTCAGCGAACCGCCGGCAGCTTCAATCTTCTCTTTAGCAGAAGCAGACCAAGCGTCTACGATCAGTTCCAGTTTCACCGAGATTTCCCCGGTACCTAGAACTTTCACCAAAGAGTTCTTGCGAACTGCTCCCTTGGAAACTAGATCATCAACCGTGACCGTTCCGCCTTCGGGGAATAGTTCTTGCAGGCGATCCAGGTTCACTACCTGATAGACGGTAGCGAAGGGGTTCTTGAATCCGCGCAGTTTCGGCAGACGCATATGCAAAGGCATTTGCCCGCCCTCGAAACGAGGATGAACATTCTTGCGAGCGCCGGTGCCTTTAGTACCGCGACCGGAGGTCTTACCTTGCGATCCTTCACCGCGACCCGCGCGCTTGCGGCGCTTATTGGAGCCGGGAGCCGGACGCAAATCATGCAAGCGGATTACGTCCTCTTTAGCAGTGTCTTCTGCTTCGGTTACCTTAGTATCTTCAGCCATTAACCAATCTCCTCTACCTGCACCAGGTGGGAAACCTTGCGGATCTGCCCGCGAATAGCCGGGTTATCCTGGTGTTCCACACTCTGGTGAATCTTGCGCAGACCCAACGACTGCATAACGCGGCGCTGATTCTGGTTGGTATTAACCAGGCCTTTAACCTGGGTGATCTTGAGCTTACTCATCAGGCATTCACCTCTTCAGCGACACCAGCGGCGGCTTTCTCCGCTTCGTCTTTCTTCGCTTTCTCGGCTTTTTCTGCCCGTGCCTCCGCTTGAGCCCGCAGCATCGCTTCCGGAACTACCCGCTCAACGGGCAGTCCGCGGCGCGCCGCGACCTCTTCCGGACGCTGCAGCATCTTTAGAGCAGCTATCGTGGCCTGCACGATATTCAAAGCGTTGGCGCTACCCAAAGATTTGGTTAGCACGTCATGAATACCGGCGCATTCCATAACTGCACGCACCGGGCCACCGGCGATTACCCCGGTACCGGGAGAAGCCGGACGCAAAAGTACAATACCGGCAGCTTCTTCACCCTGTACCAAGTGGGTGATAGTCCGCCCAATCATCGGTACTTGGAAGAAGTTCTTCTTCGCGTCCTCCACGCCCTTGGAAATAGCCTGGGGAACCTCTTTAGCCTTGCCGTATCCGACACCGACCATACCTTCACCGTCACCGACTACTACTAGTGCGGTGAAAGCGAAACGACGTCCGCCCTTAACTACTTTAGAAACACGGTTAATGGTAACTACGCGCTCTAAATACTGGTTCTTTTCCTGCTCACGACGATTGTCGCGGCGGCCCTTACGCCCCCGGTCTTCGCGGCCTTTGCCACGGGATTCCCGGGAATCGGCGTTTTTATTTTCTTCAGCCATTATTTTCCCTCTCCTCTACAGCTTCAGACCGCCATCGCGGGCACCTTCAGCCACCGCGGCAACGCGACCATGATATTTGTTGCCACCGCGATCAAACACGACAGCCGTGATGCCTGCCTCTTGGGCACGCTTCGCGATACGTTCACCTACCAGGCGAGCCGCATCAACTTTCTTCATCTTCTCGCCTCGCTGCTCCGCTTCCAAGGTGGAAGCTGAAACCAAGGTGTGCCCCAAGTCGTCATTGACAACCTGGGCAACCATGTGGCGGTTAGACCGAGTAACCACCAGACGAGGGCGCTGCGCCGTACCATATACGCGTTTACGAACCCGAATATGGCGGCGTTTGCGAGCGACGAATTTGCCTTTACCTTTAGGGGTATACGACATTTACTTACCCGCCTTTCCGGCCTTGCGACGAACGAATTCGCCCTTGTAACGAATACCTTTGCCCTTATAGGGTTCCGGAGGACGAATCTTACGGATCTTCGCAGCGGTTTCGCCCACTAGCTCTTTGCTAATGCCAGAGATAGTGAAAGATAGCGCGCTATTAACCTTAAATTCGATACCTTCGGGAGCTTTGAACGGTACCGGGTGTGAGAAGCCCAGCTGCAGCTCAATATCGCTGCCGCGGGTCAACACGCGGTAACCGGTACCCACGATTTCCATTTCTTTGGAGTAACCGTTGGTTACGCCCTCGATCATATTGGAAATCAGCGAGCGGGTAAGGCCGTGCAAAGAGCGAGCTTCCCGGGATTCTACTTCCCGCTCCACTAGGATTTTGCCGTCCTCTTCCCGAATCTTCAGCGGTCCGGTAAAAGTGCGATCCAGCTGACCCTTGGGGCCTTTAACTGAAACGTTCAGACCGTCGATCTTTACTTCTACTCCGGAGGGTAGGGAGATCGGGTTCTTGCCAATACGTGACATCCTTATTCCCCCTTACCAGATGTAGGCTAGGACTTCCCCGCCTACACCCTTGTCTTGTGCCTGACGGTCAGTCATAAGACCGGAAGAGGTGGACAGAATCGCCACCCCGAGGCCTCCCATGACCTTGGGCAATTGAGTAGATTTTACGTATTTACGCAGACCCGGTTTGGAAACCCGCTTGCAACCGGTGATTGCCCGTTCGCGCTTGCTTCCATATTTTAGGGTCAAAGTGAGGGTCTTGCCCACGCGGGCATCACTGACTTCACTTTTGGCAATATAGCCTTCGGTTTCGAGAATCTTCGCGATTCCCGCCTTCATTTTCGATGAAGGCATAGACACTTTGTCCAGATGCGCCGCATTGGCGTTACGCAGACGTGTCAGCATGTCTGCGATGGGATCTGTCATAGTCATTTTGGGGTTCTAACCCTTCCTCGCTGCGGTTTCTGTTTCAGACCTGCAACGTAGTAGTTTTACCAACTGCTCTTAGTGACGCCCGGAAGTTCGCCCCGCAGAGCGAGCTCACGTAGGCAGACACGGCAAAGTCCGAACTTGCGATATACCGAATGAGGACGGCCGCACCGGTTGCACCGGGTGTAGGCACGCACCTTGAACTTCGGCTTACGCTTCGCTTTATTCTTAAGCGCCGTTTTCGCCATTAACGTTCCTCCTTAAACGGGAAGCCCAGCGCGCGCAGGAGCGCCCGCCCCTCTTCATCACTGTTCGCAGTGGTAACCAGGGTAATATCCATGCCCCGCACGCGATCGATCGAGTCCTGATCGATTTCGTGGAACATGGCCTGTTCGGTTAAACCGAAAGTGTAGTTCCCGCGGCCATCGAACTGTTTGGGGCTTAGTCCCCTAAAGTCACGGATACGCGGCAGAGCGGTCGAGATCAGACGATCTACGAACTCCCACATCCGGTCTCCGCGAATGGTCACATGCGCACCGATCGGCTGGCCGGCACGCAGTTTGAACTGCGCGATAGATTTACGTGCCTTAGTGACAACCGGTTTTTGCCCGGTAATCGCGGTCAGGTCACGAATCGCGCCCTCCATCAGTTTGGAGTCGTGCGAGGCTTCACCGACACCCATATTCACAACCACTTTTTCGAGGCCGGGAATCTGGTTTACGTTCTTGTATCCGAACTCTTTTTCTAAGGAGCTACGGATTTCTTCCTGGTAGCGCACCTTTAGGCGCGGAGCCACAGTTTTTGCTTCAGCCATTAGATGTCCTCCCCGGAACGCTTCGCGTAACGCACCCGAACCGTACGGAGACGGCCGCCACGTTCTGCCTGTTCCTCACGGAACCCAACTCGCGTAGGCTTCTTAGTCTTGGGATCAACCAGCGCCACGTTGGAAACGTGAATCGGTGCCTCGCGGTATTCGATACCGCCAGTTACCTGTCCCTGCTGGTTTTGCCCCTGGCGAGAGTGGTGGGTACGAATGTTTACGCCCTCGACCAGTACCCGGTCACTGGAGCGGTATACCTCTAGTACCCGACCTTGTTTGCCCTTGTCCCCCGGTTTTAGGGCGGGCAGGCCTTTTTCGGCGCGACGTTCGTTGCGCTTGGCCAGTTTCTTTTCGTCACTGGTGCGGCCAGCAATGACCTCTACCAGATCGCCTTTCTTTATTTTCGCTCCCATTTACAGCACCTCCGGAGCCAGAGAGATAATGCGCATGAATTTCTTGTCACGCAGTTCCCGGCCGATGGGGCCGAAGATACGCGTGCCACGCGGTTCTCCACTGGGCTGGATAATAACTGCGGCGTTTTCATCAAAGCGGATGTAGGAACCATCCTGGCGGCGACGCTCTTTACGAGTGCGCACGATTACCGCTTTAACAACTTCGCCTTTCTTGACATTGCCGCCGGGAATAGCGTCTTTTACAGTGGCGACAATGGTGTCACCGATACCTGCAAAGCGCCGCCCGGAGCCGCCCAACACGCGAATGCAAAGCAGTTCCTTTGCACCCGTGTTGTCGGCGACCTTCAGTCGCGACTCTTGTTGAATCATCGTGTTCTCCTAAAACTGGGCACAATGCACCCCTTAGGTTGTTTCTTCCTGTTGCCCGGCGAGGCCGGCTCCCCAGTTGGCCACGAAAGTGGCAGACTCAAAATGCTCTGCTTTTGCAGGTCACCAGGTCTCTGCCGTGACTTTCCAGGGCGGAACGCAACCCCTTCAGCTTAGTGCAAAGGTGCAGGCAAATGAAAGTTCGCACCCCTATTTGTGCTGTAAGTTTCCTCACCCGCCCGGGCGCTGAGCTCAATCTTCCAGGCCAAGTTCCGCCTTCACTTCCTCAAGGGAGTAAGTTTTCGCTTTACCAGCGCGAATTTCTTCGACTTCGTTTAGTAAGGTGTACTCATAGAGCAACTGGTCAATGGAGGATTCAATAGCCTCACGAAGATAATACGACTTTGAGCGTCCAGTTAGGCGCGATAACTTATCAAGCTTTTCTGCAGTCGTATCGCTCATGCGAACCGAAGTAGCGACCATTATTACCCCCCCTCCTTCCTCCAGCATAGCAAAATGACTACAAGTAGTCACCCCTTATTTTCCAGCTCATACCGAGGTAGCGTCCGGATTGGTTCTTATCTAAGCTACGCCCAGAGTACGCAGTCGCCTAGTTGTTTTCGGATTTTACTAGGCGGGTTACTATTTGGCTGCGGCCAGAAAAGTTGGGGGTAATGATTGCCGCGTCCCATCTTTCCCGGTGGCGGGAAATTGCGGATAACTTGCTGCTCGGAACAGTTTCTACGGTTGCTAGCTGGTAGCGGTATTCGTGTCCGGAAATATCGGTAAACACTACTTCGGAGCCGTCTGGCAGATCTTTGAGTCCTGAAAACTGCTGGTTGTCGGCACCATCGGCAATCACCAGATCCCCGCTGGCGGGATTGCCCCCATAGATGCTCGGGATTTTCGCGGTCGCCGCCGCATCGCCGCTTGCGATAATCGGCCAGCTGCGGTTCAGATCTGGGATCTGCAAGATCCCGGTTACCTCATATCCGGACAGGTTCACTGTCTCGAGGTAGGGGCTGGCACCGCCCGGGGCAGTGGTATCGGCAGTACCGCCCTGCCCCTTACCAGCTGCTTTCCCCGAGGACGCCCCGGATTCTTTCGCATTTTCCGGGGTTTGGGTAGCGATTACTCCCACCTGGCGGGAGCTGGGGATAACCTCCTGGGTTTTAATCAGGAGGCCATCTATTTCGCTATCACCGGTACGCCCCTGCCACCAGGAGTATCCCAGCAGCGCCACTAGCAGCAAGCTCAGCGCGATACAAATGACTTGTATCCACCGCACCCAGCGAGCCCGGCGGGTTTTACCCGCGGCGGCGATAACGCATCCAGCCATAGACTGCTACCCCACAGATCATTAGGCCGAACAGGGTGAAGGGCAGGGTACCGACGCCTCCCGCCTTCGGCAGCTCATAGGGCTGGTAGTTCTTGACCGTGACCGGATGCTCGGCACTGCCTGGCTGTTCACCAGCCACGCCGGGAGCCGGCTTTTGGAATAGCTGTCCGTTCCAGGTGGCGGTGTAGTTGTCGGGAGTTTTCAGTTCCTTTACGAAGTATTCCGCTTCACTTAAGTCCGGGAACACAACTTTGCCGTTGTCAGTAGTCTTAACTACGCGCGACAGGTAATAGGTCTTCTCTCCCTGCTTGACCGTCTTATCACTGTCAGCTAGGCCTGCGAGGCCGACCTCCTGCAGCTTGTCGGCGCTGATCTGCTGGGACTGATCCGGGGAATACAACCCGAATACCGCTCCAGCAAGCCCGTTTGTGCAGGCACCATCTTCGCCGCAGTTATCTCCATCTGCTTTAAACAGGTTGATTTCCCACTTGCTGCGGATGTTTATACCGATAACGGTAAGGTTTTCGCCAGAGTTATAGCTGAAGGAATATTCTCCCTGGTGTTCAACCGGGTTCTCAGTGCTGCCCGTGGCCACCTGGTACTTAGAGAACTTCGTTCCGTCGGTGGGAGGTAGCTCCGCCAGGGTGTAGCGTTCCCCGTTCTTCCACGTCCAGGTTCCCGAGGGACTGGCGGGTTTGCCTGCCAGGGCGGTCAGGGAAATCTTTTCCGAGGACGAGGCGCCTTTGGCTACCGGTACCTTCACCTCAATATAGGAGCGGCCAGCTTTCTTGAGGTTTTCGATCAAGGTTTTCTCGGTCATTTCTTCGGGGGTTAGTTTTTCCCCGGTGTAGACCACGAAGTTATATACCGTTGCCTTGCTTAGCTGCAACGGCTCCTTATTTTCGTCTTGTACCTGCTTTAGCAATTGCATTTCGGCTGGTACTTTCACCCCAACTTTGAGCGGGATGGCCTCTAAGTCCAAGTCTCCGGCTCCGGGTGCACGGTAGTTGTAGCCGAAAGTGTTCCAGGCAATGTCGCCCGGCTTGGGGTTTGCCCCACCGGCGATCTTGGCGTCAAAGCGTACCCGCAGGGAGGCGCCTCCCTTGAGGATATCGGTGCTGTCCTTCAAATTAACGCGCAGGGAACGGGAACTTGCCTTTCGTTCAGTTCCCCAATCGCTAGTGGCACTACCGTTCCAATCTTTTTCGGTGAACCCGATAGCTTTATCGGAGTATTCCACCGTGTATTTACTGGGATCTACTGCTGTCCAGGTTCCATTCGCGTCCTTAACCTCTACCGTCAGATTGGGCTCATCCGCAAAACCTACCTTAAACTGTGATCCCCGCTCGGGGGCACCCGTAAAGGTGTAGTTATCGTTAGTTTGCGGCAGGTTATCGATCAGGGTGATACGCGGAATCGAGTCATCCGTATTGTTCTTCACCTCTAAGGTATAGGTGAATAATGAGCTTTGACCGGGCAGCGAAATATAGTTCTTCTCGTCCGTGGAAGTAACTTTGTTATCCGGCTTCGCCTTTTCTTCTACGCTCTTTATTGAGGAGGTATAGGCATCTTGGGCAATCGGCACAAACGCGTCAGCCTGTACGCTGGGGAGATTAGTCTTGTTCTCGCTAGCACACACGTCGCCTTTAGCATTGTCCTTCCAGCAATAATAGGGATTAACCGTAGAATCGGGCTGTCCCGGATCATTAAGGTTTTCACTGGTAGTGGTGGATAGCTTCAGATCTTGAGTAGCGTTCGAACCATGCTTAAGAGCTCCCTGGTCGAAAGATTCGCCAATCGGAGTCACATAGGCATTGTTGAACACCATCCGATAATCACCCGTTTGTTTCGGATTCTTGCTCGAAAGCTGCAAAGTAGCGGTGCCTTCCGGCAATAGGGGATTACCCGGAACTGAATATCTTGTTTGCCCAGGGGTCTTTTGCCCATCGGTACCGGGAACAACCCGTACATTAAGCTGCAGCTTCCCGTCTTTCGAGGTGAGAGACACATGGAACACGGTTCTATTCCCCAACACAGCCAGAGGCTCACCGTTGACTGTCAAAGTGTTTGTAGTCGAAAAATAAGCGGGATTCCGGTATCGAACGGTTACGCTCTGGGGGTTCCCCTGTGCGTCATATTTCCAGTCGTCGAGGAACGTAAGCAGCTGGTATCCTTCATCGCAGTCATTGCTTCCCCAGCCGCCACCGCTAGTGTTGTCCAGCTTCGGAGGATGACAAGTGTAAGTAACCGTACCGGTAAAGACATAGTTGGGATCCAGACGGTCACTGATTACATAGTCGGTGATCGGTTGTTTTCCGTCATTGTGGGCGGTTACTTCCCAAGTTAAAGTATCCGGGTATCCAGCGGCCTTGGGATCTTTAGTAGTGGTACCAGCCGCATTCTTTTTAGCGACTAACTTTTTAGAGACTCCCGGCAAGATTGCTCCGCGAGTCAGATCCACTTGGGAGGATAGCCACTGGGTATTATCGTCTCCACCTACAAAACCCTTTTGGTTAGCGTTGTTGGTGTCAATTATCTGGCGATCCCCGTCATTGGCTGGTGCCTGCCCTAAGGGCTGTGAGGTGATCTCAATGTCGGGATTGACTTGTATTTTTTGCCCCTGTTGATTGTCATAGGGCATAGCGATCTGGTTACGACTTAAATCTTCGGTTTTGACTTTTTCGGCAACTGCTACCAGGTAGCTATACCCCACGGTTTCCCCGGGGTTCAAATAGTATTTATCCCGTTCGGCGTCATATCCCAGATTGGAACCGGCCTTAGAGTTATCTAGGCGGAAAGTTACATGGCGCGGATTTTGCGCATCTACTATCGCCCGCAAAGAAGCTACTTTGGGTTTTTCTCCCGGGAAATCCACGGGAGTGTTTTCAGCGCTAGATCTCCAGGTTTTGCGGATTGGCAACCCTTCGTCTCGGGGCTGTTCTTCGGGGAATAGCCCGGTGTAATAGACGTCATCTCTGAATTCCAGCTTGATACCAATCCCATCTGGCACCGGTTTACCGGTATCGTAGTCTTTATAGGTGGTGCAGACGTCGTTTCCTTCTTCATTCTTGTGGCACTGACCATTTTTCATATATGACTGGTCATCAATACCGGCAAAGAAATGGAAGCCTTCAGGCAAGACGTCTTGAATGTCATTAATGTACAGGCGCGATTCCCCGTCGTTATGCAAAACGTTATAGTAGCGCACATATTTGTACAGGTTAGTTTGTTCATCTTGCGCCGAGTTGGTGTAAGTAACCCGGCCGCTGGCAGTATCATCGGGTCGGAGTACGGTGTAATTATCTGAACCGCTGCTGGTACCGATACCGCCCCACGGATAACGGGTCTCTTTTTCGTACTTATATCGTTGTTTCGCAACTACCCCGGTGTCAGCTACGCCTTTTTGCAGGGTAGCTCCCGCTTTTCCGCCCAGGTAGTGGCTTACCGAATAGGAGTCATTCTTTACATGCCAAGTGTTAAATAGGGTGTCTGACTGGTATTTCTTGCGATAGTTATCCCAGTCGGCTCCCTCAGGTAGCTGCCAGGTTACATACATATATACCGAGCCGGATACTTCCAGTTGCAGATCCTGATCCCAAACAAGGTATTGCTGGGTGTCACTGGAAGAGGCATCGGCCGGGTTCGTATCGGTAATCTTCCAGTTCTTGAGGTCGCCGGCAGTGACCTTTAGCCCGTTTTGCCCCTCTGGAATCTCCAGGGATAACTGGTCTTTGGTCCAGGGTTTACCCGGCAAACTGGGGGGCAGCGCATCATATATGTCCTTGCCAGTTACTATAAAAGGATCATCCCCAAACACTGACAGAGCCAGGCGATAGGTAACCTTCTTCCCGGCATTCAGGGGGCTTTGGCTTAGTAAAGAGTCTTCATCAAAAGTAGCGCCCCGCTTGGTGACTATCCGCTTGTCTGCCCCCAGCTTGGAGATACTCATCTCGGTCTTATCGGTAATGCTGTATTTCGGCGACTCGACTCCCCCAATATTTAGCGCATCGGGGTGCCCGTCTTTAACCTTGGTATATCCGGTCTTTTCCGGATCGGTGAGGGTCAGGTAGTCCACGCTAACCTTAGACGGGTTGGCAAAATCTTGGCTGGCCATATACCAATAGGTCGAGGTGGCGATACCCGCCCCGTTATCAAGTTTCTTCACTTCGATGCGATCGGCAATGAAGTCTTTGCTTGAAGAGGAATCGCCTACCTTTTCGGTAGCACTGAAATGAACATTTTTATAAGTCCCTGGTTTATCTAACAGGTAATAATCTTGTCCGTCATAGTTGTATTTCTTCAGCCCTTGCAGATCCGGGTTAGTTGCGTTATCCCCTTTAACTGGCACTAACAGTACTTGCGCTCCCGAGAGCTTATCGGTAAAGGGCAGGGCGTTATATTCGGCTTTCCCGCCTTTACGTTCTAGGGAGAGTTGATATTTAACCACGGTTCCCACTGGAATTGGCTTTCCGTTTTGTTCTACCTTCTCATTTTTCACATAGGCGGCTTTTTTAACCTCGAAAGAGTTGACCGTAGTTACCGTATCTGGAACGTCTTGATCGTTCAGATTCACTTTGTTAGTGGTTTGCTGCTCGGTAAAATCTTTCCCGGCCATAAAGTCATCTTTAACGGTCGCCCTTACCACGTGTTTAATGCTGTCTCCACCGTAAATCACGTGGTTCGGTACTTCCCAAGCCACTTGATAGCGAGTAGCTTGCACTACTATCAAGTCTTTTAGGGCATCCTGCAAGGCGGCCGCAGTGCTATCAACTGTCTTAGTCGCTCCCGCCTGGGTAATCGCTATCTTCCCATCGGCTTGTTTCTCTAGTTTCAAATCTGCGGGCTTAGCCTTAGCGCAATCTAGATGCACCTGCCCCGTACCCTCTTTACCGCTGGTAGTGGTGTGTTTTGCGGGTACATAGTTTTCACAGATCTGGGCGCCGGTGATGTTAATCGTGAGGCCATCCCCGTCCTCACTAAACATTTTGGCCATTTGCGCGGGGGCAAGGTAGTAGGCTTCGGGCAGGTGATCGGCAATAATGCCTTCGTCATCCTTACCTTCTTTAATCTTCCAGGGGCCAGATCCCTTGTTAGTGGCAGTAATCGTAAAGTCAATGGGGTCGCCCCGATAGAAGCTTTGCCCTTTTCCGCCTTCGTGGGTCTTAGTTACCTCGGGAACCGGGCCTTGCATGGTCACCGGGTTGGTGACTGCTGCCTTAGATGAAGCGCGATCAGTGTGGGTGTACTCGGTGGTTGCCGCAAACTCATTGTGCAAATTGTAGGTTTGATTCGGCTTTGGATCCTTCACCAGCAAGAAGTTGTCACCAAACCGAATTTTTACATTTCGATCAACCAGATTTGGTTTATTCTGTCTTGCCCCCACATCGTAGGTAATTTTTAGAGTGCGCTTCGCAGGATCGAACTGGTAACTAAGGGAACTTAGGTAAATATTGGAACCGCGCAGGGCGAATAACGGGACTGTTTCACCATTATTATCAATATTTAAGGTTATATATTGGCCGTTGCTATCTTTGTCCCCTGGTCTGATTGTCCACCCTGGGATCTGGGTATACCAATCGCGAATTGAGCCAGTGTTCCCCACCTTCTTTAGGTATTCGGGGTTAAACTCCACCCCTTCGGGCAGGGTAAAAGTATCTACATAGGTAGAATCAACAGCGGGATCCTGACCAACTTTGGCTTTGGGCATTCCCTCGGTGGTTACCGGGGTATTGCGGAAAGTGTAACGCAGGTTCTTAATATAATAGTTTCCGCTTTGCTGGTCATAGGCAATACTGGGGTCAGTCGCCGATCCCCAAACCACGTCTGGTATCGGTTTATCCAACCAATCAAGCGGGTCTTTGTTGAGCAGCTCTTTCTTAGCTTCATATTTTTGCCGAATAGTATCCCAAGTATTTTCCTGTACCTGGCAGCTGGGTTCTTGGCCTTTCTTGCCCAGTGCTGCTTTGTCCTCGGGAGTAAGTTCCTCGATCCAAACTTTCAGATCCCCACCGGCGGAAGTGGGAGAATCATGCTTGGCTTTCACCGGGAGTGTGAATGCATCCCCAATTTCAGAACCGGCAATCTCGATGTAATAGTAGCCAGCTACCGCTTTACCGTCATCATCTTGCACCTGATTAAAGGTGTAGGGGTTCTTATCCCCCTCCGCCTGATAGTAGGTCTTGCCTACCTCCAGTTTGGTGTCAGCTTCCCCGCCCAAAACATAGCCGGGAGCGGCAGGGGGTTTTTTGGCGGTAAAGCGGAAATAGACCCGATAAACTTTGGCTTTAGCGGCTGCCGTGTTGGAGATCCCGATGTTTTGGCTAAAGGCTTCCCCAGTCCAACGCTGGCTAACGTTCTCCGAGGTAATCGCCTCGGCCTTTTCAGTCTCGGGATTATCTTCGCCGGGCTGGGTATTTACTATCGCTACCTTTCCATCGCCGGCCTTTAACAGTTCAGTAGTTACCGTACCGGGTTCAACCTGGCAGGAGGTCGGCGCCCGCATCGGCCGCGAAACGTTAGTTGCCCCCAGATTATTGGCCTCTTTAATGCCTAAAGAGTAGGAAGGAATCGCCAGTAACAGCGTGGTTACCAGGAAAGAAAGCGCCGCCAGGATAGCTAGCAGCCGAGTGCGGTCTTTATAGAGTTGATTAAACACTATTTCGCCTCCCTATCTGCGCGGTTTTGCTTAGAATTGGTCGCGCTTTCCGATTTGAAATCACTGCTGCCTGCCGTCGCTACTTGCCGACGCCGCGCAGCAATTCCGCCTGCCCCTAAAACCATCAGCAAGGGGGCTAGCCATAAGTAATTTAGATTCGCGCCCGTCTTTGATAACGGAGGACGCTTGGGGGGATTTTTGGGAACTAAAGTATTGGTAACTGTGAAAGCCTGGCCAATCTTTTCGTAGCTAACCGTGTAGGGGCTGTTTCCCAGCTGTTCGGCTACTGCCCAGCGATGTCCTTCGCTGTCTTCCCAACGGTAAGTCCAGTTATTTGCGTTGTTTAGCTCGATGGTTTGGAATAGTTTTTCGTCCCGCAAAATCTGTATTTTTACTGCTTTAGGACGCGCGGTTTGGTTGCCGCCGTCCTGCCAATGTTTAACCACCTGGTATTGCGCCGGCTTGGGCAGTACTTTTTCTAGCTTCGCCACTGCGTTTACGTCGTATTGCAGTTTTCCGTCAACTAGGCTCGGCACAGTAACTAGCGAGGGATTAAAAACATAGGTTTCCCCGCTGGCACCCGCATTGGTAAAGGGATCCGCCAGCAACAGATAAACCCCTACCTTCAGGTTATTAAAGGTGGCTTTCCCATTGCTATCCGAGGTCGCCGTCGCCTCTGGCGCTACCTGGTCAGCATGGATATGGTTAGCGAGGTTGCCCGCGAAGTCCGCCCATTTACTGGCGTCAACGCTACCCGCGGGAATCGCCCCGCTTTTATCTTGAAAGTCATTCCACTTTAATGCTTGTAAATACTGCTGATAGGCCGGCAGTGCAGGGAAATGCCGCTTCACCTCGGCTATCCGATAGGCGGAGACTTTCACCCCCGCTAAAGGCGCGCCCTCGTAGTGAAAATCGAGAGTGATAGTGCCTTTTGCGTTTTGATCAATCTTTTCTAGATTTACTAAATCCAGAGAGGTAGTGCCGGAGGATGCACTGGTTTCGCCACCAGTGCCTGAGGGACCAGCCGGGGGTGCAGCGTGCGCGGCGGCGGGAGTGAGCATCCCAATTCCCAGCAGCGTGGCCAAAAGCGTCGCAGCCAGCGTCCCTAATAAGCGGTTGAAACTAATTGCTTTGCTCATAGTGCTTCCGTCTTTCCTCCCGCTTGATTTCGGCGACGCCGCAGATGCGTCACGGTGATCGCCACAATGATTCCTAACACTGGCACCGAGATGGCTAACGAAACCATCACCGGATCCATAGCGACCGCATCGGCAGCCACATAACCGGCGTCCCCTCCATAGGGAACCCGGTGACCGCGAACGAGTAGCCGGTGGGTATTAATCGCATAGGGCGTGCAGGTTACTAAAGTCGCGTAGTCTTGCCCAGGAATAATTTTTAGATTCGATAGTTCTTTGGGTTCGACTACCCGGATTTGGTCAACTTGATAAGCCAGGTCACGATCTAGTACGTGTAACACGAAGCGATCGCCCTCCTCTAGCTCGTCAAGATTGGTGAATAGTTTGGCACTGGGCAATCCTCGGTGCCCAGACAAAATCGTGTGGGTGCCGGCTCCGCCGGTAGGTAGCGAACTGCCGGGCACATGCCCTGCCCCTACCTGTAGTACCGAGTCCTCGGTGCCGTGGTAGATGGGTAGATCTACCCCTAGTTTTTCGATTTCGATATGACCCATCATCCCGGTTTTCCCCACATCTAATAGGGAAAGGTAGCGTTGCATTTGCGAGTGGGACAGATGGTAGCGCGCCGGGTTGGACAGCAGTTCCCGGTTATAGGCTTCGGCCTCATCCCAGGTCTGCTGGATTTCTCCGGGGCGCATCTTATTTACGGTTTGGGTGTATTCCGCGATTGCGCGGCCTTGTTGCAGGGTGTTCCAGTAATTACTGATAGTGGGGTAAAAGAACACCAACATGCCGCCCAAGAATACTGCTATGAAGGCAAGATCGGGGATTCGTGATCGCTTAGCACCCTCCGGGGTGCCGGTTGCTTGGCCAGATGCGGAGGCCGAGTCCTGACGGCGCGAAGTTCCCTGAGCATCCAGGTTCTGTTCTTTGGGGTCAGAATCGGATTTTAGGTGCCGTTGATCCAGGTCATCAGCGGCCGAAGCCACTTGCTGATCTACCGGGAGCGGTTGCACTTATTTTTCCTTTCCTAGCCCTGCCGGGGAGCCTTGGATGGGTTACGCACTAAAAAATGGAATTGGCGCTTGGGGGGGGGGGGGGGGGGGGGGGGCGG
>NZ_JAKNHJ010000011.1 GCF_022133705.1 Varibaculum cambriense
ACACAGAGCGTCCTCGTTGAGGGCACGCTGCAGGGGTTGCAGCTATGTGACACGGGACACAATCGCAATCAAGGTGTCTCTTCTTATTTAGATTTTCTTCAAAAAGTGGAAAAATTACGAAACGAAAACCATTTACGCTGCTCAACGTATGTTTTTGTGTTTCGTAGTTTTGTTCTTTTCGTTTACGGGATTACGAAATGACCCGCAAATACCTACCGTGACCTGCGGTGATGTGTTTCGTATTTTTCTGCGTAATTTCACGTCGCCCGAAGCAGACACCCTGCCGTGTGCTTGCTGCAGGGCTGCGGCCGTCCCTCCATGTGGAGCGTCAGTGTCGATGCTGTAACTTAAACGTACATACATTTGTGGCGCTCTCGTTACGTGTCTGTGCATTGCCGAGCTCTTTACTGTTGTGTGTGGGCGCGCAGCCGTAGTGTCCGTGCCACTCCGAGTAGGGCGCGTCGTACCCCAAACCCATGTTCAATTAAATTCCAATCCAGAGAGGTCTTGCACTGTTGCGGTGCGGTTGTCTTCTTTCTCACCGTATTGGACCCTGCGAAATTAATTGGATACGATAGGCCCATGTTGATTTCAGGTTCCGTTTTCATGCGGCCGCTCACCAGCCGCTAAGGCGGTTTTCTCCCTCCCGCAGGTTAGAAACCGCTCCGGTCCTTTAGCCGGGCGGCCATTTGCCATGCCCGGCTCCGTTTCAACTCCACGGAGCACACCTGATGTCTACATACGGATACGGCCGTCACGAACATGGCCAAAATTTTCTCACAGACCACAAGATCATCAACTCCATCGTCGATCTTGTAAAACAAACCTCCGGCCCCATCATTGAGATCGGGCCAGGAAGCGGTGCCCTCACTCACCCGATATCCCACTTGGGGAGGGCAATAACGGCAGTTGAGGTAGACGCAAAACTAGCTGCCAAACTCACAAAAAAGACCGCCTCGGCGTCGGTCGAAGTGGTCCATGATGATTTCCTCAACTTCCCGTTACCCGCCACTCCCTGCGTCATTGTGGGAAACATTCCCTTTCACCTCACCACTGCCATTCTTCGAAAGTTGTTGCATGCGCCGGCATGGACTGCCGCTGTACTCCTCATGCAGTGGGAAGTCGCTCGCCGCCGGGCCGGGGTAGGTGCAAGCACGATGATGACAGCTCAGTGGTCCCCATGGTTCACGTTTCACCTTGGTTCCCGAGTACCAAGGTCTGCTTTCCGGCCACAGCCAAACGTTGACGGGGGGATCTTAGTGATCCGCCGGGTGGGTGACCCGAAGATCCCGATAGAGCAACGCAAAGCCTTTCAGGCGATGGTGCACACCGTTTTCACCGCCCGGGGACGCGGGATAGGGGAAATTCTCCGAAGGGCAGGGTTGTTTTCATCACGTTCAGAGACACAATCATGGTTGCGCTCGCGAGGAATCGACCCCGCAACCCTACCTCCCAGATTGCACACCAGCGACTGGATCGATCTCTTCCAGGTGACTGGTTCCTCTTCACCGCGCCATCGGCCCATTTCACAATCGGGAAGTAGTCAACGCCCTCCTCAACGGAAAAATCGAGGCCGGCGGCGGTAATCCCCCCACCACCAAAACCGAAATCCACCAGTAGTAGTGAACGACCCATGTTCGTCTACCGTGAGCCGCGTTATGGCAGTGACGTGTTCTCGTCGGGCACAGTCATAGTTCCCGGCGTTGCCAGCGACAGGGTTCTACACCCAGCAGCGGGACCGATCAAAATCACCCGCACGGGGAACGACCCTGCTGGTGGTTTCGATTTTGATGAAAGCGAGGAGACATAGCCCCTCGCCAACTCCCCGTAGCTGGCGAACAGTAGCTCCTGGCGCTGGCGCTCGTTGGTGAGTTTGCGTGCCACATCGAAAGCCTTATCGACTTCCCGGTCCAAGTTGTTGTGAGCCTTGAGCAGAATTGGGTCCATCGATAACGGGTTGTAGTGCTCCGCGAGTGACCGCTGGGGGTGCCGCTCGCGTGCCCGCAGCACCAACTGTCCAGCGTCGATGATTCGCTGCTGCGCCTTCTCATCTAGTTCACACAGAGCTGGTCCGCAGTTGTAGCTCCCGATGTACTCCGAAAAACGGAAAAAATAAATAGTGGGGATACATCAACCTTCCACTTTCCATTCTTCCGGCTCAGAGTATTGAGGGGTCTGGGACCGGGTCCGTAAACCCTTTATGTTTTTCGCGCACAGCGGTTTTTAGCGACGCACCCTATAGGTTTTCCGCAGAACCTATATGTGTTTCTGTGCACCCCCATATGTTGTCTGTTTCTAGCGGTATTTCGTTGTACTTTGCGCATCGAATAGTCATTTATCGACGACACTCCGTCGAATTCAAATTTAACGTCTAGCCATAATAACGTAATGCGTTAGCGGGGAGGTGAAGATCGTTGACTACCACTGAAAAGCTAAGCCCTATTCACCCCGGTGAAGTCCTCAGCGAAGACTTTCTTGCCGAAATGGATCTTAGCCAGAATAAACTAGCTGTCTCAATTGGGGTGCCGCCCCGGCGCATCAATGAAATTGTGCACGGCAAAAGAGGGATAAGCGCGGACACTGCCTTGCGTCTTTCGCGCTATTTTGGAACTTCTGCCGAGTTTTGGCTGAATCTCCAAACCCGCTATGAGCTTGATCTTGCCAGTGACCGCTCAAGAGCTGAACTTGAACGGATAAAACCCCGGCAAGTGGCGTAGGAGTAATGAGGGAGTGTCCCCTCTGCCTTGGTTGTATCCAGGAATTGCCGGACGATTTTTGTCAGGCGCGTCACTACTGGTTAGCTTTACTCAAGTCGCGCCAGATTGTTTTCCCGGCTGTAAGACTTTTCGGGTGAGTAAATCACCATGTGAATTAATAGTTCATAAGAACAATTCTTTGAAAAGTGCACAATGAATTGCTTGAAAAGTGCTCAGTAAATTCTCTGAAAAGTGCACAATGAATTGCTTGAAAAGTGCTCAATACCCAGGTAGAGTTCTTTTAGAGGTGGGTAATGAGCTTAATAAAACCAGGATATCGATCAAGACTTATTGACGAAAAGATTGCAAGATATTTAGGCATCTTCGGAGCTGTCTGTATTGAGGGGCCGAAGTGGTGCGGCAAGACCTGGACAAGCTTGGTACACGCAAATAGCGTCAGTTATCTAACTGATCGAAGTCAGCGTGACCTGGCAATGATTGATCCCAAATATATTTTTACTCATCAAAGTCCGCAATTGCTTGATGAATGGCAGATTGTTCCCGAGATTTGGGATGCAGTACGGCATGAGTGTGACACGGATCGGGAAAAAGGGAAATTTCTCCTGACTGGTTCAACCGCTTTGAAAGTCAATGAAGGTGAGCACGAAGTATTCCACTCCGGGGTAGGACGAATAGTAACCCTGCGCATGCATCCGATGAGCCTGTATGAATCAGGTGATTCCACCGGAGAAGTATCTCTATCTAGCCTACTTAAAGGAACTGTTGAAACGGGATACGTGGGCGAAGTGGATCTGGAAAAACTTGCCCGCCTCATCGTTAGAGGGGGATGGCCAGAAAATATCGATACGGCGGAGGAAGATTGCGGAGTTATTCCCGAAAGTTATATTGATTCTTTGGTAACTAAAGATATGCATGAAGGGGCAGGAAAGAAACGTAACCCGCACAAGATGCGTATGCTTTTACGTTCGCTTTCCAGGAATGAATCAACTCTAGTAGGAAACAAAACCCTGGTTAAAGATATCGAAGAATATGAAAACCAAGATGAACTAATCGAAAGCCGCGCAACCATCGCAGATTACCTCGGGGTCCTCGACAGTTTATATCTGACCGCGAATCAAGAAGCCTTTAGTCTCAATTACCGCTCCTCGGCAAGAATTGGGAAAGCCGCGAAAAAACATCTGGTGGATCCTTCCCTTTGCTGCGCAACCCTAGGATTGAGTGCTGAAAAACTGCTGTATGACCATGAAACTTTTGGACTACTGTTTGAGGCACTTGTAGAGCGGGATTTACGAATTTATGCCGATTATCATGGCGGGCATCTTTTCCATTTCCGTGATAACACTTCTGGAGATGAAGTAGATGCCATCCTCGAATTTAAGAATGGTGACTATGCGGCCTTTGAAATTAAATTAAGCGATGGCAGCATCAATGACGCGATAACCAGTCTTACCCGCTTCTACCGTTACGCGAAAAAGAAACCAAAAGTAATGGGAGTTATCGTTGGACACCTGCAAGCAGTAATGCAGGATAAAGAAACCGGAATCTACATAATTCCGGCCACCTCCCTCAAACCTTAACGGTTCTGCATCCGAGCAACAGTTAATGCACAGAGGTGGCAGGGGCTAAAATCCTTCAGCTCGCGCGGGGGACAGCAGTTAGATGGCGTATGCTAGTGCTCTGTGCCGCAGTTAAATCCAGGCTCCGCTAACAGGGCTCTGGCTAGGCGATTTGCCCGATAATCACGTTCCACTGGTGTACTTTGCGATCGGTGATGAAACCCGCCAAGAAGAAAGGATCTTCAGCTAAAGCGGCCAGGGCGTCCTCGCCAGATTCGGCTTCTACCGCGATTAGCGCGCCCGGATGCGGGTCATTAACCCAAGAACCCACCAGTTTTACTATGCCTTGAGAATGCAGGCCGCGCAGATGTGCACGGTGGTTAGGGCGCACCTCATCCATTTTGGAGGCAGCTGCCGGGTCATAAAAATATTCAATCGCGAATAACGCCATAAAAGATCACTCCTAAAATCAACTCTGCTTCTATTATTACCCCGGCAGCGAACTGACGCCGGAAAACAACTTTTGTCCCAGGTGGCGCTCAAGTAAAAATGGCTGCGCCCTCTAAAATAAGAATATGGACGAAATCGAGCAGGCGAGCGGGGCATATTTAGATCACCTGGCGATTGAACGCGGATTATCAAACAACACTGTCGGCTCCTATCGGCGTGACCTGGCGCGTTACCACGACTATTTAGCAGGTGCCGGTATTCATATCTTAGGCGAAATCACCCCGGAAACTTTGCGGACGTTTTTGCAGGCAGCCGCAGCTGGAGAAGATGGGAAAAAATCGTTGGCGGCCTCTTCTATCGCCCGGCTAATGGCCTGCCTGCGCGGATTCCATGGTTTTACGTTAAGTGAGCGCCTCAGCAGCGTTGATCCTACCGAAAACCTAGAAAATCCCCGCTTAGCGCGGCCGCTCCCCAAAGCACTAACTATCACGCAAACCCGCGCTTTACTTGAAGCCTTTAGCGGAGAAGATCCGGCTTCTTTGCGCTCGCGGGCGCTGCTAGAAACCCTATATGCTTCGGGAGCTAGAGTGAGTGAAGTGTGCTCCCTCGATGTGGATGATTTAGGGATTCTAGCTGGTAGTGAGGCGGAAAAGACAGGGGAGAACCCGATTACCCTGGTGACCGTAACCGGTAAAGGCAATAAGCAGCGCCTGGTGCCGCTAGGAGAATACGCGGTTAATGCCCTAGAAGCGTATCTGGTGAGGGCGCGTCCACAGCTAGCCCAAAAAGGCCGGGGTAGTTCGGCACTGTTCTTGAATCTGCGGGGAGGGCGACTATCGCGACAAAGTGCCTGGAATATTATTCGCGAGGCCGCAGAAAAAGCGGGCATTAAAACGGCGGTTTCCCCCCACAGCCTGCGGCATTCTTTTGCCACCCATATGTTAGAGGGCGGGGCGGACGTTCGGGTAGTGCAAGAGCTGCTCGGTCACGTGAACGTAACTACCACCCAGATCTATACCAAGGTCACCGCCACTTTGTTGCGTGAGGTGTATCAAGAAACCCATCCGCGTGCTCGGTAGCAGACACGGGTATGCGAGTTGTGCGTGGTGGTAATTGGTGGTGCTGGGTAGTGCGGGGAAAATATTTTTCCTCCTGCCCAAAGTCTGGAAAATACAGACGTATTTTCTCAGACTTTATGCCCACCGCGCCTACTCGGATAAAATATTTTCCCCGCACAGGGGGTCACCGCACCTACTCGGATATAATCTGAGCCCCATTTTTTCTGGTTCGTGCCTACTCGAAAAAATCTAGTCTCCGTACTAAAGCATCGCAGCTGGCCTGAAAAATATAATCTCCTCATCGTGTGTTACTGCTCGAATGAGGGCTTTATTCCCCATTTCCGCAAGTTAGTTTAGGTACCTGGGGATTCATGACTACTTTCAAATCTCTATCTAGGTGGTTACTGTCGCCTGTGTTTTTTATATGCCAGTAGCGGGATACCGATTTCACGGTACCGAGCGGGGGATAAAAAGCACGTTGCGCGCCGCTTGGTAACATTTTTTCTCTGGTTGTCATATCGTTAGAAGAGTGAGTGAGATTCAACCCGGTTTGATGCCCCCGCCAACCCCGAAGGATGCGGAGTTTCCCGCCCCGGCGCCCCTACAGTCCCATGGGCCCGCGCGAATTATTGCTATGTGCAACCAAAAAGGCGGGGTCGGCAAAACTACCACCACCATTAACTTGGCTGCTTCTTTGGCAGAGTATGGGCGCAAGGTGCTGATTGTAGATTTTGATCCCCAAGGCGCCGCCACTGCCGGTTTGGGAGTAAACGGCAACGACTTGGACGCGACTATCTACAATGTGCTCCTTGATCGCAACGTTAACGCGGAGCAGGTTATTCATCCCACCGCGATTGCAGGCATGGATCTGGTGCCCGCGAATATCGATCTTTCGGCTGCCGAGATTCAAATGGTTAACGAGGTCGCCCGAGAAATGGCGCTCTCCCGCGCCCTCCATCCGGTGAGCGACAAATATGACGTGATCTTGATTGACTGTCAACCCTCCCTGGGATTGCTCACCGTTAACGCCCTGACTGCGGCTCACGGGGTAATGATCCCGATGGAAACCGAGTTTTTTGCTCTACGCGGGGTAGCCCTGCTGGTAGAAACCATTGAAAAAGTCCGTGATCGCCTGAACCCGAAACTCAAAATTGACGGGATCTTAGCGACTATGGTCGATACCCGCACTTTGCATTCGCGAGAAGTAATGGAGCGTCTACAAGAAGCTTTCGGGGATCGGGTCTACCAGACCGTGATTCGCCGGACTGTAAAGTTCCCAGACGCTTCGGTGGCGACCGAACCGATCACTACTTTTGCGCCCTCTCATCCGGGAGCCGAGGCCTACCGGCAATTGGCGCGCGAGGTTATTGCTCGTGGTGACACCGCCTAACTCTCCGGCAGCTCCCAGTAACCACCAAGAGGTAAACAGGGAGGAGGAAGCGCTTTTCCCCTCCCAGCTAGCGGAAAAGACGGATCCCGAAAAAGCGCCTCCTTTTGAACTGGAACTAGAGGTATTCTCCGGGCCGCTAGATCTGCTCCTCACCCTGATAATCAAAAACAAGCTGGATATTACCGAAGTGGCATTAGCTGAGGTAACCGATGATTTTATCGCCTATATGCAGGCGTTTCCGGATCTATCGCAAGCCTCCCAGTTCCTAGAAATTGCGGCAACTTTGTTGAATATCAAGGCCAGTCAATTGCTACCCGGAGAAGAAATTGAGGAACTGGATCCCGAATATTTAGAGGCGCGTGACCTGCTGTTTTCTCGGCTCTTGCAATACCGTGCCTATAAGGAAGTTGCAGAATATTTACGAGGGCGCATTGGGGAAGGGCAGGCCTACTATCCGCGGGAAGTTCCCCTGCCCGCCAAGTTCGCTCGCCTTTTGCCGCCGTTGCGAGTGGATTTCACCCCCGAAGATTTAGCCCGCGCCGCCGCCGATGCCTTTACCCGCCGCCCTCCTCAAGTATCCCTGTCCCATCTGCACCTGCCGCAAGCCTCCCTGGCAGAGCAAGCCCAAATCGTGGTGGCCGAGTTAAAAAGAAATGGCAAAGCTAGCTTTAGTGAGCTAAGTCGTTCCGCCAAAAACGCCACTGAAAGAGTCACCCGCTTCCTAGCTTTACTGGAGCTTTACCGGCACCGCTGCGTGGAATTTACCCAAGAAAGCGCGCTGGAAGAACTATATGTGACCTTAGATACCAAGGAAATTCCCGACTTCAATAACTTTATTTTCGATGAATATGGAGCCACCGATGACTAACTCCGCCGATAAACAGCTACTGGCCGCCTTGGAGGCAATATTGATTGTAGCCAGCGAGCCACTCAGCCCCGAGGAACTTGCGCCGCGTCTACAAAGCAGCCCCCAGCAGGTCAAGGCGGCTTTAGAGCAACTACGGGCCGAATATGCGGGCGAAACCACTCGACCTCACGGATTCGTGTTACGCAACGTGGCCGGGGGGTGGCGGATCTATTCTGCCCCCGAACAAGAAGAAATCGTTGCCAACTTCCTCACCCAAGGGGGAACCTCCCATTTATCAAATCCGGCTTTAGAAACCTTGGCCGTGATCGCTTATCGACAACCGGTTTCCCGCTCGGTAATCGCCGGTATTAGGGGAGTGAGCGTAGATGGGGTAGTGCGCACCCTGTTGGCGCATGATCTGATTGAAGAAGTTGAGCGAACCGAGTCTGGAGCGATTCTGTACGGCACCACCACCAGTTTCTTAGAACGGATGGGACTGGCCAGCCTGGAGGAGCTCCCGCCGCTGGCGCCGCATTTGCCGGCCAATGAAGAGCTAGACGAGCTAGAAGCCCGGCTCAAACAATAATTTGCCTCCGCGATAGGATGAAGGCAGTTAAGAAATAGAATCCAATAGGAGAAGCCAAGTTGACTGATCTTAGTTCCTATCAGGAAAGCGATGAGGGTACCGACCGGCAGGGGCGACCAGCAGATAAGATTCCCTTAGCGCCGATGCCGCCGCGGCGTAAAAACCCGCAGGTGGTGGCAAAACCGCAAGCAGCTACCGAAAGCGGCAAAGAAGAGCGACTACAAAAGGTCTTGGCGGCCGCCGGGGTAGCATCCCGGCGTGCCTGTGAAAAACTGATCGTTTCTGGGCGGGTGAAAGTCAACGGGAAAGTAGTGCGCGAGTTAGGCACTAAAGTTGATCCCAATCAGGTGATGCTGCATGTAGATGGGCAGCTAGTGATAATGGATGATTCCCGGGTCACTATCGCGCTGAATAAGCCCACCGGGGTGGAATCGTCTCTGCGCGGAGACCCCCACGACCTTACCCAGTTTTTGACCGACTACCGGGAAAGACTGTTCCATGTGGGCAGGCTAGACGTGGATACTTCCGGGCTGTTACTGCTTACTAATGATGGGGAACTCGCGAACCGGCTTACCCACCCCTCCTGGGAGGTACCAAAAACCTATCTAGCCACCGTTAAAGGCAAATTTACCGGTAAAACTGCCCAAGAACTGCGCTCCGGAATTATGTTGGAGGACGGGTTTGCGCAAGCTGACCGGGTATCAATAAAAGGTACTCATGGCGGGCTTACCTTAGTGGAAATAGAGTTACATCTGGGTAGAAACCGGATTGTGCGCCGAATGTTAGAAGAGGTAGGTGCCCCGGTGATGGAATTATCCCGGATCGCGCACGGCACCGTGAAACTGGGGACGTTGCCCCTGGGAGCCACCCGCCGCCTCTCAAAGCCTGAGCTGAGTGTACTAATGCAGAGCGTCGGTCTTTAGGGTGGAACTATGGCAAACACGCACTCGCCACTTTCTGGAAACCAAGTGGGTACCACTGGCCCAGTATTGATTATTGGAGCCGGCCTACTAGGTGCGTCCCTGGGGATGCGACTGAGCAAACTGGGACTCCCGGTTTTTTTACGGGATATTTATCCGGTAGTTAGCGCCCTGGCCTGCGATATGGGTGCCGGTAATACCTGGGAGGAAAACTCCCCTGAACCTGCGCTAGTAGTGGTAGCCACCCCGCCAGATGTCGCTGCTGATCAGGTGATCGCCGCGTTAAAAGAGTTCCCGGATGCCCTCGTTACTGATGTGGCCTCGGTTAAAAGCGTGATTTTAGAGGAAGTTTCGCAGGCGGGGGCAGATCTAACCCGCTATGTAGGCTCGCACCCGATGGCGGGCAGGGAACGTTCCGGCACGGCGTTTGCCCGCGAAGACCTGTTTGAATCTCGCCCGTGGGTAATAGTTCCCAATGAGAAAACCTCCCCGGGAGCAGTTTTAGCAATGCGTAGTCTCGCTTTAGATGTAGGTTCCCTGCCGCTGCAATTAGATGCGGAGACTCACGACCAATCTGTGGCTCTGGTTTCACATGTTCCCCAATTGGTATCTTCGCTGTTGGCCGCGCAACTGGCGAAAGCGATGCCACAATCTTTAGGACTAGCAGGGCAAGGACTGCGCGACACTACCCGGATTGCTTCTTCCGATCCGGCTCTGTGGGCAGCAATCATTGCGGGTAACGCCGAACATGTAGCGAAAGTGCTACGGGGATTTAGTGATGATATGCAGCAAGTTTTGCACGCCCTCGAACATCCCGGAGCTGTGATTCCTTCCCCCAGCTTGGTGGGAGCAGTAACTTTAGCTATGCGGCAAGGTAACTTGGGGGTGGCACGCATCCCCGGCAAACACGGAGGCGCACCCCGGCGTTACCAGGAAGTAATGGTAAAGGTTCCCGATGAACCCGGAACTTTAGGACAGCTTTTCCAAGCGGTAGGCGATACCGGTATCAATATTGAGGATTTAGAGCTAGAACATTCCCCAGGGGCTGCCTTCGGGATAGCCCGTTTGGCCATTGAGCCTAACTCCGCGGCCTTGCTAGCCGAAAAACTGGAGATAAAAGGCTGGGAAATCGTAGCCTCTTAATTTATTCCCCGCAGTTCTTCGCTAGGAAGCTATCCTAAATGGCGATAAATAGCATAGTATCTAAGGGGAGGGACGCATTCGCGCGTTCCAGTATTGATGCTTTCGGAAGGGTTATAACGCTATGTCAGGTGACGGTTCGCAATACGTTAGCCAGCAGATTCTTGGAGCCGGCTTGGTAATCGCTATTGATGGCCCCAGCGGGGCAGGAAAATCGACCATCGCGCGCCTATCGGCAGCGGAGCTGGGCACTAACTTTTTAAACACTGGCGCCATGTATCGCGCCCTGACCTGGTACGCCCTGCAGCAAGGAACAGATTTAAATGATCCCTCGGCGCTGGCTATGCTGGCCTCTTCAATTCCGATGCAGGTAGAAGCGGTTGCCCATGCCCCGCGGGTATTAATCGAGGGTCGCGATGTGACTCGTTTCCTGCACTCTCAGGAAGTAAACAGCGCGGTCAGCCAAGTTAGCGCGGTGCCCGGGGTGCGTGAACAAATGATTGCCCGCCAGCGGCAAATTATTCAGGCTGCCCAAGCATCTGGGCGCGGGATCGTAGCCGAAGGGCGCGATATTACTACCGTGGTTGCCCCAAATGCGGACGTTAAAATTTTGCTCACCGCCTCCCCCGAGGTGCGCGAGCAACGCCGCGCCAGGCAGTCAGGCGCAGGCAGCGATGCGGTAGCCGCTCGTGACCTAGCCGACTCCCAGGTAAATAACTTCACTACTCCCGCTCCCGGAGTTGAGCTGCTGGATTCCTCTGACCTGGATGAGCAAGAAACTATGGAAGCAGTAGTGGAAATCGTTGGGCGGACTTTCCGGGCTCGTCAAGGCTGAGGTTTCGCCAAAGCCCCCTGCACTCGCCTAAACTGAAAGGCGTGAGTGAAGACCTAAAACCTGCGGATTCTGCTAATCTGCTCAATGAAATTGAGCTACAGGAAGACGACCTGGAGCTACTTGAGGGCGAAGCTGCCGCCCCGCGAACGCCGGATACTCGCGCACTACCGGTACTAGCGGTTATCGGGCGCCCAAATGTCGGTAAATCCACCCTGGTTAACCGAATTTTGGGGCGACGCGCAGCGGTAGTACAAGACCAACCGGGAGTAACCCGTGACCGGGTACGTTACCAGGCGCAGTGGGCCGGCAAAGATTTCCAATTGTTAGATACTGGCGGTTGGGAATTGGGCGTCAAAGGTTTGGATCAGATGGTGGCGACGCAAGCCGAAGCCTCTATCCAACTTGCCGATGCGGTGCTATTTGTGACCGATGCTGGGGTGGGTGCGACTGAAACCGATATGCAGATTGCTCGGATTTTGCAGCGCTGCAATAAACCGGTGATTTTAGTAGCCAATAAGGTTGATTCCGAGCGGATAGAGGCCGATGCGGCGGCGCTGTGGTCCCTGGGTTTAGGCGAACCCTTCCCACTGTCTGCCCTGCATGGGCGGGGCAGTGGTGACTTGTTGGATAAAGCTATTGCGATGCTGCCGGAAGAATCCCAGTATTCGCGGGCGCTTCCGGAGGGCAGTCCGGGACGAGTTGCTTTGATTGGGCGCCCGAATGTGGGCAAATCTTCGCTACTGAACGCCCTCGCCGGGCAGCAGCGAGTGGTGGTCAACGAACTGGCCGGTACTACCCGTGATCCGGTCGATGAAGTAATCGAGATCGCTGGGGTTCCTTGGACTTTCGTAGACACCGCGGGGATTCGCCGCCGGATGCTCAAGAGCCGGGGTGCTGACTTTTATGCTTCTTTGCGTACCCAAAGCGCGATTGAGGAGGCCGATGTGGCCATGGTGTTGCTCGATGCCTCCCAGTCTTTGGCCAGCGCCGATATCAGGATAATTGAGGAAGTCATCTCTGCAGGTCGGGCTCTGGTTTTGGTAAATAATAAGTGGGACTTGCTGGACGAGGAACGCCGTCACGACTTGGAACGTGAATGGGAATTGCAACTGTCTCACGTGGATTGGGCTCCGCGGATTAACCTTTCTGCGAAAACCGCCTGGCATACTAACCGGATCCAGGGCGCTTTGGCACAGGCCCTTGCCGGTTGGAACACCCGGATTACTACCAGTGAACTAAATACTTTCCTGGGACGTTTAGTTGCCGAACATCCCCACCCGGTTAGAGGAGGAAAACAACCACGGATCATGTTCGCTACTCAGGTTTCTGCGGCTCCGCCCCGATTCGTGTTCTTTACTACCGGGTTCTTAGAGCCGGCATATTGGCGTTTTATCGAGAATCGTCTGCGCGAAGAGTACGGTTTTGTCGGCAGCCCTATCCAGATCTCGGTCCGGGTGCGCGAACGCCGCAAGCGTAACTAACCCCGTGCGTTCGGTCGGCGCCAGGCAGCAGGGGCAAGTGTGCTTCCGCGCCGATGTCTGCCTAGAAAAATAGTTATTATCCGGGTTGATTGTGTCTTAGTGAGCATTTTCATAACGGGTATTTTTAGGGCGGATCCGCCGCAGAATGCTAAACAACCCCGGCCTAATCGGGAATGCAACAGCGTAAATAACGCCCGGTCAAAACGCTGATACCTTGGGTTTAAGGCCTGATCAGTACCTCGAGTGGGACTCGAACCCACATGTCCGGTGAAGGACGGCGGATTTTGAATCCGCTGCGTCTACCAATTCCGCCATCGAGGCTTTTTCGTAACGCTGTTAAGCGCGACGGGTTTCAGTCTAATATAGACTCGTGGCAACTTCGAAATCTAATACTAAGAATAATCAGACTGTCTCCCCTAAAGTGCTGGTAGCGGAGGATGAAACCCTGATCCGCCTGGATATTGTGGAAACTCTCACTGATGCCGGCTACGAAGTAGTGGCCGAAGCCGGAGATGGAGAGGCCGCCTATCAGGCAGCTTTGGAAAATCATCCTGACCTGTGCGTAATGGATGTGAAGATGCCTAAAATGGACGGAATCACAGCTGCGGAAAAAATCATGAAGGAAATCTCTTGCGCAGTAGTGATGCTCACCGCATTTTCGCAAAAAGAGTTGGTGGAACGGGCGCGAGATGCTGGTGCCATGGCCTATGTCGTTAAACCTTTCACTCCCGCCGAACTTTTGCCTGCGATAGAAATCGCGCTTTCGCGGCATGCAGAGATTCAATCTTTGGAAGGTGAAGTAGCTGACTTGCAGGATCGTTTCGAGACTCGCAAAGTGGTAGATCGGGCTAAAGGTCTACTGATGGAAAACATGGAAATGAGTGAACCGGATGCTTTCCGGTGGATCCAGACTACTTCCATGAATCGGCGCCTGACTATGCGAGAAGTTGCGGAGGCAGTTGTAGAACAGATCGGGTAGAACCGGCTTGAACAGTAGCGATAGTCGGCTGCTGTGAGGATAAGGCCTTTCCTCTAGGATAGCTAATAGGAGGAAAACATGGCTGACAAGAAAACCCTGCTAGTAGTTGACGGGCATTCCGCAGCTTTTCGCGCGTTCTACGCCCTCGATCCCGCAAATTTCCGTACCCAAGAGGGGCAATACACTAATGCAGTGTTCGGGTTCTTGCGGATGCTAGTAAAAATGCTGCAGGACGAGCAACCCGACTATTTGGCAGTAGCGTTCGATGTTTCTCGCCATTCTTTCCGCACCGATCAATACCCGGAATACAAAGCCGGACGGAAACCCACCCCGCCCGAGTTTGCTGGACAAGTTGACCTGATTAAAGAGGCGCTCGCTCACCTGGGGGTCACCACTTTAGAACAAGAAAATATCGAGGCCGACGATATTTTAGCTACCCTAGCTAGCCGCGGCAGCGCCGCCGGGATTCGAGTACTGGTCGCTAGCGGGGATCGCGACACCTTCCAGTTATCAAACGAGCAGGTTACAGTGCTCTATCCTTCTCGCTCGATAACCGACCTCAAACGGATGACCCCTCAGGCGATTGCAGAAAAATATGGAGTGCCACCACACCGCTATCCCGAGATTGCCGCCTTGGTGGGAGAAAAAGCCGATAACCTTCCAGGGGTTCCGGGAGTGGGGGAGAAGACCGCTGCCTCCTGGATTAATAAATATGACGGTTTAGCGGGAGTAATCGCCCACGCCGCCGATATTGGGGGAAAACGCGGGGAAGACCTGCGCGCTCACCTAGAGGATGTTAAACGCAACCGGAAACTGAATGCGCTGCTGACTGATCTGGATTTAGGGGTTGAGGTTTCAGAACTCACCTTTGGGAAAGCTGATGCGGCAAAGCTAGAAAAACTGCTCGATAAATTGGAGATTGGGGAGGGTACTCGTCAGGCTTTAGCTAGTATTCCCGCATTCGCCCTCGGAGAAAAGCTTGCGGAAAAACGCCCCGAAGTTGAACTTATTGCCCCGGACAAAGTGGCCGGCTGGATAACGGAGCTGACCGGTTCGGTAGGGGTGGTAGTTGAGGGAGTGACCACTCCCGGCAGCGGGGAGGCCACCCAGGTTACTTTGGCCAGCAAAAATGAAGCTGCCAGTATTAGCTTGATCGAGGGACACGTAGAAACCGTAGCGGCGCTGCGCCAGTGGCTGCAAAATCCGCAAGGCAGTGTTTTCCATAACTGGAAGAGCGCCTGGCACGCCCTCAAAGGAGCTGGAATCGCGCTCGGTTTACCTAGCTGGGACACTGAAATTGCCGGTTACCTGCTGGATCCTTCTGCCCGCTCTTATGATATTGAGGTTTTAAGCGGCAAGCTCTTGGGACGGGCTTTGGTGGTGGAAGAAAAGGAAGCCAGCGGACAGACCGCACTGGATTTTTCGGGTGTTTCTAACACGAAGACGGCGCAGATTGCGGCGGCGTTGCCCGAGATTTCCAGCGCCGAGCAAGGGCGCTTAGCTACTGGAGGCGCCGAACATTTGTGGCTAGAGATGGAACGGCCGGTCGCTAAGATTCTTGCCCAGATGGAAGATACCGGGATCGCAGTCTCAGATCAGGTTTTAGGGGATCTCGAGGCCGATTTAAGACGGCAAACCGAGGACGCTAAGCAGGCGGCTAGAAGCGAAGTAGATCGGCCGGAGCTGAATCTATCTAGCCCCAAACAGTTACAAGAAGTTTTATTTGACCAGCTGGGGATGCCGAAAACGAAAAAAACTCGCACCGGATATACCACGAATGCGGACGCCCTGGAGTGGCTGTTTAGTAAAACCCAGCATCCGTTCTTGCAGTATTTGCTGGCGCACCGGGACTCGATAAAACTTTTGCAGACCGTGGAAGGACTGCAAAAGGCAGTGCATGATGATGGGCGGATCCACACCACCTTTAAGCAAACTGTGACTGCTACCGGCCGGCTTTCCTCTGCCGATCCGAACTTGCAAAACATCCCGGTGCGTTCGGAAACTGGGCAACGTATCCGGGAAGCCTTCGTTTGCGGATCCGGATTTGAAAACTTGATGAGCGTGGATTATTCCCAGATTGAGATGCGGGTAATGGCGCATATGTCGGGGGATCAAGATCTGATCGCCGCCATTAATACCGGTGAAGATTTACACCGCACTATGGCCGCTATGATTTTTGGGATTCCGTCCGAGCAAGTCGATGACCAGATGCGTTCGAAGGTAAAAGCCACTTCCTATGGTTTGGCTTACGGCTTGTCGGCTTATGGTCTGGCCAATCAGCTGCGAATTGGCCAGAAGGAAGCAGAGAAACTGATGGAGCGTTACTTCGCCCGTTTTGGAAAAGTACGCAGCTATTTGCGGCAGATCGTGGAGGAGGCACGCAAACGCGGCTATACCGAAACTATGCAGGGACGGCGCCGGCAACTGCCCGATCTTAGAAGCTCCAATCACACTTTGCGACGCATGGCGGAGCGGGCTGCCCTCAACGCTCCTATCCAGGGAACGGCTGCAGATTTGATGAAGCAGGCCATGATCCGGGTAGATCAGGAACTGAAAGCCCAAAAACTCTCCTCGCGGGTGTTACTGCAGATTCACGACGAATTAATCCTGGAAGTTGCGCCAGGGGAGGAGACGGAGCTGCGCGCCCTCGTGGAAGAAGCGATGGGGCATGCTGCGGAGCTGTCCGTACCTCTGGTAGTCGGCATCGGGGTAGGCAAAAACTGGCGGAGCGCCGCCCATTAACTAGATCTTTTCAGCGGCAGCGGTGAACAAAACCCGCAAGCTTTCACCTTGCTCGCGGCCTGGTGACACTGTGTTATCGCCTACATTTTGCCAAAATAGCCTTCGTAAGCGGTCTTTCGGCTGGAGCTGGACGGGTTTTTGCTGATAGGCTCGACAAGGTTTCTCTTACGGGGAACCAAATTGTCCATATTGTCTATTAAGTCCGTTTTGGAGAAATTATCTCTATGACCACCTCTACTGAGCAGCTGGATCAAGTTGCCGTAAACGATATCGGTTCACAAGAAGAACTACTTGCTGCAATCGATAAAACTATTAAGTACTTTGGCGATGGCGACATCGTTACCGGTACTGTCGTGCGGGTCGACCGCGATGAAGTCCTCCTCGATATTGGTTATAAAACCGAGGGCGTTATCCTCTCCCGCGAGCTATCCATCAAACATGATGTGAGTCCCGAAGACGTTGTCCAGGTGGGCGACGAAATCGAAGCCCTGGTATTGCAAAAGGAAGACAAGGAGGGGCGCTTACTACTTTCGAAGAAGCGTGCCCAATACGAGCGTGCCTGGGGCGACGTCCAGAAGGTCAAGGAAGCCGATGGCGTAGTCACCGGTACCGTGATCGAGGTGGTCAAGGGCGGTCTGATTTTGGATATCGGTCTGCGTGGTTTCTTGCCTGCTTCTCTGGTAGAGATGCGCCGGGTACGTGACCTCGCTCCCTATATCGGTCGGGAGCTCGAAGCCAAGATTATTGAACTGGATGAGAACCGCAATAACGTGGTGCTTTCCCGTCGTGCCTGGTTGGAGCAAACCCAGGCGGAGGTACGCACCCAGTTCCTGGATACCTTACAAAAGGGACAAATCCGTTCCGGCGTGGTTTCCTCCATCGTCAACTTTGGTGCCTTCGTGGACCTGGGCGGAGTGGACGGCCTGGTGCACGTATCCGAACTGTCCTGGAAGCATATCGATCACCCCTCCGAGGTTGTCGAAGTTGGCCAGGAAGTTTCGGTCGAGGTACTGGATGTGGATATGGATCGCGAACGGGTTTCGCTGTCCTTGAAGGCCACCCAGGAAGATCCTTGGCAGACCTTCGCTCGTACCCACGCTATCGGCCAAGTGGTGCCGGGCAAGGTAACCAAACTGGTTCCCTTCGGCGCGTTCGTTCGGGTCGAGGACGGAATCGAAGGCTTGGTGCATATCTCTGAACTGGCGCAGCGTCACGTAGAGGTGCCGGAGCAGGTAGTTAAAGTTGGCGAAGAAGTATTCGTTAAAGTTATCGATATTGATTTGGATCGTCGCCGGATTTCGCTTTCGCTTAAGCAGGCGAACGAGGGCGTTGACCCCAACACTACCGAGTTTGATCCTTCGCTGTATGGCATGACCGCCGAATACGACGAAGAGGGCAACTACAAGTACCCCGAAGGCTTCGATCCGGAAACCAATGAATGGATGGAAGGCTACGAGGCACAGCGGGAAGCTTGGGAAGAAGAATATGCTCAGGCAGAAGCCCGTTGGAAGGCGCACAAGGAACAGGTGGCTAAGGCTCTGGAAGCCGACACCGAGGCCGCCGCTACCCGTCCGGATCCCGCAGAGAACGCTAGCTACTCCACCGAGAGTGAAGACTCGGCCGGTACTTTGGCTTCCGATGAAGCCCTAGCAGCTCTCCGCGAGAAGCTAACTGGCGAATAAACAGTTAATCGCAGTTCTCCTGAAGAACTGTGACGCTTAACTTTCAGGGTGGGCAGAAGCAGAAATGCTTCTGCCCACCCTGTTTTATTTTTAAAGGCAGAGCCTTGAAACGTGGATAAGTCCTTTGATTATTCTATCTGGCGTTTTCCGGGGGCTAATGCCTGGTAGCGTGAAGCTATGAAGCAAATGCCGGGCAGTGATAATACAGACAATGCAACTAGCTCCTTTCAGTCAGGTGCCCAGCAACCCACCCCTTATGGCTCTCCCGGCACGATACTTCCTGCCGGGCAGCCGCCAGCGTCTGCTCCCTATCCTTATTCCCAGCCCTACCCGGGCGGGGGTGCGTCCTATCCGCAGTCGGCAGCCCCTCCTGCGCCAGTACCGGCAGCATTTCCTGTGGGGTATCAGCCCCAGGTAGCGGGATATGTCCCTAATCCGGCGGTCTCTGTTGACGCCCACTTGCCGGCAGGCAGTGATTCGGCCGCGAAGAGATTACCGGTTGCGCTGTTAATCATCGGGATTGTTATCGCGAGTGCCTACTTGGGGTTCTTGCTGTTGGTACTGTTAAAACCGGAGATTTTGGCGTCGCCTGCGGTGGCTTCACTGCCGGTTTTCCCCATCACGGACGCGGGTCAACTGCTTGACGCCAGCCTCATAGGGCTGTGGTGAGTATCGAGTTCAAGGTAGGTAGATAACGATGTTAGCTTCCCCAGCTTCCACTAGCGCTCGTAATAAAGGTAGCTTAGTGCTGCGTCTCCTGGCGGTGCTAGTTACCTTGGTACTGGTAGATTTGGCGTTGACTGTCTACGTGTTTGTTCTTTCCAATAGCAGCGGTAAGCTAGGTGCGGGAGCAGCCAAAGAAAAAGCACCCACTGTTTCCACGGTGATTGAAGTACATAAGCAGATCAAAAGTGACTCTTTCCCGCCCTATGTAGCTACTGAATCCAGTCCGGCTGTGATGGTTAAAGACAGCCTGGATATCTGGCTAATTTTTATTACTAGCGAAGGGGCTAGTGCACAGCCGCTATCTCGAGATGGGAAAGCGAGAGGGGAACCATTTAGTTTGCCCGCCTGCGATAACGGTCTCGCACAACCATATGAGGCATTCGGGGGACAGATAGTTTGCAAAGGTGCCCTGGGAGAGAAGGAGAACCCGGCCTCGGCTGCTGGAGCGAAAACTGGTGAGTGCGCGGGGGAAGTAATCTACCAAGACACGCAGGTTATGGTCTGCGCTGAGCCGACCGCTAAAGGCGCCAAAACGGTTAGTTATCTGCAAAAAGGGAAGACTATCTGGAAAACTGCGCTCAAAGATGGGACGGCGCTAGCCGCCAATAGTCAATCCATTTGGGCAACCCGAATAGCCGATAAGCAGGGCAAGATCAGTTACCAAAGATTTGACGTACCCGGCGCGCCAGATCCGGGCAGGGAAAAAGCTACCGGCTGGGATGCGATTAAGAAAGTTGATTTCAATAACATTGATATAACTAACGCTACTGGTGAGCCACGCAAACTCACGGATGGAAGGTTCAAGGAGTCGCCAGACCCAGGTCGGGATATAGGCCTCGCCGTAGGCATCAGACAGAACGACAAGGTATACGCCGATATCAATGGTGATGGCTACCTAGATTTCGCCCAGGTTCTCTATCTACAAACTGTTGGAGGAGAGATACCAGAACGAGATGAGGGAGAACGTACTTTCCAAGGACGAGTCGAACGGATATTGGTGTGGATTTGGGATCCTGAAAGCCAGAAGCCTAAGTTCATGGATTCTCCACTAATTTCTCCGACTATTGGACCCTATTGCGGTGCCGGATACGATTCAGAAATCCCATTCGCAGTGGATCTATCTGCGGCGGAAGGTCTGGGAATAAGAGTTAAGTATCTATACAGTGACACCGGCTGGTTTGATGCTGTTGGCGGAGGCAAAAGCATGGAACAGTTAACCCAAGCTTCTCGCACTGAAGAAACAGAATATCGGGTGGTTAAAGACAATTTGGTGCGAGTGGTAGAGGGCACCGCTACCGCAGTGGTACCGTCTGAAGCCTGCATTGAGATCATGGAGGAAGACGAAGAGGTGAACAACGTCCCGGATATATTGCCCTTCCGCGGAGCTGATGCCTCCCTGGCGGTTTCTCCGAAAAAGTTTAAGAACGTCATTTACTGGTTCCCAGTATGGAAAGATCCTCAAGGAAATATCTTGTGGTATGCGCTTGATGAATCCAAAGAAAACTACGTACTCGGCTGGTCAAAATAACACAGCTTACCGCCTCGAACTAGGCGCTAATGTCTTTCAATAGGCATTGCCCGCTTGCGGACAGATGGTTTCCACTTGGGAGGAAGCCGGCCTGCTCGGTAGGCTGGCAGGGTGAGTGAACTATTGATTTACCGTAACCCGGATCGGGGAGCACGTTGGACGGCCGCTTCGCCTACAAACGCTCTTTCGGTAGCGGTAACCGGCGGGATCGGATCCGGTAAATCCACGGCGGTACACACCTTAAAGGCTCTAGGGGCTAAAACTTGCAGCGCCGATGAACTGGCAGGGGAGGCTCTAGTAGATTTAGCGCCTGATATTGCCCGCGCTTTTGATCATCCCGAGTGGGAAACTGGCGTTGACCGCAGCGCCCTCGCCGCGATCGTGTTTAATAATCCCGATGCCCGCCGCCTCCTGGAATCAATAACTCACCCCTATATTGCGTTTCTTTCCGATCGTTTCTTCGCATCCCTAACTCCGGGAGATATCGGCATTTATGACATTCCTTTGCTAGCCGAGAATCCTAATGCGCGCGCTTTTGACGTGATCGTGGCAGTGACTGCGCCCCTTAAGCAGCGTTATCAGCGACTGCAAGACCGCTCCGGTATGGAGCCGGCACAGGTAGACGCCCGGATAGCCGCCCAAGCTAGTGAGGAACAACGCCGCGCCATTGCCAACTTTGAGCTGGTAAATGACACTACCCGCGAAGATTTGCGACGCACTATCGCCTCCGAGCTCTGGCCCGAGCTGCGGCGCCTGGCCAATGGCGACAGCGCGTAGAATCCCTCTATAAAAGCCGGAAGATTTCTGAGGCATCTGGTGTTGGCGCGGGCAGAGGTTTTTCCTCTTGCCCAAAAACTCGGAAAAAGCCACGGCATTTTTTCGAGTTTTACGCCTGCCTAGCCGACTCGGATAAAACCTCTGCCCGCGCCTCTTGGTATCTGCGCAAGGTGGCAAATAGTCTTTGGTTCCCTTGGTACTAGGTATGGGCAGGCGGAAAAACCGTTGCCCACGCCGGAATAAGTAACCGCGCCGCCGAAAAAGTAACAGATAATACTCTCCGGCTAACTGGACGAGTACCCCGGGGAGGCTGCTAGATTAGGCGGGTGACAACTTTAGAAAAATCTGAAAAATCTGTTCCTTCAAAGTCCCCAGCCCTCGACCAAGAAACCTCTTCGCTAGTCCGCGGCGCCGCAACTTTTGCCCGCAGCCCGCGCGGCCTTTTCGATATTTGTGTTATTTTCTTTGTGGCGTTCCTGCTAATCGCCAATATTTGTGCCACTAAAGCGATTCAACTAGGGCCGATTGTTTTTGACGGGGGAGCCATTACTTTCCCCCTCACCTACGTCCTCGGGGACGTAATCAGCGAAGTCTGGGGACTGCGTGCCGCAAAACGCGCTATCCTGATGGGCTTCGTGATTTCCGTAATGGCGTCTCTGACCTTTTGGGTAGTGGGGATGCTTCCACCCGAAGCCTCCTACCAAAATAACGAGGCCTTCCAGAGCGTGCTCGGGTTCGTACCCCGCATCGTAATCGCCTCCATGGCGGGATACGTGCTGGGCAATTGGCTTAATGCTTATGTGCTGGTGAAAATCAAAGAGCGGTGGGGCGAGAACAATATGTGGGTGCGGCTAGTGACCTCCACCTTGGCAGGCGAACTGGTCGATTCCATAGTTTTTTGCACCATCGCGTTTGGGGGAATCATGAGTTTCTCCCAGTTGCTGATCTATATTTTCCTCGGCGGCTACCTCTATAAATGCGCGGTAGAAATCCTGTGCCTACCTTTCACTTACCTGGTTATTTCCCGGGTAAAGAAGCATGAGGGATACGGCCTTGACCTTCACTAAAGTAGCAGAGCTACCTGGCAGGCGGGGACGAGCCGGCATTATTCACACCCCGCACGGTGATATTCCCACCCCTGCCTTTATCCCGGTGGGCACCAAAGCCACGGTAAAAACCGTGCTGCCCGAAACCATGAAAGAGCTAGGGGCTGCCGCGATATTGGCGAACGCCTATCACCTCTATTTGCAACCCGGGCCGGAAGTTATTGACCAGGCGGGCGGGCTTGCCCGCTTTATGAACTGGGGAGGGCCTACTTTTACCGACTCGGGCGGATTCCAGGTACTCTCGCTAGGGTCGGGATATAAGAAAGTGCTCTCTGGAGAGTTCACCGGTTCAGGGAGGGCTGACCACACGGTGGCAGAAAAGAAAGAGCGCCACGCGCATGTAGATGAGGAAGGGGTAACCTTCCGGTCGCATCTAGATGGTTCTCGGCATCGGTTTACACCCGAAGTCTCTATGCAGATCCAGCACCATCTGGGCGCCGATATTATGATGGCCTTCGATGAGCTGACCACTTTGCTGAATTCTCGCGAATACCAGGTGGAATCCCTGGAGCGCACCCGGCGCTGGGCCGAGCGCTGCCTAGCCGAACATGAGCGGCTCACTCAGGAGCGTGCCGATAAGCCTTACCAGATGCTTTACGGGGTTATCCAAGGGGCGCAATATGAAGATTTGCGCCGCAAAGCTGCCCGTGACTTGTCGGCAATGGAAGTGGCAGGACGCAGCTTCGATGGTTTTGGAATCGGCGGAGCCTTAGAGAAAGAAAATCTGGCCACCATAGTGGATTGGGTTTGCGAAGAACTGCCGGAAGAAAAACCCCGTCACCTGCTAGGACTGAGTGAACCGGACGATATTTTTGCCGGGGTAGAGGCCGGGGCAGACACCTTTGATTGTGTAAATCCCTCCCGGATAGGACGTAACGGTGGTCTTTACGGACGCTATGGACGCTTTAATCTGACCCGCTCCGAATTTAAACGTGATTTTCAGGCTCCAGTGGCGGGTTGTAACTGTTACACCTGCCAGAATTATTCCATTGCGTACCTACATCACCTGTTTAAAGCCAAAGAAATGTTGGGCTTTACCCTGGCGACGATTCACAACGAATACTTCACCGTGCAGCTGGTGCGGGGGATTAGGCAATCCATTATTGAGGGCGAGTATCCCGCGTATAAACAGCGCGTCCTCGGTGACTTTTATGGAGGTCAGCCGCTGCGGTCCCATTGGGGATAGTAGGCAGGGTAATAACTGTCTGTTATTTTGCGTAGCTAAGGTTGTGCACTCAGCGGGACAGGCGGGGTAAAACGCCAATCCTCGTGACTCATTTTGCCCAAGTCGAATTGGGCAAGAAATTCCTCGGCAGTTTTTGCCGGCGGGAGACCCAGGGAAGTCGCGAACATCGAGATCACCTGTGCGCTTTCTATCCCGCACTCACGCAGCTGTTCCAAAGTGACGGCTCCATCGCGTTTAGCCAAGCGTTGCCCCGTTTGATTCAGTACTAAGGGGACGTGCACCCAAGTGGGCGGAGTGGATCCTAATAGCTGGTGTAGGTAGTTTTGCCGGGCAACTGAGGAGAGTAGGTCCCTGCCGCGGCACACCTGGGTTACCTCTTGAAAGGCGTCATCAACCACGCAAACAAAGTTATAAGAAAACACTCCATCCGAGCGGCGCAGCACAAAATCATCTACTAGCCCGGTTTGCTGCCCATAAACTGTGTCCGTAAAGGTTAAAGATTGCTTACTAGTACGCAGGCGAAAAGCTGGGCCGCGTCCTTTTCCCGCCAGTTCTTCTCGTTTTTTCGCCCGCTCGGTGGGGGTGAGGTCGCGACAATACCCTGGGTACGCTCCGGGAGGAGTATGCGGAGCAGAAGCAATTTGCGATAACTCCCGGCGCGAACAATAACACTCATAAACCAGCCCTGCTGCTTCTAACCGCGCAAACGCCTCCTCGTAACGGCTGCGGCAGTTAGACTGCACTAAAGGATCCCCGTCCCAATTAATCCCGAGAGCCGCTAAATCTGCCATTTGCAGGTCGCGGAAAGGCTCCCGGGAGCGGGCATCTAAATCCTCAAAACGTAGCACGAAACGTCCGCCGCTTTGCCGAGCGAGCGCCCACCCGATCAGGGCGGTACGTAGATTCCCCAAATGCAAAGCGCCAGTCGGGCTAGGCGCATAACGTCCAACGAGCGTGAAACTGCCCTCCGCTAGTAGGGTAAGTAGCAACCACTACATTTTAATCGCAATGGGCTCATAGGTAGAATAGCCAGGTAATTACTTATCCGTAACTAGGAGGATCGAACGTGGCAGCACAGGCAGCAGGACTAATCAACGTCCAGATTGCAGGAGAAAACCAAGAGGTAGCTGCCACTTGCACCGGCCTAGATCTGTGGGGCAAAGACCGCACTATCGTGGCCATGAACGTAAATGGGCAGCCCTGGGATCTGGCGCGTACTCTCCCCGAGGACGCCCAGGTAGAACCGATTACCGCTGATAGTGAAGCGGGACTGGAAATTATTCGCCACTCGGCCACCCACGTCCTCGCCCAAGCAGTGCAACAGATTTACCCCGATGCCAACCTGGGAGTAGGCCCCTACATCACTGACGGTTTTTACTACGATTTCGGCAATATCGATCCGGTAACCCCCGAGCTGCTAAAAGACCTGGAAAAACGGATGAAGAAAATCGTTAAAAGCGGGCAGCGTTTTGTGCGGCGGGAAGTAAGCGACGATGAGGCTCGCCAGGAACTCGCAGATCAACCCTACAAATTGGAACTGATCGAATCCAAAGGTCACGGGCCTGACCAAGCGGAAGGTGCCAGTGTAGAGGTAGGAGCTGGAACCCTAACCATTTATGACAATGTTGACCGCTCCGGCCAGTGCGCCTGGAAAGATCTGTGCCGCGGCCCGCATGTGCCCAATACCCGCTATATCGGTAACGGCTTCGCGCTGATGAAATCCTCCGCTGCCTATTGGAAAGGCGATCAAGCCAATGATCACCTGCAGCGCATTTACGGTACCGCCTGGGCTAGCAAAGAGGATCTCGTCGCCTATAAAACTCGTCTAGAGGAAGCCGAGCGGCGCGACCACCGCAAACTGGGACGTGAACTTGACCTATTCTCCTTCCCGGACGAGATTGGTTCCGGCCTGCCGGTATTCCACCCCAAAGGCGCGATTATCCGCAATGAAATGGAAGAATACTCCCGCAAGCGGCATATCGAATCCGGATATTCCTTTGTATACAGTCCCCACATCACCAAGGCTGACCTGTTCAAAACCTCTGGTCACCTAGATTGGTACGCCGATGGTATGTATCCGCCGATGCACCTGGACGAAGAACGCGACCAGGCAGGGAACATCACCAAACAGGGGCAAGACTACTACCTCAAACCCATGAACTGTCCCATGCATAACCTGATCTTTGCTTCTAAGGGGCGTTCTTACCGCGAACTGCCGCTGCGTCTTTTCGAGTTCGGTACCGTGTACCGCTACGAAAAATCTGGGGTAGTGCATGGATTAACCCGCGCGCGCGGATTCACGCAAGATGATTCCCACATTTACTGCACTCGCGAGCAGATGCGTGACGAGCTGGCCAGTCTGCTGACTTTCGTTCTTGATTTGCTGAAAGATTTCGGACTAGAGGATTTCTATCTAGAACTGTCCACCAAGAATCCCGCTAAGTTTGTAGGCGACGATGATACTTGGGAAGAAGCTACCCGCACCTTGGAAGAGGTAGCGACCGCTTCGGGACTGAAACTGGTGCCCGATCCGGGTGGGGCTGCCTTCTACGGGCCAAAAATCTCGGTACAGGCCAAAGACGCGATCGGGCGTACCTGGCAAATGTCAACTATCCAATTGGACTTTAACCTGCCGGAACGTTTCGACCTTACTTACACGGCTGCCGATGGTTCTCGCCAGCGTCCCGTTATGATTCACCGCGCCCTGTTTGGCTCCATCGAACGTTTCTTCGGGGTGCTGCTAGAACACTATGCAGGCGCTTTCCCGGCTTGGCTCTCTCCGGTACAGGTACGCTGCGTACCGGTAGCCGAAGCCTTTAATGAGTACCTATTTGAGGTTGCTGACCAGCTGCGCAAACAGGGAGTTCGGGTAGAGGTTGATACCTCCGATGACCGTTTTGGTAAGAAAATCCGTAACGCCTCTAAAGATAAAATCCCCTTTACTTTGATTGCGGGGGGCGAGGACGCCGAGGCCGGGGCGGTTTCTTTCCGTTACCGGGATGGCAGTCAGGAAAATGCGGTGCCGATCCAGCAGGCTATTGCCAAGATTGTTTCTGCGATCGCAGAACGGAAATAGCAGATGACGTCACCGGATTCGACTTCGCTGCCATCTGAAGATTCGCGCGCTTTCGGGGGTGTTCCCGATGCTTTCCAACGCCTGTGGACTCCCCACCGTCAGGTATATATTTCGGGTGAAGAGCGCCCGCAGACTAAGAAGAGCGAAGACTGCCCGTTTTGCGCCGCCCCTGCACGCAGTGACGAGGACGCCCTCATCGTGTACCGAGGCGAAAAGGTTTTTGCCCTCATGAACCTGTTCCCCTATAACTCGGGACATATGTTGATCTGTCCCTACCGGCATATCTCGGAATATATCGAGCTTGATCAGGATGAGCGCGCCGAATTTGGGGAAGTAACTGCGAGGGCGATTAGAACCTTGAACAAGGTGGCGAACCCGGCGGGATTTAACCTGGGGATGAATCAAGGCGAAGTTGCCGGAGCCGGAATCGCCGGACACCTGCATCAACATATTGTTCCTCGCTGGGCAGGGGACGCTAATTTCTTCCCTCTGATTGCTCGTACTAAAGCAGTGCCCCAGCTGTTGGGACAGGCACGCGAGCAATTAGCCAAGGGCTGGCAGGAGTAGACAAGGGGTTTTAATGCTTGGAAACCATGGAAGAGGTCTCGCCCGCGCTATTTTTACTTCCCCCGCGAAGCTCTTAGCCAAAGTGGGGGTAACCCCCAATATGGTGACTGTGGTCGGTACCGTAATCAATATGGGCTTAGCAATAGGGCTGCTGGCACGTGGTTATTTAGCCCTAGGGGGAATCTTGATTGGGATAACCGCTTTTGCGGATTCCCTTGATGGGGTGCTCGCGCGCCTCACCAAGCAAACCAGTGAGTTTGGGGCGTTCCTTGATTCCTCTTTAGATCGCCTAGCTGACGGTGCTATTTTTGGTTCCCTGCTTTATTGGGCGATTAGCGGAATGGCTCCGGGAGGAATCCGCACCGGCACTATAATCGCCGGGATTTGCGCCCTGGTGGGTGCAGGAACGGTGCCCTATGTGCGGGCTCGCGGCGAATCTGTCGGGGTGGTCGCCAAAGTGGGGATCGGGGAGCGCACGGATCGCCTGGTGGTCGCCCTTGTAGGGGCAGGTATCACTGATCTGGGGGCTCCCTTGGTCTGTTTTCCGGTTGCTCTTTCCTGGGTAGCTATAGCTAGTTTCATAACCGTGGGGCAAAGAATCTTTTACGTCAGAAAGCACCTTAAGTAAGTGAAAACTGGTATTTTTTCTAGTGAGCTACTTGCGCGTTCAGGCTTAAAACTGCTGTCGCAGGTGCCGCTGCCTCTCGCCCAGGGGATTGGGAATTTTGTCGGGGAAGTGCTCTACCGGATAAATACTTCGGGCGCTCAGCAATATCGGAAAAATTTGGTGCATTTGGGGATCGCCGACAAGAAAATCGAAGAAACTGTGCGCCAGGGGCTAAAAGGCTATATGCGGCTATTTTCTGAAACCGCTTTATTGGGGGGTTTTTCTAACTCCCAGGTGCTGGCGCGCGTGCGGATCGGCGGGGACCGGGAAGCATTACTGGAAGACTGCGCCCGCGGCAGTGTTTGCTTAGCGCTTACCCATTCGGGAAACTGGGATTTAGCAGGTTACTTTGCAAGTAAAGAAGTAATCCCGGTACTGACGGTGGCAGAGAAAGTAAAACCGGAAGCACTATTTCAGGCCTTTACCCGAGTACGCCAGCAGGCTAATATGCGGATAATTGCGGTGGAAAAGGGCGAGAAGCCGTTCCCGAGGCTAGTGGCGGCTGCCGGCGAAAAAAACTACCTGATTCCGCTGCTCGCTGACCGCGATATTACCGGTCGCGGCATCGAAGTTACTATCGGGAAAACCAAAGCTCTGGTCGCAGCGGGTCCAGCAGCTCTCGCCACCAAGATTAACGCCCCGCTTTACTGTGGACATATCGCTTTGGAAAAGTTAGGGCGCGCCCGCAGAGGTGCAGCCGGTTCCCGCTGGGGAATAGTGATAAACATTTCCGGGCCAATAAAGCCAGATAGAGTAGAAAATATGACTAAGGTTTGGGCTAGCCGGGTTGGGGAAATGATTAGGGAATCCCCCGAGTCTTGGTTCATGCTACAAAAATTGTTTGTACCTGATCTCGATCCGGAGCGTTTAGCGCGAGCTCGCGAACGCGCAAAGCAGGAGACGCAGCTATGAAAATAGGAATCGTTTGTCCCTATGCTTATGACGTGCCGGGGGGAGTACAGTTTCATGTGCGCGACCAGGCGCAGGAGTTGCGCAAACGCGGACATGAAGTTTCGGTATTTGCCCCGGTAGAAACCGATTATAGCGAGGACGGGTTCGTAAACGCCGGAAAAACTTTCGCGATTCCCTATAACGGTTCTATTGCCCGCCTGGCGTTTGGGCCACGGGTGGCGGCTCGCACGCGTCAATGGGTGACCAGCAACTATTTTGATATTTTGCATGTGCACGAACCAGCCACGCCCTCGGTATCTCTAATTGCGCTGCAACATGCGCGCTGCCCGATAGTGGGTACCTTCCATGCTGCCCTGGAAAGATCACTGCTCTATACCCTGGGTAAACCGGTGGTGCAATCGGTAAAAGAGAAGCTCAGTGCGCAAATCGCGGTGTCGGAGGAAGCAAGGCGTACTTTGCAACGCTATCAAGATGGGGATGCCACGGTGATTCCCAATGGGGTAGATTTCCAGGCGTTCGCTGGGGCAAGTCCCAGCCCCAAGTGGCAACAAAGCGAAGAATCACCAGTATTTTGTTTCTTAGGGCGCCTGGATGAACCCCGAAAAGGGCTGTCGATCCTGGTAGATGCAATTCCGAAGGTGCTAGAGAAATACCCTGCTGCCCGCTTTTTAATTGCCGGTCCCGGCACGGCTAGTCGGGCACGTGCTGCCCTCGAGCCTTTTGGGAACAGCGTGGAATTTTTGGGTGCGCTTAGTGAGGAAGAAAAAAAGTCCCTGTTTAAATCTGCTACCGCCTATATTGCTCCGCAAACCGGGGGAGAATCCTTCGGGATTGTACTGGTAGAAGCGATGGCAGCTAATTGTCTGGTTGTTGCTTCCTCGATTCCCGCTTTTTCTGCGGTACTACAGCAGGGCAGACTTGGTGAGATTTTTACTTCCGAGGACCCAAATTCGCTGGCTGAAAAGTTGCTAGCAGTGTGTGAAAATCGGCAAGCAGCCGCCCGGCTAGCAAGTTGTGGACATCAAGGGGCGCGCCGTTATGACTGGTCAATCGTAACTGACCAAGTTTTAGCGGTCTATGAACGCTGCCGGGAGGATAAGCATGAAGACCGCGAGCGCGCCCGCTAGTAAATTTTGTCAGTACTAAGAAGAGAAAAACTAATCTGCCAGGTTAGACTAGGGTTAGCCCCAGAAAGGAGGAACAGGTGAGCCAATCGAATCCCGAATATCTGCCGGATTCCCCCGTTATAGCGGAAATGGGCACCAACTATCCTCCGGTAACCGAACAGCTCGTTGCCAGTTACAGTTTTGATGCTCTCAGTTTGCCTGCGGATCCGCTGATTCCTCATCCTGCTGTTTCTCAGCGGGTATCTGCTCAGCCCCTACTGGTTGATCCCGGAGCGGAAAAAGCCAACAGACGTTCGCGCCTGCGCTCTTTTCCCTGGCTAGAATTGCTGTGTTTGCTGGCTGCCGGGGGCGGACTTACCTATCTGGCACTTTTTATTTCTTCGGAAGAATCCATAACCACCACTATTGGGGCGGTATTTGCCGCCTTGTTGCCGATGGCGATCGTGGTAATTGTGATGGTGTGGCTAGATCGCTGGGCGCCAAAACCGTGGTGGTTACTAGTAATCGCATTCCTTTGGGGGGCAGGGATCGCCTCCGTATGTGCGTTGGGGCTTAACACTTTGTCTGGGAAAGCCCTGCAATCAGTAGATGTTGGTCCTACTCCTTTTCAATCTTTTGGACTGCTGGCCACGATTGTGGCTCCCATAGTTGAAGAGTCACTAAAAGGTCTCGGGGTAATAATCATTATGTTGGCCAGGCGGCGCTCAGTGAAAAGTCCTCTCGATGGGGTGGTGATTGCCGGGATTCTGGCCGCTGGCTTTGCTTTCACCGAAAATGTGCTTTACTTTGCGCGGTTTTACGAACAACTCCCGGTAGTTTTCTTTATGCGGGCAATGCTGGGACCTTTTGGTCACACCGTTTACACTTCGATTTTTGGTCTGGCTGTGGGAATGGCGCTTACCCGAATTGCCTCGCCAAAAATGCGTTTCATTCTGCCTGCTTCTGGTCTGGTTTCTGCTATCTGCCTGCACGCTGCCTGGAACGGATTAGCTACCTATTCGGCGCTGCTGTTTGTGGTTTCCTATGTGTTTTTCTGGGGGCCGATGTTCATCACTTGGCTAATAATTAACTTGGTGGTGTCGGTGCGCCAACGTAATGCCATCGAAAATGGTCTCCAGGCATATATTGCTGCTGGTTGGATCGATGTTCGTGAAACCCAAATGCTCTGTTCACTTTCTGGCAGGCGCCGGGCTCGCAGGTCAGCGCGTACTATCTCGCCTGCTGCTCGCCGCGCATTGTCCGAATTCCAACAGGCGGCTACCGTCTTGGCCTTGAACTATGTAGCCGCCTCTCACCGCGGCCTGTCTGAGGGAATCAAAAAAGAGAATGAGGAAACCGTGAAGAAGTTACTGGCGTCTCGCCGGCATTTTGCTGCTGCCTGTACCGCGGTCGGAGCCTACCGGATGGGGCGAGCCTAGAGTGAACTCCGGTTTTCATCTGCCGCGTCCCCTCCCGAATCCTTTCCCGCTTAACGGAGAAAATCCACTCGGCTCAGACTGGCTGGTCGATGCCGATGGTTACCCAGGTCGCCACGCTGCCCGGGTAGTGGTTATTGACTCGTTAGAGCGCCTCCTCTTAATCAGTGGCCACGATTTTTCTGATCCCACCCATCGCTGGTGGTTCACCCCCGGAGGTGGCATTGAGGACGGAGAAACCCGCGCACAGGCTGCCCTGCGAGAACTCAAAGAGGAAACCGGGTTAGAGCTGGTGCCTGAGCAACTGCAAGGGCCGGTTCTCTATCGCGAATCCCTATTAAAATTTCGCAAACTATGGGCTATCCAGGCAGAACATTTTTACTTAGTGCGTTTGAACGAGGAAGGTCCCCAGATCGTTACCGCGGATTGGACGTCCTCGGAAAAACAGCTTTTAGAGGCGGTTCGCTGGATTCGGCTGGATGAACTGACGCACTTGGCGCAGCGAGAAACTATCTACCCCAATTGTCTGCCTGACTTGGCGCAGCGCTGGCTAAGCGGGTGGGATGGCCACCTAGAGACCGTCTATGATTAAGCCTATTTAGACGGTTAGGGTGCAAAAGCGCTAAAATCAGGCTTGGTATTTCGAAATTCAATTGCGCGAGAGGAACTTAAGGAGAGCGAATGTCGGGTCACTCAAAGTGGGCTACCACCAAGCATAAGAAAGCGGCAATCGACGCTAAACGGGGCAAACTATTTGCCCGGTTGATTAAGAATATCGAGGTAGCAGCCCGTACTGGCGGCGGAGATCCGGCGGGAAACCCCACCTTATTTGATGCGATCCAAAAGGCGAAAAAGAACTCGGTACCGGCCGATAACATCAAACGGGCAGTTAACCGCGGCTCTGGGGCAGAAGCAGGCGGAGCGGACTGGCAAACCATCTCCTATGAAGGTTATGGACCTGGCGGGGTAGCAATGCTGGTAGAGTGCCTTACCGACAATAAGAACCGCGCTGCCGCCGATGTGCGTACTGCCTTCAGTAAGAACGGCGGTAGCTTGGCTGATCCGGGCTCAGTTTCCTACCTATTTAACCGGATTGGTGCTATTGAAGTCGCCAAAGCCGAGGGCGTGGATGAGGACACCATTTTGATGGCGGTTCTAGATGCCGGCGCCGAAGAGGTCGAGGAAGGCGCGGAAGCTTTCACGATCGTTTGTGATCCCACAAATCTGGTTGAGGTGCGTAAGGGTCTGCAAGAGGCGGGTATTGACTACGACTCGGCAGAAACCCAGTGGAAAGCCACTACGCAAGCAGAGCTGGATCTGGCGAAATATCGCCAAGTAATGCGGCTTATCGATGCCCTAGAAGACAGCGATGACGTACAGGACGTATTCACTAATCTCTCGGTAAGCCCCGAGGTACAAGCCCAATACGAGGAAGAAGAATAGGCAGCATCTTTGCGGATTATCGGGATTGACCCCGGTCTTACTCGCTGCGGGATCGGGATCATTGATATGGATTCGCAGCGACGCGCCCAACTGGTGCATGTCGAGGTCGCCCGGTCTCCGCAAAACATGGCTTCCCATTTCCGCCTAGATAAGATTCGCCGCCGGATTGCGGCAGCTATTGAGCAGCACCATCCGGAAGTCATGTCGATTGAGCGGGTATTTGCGCAGGACAACGTGCAATCAGTTACCTCCACCATGTGGGTGATGGGGATAGCTATGAGCGAAGCCGCCGCCCACAAACTGCCGCTAGCGATCCACACCCCCTCGGAAGTCAAAGCCGCAGTTACCGGCTCGGGGGTAGCTGATAAAGCGCAAGTGCAACATATGGTGCAACGGATTTTGCGGATGGAAAAAGTGGTACGGCCTGCCGATGCTGCCGATGCTTTAGCGATCGCGATTTGTCATGGTTGGCGCCGAGACGGCCTACAGGGAGCGAGTCGGGATGGCACGGTTAACGTTTCCTTATCGGGCAAGATTTCTGCCCGCGGAGCTCTTACCCCCGCCCAAAAACTGTGGGCACAGGCGCAAGCGGCAAGCCGTCGTACCGGGGCGGTTGATCCGCGGCTTAGACGAAATAAGAGCAAGTAGGATAGCGTTTATTACGTAGCCAGCTAGCGGAGATTCTATATGATTACGCATTTATCAGGAACCATTGAGGAAGTAAGGCTAGATAAAGCCGTTATTGACGTGTCCGGTGTGGGCTATAGTTTCTTTGCCACCCCCGCCACTTTGTCTACCTTGACTGCAGGCCAAGAGGCTAAAATTTTAACCCACTTGGTGGTGAGGGAAGATGCCTGGTTACTTTTCGGTTTCGCGGGAAGCGATGAGCGCGATATTTTCTCTACGCTAATCACGGTTTCGGGGATCGGCCCGAAGTTGGCATTGGCGGCTCTGGCGGTCTTTAGTCCCGATGAATTGCGGGCAGCGGTTTCTAGCGGTGACTTGGCGGCGCTCACCCAGATTCCGGGGGTAGGTAAGAAATCGGCGCAAAGAATCCTGGTAGAAATTGGGGATAAACTGGGCGAACCTGCCGCGGGAGAGACCGGATCTACCGCCGGTATTGGCAGCGCCGAACGCGAAGAAGTCTGCCACGCCCTCGAACAGCTCGGCTGGCGAACCCCGCTGGCACAAAAAGCAGTTAAAGAAGCGGCCGAAGCTAATCCGCAAGCGCCAGTGCCAGAGCTTTTACGTGCCGCCTTACAATTGCTGGGTAAGCATCACGCATAGGGGAGCAAGGTGGAAGAAACAAACGAATGGGCGATTAGCTCTCCGGTAGGGCCGGGAGCGGATGAGGTCGAACGAGCCGCCGAGGCAGCGCTGCGTCCGAAAGATCTGGACTCTTTCGTAGGGCAAGAAAAAATCCGCCGGCAGTTAAATTTGGTACTCAAAGCGGCCATCGGGCGGGGAGCTACCCCTGACCATGTGCTTTTAGCGGGGCCGCCTGGTTTAGGAAAAACTACCTTGGCGATGATTATTGCCCACGAAACCGGGACTTCCCTGCGGCTGACCTCCGGGCCGGCGATTCAACACGCGGGAGATTTAGCTGCGATTCTTTCTGCCCTGCAAGAGGGCGACGTGCTGTTTATTGACGAGATTCACCGTTTAGCGCGCACCGCCGAAGAAATGCTCTACCTGGCGATGGAAGATTTTCGCGTCGATGTGGTGGTAGGTAAAGGGCCAGGTGCGACCTCGATTCCCCTGACGCTGCCGCCGTTTACAGTCGTGGGCGCTACTACTCGATCTGGGCTGCTACCTGCACCTTTGCGGGATCGTTTTGGTTTTACTGCCCATTTGGACTATTACAGCACCGCCGAATTAGAACAAGTATTGACCAGGTCGGCCAGGCTTATGGAAGCGGAACTGGATCCGCAGGCAGCCTCAGAAATGGCGGCTCGGTCGCGCGGAACCCCCCGAATTGCTAACCGTTTGCTGCGACGAGTAATCGACTATGCCCAGGTGCATGGAGACGGTACCCTCTCTTTGGAAGCCGCTAAAGCCGCCCTCGACCTGTTCGAGGTAGACCCGGCCGGTTTAGATCGTCTGGATCGCTCGGTCTTAGAGGCTTTATGTAAACGCTTTGCCGGCGGACCGGTGGGACTGACCACTTTGGCCGTCTCCGTCGGGGAGGAACCGGAAACCGTAGAAACTGTTTCGGAGCCTTACCTGGTTCGGGAGGGCTTCATTGCGCGGACTCCTCGCGGCAGAGTAGCTACCGATAGCGCGTTTCTTCACCTGGGGATCACTGCCCCAAATCGAGGGGCGGACGCCTCACTTTTTGACTTGCCGGGAAGTGAATCAGGGGGCAACTGGTCACAAAACCGCCCAAAACCGGCTACGAAAGATGAAACAGACGTCCTTTAACGCTTAGAATCATTAAGGTTAAAGATTTTTAGACTGGAAGGTTGACAATGGGAAGCGGAGTACTTCTAGCCGTCATCGGCGCGTTCTTATTGATGATGATTTTTTCTTCACGCAATGCCAAGAAGAAGCAGGCAGAGCAGCGCGACAAACTGGCTAACGATATGGTGCCCGGCGCCTGGGTGATGACCACCTCAGGTTTTTATGGCCGTTACGTAGAAACCGATGGGGACGTAATCGTGCTCGAAACCTCGGATGGAACCGAAACCCTGTGGACATCCCGGGCGATTGTCAGCGTAGGAAACCCGCCGTTCGCCCCCGATGCTGCGGATACTAACACCGAGGACGCCAGCGCAGATAAAGCAGATAACGATGAAGAGGCTAAGGAACTGCAGGAAGATTCTCCGACAGAAGAGAATCCAGTTGACGAGGAAAAAGACGAGGCTGCTCCCTCTGATAGCGACTCAAACGAAAATATCTAAATAGCGAAGAATAATCACCGTAGATAACGGAAAGAACAACATTGGCGAAGAAAAAATATCACGCCGGACGCACACTGGCGTTTTTCCTGGTACTTGTGCTGGCTTTGACGGGAACTTTGCTGGTGGGGGTACTCACTAACAAGGCTAAACCGACTCCCTCCCTAGCTCTAGATTTAGAGGGGGGTACGCAGCTGATCCTCACCCCGAAAGCTAACGCTGCTTCCGGGGCCAAACGCGCGGTTACGGCTGAGGATATTACGCAAGCGATTGAGGTTATCCGGCAGCGTGTCGATGCTTCCGGAGTTTCGGAAGCGGAGATTACCTCGCAGGGTAACTCCAATATTTTGGTCTCCCTGCCCGGTAACCCTTCGAAAGAAACCTTGGATTTGGTGCGCCAATCTGCCGAGTTGTATTTCCGGGCGGTACTTCGTTCGGCTCCGGGGGTTCCCCAATCGGTGATCGCTCAGCAGGCACAGCAGCAACAAGCCGGCAAGAAGCAGGCGAAGCCGGCCAACATCGATCCGGAAGCTTTCGCTAAACAATTGGCAGATCTAAACCATGACGGCAAGATCAGCGATAAGTCTACCAGCCAGCCGAAAGACAATTCTGATGATGCCTGGATTACCGAAAAAGTTTTGGAAGAATTCTATGCCAAAGATTGTCAGCAAAAGAGCTCTTTAGAGGGCGGCTCTTCCGGAGATATTAAGAAACCGCTGGTAGCCTGCTCTAGCGAAGGACAAGAAAAATATATTCTGTCGCCGGCAGAGGTTTCAGGGGCTCGGATTTCCTCTGCAGAATCGGGTATGGGAACCGGTGCTTCAGGACAGTCCACCGGACAGTGGATAGTTAGCCTATCTTTCGATAAACAGGGCGCCTCCCAGTTTGCGGATATTACCACCCGGATGATGAAGTACCGTCAGCAACCGGTTCCGGGAGAAAACGGTTTACCGGCAGGGCAAACCAATGACAAGAACCGGTTTGCAATCGTGCTGGATGGACTGGTGGTTTCAGCTCCCGGAGTAAACAACGCGATTACTAACGGTAAAGCTGAAATTTCGGGATCTTTCACCCGCTCGTCTTCGACCGCCTTGGCTAACCAGCTAAAATTCGGTTCGTTGCCACTTAACTTCGATGTGCAATCCGAACAGCAAGTATCAGCTACTTTAGGTTCTGACCAGCTGCGTTATGGGGTTATCGCGGGGATTATTGGTTTGATTCTGGTGGTGTTCTACCTGATCTGGCAATACCGCGGCCTCGCAGTAGTCGCGGTGGGCTCTCTGGTGAGCGCCGGCGTGCTCCTCTACTTGACCTTGACTTTATTGTCCTGGGGGATGGGGTACCGCCTCTCCCTAGCCGGTATTGCCGGCGTGATCGTCTCGATCGGGACTACCGCGGACTCCTTCATCATTTACTTCGAGAGGATCCGCGACGAGGTTCGCGATGGCAAAGCACTATCCAGCGCGGTCAGTGTTGGTTGGGATCGAGCGAAACGCACGATCGTTACCTCCGACTTGGTGAACGTGCTAGCGGCTTGCGTACTCTACTTCCTGGCGGTGGGCGGCGTGCAAGGCTTCGCTTTCACCTTGGGCGTCACCACCTTGATCGACTTGGCGTTAATCTTTATCTTCACTCACCCGATGATGGTGTGGTTGCTGCGCTTTAAGTTCTTCGGTGAGGGTCATAAACTCTCTGGTCTTGATCCGGAACACTTAGGGGCGCAGCGCGGAACCTACCGGTATGTAGGCGCGGGGCAAGTACGGAAGATTCGCTCTGTCTACAAATCTAAGCCGGAAGAGGACGCCGAAAAGTCAGATAATGACAAAGCTGAGGAGCCAGTCGCGGAAAAAGCGGATTCGAACGAGGATGATGCTGCCACAGATGAGTTAGCGAAAGTATCCGCGACGGACCAGGAGGAAGAGAAGTGAGTTTCGCAAGTTGGGGTAACGCCCTCTATTCTGGTCGCAAATCTTACCGGTTTATTGATAACCGTAAATACCTGCTGATTGCGGGGGCGGCGCTAATGCTGATTTCGGTACTGACCATGTCGGTACTGGGGTTGGAACGTTCCATTGATTTTAAGGGCGGAACCGAGTTTACGGTTTCTTCAGTAGCCGGTCGAGATCAGGCTCCGGCGCAAAAAGTAGTAAATACGAATCCTAAATTGAAGGGGTCTTCGGTTAACTCGGTGGGTGCCTCTTCGATTCGGGTGCAATCTGTTTCGCTAGATGTCACTGATAAACGCCAGGTGGTTTCGGATCTAGCTAAAGCCTATAACGTGCCAGAGGCTAAGGTAGCAGCGACTACGATTGGGCCGTCTTGGGGCGCGGACGTGACCTATAAAGCGCTGCAATCTTTGGTGATTTTCTTTGTTCTGGTAGCCCTGATGCTGTGGGCATACTTTAGAACCTGGACGATGGCATTCTCGGCGTTGTTCGCGCTGTGTCATGACGTGTTAATCACCGGTCTGGTTTTGGCACTGACTCGGGTAGAGATTTCTCCGGCCACTATCATCGGGGTGCTCACTATTTTGGGTTACTCCCTCTATGACACCGTGGTGGTCTTTGATAAAGTTCGTGAACTTTCGGTTGATTTCGAGCAGCAAACTCGCTCTACCTATGGTGAGCTTGTCAACCTGGCTATTAACCAGACGCTGGTGCGTTCGATTAACACCTCGGTAGTAGCGCTGCTGCCGGTCACCTCGATCCTGTTGATTTCCTGGATAACTCTGGGCGGCGGCACCCTACGTGATATTTCGCTAGCGCTGTTCGTGGGGATGATCGCCGGTACCTTGTCTTCGATTCTGATCGCGCCCTCTATGCTGATGGTGCTGCGTTCGCGCACCGAAAAGATTTCCACCCACACCCAAAAGGTGCTGGAGAAACGGGCTGGCGGCAGCGACCAAGTTGAGGGCAAGGAGACAGAGCTTTCCCGGGTGGCGCAGCCGCTGAAAGCTGGACATCACCAGGGACAACAGGCGCAACCCAAACGTACTCCCAGGAGCAAACGATGATAAACCCCAAACTCGCTCCCTTAGGAAAAATTATTCGCGATAACCTGCGCGATGTACCGGACTTTCCGCAAACCGGGGTACTCTTTCGGGATATTTCCCCGCTGCTGGCTAACGGGGAAGCGTTTTCCCAGCTGGTGAAAGGGCTAGCCGACTTTTATCGAGGTCGGGTCGATTTAGTTGCCGGCCTGGAGTCTCGCGGATTCTTGATTGCGGCTCCAGTCGCGGTCGAACTAGGGCTAGGTACCTTAATGATTCGCAAAGCCGGGAAACTTCCCGGCCCGGTAATCGGGATCGACTACGGCCTCGAATATGGCAAATCCCGGATGGAACTGCAGCCGGATTCTATTAAAGAGGGCGCGCGGGTTTTGGTGCTCGATGACGTTTTGGCTACTGGTGGCACCGTAAATGCTTCGGCGGCATTGATCAAACGTGCGGGTGGAATCGTAGAATCGGTGTGCGTTTTGATGGAGCTGGAAGAACTAGATGGTCGCGCGCATATCGGCGACCTAGAATGCGAAGCCCTCACTCTGATCTAGCGTATTTACCTCTCTTTCCCTTTTCATTGGCATATCTAACTGGCAAATTGGGGAAATGACTGGTGGGTCACTAAACTAGGTACATGAGTTCTATCACTCCCGATGAGGGCGCCAGCGCGGTTCCGTCCTCACGGGTGCGTGCTTCTTTGGCCTGGTTAACTGGGCGTTCAAAGAACATTGATCCCCATATTCAAGCCTTGGTGCGGGCGCTACGCGCCAATCATCCCAAAGCCGATATTTCCCTGATTGAACGCGCCTACCAGACGGCCTCGCGCTGCCATGAAGGACAGTTCCGTAAATCGGGGGAGCCATACATCACCCATCCGGTAGCGGTGGCTACTATCCTGGCAGAAATCGGGATGACCAGCACCACCTTGGCGGCGGCACTCCTGCATGACACGGTAGAGGACACCGACTATACCCTGGAGCAGCTGACTGCCGATTTTGGGGAAGAAATCGCCCTCCTGGTTGATGGGGTAACCAAACTCGACAAAGTTACCTACGGGCAGGCGGCGCAGTCCGAAACCGTACGCAAAATGATTATCTCCATGTCCCGTGATATTCGGGTACTGGTGATAAAACTGGGTGACCGCCTGCACAATGCCCGCACCTGGAAATATGTTTCCCCTAAATCGGCGCAAAACAAGGCGCGGGAAACCCTAGAGATTTTTGCCCCCCTCGCGCATCGCCTGGGGATGAACACCATCAAATGGGAGTTGGAAGATCTAGCCTTCAAAACCCTCTACCCCGATCTGTATGAAGAAATCGATAACCTGGTGCATGAACGCGCCCCGGAACGCGAAAAGTACCTGAGCGAAGTAATCGACAAGATCAAAGAAGACTTACGGGTAAATAAGATTGCAGGACAAGTAACTGGCCGCCCCAAACATCACTATTCCATCTATCAAAAGATGATTGTGCGCGGACGCGACTTTGACGATATTTATGACCTAGTCGGGGTGCGAGTACTGGTAGATACGGTGCGGGATTGCTATGCGGTTCTTGGGGAAATGCACGCCCGGTGGAACCCGATCCCAGGGCGTTTCAAAGACTATATTGCGATGCCCAAATTCAATCTTTATCAGTCGCTGCACACTACGGTGGTAGGCCCGGGCGGCAAACCGGTAGAAATCCAGATTCGTACCTGGGAGATGCATCGGCGCGCAGAATACGGAATCGCGGCTCATTGGCGCTATAAAGAAAATCCTAACGCTAAATCTGCCGGTGATTCCAAAGGGGTATTGGCTGATAGCGGGGAAATGGGGTGGCTGCGCCAATTGGTGGATTGGCAAAAGGAAACCCAAGACCCGGGTGAATTTTTAGATTCGCTGCGCTATGAAATGTCCGGTTCCCGGGTGTATGTGTTCACCCCGGCCGGGGAAGTTAAAGAGCTACCCGCTGGGGCGACACCGGTAGATTTTGCATACGCGGTACATACCGAGGTCGGCAATCGCACCGTGGGGGCGAAAGTTGGCGGCAAACTAGTGCCACTAGATACCAAATTGGAAAATGGGGATAGCGTCGAGGTACTAACTTCCCGCTCTCCTAACTCCGGGCCGTCCCGGGATTGGTTAAAGTTTGTGGCCAGTCCGCGCGCGCGCAACAAAATTAAGGCTTGGTTCTCGAAAGAACGTCGCGAAGAGGCTATCGAAGCCGGTCAAGGTCTTATTTCCTCCTATATGCGCAAGCAAAACCTGCCCTTGCAGCGCCTGATGAGTCACGATACTATGACCGCCCTTGCCTCCGGGATGGGTTATTCCGATATTTCTGCCCTCTATGCGGCTGTGGGTAGCCACCATGTTTCGCCAGCGCATGTAGTTGAAAAACTGATGGAAAGTGCCGGGGGAGAAGACGGCGCGGAAGAGACCCTGTCCGAGGCCGTGCTTCCCGAACTAGTCGAGGCGCGCCCCAGCGGCGGTAACGAAGGCACCGGGATCCAAGTAGAAGGGATGAAACAGGGAGAAATCTGGACGAAGATTGCCCGCTGCTGTAACCCCCTGCCAGGCGATAAAATCGTAGGGTTTGTGACTCGGGGACACGGGGTTTCCATCCATCGGGAGGAATGCTCCAACGCTCAAAACTTGATGGCGCATCCCGAGCGGGTGGTGCCAGTTTCTTGGGCGGAGCACCCAACCGCCAAGTTCCAGGTAGAGATTGAGATCCAGGCGCTTGATCGCGAGGGGCTAATTAATGATGTTACCCAGGTATTGGCGGATTATCGCGCTAATATTTTGGCGGCTGCAATGAATACTTCTTCGGATCGGGTAGCTACTTCCCGGTACACCTTTGAAGTGGCAGATTCTCGTTATTTGCACGCGATTTTGAATGATATCCAAAAGATCCCGGGGGTGTTTTTAGCAAAACGAACCACCGGTACTTTGCGGAAACAACCTGTTAGCCAAAGCCAATAGGAGGGCGCGGTTCCAACTATCCTTACCGGCCAGGTGGGGGTGTTGGTCACAGTAGCGCAGCGCAGCTGGCGGGCTAAGCAGATTAACTTTCCCTAGGCGCACAAAATCATTAGGGGAGTCCCGGCTCGCCCTAGCTGCTTGGCTCTTTACGCCGCCGCCTTCTCTGTTGCACCCGATTGCGTAGATTCCCTGTTGCTGCAGGCGCTGGTGCGAGGACGCATCTAGTTGGATCCAGTAGCGACAATCAGCTGCGCGCCGAGGACGGCGAAAACTCGCGATATAAATCGTCTGTGGCGGATGGGAGTTTCCTGCCCAGACCCAGGCGGCGGAGTGGGCCGACAGGAAACAGCCGCGAGGAAGTAGGGGAGCCAAAAATAGGGCACGCCCATAGATGGAAGCTAAAGTAACCGGCTCAGCCAGTAAATCAACTGCTCCGCAAGAGGTGCGAGTAAACCGACTGCCGCGCAGCAGCGAGGATCGCGCAGCCCCTTGCAGCGACTGGTTTCCCAAGGCATCAACCAGGATTGCTTCCATGGACTCAGCCTGAAGGACATCAGCAACCTGAAACAAAGCCACCAGTGTCTGGTAAGGAAAACGAAAACCTATGACGGCTGTGGAAAACTGTTATCCCTGGTATCTAGCTTGTGCCAAGAAGGGGTTGTGGGCTTTTTCCAACCCAAATACCGTTGCCGATCCGTGTCCGGGAAGTAGCAGGGTATCCGGATGAATCACATTTTGTAGGGTGCGCAAAGTATGGAGCATCTGCTGGGAATCACCGCCGGGCAGATCGGTGCGACCTACCGAGCCAGCAAAGATTACGTCTCCTGATAAAGCCAGCTGGCGAGGAGCCTGGTTTTCCTGTCCCGATTCGCTCAGCCACTGATCGTAAATAGCTTGCATTTCCTGCTTTGCATTGCCGGATAAGGTGTCGGCTTCGAAAAGAAATAGCGTAGATCCTTCCGTATGCCCGGGCGCTGGAACTGCCCGCATAAAAATTCCCGGCGCTAGTTCTGCCCCTTCGCTGGTGGCGATCCCTGGCAATACCTGCAAGTTTTCGGGTTCTTTCCAAGGGGGGAGCGATAGTTCGTGTTCGGTACGTTCGCGAGGATCCAGTTCTTCTGGGTGGAAACGGTACTCATCGGGAGCTGGAATATAGACCGGAGCCTTGCCCGCAATAGCGTGGGCATCCCAAATATGGTCAGCGTGTCCATGAGTACACAGTACCGCCGCCACGGTTACCTCTAGGCGCTGCAGCGAGGCTTGCAGCTGGTCCAAGGCGCCTGATCCAGGGTCTATAACCAAGGCTTCGCGACTGCCGGGAGCTAAGAGTAAATAGGGGTTTTCGCCATAGAAGGGTGCATAAAACTTTTCGATCCGCATAGGTTTATCTTAAAGGATGTGCGTCCTTGGTGGTTTAGTTGCTCTAGGGCATAATATGGTTAAGGAGCAATAAGCTCCGCGCGCAGGCGGCTAATCCTAGCCGTTAAAATAACTGATTTAAGGAAAAATTAGTGACTGAACAGCCCGATACCGCTCCGAAGCCCAAACCCGTACCCACCCCGGGGAAGATTCGCTTAGCGAAGGAGAACCTGCCGGTAAAGCCGGTAAAAACCCCTGATTTTTCTGCTGCCTTGCCTTTTGGGCGCGTTGATGACGAAGGACGTGTCTGGGTTAAAGACGGTGAAGCAGAACGCCAGATAGGCCAGTTCCCGGCAGAGGTTCCCGATAATCCTCTTAATATCTATGTGCGCCGTTACCTGGATATAGCCGCTCAAGTATCGCTGTTTGCCGAACGGCTTCCCCGACTAGCTGAACGCGAGATCGACCAGACCATGAAGTCACTGCGCGAACAGGTCAGCGAACCGGCTGCCGTGGGTGATCTGCCGGCACTGCGAGAAAAAGTTGCGCAGCTGCAAGAACAAGCCGATAAACGTAAGGAAGAGGCCGCCGCGCAGCGGGCTGAGGCGAAAGAAGAATCCCGTAAAAACCGCGAAAAAGTAGTAACGCGAGCCGAGGAAATCGCCGCGCAAGATTCTGCTCGCACTCAGTGGAAAAATTCCGGTAAAGAGCTCCGTGATCTGCTGGACGAGTGGAAACGCTTGCAGCATGCTGGCCCGCGGATTGATCGGGGCATAGAAGATGAACTCTGGAAACGCTTTGCTAGCGCCCGATCCACCTTTGATAAAAAGCGGCGCGCCTTCTTCACCGAGTTAGATGCCACCCAGGCGCAGGCCAAGGCCGCGAAAGAAAAACTAATCGCAGAGGCCGAAGCGCTCTCGGATTCTACTAACTGGGGGGAGACAGCTCGCGCCTACCGGGATTTGATGCAGCGTTGGAAGAGCGCGGGACGAGCTTCCCGCCGCGATGATGATGCCCTTTGGCAACGGTTCCACCGGGCGCAGCAAAAGTTCTTTGACGCTCGTAACGCCCAAAGCGAAGCTGTCAATGCTCTAGAAGGGGAGAACCTGGCGAAGAAAGAAGCTCTATTGGTAAAGGCGGAGGCCCTCAAAGAGCTCACCGACGTAGAAGAGATCAAATCTCGCCTGCGTCCCTTACAAGAGCAGTGGGACGAGATCGGCCATGTGCCGCGCGCCGATATCGATCGCGTGGAACGGCGAATGCGAGCCGTAGAGGATCACCTGCGCGACTTGGAAGAGGAAATCTGGCGTAAATCCAACCCAGAAACCAAGGCGCGCGCCGCAGGCATGGCGGGACAGCTTAAAGATCTTATCGACCAGATTAAGACAGAGATTGCCCAGGCAGAAGCTGACGGGGATACTAAAAAAGCGGCAGAGCTACAAGAATCCCTGAAAGCTCGGGAGGCTTGGCTAAAGCAAGTGGAGTCCTTTTAAAGGTAAAACGAAAATAAAGAGGTTTTAGATGAGCAAGGCAGGATTATCTCAGGCGAAACAAAAAATGGAGAAAGCCGGGGTTAGTCCGGCCGCAATCTCGGTTTTTTCTCACTACTACCAGGTGTTAGAGGGTGAACATACCGGTTTTATTCCCGAGGAAACGATTTCTCCGCTGACCAGCGTTGATCGTCTGGAAGATAATCAGGTCACCCCGCAGCAAGCACAGGAAGCTTTAGCTAAAACCGTGATGATCAAACTCAATGGGGGATTGGGTACCTCCATGGGAATGGATAAAGCTAAGTCTTTGTTACCGGTGCGCGAGGGGCTCACTTTTCTAGATATCATCTGCCAACAGGTAATGTCTGCACGGAAGGAATACGGGGTAAGCCTGCCGCTGATTTTCATGAATTCTTTCCGCACTCAAGCGGATACTTTGGCAGCTTTGCAACGCTACCCGGACATTGAAGTTGCTGGTTTACCGCTGGACTTTTTGCAAAATCAAGAACCGAAACTGCGAGCCGATGATTTGACCCCGGTTTCTTGGGAAAAAGATCCGTCCTTAGAGTGGTGTCCGCCTGGTCACGGAGATATCTACACTGCCCTGTATGGCTCCGGATTGCTAGATAAACTCATTGATGCGGGTTACCGCTATGCGATGACTTCTAACTCCGACAATTTGGGGGCTACCCCGAATGCGGAAATCGCGGGCTGGTTCGCGGCCAGTGGCGCCCCCTATGCAGCAGAGCTTTGCGTGCGTACTATTAATGATCGCAAAGGTGGACATTTAGCGATCCGTAAGGTAGATGGACAATTGATTTTGCGGGATACCGCCCAGACTCCGCCCGAGCAAATGGATTACTTTACCGATGAGCATCGCCATCCGTTCTTCCATACCAATAATCTGTGGTTTGACCTAGTGAAACTACGCGATGCCCTGGTAGAAAGAAACGCGGTATTGGGGCTGCCCCTGATCGCCAACCACAAGACGGTTGATCCTTCCGATCCGGACAGTCCAGCGGTCATTCAAATGGAAACCGCGATGGGGGCGGCGATCGCTTCCTTTAAGGGCGCAACCGCCATTTTGGTACCGCGCAGCCGCTTCCTCCCAGTTAAAACCACTAATGAACTAACTTTGTTGCGTTCTGATATTTACGATCTTGGCGAAGACTATCACCTGCGCAAAGTTAATGAACAAGAAGTAGCAGTGGATTTGGATTCCCACTACTTTAAGAAGATCTCTGATTTCGAGGCGCGCTTCCCGGAGGGGGTGCCCTCCCTGCGGCAGGCTACCGGTTTTAAGGTAACCGGCCCCTTTACTTTTGGTAAAGACGTAAAAGTCAAGGGACAGGTTAACCTGGAAACCCAGGAAGAAGAACAGGTGGCTGCGGGCAGCTGCCTGGCTGGATAAGCCTAAAGTCTCCAGGTATAGTCCAGTCTTTTAGGATCGGCGAGCCGAAACCTGCTGCGTCCTCGAGAGTACCGAGCCGGTAGCGCGGCTTAACCAGGACTATGCTTTTAAAACCGGCAGGGTCTAACCGCGACGCTTCCGCTTAAAGTCGCGTTTTTTCCCGTGCTTTTTACCGTTATGTTTACCCGGGCCTTCGTCCTCACGCATCCGGAGGGTGCGCCCCGAGACTCGGGCTTTGGCAATCTTACGGATAGTTTCGGGGGAGAGGGGACGCGCCATCTCTACTAGCGAGAAACTCTGCAAAATATCGATATGCCCCACGTCACCGCCTTTTAGGCCACCTTCTCCGGTGATTGCCCCCACAATAGCTCCGGGTTTTACCCGATCTCGGCGCCCTACCTCCACTCGATAGCGCCGAGAAGAACTAGAGGAGAAGTGGCGGCGGGCAGCTCCCTTTCCGCGGGCGCTATTGCCTGCTTCTTTTTCGCGGCCTTCTTCGAAACTGGCGGAGATGAAGCGCCCTAATTCGTCTACCTTTTCTTCCCGGCGAACCCGGAATTCTAGTTTGCGTTTCTTTGGTCCAAAATCTCCGCTCGCTAAGGCCAGGAGGGCGGCCGCGGCATCCCCAATATCCATACCTTTTGCCACTACTAGATCTTGGATAGCGTCGTAGTAGACTTCCATTTCCCCTTTTTGAAGGCGCCGGCTAATCTGTTCAGTCATCCGATTCGCTCGGGCCTGCGCTACTTGGTCGGGAGAAGGAATAAATACTTCGGTCATTTTTTCGCCGGTCAGTTTTTCAATTACGCGTTTGCGTGGGCGCTCCCGCGGGGTAAAGAAGGTGAGGGAGGTACCTTCCCGTCCAGCTCTTCCGGTGCGGCCAATGCGATGCACATAGGCTTCGGCTTCGCGCGGTACGTCATAGTTGACTACTAATCCGATGCGTTCCACATCCAGGCCGCGCGCAGCTACATCGGTGGCCACCAATACATCTAAGGTGCCTTCGCGCAGGCGCGATACAATCCGTTCGCGTTCTGCTTGGGCTACATCTCCGCTGATAGCGGCCGCTAAGAATCCGGCGTTTTGCAGTTCTGTCCCCACCTGTTCGGCGTCGATCCTGGTACGCACAAACACGATGGAAGCCTCGGCCTCACTGAGGGCTAAAACGCGGCATAAAGCCTCGGATTTGAATTTGAAAGGCACTACCGCATAGGTCTGATTTACCGTTTCTACGGTGGACGATTGCGGCGCGATCGAAATTTCTACCGGATCGGATAGGTGACGCTCCGCGATCCGTTTGATGGCGGGAGGCATAGTGGCAGAAAAGAGGGCGCGAATGGCATCCCGGTTAGCGCCGCTAGCGATTTGGTCCACGTCCTCGGAAAATCCCATGCGCAGCATCTCGTCTGCTTCATCTAGGACGAAGAATTTGAGCGCCGATAAGTCTAGTTCCCCGCGCTCCATTAAATCTATAATCCGCCCCGGAGTGCCGACTACGATTTGTGCCCCGTCACGCAAAGCCGAAATCTGTGGGCCGTAGGAGGCGCCCCCATAAACCGGCACTATTTTCAGTTTTAACCCGCGCGCAAAGTCAGTGAGAGCGTTAGCGGACTGGGCTGCCAGCTCCCTGGTAGGAGCCAGAATTAAGGCCTGTACCTGCGGGGTTTTATCGCAGGCCGTCAAAATCGGCAGGCCGAACGCGGCAGTTTTCCCGGTTCCAGTTTGCGCAATCCCGACTACGTCTCGCCCGGCCATCAAGGGGGGAATGCCTTGCCGCTGTATCGGGGTGGGCTCGGTAAATCCCATATCTGCTAAGGTGCCTAAAATAATTTCCGGCAACCCTAAGTCGGAAAAGAAGGAGGCGTCTTTGGAAGACGCCTGTTCATCGGCGGGATCTGTCTGCATACTTTCGTTGCTACCTTCTAGGTCTAGTTCCCCAGTTTCCAGATCGGTTTGGGATTCAAAAGAGGACGCACTTACCCCTGCGGCTATTTCGCTCATTTTTATGCCTGTCTGCTTAAATGTTATTCGCTTCAACGTTACCGGAGGTAGCAGGCAAGTGAACAAATCCCAGCCAGTGAAACGCGACACCAACCCCGGCGGGAAATCCCTCCCACTGGCTCGGGAGGCTAAACTATTAACAGTTAGATGAGGAAAGGAATAGCATTGCTCAGAACGCATGACGCGGGAAGTCTAAACCGCGACCTGGTGGGACAAACAGTAGAACTTGCGGGTTGGCTGGATCGCCGCCGTGATCATGGGGGAGTCTGCTTCATTGATTTACGGGACGCTTCCGGGGTGGCGCAGGTAGTTATTCATGACGAGAAAATCGCTCATGAGCTGCGCAGCGAATATGTTCTGCGGATTAAAGGCGAGGTACATCCCCGCCCGGAGGGTAACGAGAATCCGGAGCTGCCCACTGGCGAAATCGAGGTTTACGCCGATGAAGTTGAGGTATTGAACCCGGCGGCGGCGCTACCTTTCCAGGTTTCAGTACATGCGGAGGATTCTGGGAAAGTTGGTGAGGACGCCCGCCTGAAATACCGCTACCTGGATTTGCGTCGCCCCGAGATGCAAAAGCGTTTGCGTCTGCGCTCGCAGGTTTCTAAAGTCACTCGCGATACTTTAGATTCTCTAGGTTTCGTAGAAATTGAAACCCCGACTTTGACTCGCTCTACTCCCGAGGGCGCGCGGGACTTTTTGGTTCCAGCTCGCCTCGCCCCGGGCTCATGGTATGCCTTGCCGCAGTCTCCCCAGCTGTTTAAGCAGCTTTTGATGGTGGCGGGAATGGAACGCTACTATCAGATTGCCCGCTGCTACCGCGACGAAGACTTCCGCGCTGATCGCCAGCCAGAGTTTACCCAGCTGGACGTGGAAATGAGCTTTGTTAAGCAAGAGGACGTTATCGAAGTCGCTGAACAGGTACTGACCAACATCTTCAAACTGATTGATGTCAATATCGAAACCCCGATTCCCCATATGACCTACGCTGATGCGATGGCGCGGTTCGGTACTGATAAACCGGATTTGCGTTTTGGTCTGGAACTTACTGACTTGACCGAATACTTCAAAGACACCCCCTTTAGGGTGTTTGCCAATGCCGAATATGTGGGCGCAGTGGTGATGCCGGGTGGTGCCTCCCAACCGCGGCGGACTTTCGATAAATGGCAAGATTGGGCGCGTTCGCGCGGCGGTAAAGGACTGGCCTACGTAAAGGTAGAAGAAGATGGCACCCTTTCGGGACCGGTAGCCAAGAACCTGACTGACACGGAACGGGAAGGACTAGCTGAGGCAACCGGGGCTAAACCGGGGGACTGTATTTTCTTTGGTGCCGGCAAGATTGATGAAGCCCGCGCCCTGCTGGGGGCAGCGCGCCTAGAAATCGGTGCCCGCTGCAACCTCTTAGACCCGAATGAATGGAAGTTCGTTTGGGTGGTTGACGCTCCACTGTTCAAGCCTTCCGCGGCCGCAAAAGCGGAAGGAGACGTGGCACTGGGCGCTTCTGCCTGGACAGCAGTGCACCACGCTTTTACTTCTCCTAAACCGGAATGGCTTGACCACTTCGAGGAAGACCCAGGGAACGCCCTGGCCTACGCGTACGATATTGTGCTTAACGGTAACGAAATCGGGGGCGGTTCTATCCGTATCCATCGCCGCGACGTACAGGAACGTATTTTCAAGGTGATGGGGTTGTCGCCGGAGGCCGCCCAAGAAAAGTTTGGGTTCTTGCTGAACGCCTTCAAATATGGCGCTCCTCCCCACGGCGGAATCGCTTTCGGTTGGGATCGGATCGTCGCTTTGATGACCCACGCGGATTCGATTCGCGACGTGATTGCCTTCCCCAAGTCCGGGGGTGGCTACGATCCGCTAACCGATGCTCCGGCACCAATTACGCCCGAACAGCGTAAAGAGAGTGGGGTTGACTTCGTTCCGGAGGACGAAGAGGACTAAACGCGATTAAAATTGTATTGCCGTCCCTACCTGGTTTCGACCTGGTAGGGACGGTTTAGTTTATATCTTCCCGGACTTGCAGCTTAGATTAGGCGGGTTTAGCAGCTAGGCGACGCGCCAAAACTGCGCACACCAGTAACTGGAATTGGTGAAATACAATCACCGGGATAGTCACTGCCGCTACGGTAGCGGGCGGGAAAATGATGGCGGCCATGGGCAGGCCGGTAGCCAGGGATTTCTTGGATCCGCACATTAGTAGCACGATCTGGTCGCGACGCTCTAAGGACAGCCAGCGTCCCAGGTTCCAGGTGAGGGTGAGCATAATCGTCAGCACCACCAGGCATTGCGCTAGCAATAATCCCACTTGGAGAGCCGAGATTTTTTGCCAAAGGCCGGCGGCAGTGGCTCCGCAAACAGAGGAGGCTACGATCGCCAAAATGGTGCCGTTATCCGTGGCTTTGGTAAGCGCGCGATGCTGATTTAGCCACTTACCGATATAGCGGTGCACTAGCTGCCCTAAAACAAAAGGCAGTAATAGTTGCAACAGCACATTTACTACCCGGGCGGCCTCGATTCCACTGGATCTACCCATCACCATGAACACTAGGGCGGGGGTGAGAATAATGCCGGCGATATTAGAAATGGTGGCAGAACAAATAGCGCCTGCGATATTTCCGCCGGCAATAGAGGTAAAGGTTACCGAGGACTGCACCGTGGAGGGGAGCAGAGTTAAGTAGAGGGTTCCTAGGGCGAAAACTGGTCCCAAGAGTTTTAGATCCAGCGGGTGCATTACCATCCCCAGCAAGGGAAAAAGCATGAAGGTGGAAATCGCAACTGCGCCTTGCAGGCGCCAGTTCTTTAATCCTTCCCAGATTTCTTTAGTAGAAAGGCGCGCTCCGTAGAGAAAAAACAGCAAAACGATTAAGACGTTTCCCAAATATCCCAGGCCGCTAACCACCACCGCAGGTACGGGAATCAGAATCCCGAGCACCAAAATAACCAGGATGGAAAGGATAAAGGGATCTAGGAACCTGCTGAACCGTTGCCTTGCGCTCACAAAACCAAGATACCGGGGAGAGCGCTGGTGGTCTAACCTACCTCAAAGGTTGAGGGTTTCGCCTGATAGTCAGACAATAATGTCAAGAGCAGTCGGTCTTGAATGGGGCTAGCAATCGGCGAAAGTGCCGACTGCTGGGAACCAGTCCCGCACCGTGATGTTTCGTACCATCCCTGCCTGCACATAAGGGTCGTCTTCTAAAATCTGTTTAGCTTCTTCTGCGTCGCGAGCTAGCATAATGGTCAGCGATCCCTGATCCTGTGAGCTGGTGGTTCTGCCGGTAGAAAGTACCATACCCAGGCTATTTAGTCGGTGCATAAAGGCGCGATGATCGGCGCGAACCTCGTTTTTAAGTCCCACAAGCTTGGGGTCATAGTCGTAGAGGACTATGTAAAGACTCATTCCCTGATTATCTTCATGTCCTGGAGTGGTCATCGTTACCTCCCTATTGCGCCATGGTATCTGAAAGTAGCCTTTAAATACCCACTGCTTCTATTTTACCCCAGGTTATACCTGAAAGTGCGGATTGTTAGGACGCCGATAGTTCTTGATCCCGGGCTACCGCCGCATTTACCGCGGTTCGGGCAGCTGCCGAAAAACCGGCATCTTCCATGGCTAATAGGCCAGCTACGGTGGTGCCCGCCGGGGAGCACACCTGATCCACTAACGCCTGGGGGTTTAAACCTTGGGGCAGATTTTCGAGGACGTTTTGTGCTGAACCAGCTACTGCTTGTGCCACTATCCGGGTGGCTTCCTCTTTCTTAAAACCGTGGGCGACCCCAGCCTGTGCGAGGGCATCAATGAAACGGTAGATCCAGGCAGGCGAACACCCGGCAAGGGCGGCAAAGGCAGCAAAATGATCTTCCGGTACCAACGCAGTTTTACCAATAGCATCAAACATGGCGCGGACTTCCGCTAGGGCTTCGTCGCTAACGTACTGGTTGGCAGCAATCCCAGACATGGACTGGTTGATTTGGGCATTCACATTTGGCATTATCCGCACAAGCGGGGTTTGTGCCGGTAGATGCGCTTCGATGGCAGCTAGCGGTTTCCCGGCAGCCACCGAGATCACTACCGGTTTTGCCGCGAGGGCGTCGCCTAAGTCATCAAGCAGAGGGGCGATCATATAGGGCTTTACCCCCAACAGTAGGTATTTTGCCTGCCTAGCTACGGTAGCGGCATCCGGGGCTATGGGGAGGGAAAATTCTTCCTCGAGGGAGCGCAGGCGTTCTCGGGTACGGTTGAAAGCTAAAATCTCTGCTGCCTGCATCTTCCCGGAGGAGAGCAGTCCGCGCACGATCGCGCCTCCCATAGCGCCAACCCCGATAACCCCTAACTTCGCCATGCGTCCTCCAAAAAGTGATTTTTAATAACTGTTCTTATCCTAGCGCGGACAAAATTTAAAGAAATACCTAAACGGGTTATGCTGTGGGAAGTGGCGTTGATCCGGCTATCACCGAGGAGCCTCTGGAAGAACCCTGGGTGCAGGCAGTAGAACCAGACGGGTAAGCCCGTAATAGCAGTTAATGAGGCCCAGACTTTTGGGTGAAGCGGGGTGGTACCGCGGGGCTGGAAAGCCTTCGTCCCGGCACTGGCAGTAACGGCTCGAAATAGGTGAGGTTTATCGTGGGCTACTATCCGCGGCATAAAGATGGCGATGTTTCCGCCAATCCGTCTTTCCCCCAGCTAGAGGAACAGACTCTGAAATATTGGAAGCAGAACGACATTTTCCGCAAGTCAATTGCCCAAAGAGAGGCCGGAGACGCGGGAGCTAACGAGTTCGTGTTCTATGACGGCCCGCCTTTTGCTAATGGCTTGCCCCACTATGGGCATTTGCTGACTGGATACGTAAAAGACGTGGTGGGACGCTACCAGACTATGCAAGGGCACCGGGTGGAGCGGCGTTTTGGTTGGGACACTCATGGGTTGCCGGCCGAGTTAGAAGCAGAACGCATCTTGGAGATTGAAGACAAATCTGAGATCGAAGGCCCTGCCGGTATCGGGATTGAAAAGTTTAACCAGACTTGCCGCGAATCGGTGCTGCGTTACACCAAAGAGTGGGAAGAATACGTTACCCGCCAGGCACGCTGGGTAGATTTCGATAACGACTACAAGACTCTTGATGTTAACTATATGGAGTCGGTGATCTGGGCGTTCAAGCAGCTCTACGATAAGGGCTTGGCTTACGAGGGTTTCCGGGTATTGCCCTACTGCTGGAACGACCAGACTCCACTGTCGAACCACGAACTCAAAATGGATGACGATATTTATCAGGATCGTCAAGACAATACCGTGACTGTGGGGTTGCGCGTAGAAACCGGAGAGCTGGCGCTGGTTTGGACCACTACCCCTTGGACGCTGCCCTCTAACTTGGCAATCGCAGTCGGTCCCGAGATTACCTATGTAACCGTGCAAGTAGACCCAGATTTAGAGTCGCCGGTTGCCGGAGAACAAGTTATTATCGCGCGTGACCTGCTTCCTGCCTACGTCAAAGAACTGGGCGAAGATCCCCAAATCGTGGCTGAATACCCCGGATCTGAGCTGGTGGGACGCTCCTATGAACCGATTTTTGATTACTTTAAAGACCAGCTGGGCGAGGGGGAAACCCCCGGAGCTAAGGCCTATCACGTGCTGGCGGCAGACTTTGTAACCACTACTGACGGCACCGGTCTGGTGCACCAGGCTCCCTACGGCGAGGACGATATGATCCTGCTAACCGCTAATGGGATTAACGCCGTGACCCCGGTAGATGACGCCGGGCTGTTCACTGCGGAGGTTCGCGACTATCAGGGCATGCAGATTTTTGACGCCAATAAACAGATTATCCGCGACTTCCGGCTCGGTAACGAGGATGACCAAGGCCCCTTGGCGCGTACCCCGAAAGAAAAACGGGCAGTGCTGGTGCGCCAACAGTCCTTTGTCCACTCTTATCCGCACTGTTGGCGTTGCCGCAAACCCCTAATCTATAAGCCGGTTTCCTCGTGGTTCGTAAAAGTTACTGACTTTCGTGACCGGATGGTGGAACTAAACCAGCAGATCGACTGGGTACCTGAACATATCAAGGATGGGCAGTTCGGTAAATGGCTCGAGGGCGCCCGCGACTGGTCGATTTCGCGTAACCGTTTCTGGGGTAGCCCCATTCCGGTATGGAAATCTGATGACCCTACCTATCCGCGCGTAGATGTTTATGGTTCGCTCGCGGAACTAGAAGCAGATTTCGGGGTAGAAGTTAAAGATCTGCACCGGCCATTCATTGATACTTTGGTGCGTCCTAACCCGGATGATCCCACCGGTAAATCTATGATGCGGCGGATCCCGGACGTGTTGGACTGTTGGTTTGATTCCGGATCTATGCCCTATGCGCAGGTGCATTACCCCTTCGAGAATCAGCAATGGTTCGAGGATCACTATCCCGGTGATTTCATCGTGGAATATATCGGGCAGACCCGCGGCTGGTTCTATCTGCTGCACGTGCTGGCCACGGCGCTGTTTGATCGTCCGGCTTTCACTTCCTGTGTTTCTCACGGGATTGTGCTGGGCGATGATGGCCGTAAAATGTCGAAGTCGCTGCGTAACTACCCGGACGTGAACGAAGTGTTCGACACTTACGGTTCGGATGCGATGCGTTGGTTCCTAATGTCCTCCCCGGTGGTGCGGGGCGGAAACCTGGTGGTAAAGAGCGAGGGGATTCGCGACACCGTTCGCCACGTGATTTTGCCGCTCTGGAATATCTATTATTTCTTCGCCCTCTATGCTGGTTCTTGTAATAAAGGTGCCGGTTACCAGGCGAAAGCGCTGGATCTAACGGATGAAAAGACCCTAGAGCAGCTAGGAGTAATGGATCGCTACCTCTTGGCACGTACCCGTAACCTGGCGCAAAATGTTAAAGAGCTGCTGGACAGCTACGATATTCCGGGGGCTTGCGAGGCAGTTAGTGAGCATCTGGATTTGATGACTAACTGGTATGTGCGTACCTCTCGTGATCGTTTCTGGAATGAGGAGGCCGCCGCTTACGATACGCTTTACACCTGCCTAGAAGTCTTGATGCGAGTGATGGCACCGCTGGCTCCGCTAGTGAGTGAAGAAATCTGGCGGGGACTGACCGGGGGAGAATCGGTACATCTGTGCGACTATCCGGTAATCCCGGATACAGTGGATGATGCGGCTTTGGTATCGGCTATGGATATGGTACGCGAAGTGGTTTCGGCGGCGCATTCGCTACGTAAAACCCATGGTTTGCGGGTACGTCAACCGTTGCAGTCCCTAACGGTTGTGGATGATGGTAGCCAACAACTGGCGGACTTTTCCGATTTGATCGCCGGGGAAGTCAACGTGAAGCAGGTGGTGTTGCAGGTTTCTAGTGAATCGGGTTTGCAATTGCAACGGCAGTTGAAACTGAATCCGAAAGCCTTCGCCCCCGAGATTCGCAAAGCCACTTCCCAACTATTTAAGGCGCAAAAAACTGGCCAGTGGCGCGAAGAGGGAGAAACAGTAGTTTTCCCCGAGGTGCTAGTTGATGGTGAGTCGGTTGTCTTAAGCGGAGACCAGTTTTCGCTGTCTACCACGGTAGAGGTAGAAGATGGCCAGGTGGCTACGGTGCTAGGTGATGGGGCAGTGGTGGTACTCGATACCGAGATTACCCCCGAGTTGGAAGCCGAAGGCTATGCTCGCGACTTGGTTCGCTCGATTCAAGATGAGCGTAAATCTCAGGATTTACATGTTTCTGACCGTATCGAGTTAGTACTGGAAGTTCCCGCAGACCAAGTCCAAAGCGCCCAGGCTCATGTGCAGATGATCGCCCATGAAGTCTTGGCCACGGAGCTTAAGGTTCAGGCCGGCGCGGATGATGCGGTGAAGATTAACATCACCGCGGTGCATCCGGTAACGGAATAAATGGATATGAACCTTAAATAAAGAGTTTGTTTATTAGATCGGTTTCCGCCGGCAACTACCAGTTGCCGGCGGAAACTTTTCGATAGGCAATGCGGATTATTCTGCGACTAACACCTCTAGTCCGCTATCTTTAAGTTCGGTGTGCGCCCAATCCGGGGTATCTCTGTCGACAATCGCAGCATCGAAGTCACTGAGGGGACCTACTTTAAATAGGGCAGACCGGCGGAACTTTGAAGCATCTGCCACCAGAATTTTCCGCCGCGAAGCGGCCAGGAGGGTGCGTTTAAATTTGGTTACCTGTTGATCGGGGTGGAAACAATAGCCATGATTAATCGCGGTGGCTGACATGATGCACAGATCAATGTTTAACTGGCTGACGGCGAGCTCAGTTAAATCCCCGAAATAAGAATCCGCCCACGCCTCATAGGTGCCTCCCAGCAAGATTAGGCGTACCCCCTTTTGCTGTCGCACCCGTTGCGCCAGGAACTCGGCATTAGTAATCACAGTCAGCGGAGCTAGGGACTCCAGATTCTCTACTAGCGGAAGATTGGTTGAGGAATCATCTAGCGCCACCGACATCCCGCTGCGCAAAAACTGTCTAGATAAGCGGGAAATCTCGTTCTTGGTAGCCGCGTTGGTTGCGATTCTTAGACGTGCCGAGGCCTCGATAAGCGAAGATTCGGCGGCAGTTATTTCTTTACGGTTTAGCTGCACTAAATCGCTTTTTTCTAGCTCTGCAATATCGCGGTAGACCGTCATTTCCGACACGCCCAGCTTGGCGGCCAGCTCTTCTACCCGCACCGAACCACCTCGCGCCACCTGCTGTAAAATCAGCTGCTGACGCGAGGCGGGAGTGGCTTTAGTACTCTCAGACACGAGGTAGCACCGCTTTAGCTACTACGTCCTTAACCGCCAGATCTTCCGATTCCAAAATCTGGTTAACCGCTGCCAGTAGCGGCAGTTGATCTTTGATTTCTCTAGCGTGTTGCTCCACGAACTTGGCGGCCAAAGCGGCAGCCGGTACCCCTTCGACGGTTTGCTCCAGGCGATCCATTTCCGCGAGTGCCTCTTTCGGGTTTTCGCCTCGTCCTAGTCGCACACCGTAGACTTTGTTACGCCCCGACAGGCCGGTAACTTCCAGGTCGCCGACTCCGGGCAAACCGAAAGCGGTTTCCATCTTGGCGCCTTGCGATTGTCCCAGCAGCGACATTTCTTTGACGGCCTGGGTGAAAGTGGCGGCTTTCAGGTTGTGGTGGGGGATACCGGTAGCTTCTTCTAGACCGTCGGCTATCCCCAGGGCGATCGCATACACGTTCTTCATCGGCGCGCAAATCTCGACTCCGACTTCATCATCACTGTATTCGATAGCGTAGTTTTCGGTGCAGGCTTCGGTGGCATATTTCTTGGCTACCGCCAGATCCTTACAACCAAAGATAGTGGCAGTGGGCTTGCGTCCGGCACATTCATTGGCTTTAACCGGCCCGGCAATCGCTACGATCGGGGGCAAGTTTTCGTAGCCATTTTCTTTCCCTATCCGGCGAATAGCAGTCGGTAGCTGTTCGATAATCCCATTTTCATCGGGGCAGAACCCTTTAGAAGTCAACCAGATGGCATCGGCCTTGGACATTCCCTCCAGTGCCATTTCGGTAATCTTGGGGACTCCGACGGAGGCCACTGACATGACTACCACGTTCGCGCCTTCCAGGGCTTCTGCGAGCTGGTCGCTACGATAGGTTTTGACTCCTTTAGCCAGGGGTTCCTTGGTGCGCGGATGGGGTTTTCCGGCCTCGACTGCATCCAGTAGATGATCGTCTAGCCAAGTTCCCCACAGGCGCACCTCCCAGCCCGCATCGGCAACTGGTGTACACAGGGCAGAGCCCATAGCGCCCGCGCCTAGAACAGTAATAACCCTCATTTTTTCTCTTTTCTCTTATAGCTCGGCCGCTGGGGACTCGGGCCTAGTGGATGGATACTTGCGTGACAAGTTGTGCAAATCTTCAAAAATGTCTTGTAGGCGGGGATAGAGTTTGCGCTGCACGCTGGCTACTTCCTGGTAACGCTGGTGTAGCTGCATATTCGGTTCAATGGTTTCGCCATAGTGCGCCATGTTCTTCGCGGCGGTGGCGACATCATTCGTGCCGTAAACCCCGGTGGAGGCCATCGCCAGTACCGCAGCCCCCAGGGCTGAAATTTCATCTTCGAGGCAAACGGTGATCGGCAATCCGGTGCAATCCGACATTATCTGGCGCCATAGTTTCGAACGGGTACCCCCGCCCATGGCGCGCAGGCCTTCGAGTTTGACTCCGGTACCTTTTTCAATCGAATCCAGGTTCAAACGCATTTCAAAGCCGATCGACTCTAAAATCGAACGATACATATGGGCGCGCGAGTGGGTGCCGCGCCAGCCAACTACTGCTCCGCGGGCTACCGAATCCCAGTAGGGGCTTTGGACTGCATTCCAGTAGGGCAAGGTGATCAAGCCTTCACAGCCCGGCGGAATCTGGGAGGCAGCATCATCGAGGGCGGGATCTGGCTCGCCCAGTAGTTTGGGGTCGCCTAGAGCCTCCCGGAACCAACCTGCCAGGTAGGATCCGGAGGACTGTAATACTTCAAACACATAGTTCCCGGGAATTCCGGAAACGTGGGTGCGGAATACCGGATCGTAGCGATATTCGGGGGATTCCACGCCCGCGTTCACCGCGGTGCCCAGATTGAGGAATGCTACTTCCGGGCTGGTAGCTGCCGCCCCGATCCCGGCGGCTTGTCCATCGCCCAGTCCAGCAATAATCGGGACTTCTTTAATGCCCCATTCGGCTGCTAGATCCGGCAACAGGGTTCCCATAGGTTTGGAGGGCTCAACCAGATCGGCCATCTGTTCCCGGGTGACTCCGGCTATCTCTAAAAGTTCGGGGGCATAGTCGCGTTTTTGGACATCGAATAGCCCCAGAGAGTCGGTGGCGGCTTGCGAGGATACCCATTTTCCGATTAGGCGGAAGGCAATATAGCCGTGGACTTCCACCACTTTATGGGCTTTTTTGAAAACTTCGGGTTCATTTTCTTTAACCCAGGCCATTTTGTAGATGCCAGGGGTAACCCCGGCAGGTTTACCGGATAGTTGATGAATGTGTTCGCTGCCGTATTTACGGATCTGATCGGTGGCACGCCCATCTAGCCACAAAATTCCGTTTCTTAAGGGGCGGCCATCTTTATCGAAGGGGGCGAAAGATTCGCGCTGATGGGTGATGCCGATGGCGGCTACGCGTTCGCGATCCTTGGCACTTATCTTGGAGAGCACTTCGCCGATTACGGCGTAAACGCTTTCCCACCAGCGCAAAGGATTGTGTTCATAGTGATCCATAGCGGGGGTGTGTAGCTGGATATTGCGTTTGGCGGTATGCCATACGGTTCCAGAAGCATCTACCAAAATAGCTTTTGAGGAGGTAGTGGAAGAGTCAATCGCTACTACCAAAGGGCCTTCGGAGAGGCGGCGGTGTTCTTTCGTCATGTTTTTGCATTCTCCTTCGAATGTGGAAGCCGACAGTTCCAGGGTAGCTAACAAATGTCGATAATACAACAGTTTTATTGTTTTATTTAACAGTTATCCTGTTAAATCCTTGGCGCTAGGAGATTTTGCCTGCTTACGGGAGGCAGAAAACGGATGGTTTTAGGCAAGAAGGGATAAAAGTTGGGAGGGCGGTCGATCCCTCAGTAGGATATGAGCTGAAAAGGGGGAGCAAGTGCAAAGTCAAGACGGTCAAGAACGCCAGGTCAACCCGTACGAAGAGATTGCGAAAAACGCTCACGGCGAGAGCGGAGGGATAGATCCCGAGCTATTGCCCTATCTTGTGGAAGCCGACCGGCAAGAACGTATCGATTTACCAATCAGCGATAACTTAGCAGATCAGCAAGACAGTGAGCGCCTGCGGGCGGCACTGCAAGCGGGCGGGATAGTTTTGCCCGAGGAGCTCGCAGACCCGGAAGCCGCAAAAGACGAAGAAAACACAGACAATGGCCGCGACAGTTCCGCACCTGAAACCGCACCGGATTCACCGACTTCGGATGAATCCTTGCGAGCGGATTTTGAGGTGGCTCAGGTGTATGCCCAGATACTCAACCGACGCCCTGAACATAATATTTCGCCAACTAAGGCACGGATCGAGCGCGCCCTCGACTATCTTTCTGACCCGCAACTGTCCTATCCCAGTTTGCATATTGCCGGTACCAACGGGAAAACCTCTACTGCACGGATCGCTGACAGTCTCTTGAGTGCCCAAGGACTCCGGGTTGGGCGTTTTACCTCTCCGCACCTGCTTAGCGTGCGGGAAAGAATATCAATTGACGGGGAACCGATCAGCCCCCAGGCATTCTTACAAGCCAACCAAGACGTGGAACCGATTATCGCCCTCGCTGATAAAGAGGGCGAAAGCATCGGGCAAGGCCGTCTTTCTTTCTTCGAATATCTAACCGCTCTAGCGTTCCAAGCTTTTGCTTCCGCCCCTATCGATGTGGGAGTAATCGAAGTGGGGATGGGAGGACGTTGGGATTCCACCAATGTCCTCGACAGCCCGGTGCAGGTGATCTGTCCCATTTCTTTTGATCATGAAAAATGGTTAGGGGATACGCTTGCCCAGATTGCCCAGGAAAAAGCGGGGATTATTCGACCGGGTGCCACCGTTATTTGCGCCCCGCAAGCAGATGAAGCGCTCCAGGTGATTAGGCAGGCGTGCCAAGAAAAAGGTGCCACCTTGCGCTTATATGGTGAGGACCTCCTCGTTAGTGAGCAGAAAATGGCGGTAGGGGGACAGGTATTTACTCTTACCACCCCGGCAGCCACCTATCAAGACGTCTATTTACCGCTCTTTGGTAGTCACCAAGCGGTAAACGCTGCCCTGGCAATATCAGCCGTAGAGGCGCTGGGAGCAGGCAAAGCGCTTTCCGAGGAAGTGCTGGCAGCCGGGCTGGACGCCGCGCGCTCTCCCGGGCGCCTAGAGGTATTGGGAGGCTCTCCCACGGTTATCGTAGATGCGGCGCATAATCCGGCGGGGGCAGCGGCGCTGAGAGCCGGGATTGAGGATGCATTTGGATTCCAAAAAGTAGTGGGCGTTTTTTCGGCAATGGGCGACAAAAATGTGGAAGGTATCCTCGCGGAAATGGAGCCGCTGTTAGATGCAGTGGTGACTTTGCCGATGGAGGGAGAGCGCGCCATGGAACCGGTGGAACTGGCGAAAATCGCGGGAGAAGTCTTTGGTGTCGAACAAACTTTTGCGGCACCTAACCTTTTGGATGCGGTAGACCAGGCGGTTTCATTAACCGAAGAAGGAAATCTTCCGGCTGACGCGGTCGGGATCGTGATTTTTGGGTCGGTAGTTTTGGCGGGGCAGGCTCGCCAGTTACTCTCCTCCCGGATAAAATCGGAAAATGCTTCCCATTGAGGCGGGATCTATGCAAGTAGTAAGCAATCTCTGAATAAATGTGAAAAGATATCTAAGTGACTTTAACCGTAGCAGTCGACGCCTATATGCTTGCAGAAGCTAACCTGGTGGGTTGGGCATGGGCGATTGACCAAGAGAATTGGGCGTGCGGATACGTGGAGGATTCCGCATCGATAACGCAAGCCCAATTTCAAGCGGTATTTTCTTTTGTGCGTCGTTGTCACCAGATAAACGAACCACTGGTTATTTTCACTTCTTCCGAGTACGTGGCGGCAGTGCTGCAAACCTGGCGGCATAAATGGCGCAGTAATAACTGGCAAAAACTTGATGGGATGCCGGTTACTGATCTTTCTATTATTCGCAATATTGATCATTTTCTGGAAGGTAAATCTTTGCAAGTTGCCTGTGCCGGCTCTAAAGAGCAAGCACTACTGACGCAGGCACATATTTACGCGCGGGAAGTGGTCTATGCCCACCGTGACGGCAAAGAAATAAACCTAGGTCCAGGGATTAGCCCCGAACTGCTCAGCGGCAATTACCGGCAGAACCTAGAGGGTTTAGTGGTTAGCGAATGCCCAATGCCGAAGGTCGAGGAAAATATTCCCGATAACGTCACCAAGCTTCCCCGCAATACTCAGAGCCCGCAGACGGGAACTACCTGGCGGGAAGGCTCCAATTCGGGACCGGTTGGTGTTGGGGGAATAGGGTCTCTGGCGCGAGGAGCCGCCGCCAATTTACGCGCTATCACCCAGGTAGTAAGAGACGAGGATCTGCGTTTTCAAAAGTATTGCGCCCGTGCTGACCGGGTAAAAATTAGGGAACTAATGCATCCGGATTTCATGTCGATCGGAGAACTGGGGGTTCCTATTTCCCGGACCGAGGCTGCGGCTCTCTTGGCGGAGGCTCCGCCTTCCCCCTCCGAGGTGGAAGTACGCGAGCTAGGCCCGCACACTGCACAGGTAATCTATTTTGATTCCGATTCGGTGCAGTCCTGGATTTGGATTCGTTACCAAAACAATCAGGCACGCATGATTTTTCAGCAGATCACCAAGCGTCCCCCCGATATTTTTGGGATGTAACTGCGGTTGCGGTTCTTGGAGGGGGATTCTCCCGTTTTTATGGGGGTTAAATAACCTCGTCAATAATTGGGGTGGTTCATGTGTTTACGGGTAAATGCCCATTTTTACTGAAAATGAAGGTATAAAATTGTTCTTTGGCTCCGGGTTTCCCGGAGCCAAAGAACAATATCAGGAATATTAACTTTTAGCTAGTTAGAGATCCTACAGTCCAACCTCGGCAGAGAAGTCGCCTTCTTCTAGGCGCTTCTTTACCGTAGTCAGGTAACGAGCTGCATCCGCGCCGTCGATTAGACGGTGGTCATAAGATAGCGCCAGGTACACCAGGGAACGCACCGCAATAGTGTCGTTTCCTTCAGAATCTTTCACTACCATCGGCCGGCGCACAATCGTGCCCAGTCCCAAAATCGCTTCCTCCGGGTAGTTAACTACCGGCGTATCGAAGAGGGCGCCACGCGAACCAGTATTGGTAATCGAGAAAGTACCGCCAGACATTTCATCAATACTGATAGAACCGTCGCGAACTTTCGTGGCCAGCTCGTTGATCTTGCGGGCAATAGCCGCGATCGTCAGATCGCCACAGTTCTTGATAACCGGAACCATCAGACCCTTCTCCGAGTCAACCGCGATACCTACGTTTTCGTGATCAAAGTAGGTGACCTCGTTGGTTTCGTCATTTACCCGCGAGTTGATCTTCGGATGTGCCTTCAGGGCTTCCACGGCCGCTTTCACAAAGAAGGGCAAGAAGGACAACTTGGTGCCTTCTCGCTGCGCAAAAGAGTCTTTGGCGCGCGCTCGCAGATTTGCGATCCGGGTAACGTCCACCTCTACCACCGTAGTTAGCTGCGCGGTAGAGGCCAGCGAATTCATCATGTGCTTGGCGATAGTTTGGCGCATCCGGGATAGTTTCTCGGTCTTTCCCCGTTCCTGCGCCGGCTCGATCGGAGGTAGCGGAGCTGCGGGCACTTCCGGAGCTGCTGCCGGTGCCGTTTGCGGTTTCTGCGCAGCTGCCAACACGTCCTCGCGCCGGATCCGTCCTCCTACGCCACTGCCTTTAAGGGTGGAAATATCTACTCCCTTTTCGCGCGCTAGCTTGCGTACGATCGGAGTTACGTAACCGCCGCTTACCTGCTTGGCTGCCTGCGGTTTTTCCTCTGGCTGTGCGGAGGTGGCTGGAGGTGTCGGAGCCGCCGGCGCCTTAGGTGCAGCGGGAGCCGGAGGTGCTGCCGGTGGCTGCGGCGCGGCTGGAGCTGCCTCAGCTTTGGGAGCGGCCGGAGCGGCCGGAGCTGCGGGAAGATTATCGGAGGGGGGTACCACCTGTCCCTGGGCAGTCATCGTACCCGGATAACCGGTGTGTACCTGCGGGTAAGCCCATTGGACTACGTGATGGTCACCCTCGCGTTTGATAGAAGACGGAATGCCCGCACCCGGTAGTTCTTCCAGATTGTCCGGCAGGGAGGGAGCCGGGGGAACCGCAGGAGCTGCCGGAGCAGCAGGTGCCGCCGGGGTGGGGGACGCAGCCGGTGCGGCGGGTGCGCTGCTTTGAGCCGGAGCCGCCGCGCTATTGCCTACGCGGCAAAGCACGGTGCCCACATCTACGGTTTCATCCTCTTGTACCAAAATTTCAGTGACTACCCCGGCGATCGGGGAAGGCACTTCAGAATCGACTTTGTCAGTGGACACTTCCAGTAACGGTTCATCTACCGCTACCTGGTCGCCTACTTTCTTTAACCATCGAGAAACGGTGCCCTCGGTTACCGATTCGCCTAAGGCCGGCATTTCTACGGCTTGTCCGTCACCTGCCGGAGCAGAGTCACCTGCCGGGGTTTCCGGCATCGGGGGAGTAGCCGGGATAGAGGGAACAGGAGTGTCTTGTGTCTGAGGTGCTGGCGAGCTAGCAGGGGCATCCGAGTGGGCTTCGCTTGCTTCACCTACCCGGCAAACTACCGTTCCTACGTCTACGGTTTCGTCCTCTTCCACCAAAATTTCGGTGATCACCCCCGCGATGGGAGAGGGAACTTCAGAGTCAACCTTGTCGGTGGATACTTCCAGTAGCGGTTCATCTACTGCTACCTGATCCCCAACCTTCTTTAACCAGCGAGAAACTGTACCTTCGGTTACCGATTCGCCCAGAGCGGGCATCTCAATATCTTGTGCCATGTTATTAATCTACCTTTCTGGACCTTAGGAATGTAAGGGTTTGCCGGCAAGAGCCATTCCAGCTTCACCAATTGCTTCATCTTGGGTGGGGTGGGTATGTACTAAGGCCGCCAAATCTTCCGGGAAGGCCTCCCAGTTGACCATAAGCTGGCCTTCGCCAACCAATTCGCCTACCCGTTTCCCTAGGGCGTGGAACCCTACGATCGGGCCGTCTTTTTGCGCCACCAGTTTAATGATTCCGCCAGTGCCCAGAATCTGGGATTTGCCGTTGCCGGCCAGATTGTATTCGGTAACTTTCACCTGGTCTTTGCCGAACTTTTCTTCCGCTTGCGTCTGGGTTAAACCAACCGAAGCGATCTCGGGTTCACAGAAAGTGACCCGCGGAATATTGGGCTCTACCAAGGGCTGAGGATCCAGACCACCTAAGTATTCGGCCAGGAAAATCCCTTGCGCGAAACCCCGATGCGCCAGCTGCAGACCGGGAACAATATCGCCAACGGCATATACCCCGGGAACGTTAGTCATCAAGTGTTCATCTACCGGGATAAAACCGCGATCAATATTTACCCCGATTTGTTCAAATCCCATGTCTTGGGTGCGCGGACCGCGTCCCACGGCTACCAGCAGCAGGTCGGCATCAAAAGTATCGCCTGACTGGGTTTTAACCTGCACCGAGTTACCAGTTTGGGTAACTGAATCGAACATGGTGCCGGTCTTGAAGGTGATACCGCGGCTACGGAATGCCCGCTCTAGCCCCTTAGAAATGGAGGCGTCCTCGTTATTAGCTAAATGAGGCAAGCCTTCAATCACGGTTACCTCGGTGCCCAGGGAAGCCCACAGGCTCGCGAACTCGATTCCGATAACTCCACCGCCGAGCACCACTGCCTTGTTGGGAACCCAATCAAGTTGCAGCGCCTGATCGGAAGTGATCACTCGCCCCTCGATTTCCAGACCGGGCAGAGACTTCGAATAAGAGCCGGTAGCGAGTACCAGGTTTTTCCCTTGGTAAGTCTGGTCGCCAACCTGGACAGTATTGGCGCTGACCACTCGACCCCATCCTTGGATGTAGTCGATCTTGCGGGATTTCACCAGCCCCTGTAGTCCCTTGTATAAGCGAGAAATGGTCTTGTCCCGGAAGTGCCCCACCTCGTTCATATCAACGCCGTCAAAGGTGGCTTTTACGCCCAGACGAGAGGCTTCTTTGATGGCATCCACGGTTTCTGCCACGTGCAACATTGCCTTCGTGGGGATGCAGCCCCGGTGGAGGCAGGTGCCGCCCACTTTGTCCCCCTCGATGAGGGCGACTTTCATTCCCAGTTGGGAAGCGCGCAAGGCGGTAGCGTATCCACCGCTGCCTGCGCCCAAGACTACAATGTCATAGGTGCTCGTCATTGTGATGTTCTCCTTGATAAAAGCACGGCTATGTCTGGCCATGACCGGGCGAGGCAAGAACCTTACCCAAAGGTTTATCCCTGCCGGCACATTTACAGACACCTGCAAACATTGTTTCATTTTTGAACAGCGAACGCACGGTGGAATTACGCTCTTTCTAAAGATGGCGAAAAAATGTGAAGGAGAATACATAAATATTATTGAGCTTGGGGTGAGAGTGGAGGGGGGTGGCGACTAGTACCGGTAGAATCTAAAGACACCTACCGTAAAACTCCGGAGAAGATATTGTCAGCATCTGAGTCTGCGCAGCAGTCCCATAAAGATCCGCGCACCGCCTCTTGGGGAGGGGGACGTATCTTCATGGCACTCTTAGTGGTGTTCGCGGTGGTTGCGCTGTTCCACGAGTTTTCCACCCTGCCGGCCTCTGGTTCTGCCGGATATGGGTTGGCTATGTTGTCACTGGCGAACGTGGCGCATTGGATTGTTTTATCGATCGCGGTGATTCATAACGGCCGGCGGATGCGCCTACTTGCCTGGACGCTCACTGGGATCGAAGCTTTGCTGCTGGTGCTATTTGCTTTTGCCTTCTCGTCTGCGCACCTAGATAGCGCGCAGCTGCTGTATAACTGGGGGCAGGCCTACTATTATTTGCCCGCGATTCTAACGGCGCTAACTTTGGTCTGGCTGATAGTGTCGTCCCCGCTGCGCCCCGGGAATAGTAATTAAACTAGATTCGGGTAAGAGTTTTGCCGCAGAGCCTCGTACAAGCCGATACTAGCTGAAATCGTTAAGTTCAAAGAGCGCAAATGTGGAACCATGGGGATCCGCACCAGGTTAGCTATGCGAGGATGTTTCATAACATCCTCCGGGAGACCAGTAGGTTCCGGGCCAAATAACAGTCCGTCCTCGCTCCCATAAGAAACCTCTTGAAAATGCAGCTTCGCGTGACCGGTAAAGGCGTGGATTTTTCCGGGGATATCGGCGAGGGCGTCCTCTAGATTAGGGTGTACTTTCACGTGTGCGAGGTCGTGGTAGTCGAGTCCCGCGCGTTTGAGCTTTGTGTCATCCATGTCGAAACAAAGCGGTTCTACTAGGTGTAATAGGGTGCCGGTGCAAGCGGATAAGCGGATAGCAGCTCCGGTATTTCCCGGAATCCGCGGCTCGAAATAGATCAAATGCAACACGCCCTCGATTCTAGATCTTTTTGGTGTTCGCGAAACAATCCGGGTGCGGGTATCGGTTCGTGATTATGCTGCCTAAGCGGGAATATTCACGTAGCCTGGAGGCACAAGCACCGATTTACTGGAGGAATTATGGATCTTAACTCCCGTCCGATGGCTCTCGACCCTTACCAGGCGCTGCCGCAGCTTCCTACTTTTACTTTGACTTCTACCGATATGACGGCAGGCGGGCAGATGCCCACCGCGCAGATTGCGGCGGGGGAGAACCTGTCTCCGCAGCTTTCTTGGAGCGGTTTTCCGAAAGAAACCCAGTCTTTCCTGCTGACTTGTTTCGATCCTGATGCCCCTACTCCTTCCGGATTTTGGCATTGGTTGATTACTGATATCCCGGCGGAGATGACTTCCCTGGCAACTGGTGCGGGCAGCAGTGACTTAGAGCTTGACGGCCCGGCTTTCCATTTGCGCAACGATGGGGGCGGCTGGTCATATATGGGGGCAGCTCCGCCGAAGGGGGATCGTCCTCACCGCTATATTTTTGCCGTTCACGCCTTGGATACGGAAACTTTGGAACTGGATGAGGACGCCTCGGCGGCGGCTGCTAACTTCCAGGCGCTGTTCCATTCCCTGGCGCGCGCCACTTTAGAGGTCACTTACCAAAATAAATAGGATTCCAGACTAGGGTTTGCCCTAGCACTCGAACTTAAGAAGTAGTTAGCACGCGTTTTGTTTGAGGGGAGGAGTCGGCAAGTCTTAGCGCGCCAAGCTGATCAGACGAAGAAAGCAAGGGGCTCGGTGCGTTATATTGCACCGAGCCCCTTGCTTTGGGTTGTCTGGACGGGGCAGGAGCCCCCGCTCAGCCTAAACCGTTAGTCACGACGGCTCCGACGTCTGGCAACGGCCAGTACCAATCCGGCACCGATCATCCCCATACCCACGTATGCGGTATTCGCCACATCGGCGCCAGTTCGCGCTAGCGAGTCTGCAGAGCTCCTAGCATAGGTGGGATTCTTTGACTTATAAGAACCTTTTCGGACTTGCTTAGTCTTACCTGGTTTGCTGGGGTTATTGGATGGATTATGCCCCGGCTTCACCGGCTCAACTGGCTTGTTAGACGGTTTATCCGTTGGTTCGTCCGGCTCCGCCGGCTCAGAAGGCTCAGAAGGCTCAGAAGGCTCCGTCGGAACCTCGCAGGCACACTTCGTACCTACGCGGAGTTTGCGCGCCTGCGGTTCCTTGATGATCTTTTCAGAAGATTCCGGATCGCCCACTGGCTCGCCATTCTCTAGCTGCCAGGTCTTGGTGATTTCTTTTTCACCGAGTTCACCAGGTTGATCCTCAACCATCTTGCCAGCTTCTAGGTTCGGGTCGTACTCGATAATCGTGTCGTACGGAATCTGTTCCTTGTGTGTATCCGTCAGCTCGGTTTGAGTCTTGTTCGGGCCAACTTCCACGATGTGGTCAACCGGATCGCTGATCTTCTCGGAGGATTCCTCTTTGGAGACCTGCCCGTTTTCATTCTTCACCGTGACGGTGTGCTTGATCTCGCCCTGTTTGCCTTCCTGGATGACTTTCTTTTCACCAGGTTTCAGATCAGGGTTGACACGCACCTCGACCTTGAACGGGGTCTTTTCGATCCACTCAACCGTTTCAGCAGCAGGCGGGCACTTGGTGCCCACGCGGATGATCTGCTTGACCGGCTCCTTGGTGCGCTCAGTGGTCACGGTCGGGTCGCCGTCTGGCTTGCCGTCCTTGATCTTCTGGGTCGAAGTCACAACGTCAGTGCCCAGCTCACCGGTCTGGTCTACAACCTGCTTACCCTTTTCTAGGGTGTCATCAAAGACGATCTCGGTTTCGAACGGAACGGGCTTTTCAACCTTGGTCACCAACTCGTCAGCACCCAAGCGCGGACCGTATTCAATAATACGTTTCTTCGGTTCCTTAGTGGTTTCCGCCTCAGCTACCTCGGCTTTGTCACCCTGAGCGGTGAACTTCGCCGTGTAAGTCTTCTCGCCGTTCTCACCTTCCTGGACAACCCTTGTCTCACCAGGAGCCAGCTTCGAGTTTTCGCGAACCTCGGTTGGATACGGGATCGGAACCGTCCAGGTCACGTCCTTGGCGCTCTCAGCCGGCTTGGTGCCGACCACTACAACCTCGTTAACAGGATCCAAGATACGGGTCCAGGTACCATCTGCGTTCATGGTTTCCGCGCCCGGTTGCCCCTCGGTTTCAACCTTGTACTTGCCAGCAGGAATGGTGTCGTCGTACTTGTACTCGACCTTAAACGGAATCTCGCGCTCCGGAACCTTAACAACGTTCACGACAGCGGAGGTGATGTCCTTAGAACCGTCCTCGTAGGTCACGGTTACGGGAACCTCGATCTTATCGCCTGGTTTCGCAGTCTCCGGCGCAGTGGAGATCACGTTGCCCTTGTCATCTAAGCTGACGATCCAGTCGCCGTGATCGGTTTTCAACGTGTAGGTCGGGTTGCCAAACTTATTCGTTTCGCCGGTCGCTTCGACGTAATCCGGCAGCGGAGCAATCTCATACGGCTTGTCCTTGGCAACCTCAATATCCTTTGGCTTTTCGATTGCCAATGGCGATGTCACAGTGTCGCCGGGGTATACCGTCTTTGGCGGAATTACCGGGTTGGCCTCCCAATTGTTCATTAACTTCACCACGGTGGTGACCGGGGTGTCGGTGGTCAAGTCTCCTGGAGCATCCACGGTGACTGTAATAGTCTTCTTATCACCTGGCTTGGCATCTGCCGGTGGGGTAGCGGTGACCTCACCGGTGTTCGGGTCAATCTGGTACTTCCAGCCATCAACTTCTTGCTCGGTAATCGGCGAGCCATCCGCGTTCTTCCCAAAGGAGTATGTGGAGCCTTTGGGAGCGCCCTCAACCTGGTGCTTTACCGCCTGGTCCGGGCCAGTCACCTGGACGTTATATTCCGCCTTCAGGTCACCCTTAATAACAACGACCGTGCCGGTCACCTTTTGTGGCTTGAACTTATTTCCATTCTTGTAGTGAGCCATAACCGGAACATCCAGCTGATCGCCTTCCTCCGCATCACTTGGGATGGTAGTGGTGATTTCACCTGTGTTCTCGTCGATGGAAACTTTCCACTCATTACCGTCTTTATCTTTTAGAACAGTCTCGGTTTGACCATTCTCAAAGGTGTAGCGATCTGGAGCTTCGTCAGTGGTGTTACCGCTAAGGCCACGCTCGGGGATGGTGGGCAGTAAGCTGACCGTTGTCTTTGGCTTACCGGTCACCGTGTCGTAATCAGGGATCTTTATTTCCGCGAAGGCCTGGAACTGAACCTCGATTTCATCGGTGGTCTGATCCGGGTAGGTAGCCTTCACTTTCGGAGTGATAATGGTACCTGGGGCAACACTATCGTCTGCCTTGGCAGTGACCTTGCCGGTATTGTCAACCGTGACGGTCCAGCCTTCCGGAACACTATCCGGGTCAATCTCGAACTTTGCCGGATGGACAGGAGAGTGCCCCTTCATAATCGACTTAGTAAGGATCTGTGCAGATATTTCCTCATTCACTTTGCCTTTAGACAATCCCGGGCGCACCAGATCCGTGACTTGCGTGTGGTTCGGGTCCACTACCACTAGCAGTTCCAAAACGTCCGTAGAACCGTTCGAGTACTCCACCGTAATCTTCGGGCGGGCAAAAGTGCCCGGCTTCGGATTCTCTGGGGCAGTCACGGTGACGTTGTAGTCATCGTCCATCTCAACGGTCCAGCCCTCGTAGACGTATTTATCGTCTAGTCTGACCGTAGCCTCGAAACCGCCATCGGCCTTCTTCTTTTCCAGTTCCTTAATCAGATCAGGAGTCTGGGTGAATACAACCTTCTGTGGTTCAGTAGCCAAGGGGCCGGTTTCGCTATCGACACCCGAGATGATCGAGGCATCGGTCTTGTCGTACTGCGGGTTGTGATACTCAGTGTCATCCAGGGAGAACGCCTTGGAGTCGATGACATTTGCCGTGCTATAGCGATCCAGCGAGTTGGAGCTTTCGAACGTCTTGGGCTCGCCATACGGATCGTTGTTTCCACCGGCAGCCTGAAGCTGATCCACGGTACGCGGCTTTGCCAGAACGGAGAAGTTCACGTTCTTGTCATCCGCCAGGTTCGTGCCGCGGTACTTCGGCCAGGTGAAATAGATATCGCCGCTGTCGTCGATACGCAGCATCTTTTCACCGCCAGAGGCTGCCGGATCCGTGGTACCAATGAACTTACCGTTACCATCGTAGGCCTCTACCACCATGCGGGACAGCGAATCGTCCTTGCCGCCGTTTGCCACCGCTGGCACATTGATCGTGCCGACCTTGGTTTCCTCACCCGGGACGATAACGTGCTTTTGGAAGTTCTCCCAGGACACAGTGATGGGGTTACATTCAATGTTCTCGCTCGGCCAGGGGTTAACCACAGCGGAGAAAAGAGCGCTGCTACCTTGCGTCGCGTGGAGGCTGGGATTTTCCTGCGTGTAGTCACTCTTCCATGCGTAGCGCACCGGGTTTGCGGAACTGGCCTGCGCGTACTGCCCAACCTTGTCTTCCGTCAGGTTCGCCAAAAGATTGATGTTCCTTTGAGCCCCCCTTCCGGTAATATCAATGTTTTCATCGGCTTTGTGGGTAACCACTGCCTTATCATTGGCAAGCGCCTGACCAATATCCATGGAGGACACCGGTGCCGTATTCAAATACGCACCGAGGCGACCCGAATTAGTAAAGCTCCAATCGACGAACGTGCGATCTTTTGAGTTATCGAATGAAATACCTATTCCCCAAGCGGTTTTAGAGGGGCTGGTAGCACTTGGCTCCAAAGTTCCCCAGGTAAAGCCAGCCTGGCTGCCGTCCGGGTCGCCGCTTTCAACAACACAAGAGCCGGCAGGCAGATCTGAAGCTTTTTGATCTGCCTTCTCGACCGCGCCAGATTTATCCCGGATACCGCCGGAGAGCTCTGCCGCAGTAGCGGATTGAGGTGACATGAAGCTTGGTGCGGTCACTAAGGCGCCTGCCGCTAATGCCAGAGCTGATAAAGCCGCAATGGAAGAACGCGAAAGTCGCTTCCGTCCGCTTGGCTTACTCAAGGAGTCCATCGATCATTCCTTCCTAAAGTTTTAGTGTGATACTCACGGGGGATCTCCTAGTTCCCGTGGAGGTAAGGCTGGTAGAGTAAACCCCTAGACTAGAAGCTTTAATTATTTAACTCAATAGGTATCGCGTTGATAAACGCTGGATGGGCGTCATTTATAGCCAGAGATATACCCGGGTACGTGCATAAATCCATTAATGCCTTTGTCGTTACAACAGTCGTTCAGTTTTGCTATTAGTGATAATCGGAGAAACTACAGGGCGTGAAATCTATGCGTGGCGGTAACTAGGATACCTGCCAGTCTCGCTAGACTATTACCTAGTTCTGTACCTAGGAGGTTCTAGTGGCGGCATCAGATCAGCGCGCTAATCTACATCGGACGATTTGGCGAGTGGCCAATGATTTGCGCGGCAGCGTAGATGGTTGGGATTTCAAAGCCTACGTGTTGGGAATGCTGTTTTACCGTTTCATTTCCGAACATATCACCAACTGGGTAAATAAGATACAGGCCGAGGGCGGGGAGACAGATTTCAACTACGCTCAAATCGATGATGAACAGGCAGAAACCGCTCGGGAATATATGGTGAACACGCTGGGGTTCTTTATTCCGCCCTCGAAATTGTTTCAAAACGTGCGCCGAGCCGCGCCTCGTGACCAAAACCTAAACGAAACCTTAGCGGCAGTATTTGCCGATATTGAGGCTTCGGCTATCGGCTCTAGTTCGGAAGATGACCTTAAAGGGCTATTTGATGACGTGAATACCAATAGCCCCCGTTTGGGGAACTCGATTGCGGAGCGTAACGCCAAGCTGGTGAAACTGCTTGATGCTATCGCTGACCTGGAGCTGGGTAACTATCAGGATGCCGATATTGATACTTTCGGTGATGCCTACGAATATTTGATGACTATGTATGCCTCGTCGGCCGGAAAATCTGGAGGTGAATTCTTTACTCCCCAAGATGTTTCGGAACTGATAGCCCGGCTGACGGTGCTCGGTAAAACTCGGGTAGGTAGGGTTTATGACCCAGCGTGCGGTTCTGGCTCCCTACTGTTGAAGTTTGCGAAGGTTTTAGGGCGCGAAAACGTGGAAGAAGGTTTCTTCGGACAAGAAATCAATCTGACCACCTATAACCTATGCCGGATCAATATGTTTTTGCATGGAGTGAACTTTTCTAAGTTCGATATCGCCCTGGGGGATACTCTTACCGACCCGGCGCATTGGGATGATGAACCTTTCGAAGCGATCGTTTCTAACCCGCCCTATTCCACGAAATGGATAGGGGCGGATTCGCCGACCTTGATGAACGACGAGCGCTTTTCGCCTGCCGGGGTATTGGCACCTAAGGGCAAGGCGGATCTGGCGTTTACGATGCATATCTTGTCTTGGCTGGCCGTTGACGGCACCGCGGCGATTGTCCAGTTCCCCGGGGTGCTTTATCGCGGGGGAGCGGAAAAGAAGATCCGCAAATACCTGGTGGATGGCAACTATGTGGATGCGGTTATCCAGTTGCCGGTGGATTTGTTCTTTGGTACTTCTATCGGCACTTGCGTACTGGTGTTAAAGAAGTCGAAGAAAGATTCGAACGTACTGTTCATTGATGCTTCGGAGCTATTTGAACGCTCGGGTACTAAAAACCAGATTACCGAGCCTTTCCGTGATCAGATTCTTGAGGCTTACGGGAAACGGGAGAATCAGGAGCATTTCGCGCAGCTGGTTTCGATAGAAGATATTGCCGAGGCCGACTACAACCTTTCCGTATCCAGTTACGTAGAACCCAAGGACACTCGGGAAAAGATTGATATTCACCAGCTCAATAAAGACATTGTCGGCATCGTAGAGCGCCAAGCCAAGTTACGGGAAGCCATCGACGCCATAGTCGCCGACCTGGAGGGGGCATCCATAGATAAGCGTGAATCTTGAAAAGCTAGGACACCGATTGACATGCTTTGACATCCGTTGACATGCTTTGACATTTTCGGTATTTTGAAATTAACACGACCGGTTCCGCTTTCCGCCTCGGTGGGAAGTCCAGGGCCGGTCCTTTTAAAATCCGGCGGAGGTATTAATGGCACGGATTAAACCTTTTCTTTCGCATACTGAACAGGTTGAGTTATTGATTTCTCGAGGTATGCATATTTCTAACCCTCGGCAGGCAGAAGAAAAACTATCTACTCTGAATTACTATCGCTTATCTGGATATTGGTATTCAATGCGACAGGTAGACCCAGTGACGAAAAATAGTTTAAATGCATTTAGACCGGGTGCTTCCTTTGAATTAGCAGTTGCTCTTTATGATTTTGATGAATCGCTTCGCCAGGCTATTTTCGCTGAGCTTGTTCAAATTGAGTTAGCGATGAGAGCTTTAATTGGATATCACTTAGGGAAAATCGATCCTCTCATTCATTTAAGCCCAGATAAGCTTGGGGCAGCCGCGAAACAACGTAAAGGTCGTGGGAAAAATAGTGAATACCAGGTGTGGGCAACGAAGTATGACTCTGCGTTGGAAGCTTCGAGAGAAGGATTTGTTCGACATCATCGCAAGCAATATGACGGTATCCTTCCGGTTTGGGTAGCTGTCGAAATCATGGACTGGGGGATGCTATCCCACCTATACCGAATGTCACCGTTACAGGCACGCAACGAGATAGCACAAGTATGTAATTTGCGTGCCCCTCAGCTTGAGTCCTGGTTAAAATGCCTGAATATCCTTCGTAACTATGTAGCGCATCATGCGCGAGTGTTTAATCGAACTTTCGATATTAAACCGAAACTATCTCAAGATTTGCGTCTTTCAGCCATTGCTAACTGTACTAACAGGGTTTTTGCTCAACTTACATTGATTCATTATCTTCAAGACGAATTGCAATTACCAAGAACCAATCGTCTTAACTTGGTTGTTGATAGCTTCCCAAATAACGATCTAGTTCCATTTGAAAGATTGGGGGCTCCAAGTAACTGGCGCGAACTCGAACTATGGCGGTGATACTTCCTATTTAACCTATCTTTGATAAGCAAAATTCTTTTGATAATAATCAAGATCAGGTAGCTCCTACGGCAATGTCCTAGTTGCAAGTTCTTAGATGCCACCTGATAGAGAGTAATAGGCACTACTTACGGAGAGTAATGCCCTCACTTTCGGTGCTGACTTTATAAAATGAGGGCAGTTAAAATAATAGGAGGTTCCGGTTGTCTATGAAGGCGGGGCAAGGCAATAGCAAGGGCGCAAACGCATGAGCCGCATAGACGACCTAATCGCAAAATACTGTCCCAGCGGGGTGGAGTATAAAACTCTCGGTGACTTGGGTAGGTTTATGCGTGGCGGAGGCCCGCAAAAGAAACACCTTTTAAGCAGCGGAAAACCTTGCATCCATTACGGACAGATTTATACTCGCTACAGTCTTTATACTGGTGAGACCTTGTCTTTTGTATCCCCTGAAGTTTTTGATTCTTCCAGAAAAGCATCCCCTGGCGACGTGATTATTGCAGATACCAGTGAAAATGATGAAGATCTTGCGAAAAGCGTAGCTTGGATCGGTAATGAGAAAGTGGCGGTCAGTAATCACACTTTAATCTATAGTTCTGCATTGAATCCTAAATATGTTTCATATTTTCTTTCTTCTCATTCATTCCAAAAACAAAAGAGACGTCATATCACTGGGGTAAAAGTAAGATCTATTTCCGAAACTGGAATGTCGAAAATAAAGATTCCGGTGCCGCCGCTGGAAGTGCAAGATGAAATTGTACGGATTCTAGATTCTTTCACCAAGCTAGAAGCGGAGCTAGAAGCGGAGCTAGAAGCTCGTCGCAAGCAGTACGAGTACTACCGCGACTCGCTTCTCAGTTTTGAGAACCTAAATAACCGCGTGGGGGGGCGTAGTTAGACTATTGCCCCTAAATGATGTTTGCGCAAAGGTTTCTTCTGGGGGTACTCCGAAACGTAATGTTCCTGGTTATTTCGGTGGAAGCATCCCTTGGTTGCGTACACAGGACGTTAACTTTAATGAAATATTTGAAACGTCTGCGACAATTACTGAACTTGGATTGAAGAATTCCTCGGCTAGCTGGGTCAAAGAGAATTCTATAGTGATAGCTATGTATGGGGCGACCGCTGCTAAAGCAGCCGTAGCTAAAATTCCTTTGACCACGAATCAGGCTTGTTGCAATTTAGAAATTAATTCAGCGGTAGCTAACTATCGATATGTCTTTCACGTAGTTTCAAACAATTACGACCAGTTGAAATCTCTGGGGCGAGGTTCGCAATCCAATATCAACGCGTCGATTATTAAGCAATATGAAATCCCCGTGCCTCCTTTGGCGGAACAGGAACGCATTGTTGCCATTCTGGACAAGTTCGACGCTTTGGTAAACGATCTTTCTTCTGGTTTGCCGGCGGAGATTGCGGCTCGGCGTAAACAGTATGAGTATTACCGCGACCGGCTCCTAACCTTCACTCCCGCAAAGTAACTGCGAGATTTACGCCCAACGCGCGGGGAAAATAGCCAACAGCGCGGGGAAAAAGTTTTATCCGAGCAGGCTAGGTGGGCGTAAATCTAAAAAGACAAGGTCTTTTTAGATTTTGGGCAGGAGGAAAAACTTTTGCCCCGCGCGTGATTTTTATCCGAACTCTTAGGCGGGAGGAAAAATCTCTCACCCGTGCCTGTCAGGTGGGACAACTTTTCCCCTGTGCGTAACTGCGTGATTCGGGTCGCGGCCGGTAAAAGATATGAGAGGGGCTTGACCTGCGCAGCAGGTCACGGGGTCCCCGGAGTGCTTTTACCGAGCCAGACCCGTAACAGGTAGCCCGATAGTAAGGCTTGGCAGGGAATAACAACTATTACCTCGCGCGGAGCTACTAGAAACCTTGGGCTACCAAAAAAGCTTCGGCTAGGTAGCACAAATTTAAAGCTCCAGCGCCACTAAGATAGAAACAGTTGCCAACTCCAGTTGTTTCCAGGAGACTTCATGAACACCTATTTACCGATTGCCACCAGTGAAGATGCTACGGTAGTCGCCACCTACGAGCCGGAAGAACGTAAAGAAAAGGCGTATCAAAGCGAAGCCGCCCTCGAAAAAGCGTTAATTGAACAACTCCAGCGGCAAGAATACGAGTATTTACCGATAAAAGATGCCTTCGCCCTCGAAAATAATTTGCGGCGTAGCCTGGAAGCCTTAAACGAGGTTTCTTTTAGTGACCGCGAGTGGGAGCGTTTCTTTAAAACCGAGTTGGCTAATCCTTCCCGCAGGATTTTAGAAAAAACCGCGATTATCCAGGCTAGCCCCGCGGCGCTGGTTTTAGAGCGGGATGACGGCACTCAAAAGAATATTCACCTGCTGGATAAGGTTAATATTCACCGTAACCGTCTGCAGGTGATTAACCAATATGAAACGGACGGCACCCACCATAACCGTTACGACGTAACTATCCTGGTAAACGGGTTTCCGCTGGTGCATATTGAACTAAAACGGCGGGGAGTGCAGCTGCGGGAAGCTTTTAACCAGATTAACCGCTATCAACGGGATAGCTTTTGGGCTGGTAACGGGTTATTCGAGTATGTGCAACTGTTTATTATCTCGAATGGGACGTATACGAAATATTATGCGAACACTACCCGGTTGCAGCATGTGAAAGAGCAGTCTAGATCGGGCAAGCGGGGGAGTACAGCCAGTTTTGAGTTCACTTCTTGGTGGACTGATGCGCGCAACCGTCACATCACGGAGCTGATGGATTTTGCGAAAACTTTCCTATCGGGACGCACTTTGCTCAATGTGATCACTAAATATTGCGTGTTTACTACCGAGAAGAACCTGATGGTGCTGCGCCCTTACCAGATTGTGGCGGCCGAACGGATCATTAACCGGGTGCAGATTGCTACCAACTATAAGAAGCTGGGCACTATTGAGGCCGGCGGCTATATTTGGCACACCACTGGCAGCGGGAAAACCCTAACCAGTTTTAAGACCGCGCAGCTGGTTACCCAAGTGGAGGGGGTGGATAAGGTTCTGTTTGTGGTTGACCGTAAAGACCTGGATCATCAAACCAAGAAAGAATATGAGGCTTTCCAAAAAGGAGCGGTTAACTCTAATCGGTCTACCCGGCAGCTTGCCGCGCAGCTAGCGAACGATAAAGCCAAAATCGTGATTACCACTATCCAAAAGCTTTCCAATTTTGTGCGTGCCAATGCCCAACACAAAATCTATGACAGCCATATTGTTATTATTTTCGATGAATGTCACCGCAGCCAGTTTGGGGATATGCATCAGACGATAAAGCGGGCATTTCGTAACTATCACCTGTTTGGTTTCACCGGCACGCCCTTATTTAATGAAAATAAGGCTACGGGTTCTTCGCTGGCGATCCGCACGACTGCGCAGGTTTTTGGTGACCGCCTGCATTCTTACACCATTACCGATGCGATCAGTGACCAAAATGTGTTGCCGTTTCGTATTGACTACGTGAACACTCTTAAACCTCGGGAGGGGATTAGCGAAGAGGAAGTGCTCGCGATTGCTACCGAGGAGGCTTTGCTGGATCCGCGCAGGATTCGGGAAGTGGTCTCTTATGTGCTGGCTCATTTTGATCAAAAAACTAAACGGAACTCTTACTATTCCTTGAAAGGTAAACGGGTGCGTGAAGCGTCCCAGGTTTTGTTCCGCTTCTTATGTGGGTGCTAGTTGTTTAGAGTG
>NZ_JAKNHJ010000012.1 GCF_022133705.1 Varibaculum cambriense
AAGGGAGAAAAACTTTCGTTTCTCTCCCTTTCGGTCTCGCTCGTCGGGGTGACAGGATTTGAACCTGCGACCTCTTCGTCCCGAACGAAGCGCGCTACCAAGCTGCGCCACACCCCGCGTAACTCCCATATTGTAGGCAGACCCTCGGTAAATCTAAAAATCACCTGCCTAGATTTCGGCGGATGTCACACAAAAAGTCAGACCTGAAACCAGAAATCCCATCTGGAAGTAAAAAATCAGAACAGGAAACTACCGAGCGCGAGCCCGACCGCCGCTGCCAGTAGTGAGAGCGACCATACTAGGAGCAATGCTCCCCAGGCGCGGCGCCAATTTCCCCGTTCCGTCACCGAAAAAATATCGAGCACAAAAGTAGAGAAGGTGGAAAAGCCACCCAAAAATCCGGTAGCTAACAGGGCATAGACCCGGCTATCAGAATGCAGGCCGCCACTGCTCACCGCGGCAATCAGCATCCCGCCCAGCAGGCAGGCCAACACGTTCACCAGGGCGATTCCTCCAGCTGGGTGGCGTTTTTCTAGCTTTAGCCAAGTCACGTCGATTCCCCAACGACAAAGCGCCCCCACTCCGCCGCTCGCCCCCAGAGCCAACGCAAAACCGATTCCACCCATTAACGCTCCTGCCCCCGTCCGCTCTTGGCGCGCCCTCGCGGGGCATCTTTGGTAGCCAGCCGGTACCCAAGACCGGCAAGCACCACCCCGATTACCAGGAGAATTATCGTTAAAGCTGCCGCGGGATAAAACTTACCCCCCAGCGCCCAAAACTCACTATGTAAAGAGGTTTCCCCGCCGCTGACCGCCGCGATTCCAAAAGCCGAAAAGGTGGTGAAAGACCCTAAGAACCCGGTGGTGATCCCCAGTTTTACCGGAGTTCCCAAACGGTGCAGGCCCGTCCCTTTCCGATTAGCCCGAGTTTTGAAATATCCCAGCAGGAAAGCCCCCAACAAATTAGCGACAATCACCCCAAAAGTTACCGCCGACCAGGTAAAATAACTTTCTGAAATCGGTAAAGTCCAGGTATCTAGCCCCCAGCGTGCCAAAGTTCCCGCCATGCCACCTAGGAAAATAGCGACAGCATCAGCCCCTATACGCCGGGCAGGGTGCCTAGCCGGATCAGGGGATTTATTCATCGCTTATCCCCTTTACCTTAATCATCACAGGTAACATCGCTATCCGGTAAAACTCCCCCTACCAGGTATTTATCTACGGTTTCTTGCACACAATCCGATCCTAAACCGTAAGCCGTATGGGAATAGGATTTCCAAGTCACCAGCCGCGAATTCGGGATTTGCCGGTGTACCGATTGCGCCATTTCATAGGGCGTGGCCGGGTCGTTAGTATTTCCCACCAGCAAAATGGGTTGCACCCCCACAATCTTCACTTTTTCCCGTTTCGCGGTAGACTCCCAAGGCCAGGCCGCGAGCGCATATTCTCCATACGCCATGGAAGATCCCATCAAGGGGAAATCTCGCACCAGTTTTTGCCCGCGCTGATCCCACTCTTTTTGAGTACCTTCCACCGGATAATCGGCGCCGTTAATCGCAATAAAAGCATCTAAAGCATTGTTCTCAAACTTGCCGTCTACGCCGCGTTGATTAAATAAATCAGAGATTTTCAATAGGGGCGCGCCATCACCTTTCAACGCCTCTTGCAGTCCCTCTAGCAGAGAGGGATACAAAGTTTCGTAGTAGAGCATCCCGACCGCTGCCCCAAAAGCTAAAGCTCCATTTAGAGGGCGGGCGGAATCTTTAGTAGGAATCGGGGAAGCATCGGCGGCTTTAAAAAACCGTTGTAACCGCTTCATTCCGGCTGCGGTAGTGTCCCAGGGGCAATCTTTACCTTCTCGCGCACACCAGGCAGCAAAGTTGCCAAACGCTGCCTCGAAACCTTTGGCTTGTGCCATTGAGACTTCCCCATAGGAGTAAGACCCATCCAAAACCCCGTCTAGTACCAGGCGTCCCACATTTTTGGGAAATAGTTGCGCATAGGTAGTCCCCAGGAACGAACCATAGGAATAGCCCAGGTAAGAGAGTTTTTTATCTCCGAGGACGGCCCGTAAAATATCTAAATCTCGCGCGACAGAAACGGTATCTAGATACCTTGCGAAGTCGCCGTTCTTTTCCTGACAGCGCTGGGCAAATTCTTTCATATCTGCAATGGAACGCTCCCGGCCTGCGGCCGTACCCAGATCGAGGCTTTCGGCTAAGGACTCATCCTTTTGCGCATCCGTAGTGCACTCTATGGGATGCGAGCGGGAGACTCCCCGCGGATCGAATCCCACCACATCAAAGGTGGAAAACACCTGCTCCGAAAACATCTCTTCCGAGTTTTTTATCAGGTCAACCCCTGATCCTCCCGGTCCGCCGGGGTTGATCAGCAGGCTCCCTAAGCATTTTCCGCTCGCCCGGCTACGCGCCAGCGCCAACTCAATATCTTCCTTCTGGGTGTCGCTATAGTCCAAAGGTACTTTCACCCGCGCGCATTGATAATCCTTCAAGTCGCTTTCCTGGCAGGGCGCCCAGGATACTTTTTGCTGATAGTAGCGTTCTAGCCCGGCGGGAATAACGGCGTCCTCGCCATCTAAGGAATTAGTTTCTGAGGACGTAGACGGGGTCACCCGGGTATCAGATTTGGAGCCAACGCTACAGGCCGACAGCATCAAGCAAGCGGTAAAAACTATTGCTACCAGCATTGACAGTTTGTGTTTAACCATTAACTACTGCCTCAAATCCATCATCATTGCTTCCATCGTAAGTAGCGGCGTCACATTTGCTGCTAGGCGCCGCCTGGCGGTGCGAATCGCGTCCATGCGTTGTACGGTACGCTGCGGAGCAGAGCCTTTCGCCAATCTGGTAATCGCCTCCATCAGGTCAACGTTAATTAGCGGTACCTGCGCCCCGCTTTGCAGCAGATAAACATCGCGATAAAACCCCAGAAGATTAAGTAATACTCGATCTAGACTATCGCGTAGGTAGCGGGTAGAGCGCCGTTTTTGATCCGCTTTTAGCGCAGTTTCCTGGGCTTTTAGGGCAGGCGGCAGCCGCGTCCCCTCCTGGTCATACCCCAAAGCCCGACGCAACTGCGTCAGTTCTTGCTGATCTTTTTCTTCCGCCCGTTTACTAGCATCGGTTTTTGCTGCCTCCACCAATTTTTGTGCTAGCAGCGCCGCTTCGCCCACGCTGGAAGTAGTGGTGGCAGACAATAAAATTTTTCGGCGGCGCTCCAGTTCGGCCGGGTCGCGAGCTAAAGATTTCGCCACCCCAATATGGGATTGAGACATCGCCGCTGCTTGGCGGGCAGTTTCCGAGGCGACCCCATGTTTTTCAATCAGCAACTGCGCCACTTCCTCCACGCTGGGAGTAACCAAGCTGACGTGGCGGCAGCGGGAACGAATCGTGGGTAACACATCGCCAGGTTGAGTGGTGCACAGGAGCCACACGGTACGCGGGGGTGGTTCCTCAATCGCTTTCAGCAATAGATTGGAGGTACGCTCCACCATCCGATCGGCGTCCTCCATCAATATCACTCGCCATTTTCCTCCGGCAGGCGCCTGCTGTGCCAGCGTCACCAGGGAAGCAATCTCCTCCATTTTAATAATCAGGCGTTCGGTGGTCACCACTTTCACGTCCGGATGGGTACCTTTAAGTACGCGGCGGCACTCCCCACACTGCCCACAGCCTGGAGTTTGCGGATCTTCACATTGCAAAGCGGCCGCGAAAGCGAGCGCCGCTACCGACCGTCCCGCACCGGGAGGACCGGTAACCAACCAGGCATGCGACATTTGCCTGGTTAAAGCCGAGTCCTCTGTCTGCTGCTCATTTGCCTGTCGGAGGGCGCGCGCGGAGTGCGCAGCGGTCTCAAAAATCTTTACCGCCGTTTTTTGTCCGACGATCTGATCCCATACGCTCATAATTGCTGCAACCCGGTTTGGAGACTATCACCGGCCGGAGTATCCGCCTCGCTGGCACCTAAATCTGGTAGCGACCACGCGCTTTCGGTCTGCTCTTGGCCAGCCTGCATTTTCGTCCTCGCCGCAAAGGCCGCGCTGACTAGTGATAACACTTGCTGATGGATTTCTGTTACCCCACGGGTAGCATCTAGCACTTTTATCCGCTGCCGATCGCGCTCGGCAATCTGCAAGAAGGCTTGCCGCACTGCCTGGTGAAAAGCCAGGCCTGCCGACTCCATCCGGTCGGGACGCTCGGTGCGCCGCGAAGCTAATACTTCCGGATCACCGTCGAGCAATATAGTCAGGTCAGGCAGGAGATTATTGGTGGCCCACCGGGAGATTTCTGCAATCTTTTCTAGCCCTAGTCCCCGTCCTATTCCCTGATAGGCCAGGGAAGAATCCAGGTAACGATCCGATACCACTACTTCGCCCGCCTGTAGATGCGGTTTGATTATAGTGTGCGCATGCCAAGCCCGATCTGCCGCATAAAGCAGCGCCTCCGTGTGGGGGTCAAGGTCTTCACCATGCATCACTTCCCGGCGCAGTCTTTGCCCCAAGGAGGTGCCGCCGGGTTCAAAAGTGGCGATCGCAGCTGCCCCGCGTGCCACTAAAGCCTGCATGAGCAGTTTCACCTGAGTAGATTTCCCGGTATAGTCCCCTCCTTCAAAGGAGATGAAGAAACCAGGGTAGGGCGTGGCGGCATTCATGTGCTTAGCTTACCGAACTTAGTTAGCTCAGCGCTCTGCCTCCGGTGACAAAAGCTATCTAAGCTACCGGCATCCTCTAGGTTACTTAGGCAGACTCACTTTCCCACCATGCCAGCAGCCGCTCACGCGCCGCCTCTTTGCCAATCTCGCCCTCTTCTAGCCGCAAATTCAACAGATACTTATAGGCTTTCCCCACCTGCGGACCGGGCTTTAGCTGCAGGATCTGCATAATTTCTTCCCCATCTAGTTCGGGGCGAATCCGCGAAAGTTCCTCTTTTTCGGCCAGCTGGGCGATTCGTTTCTCCAAGTCATCATAGGCGTGCTCTAGGCGGGCGGCGCGGCGCCGATTCCGGGTCGTACAATCAGCGCGGGTCAGGCGGTGCAGGCGAGTCAGCATCGGCCCGGCATCGGCCACGTAGCGGCGCACCGCCGAATCACTCCAAGCCTGCTCCCCATATCCGTGAAACCGCAGGTGTAAAGCAACTAACTGGGTTACATCTTTAATGGTTTGTTTATCAAAATGGAGGGCGTGCATCCGTTTACGGGTAAGTTTCGCTCCCACGATCTCGTGATGATGGAAAGATACCGTCCCATCTTTTTCGAAACGGCGGGTGGCAGGTTTACCCACGTCATGCATCAGAGCAGCAAAACGCAACACGAAATCGGGACGCGGCACCTCCCCCTCGGGGTCGGTCTCTAAAGCTATTGCCTGGTCAACTACGGTCAAGGTGTGTTCGTAGACATCTTTGTGGCGGCCGTGTTCGTCAACGGTGGCGCGCAAATTTGCCACTTCCGGTAGCACTATCGCTGCCAGCCCGGTATAAACCAATAGTTCTAGGCCTTTGCGCGGATTTTTCCCCACCATCAGGGCTTCCAGTTCGGAGCGCACCCGCTCAGGGGAAACAATCTCGATCCGGCTCGCCATATTTTCCATAGCCGCCATCACCGGCATAGTCACGTCCAGGTCAAGCTGGGAGGCGAACCGGGCAGCTCGCATCATTCGCAGCGGATCATCATCGAAAGATTGCTCCGGAGACACCGGGGTACGTAGCTGGCCGGCAACTAAATCGGCTATCCCCTGATGGGGATCCACCAGGGTTAAATCTGGTAGCCGCAGCGCCATCGCGTTCACCGTAAAATCCCGACGCGTTAGGTCGCCTTCTAAAGTATCCCCAAACTTTACCGCGGGTTTGCGGCTATTTTTTTGATATTTATCGCTGCGATAGGTAGTTACTTCTACGGTTAAACCTGCTTTATGGGCTCCAATAGTGCCGAACTCTTTACCCATGGTCCACACGTTTCCCGCCCAGTCTTTCAAAATCTGTTCGGTCGTATCTGGACGCGCTGAAGTTGCCAAGTCCCAATCGTGCGGCTTACGCCCGCACATGGCGTCCCGAACCGGCCCGCCTACCAGGGAAAGCTCTTGGCCTTTGGCGGTAAATAGATCCGCGAGTTCTAACACCACTGCCGGTAGTTTAGAAAGCGCCTGCAGCATATTCGCGAGGGCGGCGGCCGCATTTTCTGGCAACTGCACCTCGCTAGCGTTCAGGCCAGCAGGATCATTAGCTAACTTTAGATTCTTATTCATTGTTTACAGATTGCCAGAAAGCCTAGCCGTCTTCCAAGTGGCAAGTTGTTAGCCCGCTGACAAGGGGGCAAGGTAGCATTAAAGATATGTCTGTTCGCAATTCGTATCGTCGCCGTCACCGCGCCAAGTCGCGCCGCGCTGCCTCGCTACCAATTGTGGACGAGACTTCTGCCGGCGGCTTGGTAGTAAAAGTTGAAGACCGCCAGGCTTTCGTGGCTTTAATCGCCCGTCGTAACCGCAATGGCAATATCGAATGGTGCCTGCCTAAAGGTCATTTGGAACCGGGGGAAACCGCGCAACAAGCTGCGCGGAGAGAAATTTTTGAAGAAACCGGGATCAAAGGAAAAGTGATTGCCCCGCTGATCTCTATCGATTACTGGTTCGCGGGAGCCGGCAGGCGGATCCATAAAGTGGTACACCACTATCTATTAGAGGCTACGGGCGGCGCGATTACCGTCGATAATGATCCTGACCATGAAGCGGAGGCCGCCGCTTGGGTTCCCCTAGATATGGTCTCCAAAGTGCTGGTTTACCCAAATGAACGCAAAGTGGTAGCCACTGCCCTAGAACTATTAGAAATAGAGGACTAGGGTGGCTATCTCACGGCTGAGGGGCAGAGTGCTCGGGGTGGTAGTTACCGTGCTACTCGCCCTGACCTGCACCCTTAATCCCGTTAGCCCCCCGGCAGCTAAAGCTGCCCCATCTGCGCCGTCCTCGGAGCTAACTGCTGCCATTACTGCGATTAGCCCCGACACCCTCTCCTATAAAGAGGATGAGCAGGGGCGAACAGAAAAGATTACGGTGACCGGAACCGTCAGCAACCACACCGACGCCACTGTAAATAATGTAATAGTACAGGTGTCTACTACTTCCAGATTGGGAGGGGACGCCGAGACTATCCGCACCTGGGTTAAAGGGGAATCCGACAGGGGGATGGGGGTTTTACGCCTTCGGCAAAGTAAAACTTTAACCCAGGTGCCAGCGAAAAAAACCGTTAAGTTTGCAATAGAGATTCCCACCAGTACCCTGCCTGCCCTAAGTAAGAACAGTTTGGGGAGCCTGGGGGTTCAGGCTAGCGTTTCTGCCAGTAAGGTGAAAAGAAAAAATACCCGGGGTGACCGGTCCCTACTGTTGTATGCTCCGCAAACAGAATCACCGGCAAAAAGTTCCCTGGCGATTATAGCTCCCCTTTCGGCCTCTTCCCCCGAAATCGCCAAATGGTTGGCTAGGGATGGAATAGGCAGTCAGGCTACTGCCAGTACCCAGACGTCCAGTCGAGTCGACGAGCCATTGAAAAGCGTGGGCGAAAACGCAAAACTCTTGAGCAACCTGTCAACTACCGGGATTACTTGGGTGGTGGATCCTGCCCTCTTGCACACTAACTCTCCCCTCTTAACCGGTAGTTTTGCTCCTTTACCGGAAAAACCTGACCCTTTAAGTCTTGAACCGGTAATGCTTGAGGCTCTGAAAACTGCGCAAGCTAAAGGCGCTAGTGTCTCACTTGATTTATGGGGCGCACCCGACCTAGTGCAATTAGATAAAGACGCGCTGGCTAAAGCAGCAGAAGGAAACCGCCAACTGGGAGCGTTACTGGAAAAGGAGCTAACCCTAGTTCCCAGTACCATTTTTTTGGCTAATCCCCACTGGGCAGGCCGGACAGATGCTATCTGCGGCAGCTCCGAAAATCGGTTGAGCGAGGGCTGCGTCCTAGTTACCGGCGGAGATCAGTTACCCTTAACGCAAAGCTACAACTATCAACCGGACCTGCTAGGGCAAGCTAAAACCGGGGATCAAACCCGTCAATTCCTGGCAGATCATGGGACTTTATCGGCACTTTTAGCTTCTTCTTCTACCGAGGACGCTTTCACTAATACCCAGGTAGCTCGCGCCATGCTGGCCGCAATCGCCAGCGAACGTCCTTCACAACCCCGACTCATTAACGCAGTTTTACCTAATGGAGCCATAGAGGCGGCGGTAACCCAACAGCGTATAAGCAAGATTCTTAGCGACTCGTGGGTTAAGGGTACCGCTTTACCGCAAGCGCTAGGCGCCGACCCTACCTCGGTAACTTTAGGTACCGATCCCAAAATCCAGAATCTGGCGCCAGATACTACCGGAACTTTAGGAGTCGCCGGGAGTTCTTCCCATAGCTCCACCAAATCGCTTAATTCTGCCCGCGGGCGCGTGGTGCCGTCGTTAGAGCAGATAGCTCAGGATCACCAGCGCATTACTACCCCCCTATATCAGCAGCTTTTGCTTTCCACTTCCCGGGCAATGACTAGTGCGGAACGTAACCAGGCGATCACTAATGCGGGAAGTGAACTGGATCTTTTGGCGCGGGCGGTACAAATTCAGACTTCTTCGCAAATAAATCTGATTGCCAGTAGTTCCCAAATACCGATTAAGGTGTTAAATCGACTCCCAGTTAAGGTGAACGTACGCTTAAAGCTACAGCCAACTGATTCGCGTCTGCGAGCCGACTCCACAGTAGCGGTGAGCTTAGCTCCCAAAGGATCAAGAACCGTAAAGATTCCAATTACTGCGGTACGCAACGGTAACGTCCGGGTGAAAGTAGCGATCTTACCGCAGACCGGTAATCTAGTTCTTGATCAGAAACAGCAAATTGACCTGCGGATTCGTACCGGGTGGGAGGATCGAATTTTTCTTGGTTTTATCTTTAGCGCGGCGGCGATCTTTATAGTTGGTTTGATTGTTAATTTCCGCCGGGGCACCCGGATGGAACAAGAATAAAGCGAAGGAGGAGGCAGTGAGCAGCGAGGACGAAAAAACCGACCCGGAAATTAAGGGCATCAAGAAAATTAATGTAGCTCGTGCCTCGGGAATCATGCTAGCTGGAACCATGGTTTCCCGGCTGCTGGGTTTTGTGCGAGCGGCACTGCTAATCGCGCTTATCGGTTCGATTGGGGCTAATGATGCCTTCCAGGCCGCTAATAGCCTTCCCAATATTATTTATAATCTGCTAGCTTCCTCTATTCTTTCCGCGGTGCTGGTTCCCCAGATTGTGCGCGCCCTGCAACGCAAAAACTCTGATGAGTTCATTAATCGGCTGCTTACCTTATTTACTACCGGACTGCTACTTTTAACTCTGGTATGCGTAGCCCTGGCTCCGGTATTCGTTACTTTATTTGCGGCAAAACTGGATCCGGGATGGAAACAGCTGGCGATTACTTTTTCTTATTGGTCACTCCCCCAAGTGTTCTTCTACGGTCTTTATTCCCTGTGGGGACAATTCCTTAACGCTAAAGGCTCTTTCGGCCCCTACATGTGGGCACCGGTAGTAAACAACGTGGTAGGGATTGCAGGAATATTTATTTTCTGGCGGGTACTGGGTACCGAAACCGATTGGGCGGGTGACCCCAGCGTCTGGACCGGGGAACCGGTAGTTTTACTGGCCGGTATTTCCACGTTAGGAATCGTGGTGCAAGCCCTGATTTTGCTGATTCCGCTGCGCCGCACCGGTTTTAAAATGCGTCCCGTTTGGGGGATTCGCGGCCATGGCCTAGGAGAAGTATCTCGCACTGCCATCTGGGCTTTTTCAGCTTTATGTGTAGCCCAGCTGGGTTTTTTGGCAATTTCTAATATTGCGGCCGCAGCTAACGGTTACGCCTCCAAACATCAGGTAACTATCGCTACTACTACGGCTTATAACACTGCCTTTACGGTCTATATGATCCCGCAATCAATGATTGTCACTTCCGTAGTTACCGCCATGTTTACCTCTATGAGCGCTATGGTGGCCGTCGGAGCGCTCTCGCGCCTGCGCACCCAATTCCTTAACACCCAGCAGGGGGTTTCTTTAATCACTTGCCTGTGTTCGGTACTAATCGTAGTTTTGGCGTTGCCAATTATGCAGTTCATCATGCCCACTACCCCTACCGCTTCTGTGCAGGCCTTTGCGCAAGTGTTGGCGGTAATGGCGCTCGGGATTCCCTTCCTGGGATTCTTTAACCTTTCGCAGCGGCTAATTTTGGCTTTTGCCGATGCCCGCAGTACTTTCCTGGTACAAATTCCGATGACTATTTGTACCCTAATTGTTTGTGGTTTAACGGTGCTGCTGCTACCAGTCAAATATTGGGTAATGGGAGCCTCCGCCGGTATGCAGCTGTCCTACCTGGTGGGATCCGTCCTCACGATTTGGCATTTGCACAAGAAACATCTGCCTTTAAAGTTCACTGCGCAATTGGGGCGTTCGCTGGTGACTATTACCCTAGCGACTCTCGGTGCCGGCTGTGCGGGTTGGTTGATTTTGCATTACTGGGGACCTTTGGCTGGTTCCCCAGGCGATCCGGCGCTGGTACATATGACGGGGGCATTGTCCAGGGTACTGGTAGTCACCCTAGTAATGACTGGGCTGTACCTCGGTCTGCTATTAGTTTGGCGCTGTCCGGCGCTTTCCCTTTTGGCAGCGCCCATCTGGGGCAAGCTGAGCAAAGGACGTCCTCTGCCGCAAATACTAACCTACGTTCCCAGCGAGGCTCAGCTGACATCTAACTCACAGTCCCCAGAGGGCGTCAGCGAGCAAGAGGCGATAAACTCTAGGGAAGATGATCCCGCTCTCGCAACCTTAGGGGAGGACGAAAACGCGCAAACCCAGGTTAAGGCGGCAATACATCCCAGTGAAACCGGAAATGATTCCTATGTGCAGCCTGAAAATGAATTAAGCAAGGAAGATGAGGATCAAGTGGCCAGTGAACATCTTGAACCCGAGGTGACAGCTATCAGCTATAACGCCGACGGATACGTTAACCTGCAATCCGGTATGACATTGCATTTCCCCGGTCAGAAACATTTTTCTGTGCTTAACCTTAACCAGCGTCTGGCGGGAGAATTCTTGCCGGAAAAGGATGCCTGGGCAGTTAGTGATGAAACCGGTAAACCTGCCGAGCTGCTGGTACTGCAGGGCAAACGGGAAAAAACCCGCGAATACTATGCACAACTGCAGCAAGTTAAAGCTCCAGGTTTCCAGGAATTTATTTGGGTTTCCTCTGATCCGGTGGATGCAGTTTTATTGCAAGCTACCCCGGATCTACCGCTGAGCGAGATTGTAGGATCCGGTATGCCGGCACCGGTAATCCACTCTTTGATTTCGCAGGTGAGCGGGGGATTATCTCAACTTCATGAGGCCGGCTTAGCGCATGGGGCTATCGATCCCGCCCATATCTTGGTGTCAGCTGACGGAAAAGTGCTTATCCGCCTAGACGTAGCCGATCAAAACGCCTCCGCTGATTTAACCGCGGCGCAAACCCGAGACGGACAGCGGGTTTTAGAACTGCTCTATTTCTTGACTAGCGGTAATCGTGACCAGTTCTCGAAAGCAAAAGCTGGTGAAAAACTACTCCCGCCTTCGAAGTTCCATCACGGCAGCGATGTGGATTTAGATGCGGTAGCCCTGGCGGGGGCGGCGATGCCTTCTCCTCGCCTATGCCAGGCTATCTGGGAGCAACTGGGAATGGGCGAACTAGGCCCGGTAGCTAACTGGTTAACCGCCCGGGATGAGCAAAGCCAAACTGACGGGGAAAAGTCACCGCAGGTATCCGCGCCTACTCCAGAAGATCCTTCAGCGTTTGCGGACGCACCAGCGGCTTCCGATAGTGGGGATGCTCCTGAGGATAATAATTTGAATGAAGAAGCCAAGCCGATAGCGGAAGAAACCAGCGATACCTCCGAAACCACTAGTGATAGCGAAAATGCGAAGGAAAATGCTGAAGAGGTAAAGCCGGAGGACACTACTTTAGCTATGGAGGCTGCTACTTCTGCCCGGGCTATAAAACCGGTATTACCTCCAGCAGCTAAAATTCCGGGACACCGCAACCAGCCCTATCAGGAATCTGCAAAAACCCAGGCAATCCCGTTAACCGAGATGCAGGAAATGAATCTTAACCCGCAGGAAGAAAAGGCAGGCGATGGCGCCTGGGTGCCGCAAGCGGTAAGTTCACAGCAAGCTCGTCAGGGATCCCGTCCCCAACCTCCAAACTTCTTGGGTCGCCTAGGTTCCGGTAAATCCGCGAACTCGGTGGGACAGATACCTACGCTAGCTGCTTTAGATTCAAAAATGAAAACCCCCGGAGAACTGGGCATAGACGCCGAGCAAAGTGCTGAAAAATCCTCATCTAAGACACCGAAGTTTTCTAAAAATCCGAAAAAAGCAGCGAAACAGAAAGCGAAACTAGCAGAAAAAATTAATAGGGACGCTCAAAAAGCTGCTCGCCAAGCTGAACGGCGCCGCCAGCGCGAACAGCGCCGTCAAGACCGGATTTCCCAGCTATCGCCTAAAGATTTAGAGCCGGTTAACGTCAGTCGGAGGCTGATCGTTTCTAGCCTGGTGGGGATGGCAATAGTACTAGTTTTTTCGGTGATGGTGTTAGTGTTTTGGCCTCGTCACAACCCGCCGGTAGCCAAACCAACTACCTCTCAAACCCAAACCCAAAAAGTTGCCCCGAAGCCAGCACCGGTAACTAAACCGGCCGAAATCGCGGGAGTGGCTTCTATCGATGCCGAAGGCAATGACACCGAACATCCCGAGCTCGCTGACCGGATGATCGATGGTGATGAAAATACCTGGTGGCGTTCGCGTTTCTTCCGCAACCCGAAGCTGGGGGATCGCAGCGGTTTTGGGGTGATAGTAACTTTCAAGGAACACGCTAATGTTTCTGAGATTAAGTTAAAAACTAATGCCCAAGGCGGAAAAATCGAGGTTCGTTCCCTACCGGAATCTGGCCTGCCGCGGGATGGTAAAGTCCTAGCTACTGGTACTTTCTCCGATACGGTTAACTTAAAACTAAACCCGAAAGCTAATACCCAGGCGCTGATCTTGTGGTTCCCGGAACTTCCCCTTGATAACACTGGAAACAACCGGGCAACCATTTCTGAAATCGCGGTTTCCTAGTCAGCCCTGCCTGCCCGGTTTCGCTCACTGCGTTAACTGGTTGCACGGCGAACTTTTTACCTGCGAAAATAGCTTTGGTAATAACGGTTAAGACCCTGACCTAGGAGGCTCCATGTCGGTACGCGACATTATCATTATCGGTTCTGGACCGGCCGGCTACACGGCAGCGATCTACACTGCCCGCGCGGGACTTAACCCCCTCCTAATCGCCGGGGAGGTAACCGCCGGTGGTGCCCTAATGAATACCACCGAGGTAGAGAACTTTCCCGGTTTTCCTGAGGGGATTCAGGGCCCAGATTTAATGGCGAATATGCTTGCTCAGGCCGAGCGCTTCGGATGCGAGATTCTTTACGAGGACGCCCTAGAGGTTTCTCTGGCCGGGGAAGAGAAAACAGTGGTTACTTCCGAGGGAAAGTATTCGGCACGCCGCGTGATTTTGTCTATGGGTTCGGAATACCGCAAACTTAACGTGCCGGGAGAGGCCGAACTATCGGGACGCGGGGTCTCCTATTGCGCCACCTGTGATGGTTTCTTCTTCAAAGATCAACACTTGGCAGTGGTAGGCGGGGGCGACTCCGCGATGGAAGAGGCACTGTTCTTAACCAAGTTCGCCAAGAAGGTGACGGTGATTCACCGCCGCGACCAATTGCGTGCCTCCCAGATTATGGCTGAACGGGCTGCGGCTAACCCCAAAATTGATTTCGCTTGGAACAGTACTGTTGCCCAAATTAATGGGGAAGATAAAGTTGAATCGTTGACTTTACAGTCAACGGTAGACGGCACCGAAAGCACGTTGGACGCCACCGGAGTTTTCGTGGCGATCGGTCACGAACCGCGCTCGCAGCTAGTAAACGGACAAGTGGATTTGGATGAGGCCGGATACGTACGGGTTAATGAACCGGGAACCGCCACTAATCTGAAAGGCGTTTTCGCCTGCGGAGACCTGGTAGATCACACTTATCGCCAAGCAATTACGGCCGCGGGTTCAGGGTGCCGCGCCGCCCTGGATGCCGAACGTTCCCTAGCCGATTAAAGACCGTATTTTTACCATTTTTAGAGAGGAAAATAAGAGATGACTAAACCGTCAGAAGTAACCGAACAGAACTTTGACCAGGAAGTATTGAAAGCAGAGATCCCGGTTTTGGTAGATTTTTGGGCTCCCTGGTGCGGGCCTTGCCGCCAAATGGGACCGATAGTAGACGAAATAGCCGCCGAGGTTGCCGGAAAAGCTAAAGTCGTCAAAGTCAACATTGATGAAAACCCCCAGCTGGCCGCCAAATACGGGATTAACTCGATCCCCATGTTTATGGTGTTCAACCAGGGGGAGATTACCCGGGGCATCCTGGGCGCCAACCCCAAGCGGGAACTCCTAGGACCGCTGCAGCAAGAAATCGACAAGTAGTTTCGTCTCTGCTCGCTGCCGCGAGGCTGTCTGCCTTGGCGGGTTCTAGAAGGGGTGCATAGGAGTTTTCGCTAGCGCCTTATACTGCGCACCTTATACTGAATGAGTGCGAAGTCTAAAGCGTTTTTTAATAGTAATAGCCGTGTTGGTACTCCTACTGGGAGTGCTAGATAGGGTTGCTTGCTGGTGGGCGGAAAATGAGGGGACTGGGGTTCTCGAGAAGCGGGGCGCAGAAAACGCCACCGTTAAAGTAAATGACTTACCCTTCTTAACTTCCCTCATAGGCGGCAGTATTAACCAGGTGGACGTGACTATTCCGCGCCTAGATATTGCCGCAGAAGGTGGCGCCATCCCCATAACCGCGGTTCGCGCCCAGATCAACCAGCTAGACCTGACTGCCAGCCGGTTAAATATCGATAAAATCGGCCAAGTGCGCGCTGAAGGCAATCTCAGCCAAGAGGCTTTTGCGCAGCTAGTGGCAAAGAAAGTGCCGGGAGTAAAAGTAAAACTAGAGGCCGGGAAACTTGTTTTTGCTACCCAAAAGTGGGGACAAGAAATCCTAGCTGAGGGGCAGCTGTCTCTAGCTGGCGGGGCTGATGGTTTGACCCCCACCCTGGTAGTCAAACCCACCGCCCTTAAAACTGAGCTACCCCGCTACCTACAGGCTCGCCTGAAGCTGCCAGAGTTTTTACCCCCGATCAATATCCCAATCACCGGCTTGCCCGCCAATGTGCAGCTGAGCGCAGTAGAGGTTAAAGCCGATCACCTCAAATTTAAGTTGACCGGGAAGAATATCCCACTCCAAAAGAATTCTCTCTCCTGATTTTGGGTTTACCGGTTAATCCCAGGGTGATTACCGGCTAGTACCTGCAAATGTAAAAACGGGGCGGGGTCGAAATAGAAAGTAGCTATTTCGACCCCGCCCTTAGCTTTCGGGTACGGAATCCCCTATTTGGGAACCGGGCTACAGGCTGCGCACGATTTCTTCTACCGAGGTTTTCGCATCACCAAAGAGCATATCGGTGTTGTCGTTAAAGAACAGCGGATTTTGCACCCCGGCATAACCGGGATTCATCGAACGCTTAAACACCACCACTTGGCGGGCTTTCCACACTTCCAGCACCGGCATTCCCGCAATCGGGCTGCCCGGTTTAGTGGCATCGGGATTAACGGTATCGTTCGCTCCAATCACCAGTACTACATCGGTATCGGGGAAGTCATCGTTAATCTCATCCATTTCTAGCACCACGTCATAGGGTACTTTAGCTTCTGCCAGCAGCACGTTCATATGTCCGGGCATCCGTCCGGCTACCGGGTGAATCCCGAAACGCACGTTTACCCCCGCCTCGCGCAGCTTGGCAGTCAGATCCGCGACCGGGAACTGGGCTTGTGCCTGCGCCATCCCATAACCGGGAGTAATAATCACGTTAGAGGCATCCTTTAACGCTTGCGCGACCTCGGCCGCACTGGTTTCGGTGTAGTCCCCGTAATCGGTATCTGCCCCCTTCGCCGGTCCACCGTCAGAGCCGAAGCCTCCCAAAATCACGGAGACAAACGAGCGGTTCATGGCCTTGCACATGATGTAGGACAGGTAGGCACCGGAAGAGCCCACCAAGGCCCCCGCGATAATCAACATATTGTTACCCAACATGAAGCCCGCGGCTGCCGCTGCCCAACCAGAATAAGAGTTCAGCATGGACACCACGACTGGCATATCGCCGCCGCCGATCGCGGCCACCAGGTGTAGCCCCAGTAACAGGGCGATTATGGTCATCACAATGATGGCTACCCACTGCATCCAGGTCAAGGTCATAGTGGTAGCGCTCAGGTGCGAGCCGCGTATCATCACCCCAATGAGCCCGATGGACACAATAATGGCGATAGCGTTCAGCCAGTTACGTCCCGGCAAAGTAAGGGGCGCGCCCTTAATCTTCCCCGACAGTTTCAGGTAGGCAACGATAGAACCGGTGAAGGTAACGGCACCAATAAAGATGCCCACTCCCACCTCGCCTAGGTGGAACCCTACGGTGGCCGGATTAATCGCAGTTGCCGCATCGGCTCCTGCCTTATTGAATTCCCAAGGCAGGTGGATGAAGGTATTAAAGCCCACCAGCACTGCCGCTAAACCTACAAAGGAGTGCAGCATGGCTACCAGTTCCGGCATGCCGGTCATGGGAATAGTTTTGGCTCTCCACAGTCCGATAATCGCGCCGGCAATCATCGCTACTGCAATCAGCAGCGCAGTTACCAAGGTTGATTGATAACCGGGAGCCCCCGCGTTATAGAGCGCCACCGCAATAGTAGCGACCACCGCTACCAGCATTCCGATTGCCCCGAAACGGTTACCCCGCAGGGCAGTCTCATTTTTTGATAGACCCGCGAGCGCCAAAATGAACAGCAGCGCCGCAATCAGATAGGCAATGTTTTGTCCTCGGCTAATCCAAAATTCGCTAGTTGTTGCACTGGCAACCAGGGTGGGGGCTGCCGCAGATAGAAGGTTACTCATTTCTTACTTCTCCTCCCCCCGGAACATGGTCAGCATTCGGTGGGTTACCGAGAAGCCGCCAAAGATGTTGATTGAAGCCACCAAGATTGCTAAGAAACTCAGCGCGGACACGATTGGTTTTGCACTTCCTACCTGCAATATTGCGCCCACTAGAATAATTCCGGAAATGGCGTTGGTTTCACTCATTAACGGAGTGTGGAGCGAGTGGGTAACCGCAGTAATCACATAGAAGCCCACCACAATCGCCAGCATCAAAATGAAGTAGTAAGGGATCAACGGCTTGGGGGTGGCGGCAATCAAGGCCAACCCTAAAACTATCCCTACCGTTGCCCACAGCAAACGTTTACGTTTCTTCGACGCCGCCTCTTCAGCTTTCTGGCGGGCATTAGCTGCAGCGTCCTCTACCGATTCCGTCTTGGCGGGGGCAGCAGGCGCCGCGTGTACTTGAATAGGGGGCGGGGGGAACATATTTTCCCCATCCTTCGCAACCGTGATCCCGCGGACTACTTCGTCTTCCATATCGAGGACGTAGTTGCCGTCTTTTTCCGGAGTGATCAGCTTAAACAGGTTAACAATATTTTGTCCATAAAGCTGTGAGGACTGTCCCGGCAGCCTGCCAGCCAGGTCGGTGTATCCAATGATGGTCACCCCGTTTTCGGTAACCACTTTTTCGCCGGGCTGGGTCAGTTCGCAGTTACCGCCACCAGCTGCGGCCATATCCACGATGATTGAACCGGGCGCCATGGCCGCTACTGCCTCTTTGGTGATTAGCAGTGGCGAGCGACGACCGGGAATATTCGCGGTGGTGATCACGATGTCATTTGCAGCTGCCTGCTCGGTGTAGAGCTTGGTGGCAGCGTCCGCTTGATCCGCGCTCATTTCTTTGGCGTAACCATCATCGGATTTTTCTTGCGCAATCGGAATAGGCACAAAAGTTGCCCCTACCGATTCTGCTTGCTCGGCAGTTTCACTGCGTACGTCGGTGGCACTAACCTGGGCTCCCATCGAGTTGGCGGTGCCAATAGCAGCCAGGCCGGCTACCCCTACGCCGATCACATAAACCTTGGCGGGCGGGATTTTTCCAGCGGCAGTCACCTGACCGGTAAAGAGGCGACCGAAACTTTCGGCGGCCTCGATAACAGCGCGATACCCGGAAACGTTGGACATCGAGGAGAGCACATCCATGGACTGCGCCCTGGAGATTCTCGGAACCGTATCCATCGCAAATCCAGTAATGCCCCGTTCTACCAGTGCATCTACGGTCTCAGGGTGGCGACCTGGCGCCATCCGGGCGATTAAGAGCGCTCCGGGTTTAACCAAATTCAGGTAGTCGGTGGGGGGCGTATCTAGGACGGTGACAATATCGGCCTGCCAGGCGGCCTGAGTGTCCACGATTTGCGCTCCGGCTTGCGAATACTGCTCATCCAGGTAGGCGGCTTTTTCGCCTGCCCCCTGTTCTACCAGGACTTCATATCCTAGTTTGATGAGTTTTTTTACCGTATCCGGAGTGGCGGCGACCAAGGTTTGGTCTGGCGTGGGCTCTTTAGGAACTCCAATTCGCACAGTTACTCCTTATAGTTTTGGCTTTTTAAATACCAATATTTATCCACCTGTTTTACTGGTGGATAGCTTATTTTTAGCTTACGCGGCACCTATCAGGCGCGCACACTAAGTCCAGCTAATAGGAATGTTACCTGCCAGCCAGGCAGATAAAAACTATTTTTCCGGCGCGGCCTGCTTAGATCCAGGTTCTGGTCCTTCCAATCCCAGGCGTTCTCTGTCGGGTTGCTCTAGCAGTTCACCCCGCCGAATAGTTAAGTCTTTAGGGGCGCTAATGCCCAGTCTCACCGAGTCTTTATGCGACTCCACCACGGTGATTACTACCTGGTCTCCGACCACAATCTCTTCTCCGCGTCTGCGGGTTAGTACTAGCATCCTTGCTTGCCTCCTAGATAGTGATTAAAAATTATGTTCTGCCTCTGGAGGAATCTCATCAAAAGATTCCAGGATATCTTCTGGGTTATCTAAATCTTCGCTTTGCTTTTTCCGGGACTGCTTACTGATCGCTGCTTCTGAGCGGGCTAGCTGATCAGCCAGTTTGTCCGGAGCCTGTTCGTGACCTGGGTAGGGGGGCTCAAGCGAGTCTAGATGCGGGGAGTTTTCCAGCTCTAAGGACGCGGCAGTCTTATCCAGATTCTCTTGCCAACTTTGGCCACGCTGACGCAGTACCTGGCAGTAAGAGACCCGCTTTGCCCCGCGTACCCGGTGTAGTAACCCGTCGAGGTCCCGATTTATCTGGTCATTTTCCCACCGGGATTTTTCAGCAAGGAGGGCGCGAGTATCAGCGAGCAGAGCTTCCAGCTCTTGATCGCTGGGCACCTGTCGCTCCCGATAGGTCATGGCGCTTCCTCCTGTTATTGATTCTTGCTTGTCATTGTAGATTAAGCCCGCCGGCTGTGGAGAAGAACTGGATTTAATGCTAGACGTCTAGGTTTACCGGGCACCCGGAACCCTCCGCTTTCTAGGGGGCGCTTTCCACCCCAGCCACCTACTATTATTGCCTGAAGTAGGACGCGACCCTAAACTTGAAGGCACTGGTAGCTTTATTTAAGAAGTTTACTTAACGATTTGCCAAGAGAGTCGGGAGAAAAATGTCGTCCCCAAATTATCCCTATCCGCCCAGTAATCTGCCGCAGACAAATCCGCGGCCACCACTAAGTCACTAAGGTATTGAAAGGGGTCTATGCTCCCATACTTCGCAGTCAACTTACCTATTCAGCCCCTAATGGAGCATTCCTTTATGGCGCTGGTAGGTGCGGCCGCCCTGATCGTGGTGGCCACGCTGCTAGTGGTATGGACCGTGGTTTTTTACCAAAGTGCCTCCCGCTCCCCCATCCTGACTTTTAGTGCGCGTCGCCACGAGAATTTATACCGCCTACTGGCTGCTTACCGTCAGCGGCTGGCTTCCCTAGGAGCCGATCCCCGATACGCGGCTTTAGATAATAGTGCTCGCCGAGTCGTCCTCCGCAAAATCTTAAGAAATCTAAGCGAACAGTATTACCGCACCGCCGGTTGGGGTAACTATCACCCGCAACAGCTGGTAGCCACTGACTGGCCAGAACTGGCTACCCTGATTTCGACGCTGTCTCATCCCGACCAATTCCCCGGACAAACTCCCAGGGGAGGACGCGCCCCGGTTCCTGCCGGCGCCGCTGCCTTAAGTACCGCTATTTCTCAGATTGATTATCGCAACTGGCTGCACGCCCAAGCGTTAAAAACTCGTCAGGATCTGGTGATCAAGCCTCCTCGCAGATCCCGATTTTGGATAGTGCCCGTAACTATATCCGTGCTCTGCCTGCTGGTTGTCTCGGGGCTGCAAACCCACAGTTGGGCACTAGAACAACAGGCAGTCCGAGCAGACCGACAGGGAGATACTTCCGGGGCTCAGCAGCTACGTCTTCGCCAATCCGACTCCCTTCTACTAGCCGATAGATGGCTGGTGAACTATAACCTGGGAACCACCTATCTAAACGCCGGCGACCTGCAAAATGCCCATAAATATTTATCTCGCGCTAGCAAGAAAATGCCGTTCATCCTGGAAACCAAGATGACTGAACCCCAGGCAGTACTGGCTGGTTGCCAGGTGAACTACAACCTAGCTTTAGTGACGATAAAAACCAGTGAGGAAGTAGAAACCACCGATGTTTTAACCCAAGCTTCTCGCCTACTGGTTTACTGTGATCAAAAAGCTTTAAAAACTCGCCAAAAATACTGGAACCTGGAGGGAGAAACTGCCACTACTAGTAGGGTATCTGCCAGTTTGAAGCGGGTAGCAAAAGATAGTGATTCCCTGCTAGCGCAGATCAAAAAACAAGGTGGCAGCGATTTTGGAATCCCAGAAGCTTCCTGGTTGGAAGATTTTGGTTACTAAAACCCGGGATATACCTGCATTTTACGAAGCTAGAGGCGCTTTTCCAGCCGCGGGCAGTTCTTTCCCCAATTAGCAAAGCAATAGTTACCCAGAAGACAGTATGCAACTGCCAGTACCGGACATTATCGGCTCCCGATTTAAAATCCTTTGCCGATTTGGCTGAACTTTATCCCCAGAACCCTCACAATTGAAACTATGAACCGGATGAAGCGCTTTTGGTGGGGAAAACACCCCGGCTTCATCGTGACCATCTGGCTGGTAACCGTAACGCTCGCGGTCGTTGCCGTATTTTCGGGTTTTGGGGGAAAACCGCTATTCGAGAGGCTCATTACCCCCCAGCCGGCCAGCCCCGCTTCGGAATCAGCCGTGGGTAAGCGGCTGTATGAGCAAGCCCACGGCGATACCTATCCGGTAACGGCAGTAGTTGAAATACCGGATTTAGAAAAACATGCTGATCAGATCGCAAAAATGCTCCGCCCGCTACACGCGGATCTGTTAAAGGTACCAAAGGTAACACAGATTGCCGATCCCTTTATAGCCTTCGACCCCCAGCTACCCGCCGGGAAAAAAGCCCAAGAAAAAATCGATCAAGCCTTAATGCAGGCTTTAGCACAAGGCAGAACCCAGGCAGAGGAGATCGCAAGAGCCAAGGGCGCCAGCGGACAGCAACTAGAAAAAGCTAGAGCGCGCGCCGAAAGGGAAGTTAAAAAAGCTTTCACCAGTCAGTTACCCCCGGCTTGGGAAACTATCCAGTCCAGTGAACTCCAGCAGATGATTGCTAAGGACGGGAAAACTTTCCTGATCAACGTGCAGTTAACTGCCAATGGCTATGACCAAGTGGATCCGGATACCCGGGATCAGGTAGCCCGGATTTTAGAAGAACTACCCGACTATTTTTCCGGTTCTAACGTTACTGCCAGCGTTAATGTAGTTGATAACATCGGTTTGCAAAATGCTGCCAATGGGCAAGTGAAAGCCGATATGCTCCGCGGGGAAGGAATTTCGATTCCGATTTCTCTGCTCATTATGACCATCGTTTTCGGGGGAATGTTAGCTGCCTTGCTGCCCCTAATCGGAGCCGGGGCTGCCATTGGGATCACCTTAATGCTGATCCTGGCACTGACCTATCTGATCACCGTGGAATCATTCGTAGTCAATATTGTTTCTTTCCTCGGCCTGGGGTTATCGATTGACTACGGGTTACTAATCGTTTCTCGATATCGACATGAACTGCATAAACGCGGTCTTTATGGCCAGGAAGATACCTTTATTTTTTACCCACGTTTCCTGCAGTTATTGGTTGGATCGCGCCGGGCAGGAGATAGGAAAACCTCTATTGCTACTCGCAAAGATTACCGTACCCAACTCCTTAATGCCCGCAAGCCCTATCTGGAAGCTCTAGATAAAACTATGGACACTGCCGGAGCCACGGTTTTCTTTTCGGCTCTAATTGTTTCCCTCGCGATCTTGGGGCTATGTATCTTCCCGCTACCATTACTGCGACTAATGGGTATCGGCGGAGTAGCTGTAACCATGTTGGCAATGATTTCTAATATGACGTTTTTGCCTGCCCTGATGATGCTGTTCGGACCGAGCCTGGCTTCTCCCTCCAAGTTTTCCCACTGGATGAACTGGGTGCGCCGCCATTTACTGCGCCGTTCCCGCGAGCGCAGCGAAGACGATCCTTCCCCAGTTTTTCGCTCCGTATCAACTTTTGTTACCCGCCGTCCCTGGCCAGTGCTGATAGTAGTGACCCTGGTGTTAGTGGTAATGTCCCTTCCCCTCTACCAGATGAAAATGCGCTCCTCCGCGGTGGAATCTATGCCCCGGTCAATCCCGCAAATCGGAGCCTTATGGGATATGTGGGAGCGTTTCCCCGACTCGGCTAACCCGCAAATCCGTCTGGTAGCTAAAACCACCCCGCAACAGTTGCAGACTTGGGCAGAAGAAAAAGTACAACCACTATCCCACGTGAAACGAATCCGCCCCGCCGAAGACCTGAAAATTGACGGCAAACAATACGCTTCCCTCGATGTTTACACTAAAGAAAAAGACGCTTTCGCCGCGCAGGTAAAGGAAGAAATGCAAGAGGTACGCCAGTTACCTGCCCCCTTTAAAATTTGGGTGACCGGGGAAGCTGCCCTGCAAACCGATTTCCAAGACGCTCTCTACGAATATGCTCCCTACGTTTTTCTGGCAGTCGCCCTAACTACCTATTTAATGCTGTTCCTGATGACCGGGGCGCTGCTGCTACCGCTACAAGCCCTGGTACTAAATATGGTGTCTTTAATGTCTTCCCTCGGGGTGGCGGTATGGGTATTCCAATATGGTCATGGACAAAAACTGCTAGGTTTCACTTCTCTAGGCGCGGTGGAATCTTATGTAGTAGCGATCGTGTTCTGCTTCGGTTTTGGCTTATCAATGGATTATGAAATGTTCCTAGTATCCAGGGTGAAAGAAATCTGGGATGAAACCGCAGATAATAAACGGGCAGTGCGGGAAGGACTTACCCATTCGGCCTCCACGATTACTTCTGCAGCATTAATTTTGTTAGTGGTATTCCTCGGCTTTACCACCGGAGGTATCCAAGCGATCAAACAGATCGGATTTACCTTAGCGGTGGCGGTGGCGCTTGACGCTACTTTAGTGCGCATGGGACTTGTACCCGCCATTATGGCGATCTGCGGGAAAGCTAACTGGTGGGCTCCCAAATGGCTGCGCTCCGTCCACTCGCGGCTGCCTCTTCCCGGGCACTAATAAGATTCGAGGACGAACAAGCGAAGCCCCCAGAAACCTTTACTCGCGGGCGGGATTACCGAACTTTGACAACCGTCCGAGGAAGGTTAGAGGAATGGTTGCGGTCGGACCGTTACGGTGTTTCGCAACAATCACATCTGCCTCTCCGGGACGGTCTTCCTGATTGTAAACTTCGGGGCGATTTAGCAGCATCACCACATCCGCATCCTGTTCCAAAGAACCAGATTCTCGCAGGTCAGCAAGCATTGGTTTATGTTCGATTCGCTGTTCTGGTCCGCGGTTTAGCTGGGCGACTGCCACCACTGGGATTTCAAGTTCTTTAGCTAGTAGTTTTAGCGAGCGAGAAAACTCGGCTACTTCCTGTTGCCGCGACTCTACCCGCTTGCCGGAACTCATCAGCTGTAGGTAGTCCACCACTACTAGTTTTAAATCATTTTGTTGCTTGAGGCGGCGACATTTTGAACGGATCTCCGGCATGGTCATATTGGGAGAATCATCGATATATAGCGGAGCCTGGGAACAGCGAGACAGTACCTGCGCTATTTTTGTCCAATCCGCGTCCTCTAAATCTCCCGAGCTGAGCCGAGACATTGACACCCCTGATTCGGCGGAAATCATGCGCCGGGAAATCTCAGTCCCGTCCATTTCTAGACTGAAAATAACGGAAGTCATTTCGTTATGAATAGCGGCGTTTCTACAAAAATCCAGTGCCAAGGTAGATTTACCCATTGCCGGACGAGCGGCCACAATCACCAACTGCCCGGGGTGCAAGCCATGGGTAAGGTTATCTAATTGATAAAAACCGGTAGGAACCCCCGAAGACATGCCCCCATTTTTTTGTAGTTCTTGCAGTTCAGTTACGGTTTCATCTAAAAATTCGGTGATCGGGCGGTAGTCTTCGCTATCTCCGCGTTCACTGACTGCATAGATTTCACTTTGTGCCTGGTTTATCAGCTCATCTACGTCACCGCCATCGTCAGCGTAACCTAGTTGCACCACCCGGGTGCCCGCCTGCACCAGGGAACGCAGCTGCGCCCTCTCCCGCACGATCCGGGCATAATATCCCGCGTTTGCGGCGGTAGGAACCCCGGAGATTAGTTGATGTAAATAGGGGGCGCCCCCGATTCTCTCCAAGTCACCGCGGCGCTTTAATTGCCCAGCTACGGTCACCGCATCTACCGGTTCCCCGCGACCAAATAGATCCAAGATTACTTCGTGGATAGTCTGATGCACCGGACGATAGTAGTCTTCTCCCCTGATCGTCATGGTGACATCGGCAATCGCATCTTTGGAGAGCATCATCGCTCCCAATACGGATTGTTCTGCGGCAATATCTTGCGGAGGTGTCCGATCAAAATCTGCCATCGCTACCTCCTGGAAAGAACTACAAACTCTTTGATTGTGCCACATCCCGCAGGTATAACCAGAAAAGCCCCTGTTGAAAACTCGTAAAATTTGGTGCAGACAGTGTTAATTACCTGTGGAAATATCGGGGAATATGTGGGTAGTGTGTAACCCCAAGTTTATAAACCCGTTACAAACTGGGAAACTACTAACAGAGTTATTCACAGATTGTGTATAGAAAATAGAGGAAGATTCGTGGAAAAGCCTAAGAAAACCAGTCTTAACCGCCAGGTTTTGGCTTTGGCTTTACCTGCCCTCGGATCCTTAATCGCCGAGCCGCTGTTAAGGATGGCTGACTCCATCCTGGTCGGGCATGTAGGAACCCCAGATTTGGCAGGATTAGCTATCGGTTCGACGGTACTTACCCTGGTAGTGGGAATCTGTGTATTCCTCGCCTACACCACGACTGCGGTGACCGGCAGAGCCATTGGGGCAGGTAAACGCGCTGAAGGTCTGCGTTTAGGTATTCAGGGAATGTGGTTGGGGGCGCTGTTGGGTGGCGCCTTGGCAATAGTCTTGATTGTTTTTGCCCCGCAAATCATTGGCCTTTTCGAAGCTGAGACGCAAGTTGCGGATTTGGCACGTCGCTACTTAATAGTCTCGGCTCCCGGACTTGTCGCCATGCTGTCTGTATTAGCTGCTAACGGGGTTTTGAGGGGCTTATTAGATACTCGCACTCCTCTTTTGGTAACTACCAGCGCAGCTATTCTTAACGTACCGGTTTCCGCATTCTTAATTTTCGGCTGCTCTCTCGGGGTGGCGGGGGCGGGCGCTGGCACCGCTATTTGCCAGTTCTTCATGGCTATTTGGCTGTGGATAGTGGTAGTTAAGAAACTTCGAGCGGAACGAGTATCGGCTCGCCCTGATATACAACTAATTTTTCATTCCGGTATGCACGGATTACCTTTAGTTCTCCGTTCGCTTTTTCTACAGGCGGCTATCGTAGTCACGACTTGGCAGGCGGCCCGCCTGGGGGCAGCAACTTTGGCGGGCTATCAGATTCTAAAAACTCTGTGGACCCTAGCGGCATTCGGGCTAGACGCATTAGCGATCGCAGCTCAGGCTCTCCTCGCCAACGCTCTCGGTGAGGGCGAGGAGCGAAAAATACGGGTGCTAATCGCCCAGTTAAACCGCTGGGCACTGGGTTTTGGCACCCTGATTGGTCTAGTATTTGCAGCTACCTCTAGCTTTTCGCCACACCTTTTTACGGCAGATCCTGAGCTATTATCCGTTTGTGTCCCCGCCATCATCGTGGTCGGTCTTATGCAACCACTGGCAGCCTTAACCTACATTTACGACGGTTACTTGATCGGCGCTGATGATACTAAATACCTGGCAAAAGCGATGGCCATAGTGTTTGCTATCTATCTACCGGCAATTTTACTAGCTGGCCTCCTCCCTGAAGGAGCCTGGGGTTTAGCTGGTTTATGGGCTATCTACGGATTGGTTTTTATTGGCGGGAGGGCGGCCTCGCTGTGGCTGCGTATCCGCACCGACGCTTGGCTCTAGCTACTATGAATTGAGCCGGTTACTGCTGGTAGAACCCTAGTTCATCTACAGATAAAAGTAGGGTGAGCAAGATTAACCTCTTGCTCACCCTACTTTTTATTAGCTAAGTGCTGCCAGGTAAGAACTTACCTACTTGCCGCCCTCAACGTTTACAAACAGTTTGGCGCTAATATCTTCATGCAAATTGATTTGAATCTGATATTTTCCGACCGCTTTGATCGGCTTTTCAATAATAACTTTGCGCCGGTCTACGGTCTGCCCGATCTGTTCTTTAACCGCTGCCACCACATCCTGAGTGGATACTGCTCCAAAGAGGCGACCGGAATGTCCGGCCCGCTTGGAAACTACCACGGTATTGTGGGCTTCAATAGCATCGCGTACTGCCCGGGCGTCCTCTACGTTAGAGATTTCCCGACGGCGGCGCGCGCGAATCATTTCATCGATCTGCTTTTGGGCGCCCTTAGTCCAAGGGTGCGCCATTTTCCGCGGTACCAGGTAGTTGCGGGCATATCCGCGAGCTACGGTTACTACGTCCCCGGAGGAACCCAGCCCCGGTACATCCATATTCAAAATAATTTTGGCTGTTGCCATGACTAAACCCTCCTATCAGCGACCAGAACTAGTGTAGGGAAGCAACGCCATTTCGCGGGCATTCTTAACTGCCTTAGCGATAGCGCGCTGCTGCTGAACGCTAACTCCGGTAACCCGGCGCGAACGAATCTTTCCGCGATCGGAAATAAACTTCCGCAAGAACGGGGTATCTTTATAGTCGATTTTTTCAACCGGCATATTACGTAGCGGGTTAGCCTTTTTCTTAATTGGCTTCGCGCGAAGAACTTTCTTCGCCATATTTACTCCTTAATGGTGTGACCCTAAGGTCTTATCCTGAAACTTTAGAACGGCGGTTCATTGTCCTCGCCGTTATCGCTGGTGGCAGGAGCAGCCCAGGGATTGTCATCCCCCGCCGGCTGCGCGGCCGCCATAGAACCTGTTCCCAAGTTCTGGGCAGCGCCTCCGTTAAATCCCCCACCTTGATTGAAATTGCCGGCTGGAGCACCTGCGCCAAAGCCGCCCTGTCCTCCCTGATTAAATCCGCCTGCACCTGAGCGCGGAATCCGGGTAACTTGGGCTTGCGCATAACGCAAGGAAGGACCGATTTCGTCGACTTGAATCTCTATTGAGGAACGATTCTGTCCATCCCGTTCCCAATTACGTTGCTGCAAGCGACCGTGAACAATCACTCGCATGCCTTTGGTTAAAGATTCAGCGATATTTTCGGCCATTTCCCGCCACGCTGAACAACGCAGAAACATGGCAGTGCCATCTTCCCACTGTCCGGAGGCGCGATTATAGGTTCTGGGAGTGGAGGCCACGGTAAACGAAGCCACTGGCACCGATTGCGCGGTATAGCGCAGCTCGGGATCTGCAGTCAGATTCCCAATAACCGTTATCTGGGTTTCTCCAGCCATCTTTGTTCCTCTCCGCGAACTTAATCGCGCCGCAACAACTTAGTGCGCAAAACAGATTCGTTTAGCGACAGCTGCCGGGTTAGCTCCTCAGCAATCTGCGGGGCAGTGGTCATTTCGATGACCGCATAGATCCCTTCAGAGTATTTTTCAATCGGATATGCCAGGCGACGTTTGCCCCAAATATCGGTCGCGTCTACGCTTCCCCCATTAGCAGAAACCACATTTAGCAGTTTCTCCAATGCCGGGGCTACGGTGCGTTCGTCGATTTCGGGATTCAGGATCACCATCATCTCATATTTACGCATCTCAACCCACCTCCTTTGGTCTAACGGCCACGGTCCTTCCGCGGCAGGAGGGCTTATGCATACGACCCGAAGGTCGCACTACAGGATAACTTAGTTTAAAGCGCTATTTCTAGCCGTTCTCAAACATTGTTAGGAAACGCTCTTTTTTAACCTCCGCAGATAAAACCCACCTTCACCTCGCGGGTAGCAGGGCGAGCAGGGTGCGTTAAAGCAGTCCCCAATACCTCGCTCTCCCTAGGGACTAGGAGGAGCAGCTGGAGAAGACGATTCCGAAGCCTCTGGGGATTGCGGAGGCGGCGAACTGGCAGGAGCAGAGCTGCTAGGAACCGTGAGCGGATTACCTACCGTTTCTGGCGGAGGAGCTGAAGGCACTTCTGCAGTCTTATAGGGGGTACTCTTTTCTTTCGGCCTCACCCGATATTTGCTGGTTTCAGAAGAAAATAAGGGCTGCGGCTCCAGGCCTTTAACCGCCGGTCTCATATATGCCAACCATAGTTTAGCCGGCCAAGTACCACCGGTTACTTCCCTTACCCCACCAAAGGGGGTAATGGATTCTTCTGCCCCATTTTTTCCTACCTGATACATGGAAATTGCAGTCACCATTTGCGGTACATAACCCACAAACTGTGCAGAGCGGTTATCGTTTGAGGATCCTGTTTTCGCCGCTACCGGTCGACCGAGTTTTCCGGCAGTATCACCGGTACCTCCAGCCTCAGCTACCGCCGATAACGCTTTAGTCAACTCTGAAATGTTTTCTTCTTCAAACTGGCGAATACCAGCAGTATCAGCTTCATAGAGAATATTGCCAGACGAATCGGTAACCTTATCAATGATATGAGCTGTTCGCCTGATACCACCGGTAGCGAAAGTGGTATAAGCTTCCGCGATCTCTAAATTATGGGGAGAACTAGTTCCTAATACCCCCACGACTGAATTTTTATCCAACCCCACCGTGTTCTTAGAGTATCCAGCCGCAATCGCCACCTGCCGGGTGGCATCCATACCGATTTCGCTATTAAGCCGGACATAGGCGGTGTTAATCGAGTATTTTGTAGCTTTGATCAGGTCTACTTGACCGTAGGAGGCACCTCCATAGTTACCTACCCATGCATCCCCTATTCTCATCGGGCCGGAACCATTGATTTGCTCCGATAGTTTATGACCATGCTCGAGGGCTGCTAGGAGCGCAAATGGTTTAAAGGTCGACCCGGCTTGGGCTACGTCTTGAGTTACCGCGTTGCGTTGAACTTTTTGATAATCCGGTCCCCCATATTCAGCGATTACCGCTCCCGTAGCGGTATCGATCGAGGTGGCTGCTACCCTTAATCCTTCAGGTCTATTCTCCGGGAGGGTACCGACTGCCTCTTCCAACAGCTTCTGTTTTTCTGGATCAATAGTCGTATAAATCCGAATCCCCGCTCGATCGATCTCATCTTCGGTATAGCCGATTTGCGTTACTAATTCTTGGCGTACATGTTGGAGCAGATATCCTGTGGTGCCCTTAAAATAGGTGCCTTCCTGCTTTTTCTTTTGCACCTGAGGAAATTCTGCGGCATTTTTTTCATTCTTTTTGATCATATTGTCGGCAGCCATGAGGTTTAATACCCGCTGCCAACGTTGCTGGGCTTTTTCAGGGCTAACTAGCGGATCCCAAGCATTAGGGGCGGGAATAATCCCGGCAAGTAAGGCTGATTCTGACAAATTCAGATCTTTAGCACTCTTACCAAAATAGGCGTTAGCTGCTGCTTCGATCCCATAGGCTCCCCTACCAAAATAGATGGTATTCAAGTAGTCATTAAGAATTTTTTCTTTCGGTACCTGTCTATTTATCTTTAACGCCAAAATGGTTTCTTTAAATTTTCCGGTATACCCCGTGTTTTTTCCGGTGTAGTAGTTCTCTACATATTGTTGGGTGAGGGTAGAAGCGCCCTGGGTGGGACGCCCTCGCACGTTATTCCACAAGGCGCGGGCGATACCTTTAATGTCAATCCCGCTGTTTTCGTAAAAAGTGCGGTCTTCACTGGCTACTACGGCATCACGAATATAGGAGTTTTCGAAAGACTTAGTGTCTACGATGGTACGGTTACGTTCAGCAAACTTTCCCATCATCTTGTTCGTATCACCCCAATAAACGGTAGTTACCTGGGCGTTTGCAAATTTTTGTGCCTCAGGTACTTCCAGGCGATAGTAGGCAATTAAGAAAGTTATACATCCGGCAATAATTGCCACCAGAACTAAGCCAGTTATCAATCCTAAGATTCTTTTTACCCAAAGTCCGACTCTACTGCGGCCCGAAGTGTTCTTGCTCTTTGGGTGCTTTTGTTTGGAAGTTTTATTACCGACAGCTGTCTTAGACTTTTTATTGTTGTCACCTTTACCAGCTGCCTGCGTCTTAACTCTATTTTTAGTTTGGGAAGAGGGCGCGGTGGATTTTTTATTTGGCACATACCGGGACTTAACTGCACTGTAGGGAACATTTTGTTTTTTGCGGGCAGCACTAGCACCTGGTTTAGAAGAACTACCGTACTGATCCGGGTTAATAGGGGCAAAAATACGTTGATCCCCCGCTTGTGCCCGTGTCTGAAATTGCGCTTTTTCATGTTTGCGGCGTTCAGCCCGAGAGGAAAACTTATGTTCTCCAGCTTTATTGCCACGCGATGAGTGCTGTTCGGTCATAAATACAGGTTAGCTTAGGAAAAGGATTGAATTACTTAGATTTCAAAGCTAATGGCAATTTTCATTTGGTGTTCTGCCGCTGCAATGGTGAATTGTTTAGAAATTATTTTTATCTCTCTAATAGTCATCACTACCTAGAATTATCGGGATTATCAGTTAAACATGCAGTTTATAAGGGTTTTAAGCCTGTGAATTGCTGGCTATGGTTCTGGGGATCGTTTTGGGGACAGAAAAATTTCGAGCAAATGATGCCCGGTTTATGAACAATTTTATAGCTACGATCCCCAGCTATACACAGGGTTATGCACAGGTGTGGAGAAACCAGCTTTAACCTGTAATCATGAGAACTACATTTTTGTAGTTTTGCAGGTAGAAGTATTCAAAAATAAAGGTAAAAAAGAAGCCAAAACTTTCCTTAGACAAGCGGGTGTTGTCGTGATTTTATTGGCTAAGTCACTTTGCGTGGCGAGCGGCCTGTCGAATTTGGTTGGTTAATTCATTGACATGATCAAAAATTTGCGGTTTCGACTTCATCAGTTGGGTGATCTTCTTATTGGCGTGCATTACCGTAGTGTGGTCACGTCCTCCGAACTCCTTGCCAATCTGCGGTAATGATAGCTCGGTAAGTTCCCGGCACAAGTACATGGCTATCTGGCGTGCCTCGGTTAGCGAACGCGAACGCGAAGGCGAGCATAAGTCATTAACGGTGGTTTCAAAATATCCAGCCGTTTGTGCCTTAATCAGAGCGGGGGTGATTTCCTGATCATTAGGGTCAGAAACAATATCTTTAAGCACCATCTCTGCTAGCTGTAGGGTCAAAGGTTGCTTAGTTAGGGAAGCGAAAGCAGTAACCCTAAGCAGGGCACCTTCCAGTTCGCGAATATTGATAGTAAACCGCGAAGCGATATAGGCCAAGACTTCCGAGGGCGCCTCTACTTTTTCCTGACGGATTTTGTTACGCAAAATAGCGATTCGAGTTTCGAGATCCGGAGGCTGCACATCAGTTAATAGTCCCCACTCAAAACGAGACCGTAGTCGCTCCTCAAATCCTTCTAATTTTTTGGGAGGAACATCGGAAGTAATAACTACCTGTTTGTTGTCATTATGTAGGGAGTTAAAAGTATGGAAAAACTCCTCGATAGTTTGTTCTTTTCCCTGTAGGAACTGAATATCGTCAATCATCAAAATATCGATATTGCGATAGCGCCTTTGGAATTCGTGGGCACTGCCCTCTGATACCGAATTGATGAAGTCGTTGGTGAACTCCTCAGAGTTAACATAACGCACTTTGATATGGGGATAAAGGTTCAGCGCATAGTTGCCAATGGCGTGAAGCAGGTGAGTTTTTCCCAGCCCGGAACCACCGTACACAAAGAGGGGGTTATAGGCTTTAGCGGGAGCTTCGGCGACTGCGATAGCCGCCGCGTGAGCGAAGCGATTGGAAGCTCCAATTACGAAGGATTCAAAAGTATATTTTGAGTTCAAACGGCTTTCAAACGGCTTTTTTTCTCGAGAAGCGGTAGTGGTTTTAGTAGTGGTACTTTCACTTTTTTGAGGAAGGGGAGCAACCGTTTGGTGTTCGGAAGGATTAACGGTCTGTCCAGTATCCAAAGAGGGATCTACCGAAACCGCCAAAATGACGTCGCGAGAGGTAGCTGCAGAAAGTGATTGCCGTAAAAAAGGAGCTAGCCGGGTCTCAATAATTGATTTTGAATAGTTATTGGGAGTGGCAATGATAATGGTGTTTTCGTAGGTGGTTAAGGGTTTTGACATTCTTACGAAGGCCAGATCGGCTTGACCTACCTGGGGATTTTGTTTTAACTGTCGGATCGCGTCTTGCCAGACTGACTGTAGCGAACTTGACATCAGTTTCTCCAAAACTTCTATACAGCAATGTGACCGGCCACCCCCAACGATGGGGATAGCAACGATTCTAGGATAAAAACAGGTTATCCCCAATCTGGGGAAAATACTGTGGATAACTTACGTAGTTGTAGTTTTAACTCCGAATCCCTTGCGGCGTGCAAAAACTAGAAATATTTTTTATTTTTAAAAAATAAAAATTCACATCTTACAGCTTTGTAGTTTTTCTAAGTTCCACAGCTTTAAATATGTTGAGAAAAAAATAGTGTTCATAACCACTCAATAACTATTTGACCTGGCAAAGCGCTATGCGTAGGCTTGCATATGTTGTCTATTCCAGGCTAAATGAAACTAAGATGCCGGAATCGTATCCGGTTGGTGAATAACATTCAGGAGAACTACAGTGACAAAGCGGACTTTTCAGCCGAATAACCGTCGCCGAGCCAAGAAACACGGATTCCGGGCAAGAATGCGTACCCGCGCAGGCCGCGCCATTATTGCTAATCGCCGGCGCAAAGGGCGCAAGGATCTTTCGGCCTAAAGCATGTTGCCCCAGGCCAATCGCCTGAAAAAATCAGCCGATTTTTCCCAAGTTTTTCGGCGTGGCAATAGCGCTGGAAACCAACTAATGGTGGTGCACCACCTACCCGACCAGTTTGGCACTGCGAAGCCGCTGGTCGGTTTCGTTGTACCAAAAAGAAATCTACCGCGGGCGGTAGATAGGAACCGTATCAAGAGGCAATTGCGAGCACTTAGTGCCGGCCGGATACAGAACTTAGGTAACGGAAGCAAAACGGTAGTGCGCGCCCTCGGGAAAGCTAAAACTGCTTCCTATGCGCAGCTTGGGGTGGCTTTGGATCAAGCTTTGGCGAGGGCGCAAGCGAAAGGGAAAAAGTGAGCAGAAATCTGGGGCAAGCGGGTTTAGTTTATTTAGTTCGCCTTTATCGGCGCTATATCTCCCCCCTGTTTCCCGCGCGCTGTAAGTACTATCCCACTTGCAGCACTTACGCGCTTCAGGCTTTAAAAACGCATGGCGCCATCAAAGGGACGCTACTTTCGGCTTTCCGGCTGGTGCGTTGTAATCCTTTTTCCAATGGTGGAGTGGATTATCCGCCAGAAAAAGGTAACTGGAAGAGCGGGCCCTATCATCAGATGACTTTAAGTGAACTTCAAGCACATTGGGCAAAAATAGATAACGCCACCATGCCTACTCGGGGATAATAAGTAAAGGAGCATATTAATGATGCTAAGTGCGCAGCTGTTGGCGGCAGCTAATCAACCCACTTCGGGCGGATGGTATGACACAGTTTTATACCCGTTCAAATGGGTGACCGCCTGGGTATTGGTAGGGATTCATAAGGGATTAACCGTTCTGGGGTTACCGGAAGGCCCCGGGGTTACTTGGGTACTATCCATCGTGGTGCTAACCATTTTTGTGCGGCTACTGATTATTCCGCTGTTTATTAAGCAGATAAAGTCTACGCGGGGCATGAGTGCGATCCAACCGCAGATCAAAGAGATCCAAGAAAAATATAAGGGTCGCAATGACCAGGTTTCTAAGCAACAGATGAGCCAAGAAACCATGGCTTTATATAAAGAATACGGAGTTAATCCCATGGCTTCGTGTTTCCCGTTGCTGATTCAATTGCCGATTTTGGCTGCCCTTTATCGGGTGCTTTGGCAAATGCCGCTAATTGCCAAGAATCCGGGAGCCCATATTGGTGGTTTTGATTCTAAGTTAGCTTCGGAAATGGATAAATCTACCGTTTTCGGGGTTTATCTATCTGATACTTTCACCAACAGTGCCTCTAACCCTACGACCACAAAAATCCTGATCATCACGGCGGTAGTGCTGTATGCCGGTTTGATGTTCTTACAACAGTTCATCAACATGCGGCGGAATATGAATGCTTCCAATCCGCAACAAATGCGGATGATGAAGATGATGGTCTATGTAATGCCGTTGATGACTGCCTGGTTTGGTTTCATTGTGCAGATTGGCGTACTGGTTTATCTGGTAGTAACCATGGTAGTCAGCTTCATTCAACAGCTGTTTGTTATGCATTATCTACCCACCCCTGGCTCTCCCGCTCACGATGCACAAATGCGGCGTCACCAGGAAAAATATGACAAGTTTAAAGAAGAAACGCTAACGGAATACAACCAGAAGCTTTCGGAGTTGGGCTTAAGCGGTGAAGACGTAGCTAAAGGAATGCGGCTTGAAGTTAAAGCTAATCGCAAGGGCAAGGATGATCCCTTCTCCGGATTAGATAATGGGGAGCAATTGCGCCAAGGGGTGGAGCTCCACAAGGAAACTCAAGATCGGCTGCATAAGAAAGCCCAAGACCTTGAGCTAGAAGAAAAACCAAGGAAGCCGGTAAAACAATCTCGGATGATGACGGCGCTACAGAAAAAGGCCGAAGAACAGCAGGCTGCCATGAGGCCAAGTACCCGTAATGCCCAAGCGCAACCAAAAAGGCTAACCCGGGCTCAGCGTGATGCGCAGGCTAAACGGCGGCGGCAAGCCCAGGGGTTAAGTGAGCAAGAAAAAGCGAAACGCCGGCAGGCGCGCAGGAAGAATAATGCGAATACAAATCGGCGTAAGAACCGATAGGATCATTGCAGATAGCTAAGAGAGGAATAGGTGCCATGAGTGAAGAAGCATCTCCCGAGCGGGTTGCCGCATTGGAAGAAGAGGGCGATATCGCCGCTGATTACTTAGAAGAACTGCTCGATATTGCGGATCTGGGTGGAGATCTCGAGATTGATGTAGAGCACGATCGCGCGAGTGTCGATATTGTGGCTGATGCGCAAGATCTAAATGATTTGCAACGCTTAGTCGGCAAAGAAGGCGAAGTTTTAGAGTCTCTACAGGACTTAACCCGGCTGGCGGTTTCCCAAAAAACGGGGGAGCATTCCCGATTAATGCTGGATATCGCCGGGTACCGCCAAGAACGTAAAGCGGAGCTGCGCTCTATCGCTCAAGAAGCCATCACCAAGGCTAAAACTACGGGTGAGCCGGTACGTCTGGAGCCCATGAATCCTTTCGAGCGTAAAGTTTGCCACGATGTGGCCGCCGAAGAGGGCGTGTATTCCGGTTCGCAAGGTCAAGCTCCTAACCGGGCAGTGGTTATTTATCCTGATGCCTCCGGTCCGGAAGCAGAAGAAGAACTTGCAGGAGATCGACGCTATCTTAAGCGATATTGTCTGATTGGTATCTAAGAATTTGGCAATGCAACCGGAACTACACCTTGAGGTAGCTCAACCCGGAGCTGAGGTTGAGGCATTTTTTGCATCTTCCTATGAGAAGATACAGGCTTATGCGCATATGCTGGCGGAACAGGGGGAGCTGCGCGGTCTGATTGGGCCGCGAGAGCTGCCTCGGATTTGGCCGCGGCATATATTGAATTGTGCAGCGGCAGAAAGGTTCTTACCACTAGGGCGTAATGTAACCGTCGCCGATGTGGGGTCAGGTGCAGGACTGCCTGGAATTGTCTTGGCTATAATGCGACCAGACCTTCAATTTTTCTTGATTGAACCTTTGGCTAGACGGGTAATTTGGCTAGAAGAAGTAAAGCAAGAGTTGGGATTGGATAATGTAGAGGTTTTGCGCTCTCGCAGTCAAGATCTCCCCGGTGGACAGACCTTTACAGCGGTTACGTCGCGGGCGGTAGCTAATTTAAAGAAGCTGATTCGCATCTCCGGGAAGCTGGTGGCACCTAGAGGACGAATGCTAGCGATTAAAGGGGAGCGTGCTCCCTTAGAATTGTCCGCGGCGGTGGCTGAGTTGCGGGCAGCTAATTTTGATAGTGCCCATATAGAGGAAGTGCCGTCCCTGATGGACGATTCGATTACCCGGATTATTATGGCAACCAAACTCCCTTAGTGGCTACCTATTTTGCATTTTGGAGGCATAATGAGCAAGCATCGTTTAGCTGATGCCGCGATGGTCGAACAGGCAGATACCCATGAAGAGCCTTCCCGAAAAGGACGTCTTGATTCTAAGCGTGATTTAGAGCCGTTGCCTCATCCGAAAAGTACCAGAGTAATCGCGGTTGCGAACCAAAAAGGTGGGGTTGGCAAGACCACTACGGTAGTTAACATAGCTGCGGCTTTGGCTTTAGGGGGACTTAAAGTACTGGTAATTGATGCCGACCAGCAGGGAAATGCTTCTTCTTCCCTGGGATTTCGTCATCTAGCGGATGACCAGAATTCTTTATACGAGGTTATGACCCAGGGGGTACCCCTGCGCCAAGCTCTGTTACAGAATGCGCAGATCCCTAATCTTTGGGTGGTGCCGGCCTCTATGAATATGGCCGGGATTGAACTCGAACTTAATGAGAGAACCAATTTCCAACAGATCTTAGCTACTGCTCTAGATGAGCTATTGAGTAGCGGCGAACAATTTGATTACATCTTTATTGATTCTCCCCCATCGTTGGGAATTATGACTGTCAATGCCCTAGTGGCTGCTAAAGAAGTGTTGGTTCCTCTGCAGGCAGAGTACTTGGCGCTGGAAGGCCTGACCCAATTGACGAAAACCATCGATATGCTGGTGATTCGGCTTAATCCTGACTTACGTTTCACTGCTATATTACCTACGATGGTAACGACTAATACCCTGCTCAGTAAAGGTGTATTAGAAGAAGTCAAAGATTACTATGGTGACATTGTGATGGAGACAATTATTCCTCGTAATATTGCCTTAGCGGAAGCGCCCTCTCACGAAGAATCAATTCTGACTTACCAACCGGCTTCTAAAGGTGCAAAATGTTATTTAGACGCTGCGTATGAATTAGTTAGTCGCGAGGTGAAATCGTAATGGCCAAGAAAGCTCATTTAGGGAGAGGGCTGTCCGCACTGATTCCTACCGATCCGGTTACGGAGAATAGAGTAGAAACAGAAAGCCATGCTAATACCCGGCCGGCAGATATTTTTTTTGGAGGACATGGGCATTCCCCTAAGGGAGGTTCCGTCAAGGAATTATTGGAACCCAGAAAAAATGTTTCACGTGAAACCTTAAAGACTTCCCGCAAAATAGAGAGTTCGAAAAGCCGGAAGTCTGTATCTGCTAAGAAAGCACAGAAACCTGAGGCAAAGCATTCCGCCGGTACTAGCGATGTTTCACGTGAAACATCGCTAGTACCGGTGCCGGGCGCAAAATTGGAGTTAATAAAGGTTAGTAAGATAACTCCTAATCGCTCCCAGCCTCGCCAAACATTTGATGAGGACGAAATTGCCGAACTAGCTGCCTCTATAAAAGAAGTGGGTTTATTACAGCCAATTGTTGTGCGCACTGATCCCACTGATAAGAATGCCTACCAACTTATAATGGGGGAACGGCGTCTGCGGGCGTGTCAGTTAGCAAAGGTTACTCAGATTCCAGCTATTGTTCGCGAGACCAACGATAACAAGATGTTGTTGGATGCGCTGATTGAAAACCTGCATCGAGTACAGCTTAATCCCTTGGAGGAAGCTGCCGCCTACCAGCAATTGATGGAAGATTTCGGTTGTACTCAGCAGGAGTTATCTAAGCGAGTTTCGAAGTCTCGTCCCGCGATTACTAATGCTTTACGGTTATTGCGACTGCCAGCCAGCGTCCAACCTAAGGTGGCCGCGGGCGTTCTTTCCGCCGGTCATGCCCGAGCGTTGCTCGCGGTAACTGATCCACGCGATCAAGAATACTTGGCAGAGCGCATCATAGCTGAAGGACTATCAGTACGTTCTACGGAAGAAATTGTGGCTCTGGGAAATGTACGCGGAGCCTCAGTACGTAAAAGTAAGGGTGGAAAACGTCGCGAATTTGTGCTTTCCCCTACTCAAGCAGCCACTCAGGAACGTTGGACAGAGATTCTCGATACCCGAGTATCGCTTAAACCTGGCAAGAAAATAAGCAAACTAGTTATTGAGTATGCTGACGAGGCTGATTTGGAACGCCTGACCCAGCTACTTGAACAAGCCAGTAAGTAGGGTTCACAACTATCAACACTATTCGCAGCTAGGTAATCCTGGTTTGCTAACTGCGTTGCCCGCGGTTTGCAGCCTGGAGGGTAATGGTATTAACCAATTCTCCAAATCCATCAGCAGATTCAGCTGCTAGGGGCCATAATGAAGTATCGGTCATTCCCGGAACCACGTTAGCGTCGATAAACCAGGGATTCGAGTCAGCATCAACAATTAAGTCAATCCGCGAAAAATCTTCTAACTCCAACACGCGGTGACATTCTAATGCCAAGGCTCTTACGGACTGGTCTAAATCGACCTCTAAAGGAGCCGGAGCAAAAAACTCAGTCCGGCCGGTTAAATATCGGGCATCGAAATCATAACGACCTACATCGGTACGGATTTCCACCGGCGGAAGCGCCCGGGCAGTGCCGCAATCTTCTACGATAGATACCGAAATCTCACGCCCCTTAATAAAGCGCTCAATCAACACTTCATCATCGTAGGCAAAGGCATTGACCATCGCCGTACGTAATGCGCCCTCATCTTCAACATAAGTTATTCCCATAGCAGAACCGCCCCGAGAGGGCTTCACCATTAGAGGATATCCCAAACGATTAGCGACTTCCTTGAGCAAAGTATCTGCTCCTACCTGGCGAAATAGGATCTGAGGAAGCGCTACTGATAGCGGTGTAGGCAGACCGTTTTTCTCTACCACCGATTTAGCAACCGGTTTCGAAAGGGAAATCCGGCACCCCTTAGGCCCAGAACCAACATATGCTAGCCCGCTTAACTCTAGTAAGTCCTGCAGGGAACCATCTTCGCCTTCGCGACCGTGGATAATTGGCCACACCACGTCTGGTTCAAAGTCTCTTAAAGAATTAAGTAAATCGCGGTCAAGTTCTAAACTTATTAGCTCGTGTCCAAAGCGCCGTAATTGGGTCGCTACTCGATTCGCCGAGCGCAGAGACACCTCCCGTTCATGCAGCTGACCACCAGTAATAATCGCGATTTTTAAGGTAGCGTCATTAGTCATTGCTCTTACCTTTCTGCTGGGAAGCGAATAGCTTAACCAGTTCCATTTCCCGATGAACCACTTTCGCTAGCCGGCGCACGCCCTCGCGAATCTCTTCTGGGGTTGGATAACAAAATGAGAGTCGAACATTTTGATGTCCCTGGTCCGAGGCATAAAAAGCGGTTCCCGGAGTATAAGCAACCAGTTCACTAACTGCCCGATTTAGCATAGCTTTGGAATCTAGGCCATCCGGTAGGGTCAGCCAGGTATAGAAACCACCTTCGGGTACTGTCCAGGAGCATTCGGGCAGGTAATCATGTAAAGCTGTTAGCATGGCGTCGCGACGACCCCGGTACATCTGCCGGTAGGCATCGATTTGTCCGCGCCAATCATAATCGCGCAGGTAGGCATGAATCGCCATCTGGCCGACCATCGAGGGCGATAGAATCGCGGATTCTGAAGCAACCACTAGTTTGTCTCTTACCGCTGGTGGCGCATAAGCCCAACCAATCCTAAAACCGGGAGCGAATATTTTAGAAAAAGAACCTAAGTAAACTACCAGGTCAGGCGCAAGCTCTACTAAGGGAGTCATAGTTTGCCCCTCGAAGCCTAGTAGGCCATAGGGATTATCTTCTAAAACTAAAACCCCATATTGGCGGCACAGCTCCATAAGCTCTTTCCGCCGGGATGGGGACATGGAAACACCAGCGGGATTATGGAAATTAGGGATGGTATAGAGGTACTTGATCCGTTTACCTTCTGCGCGAACCTGCTCTACGATCCGGGCAAACTCTTCCGGAATCAAACCATCAGCGTCTATGGGAATATGGCGAACATCTGCTTGGTAGGCTTTAAAGACCCCTAGCGCTCCTACATAAGAGGGTGATTCGGCTAAAATGACATCCCCTGGTTCAATAAAAAGCTGTGTTACCAGGTCTAATGCCTGCTGAGATCCGGTGGTAACCACTACGTTATCCGGGTTGGCATGGATACCTTCAGCGGCCATGACTTCGGTAATAGATTCGCGCAAAGGCGCCCATCCTTGACCGCCACCATATTGCATTGCCTGTTCGCCATGCTCGAGCACCAACTGCTGGGCGCTATTAGCTAGTTTTGCTAGCGGAAGATCGTGAATATTGGGCATCCCTCCCGCCAGAGAAACCACTTCGGGACGAGAAACCACCGAAAACAAAGCCCGAATTTCAGATTCGCGGAGATTATGAGCTCGCGCTGCGTAGGAATCCTGCCAAAGATCGAGATGGGTTCCATGATTATGCGCGCTCATTTACGTCTCCTTTACTAGATTAATTGCTATTTTGGCACGAAGCAGCCAGGTGACCAAAGCCAAGGTCATAAAAAGCGCAAAAATCGAGTAAAACCGCTTTACTGGACAGAGGATTTCGAATCGGTATTCTCAGAAGATTCCGGCTTTTGACTGCGTAAATACCAGACCAAGGTGCATAAAAATAACACCAATAAAACCACAAGCAAAGGCAAAAGGAAGTCAGGAAGCGTCCCCGCTAGCTGGGTAATCCTGGTTTCCAAGCTTACTTGCTGATCGGGGGTAAGTACGGAGCTAACGTTAGTTCCCCCAGTGATTACTAGCAGCACGCCCACTAGCGTGAACACCAATCCCGAAATTAAAGAACCCCAAGTGGTTTGCCGGCCTAAGAACTTTAGGGGACGAGGATGAAATAGGCGCTGTTGCCGGGCAGTTAAAGAACCCCAGATTAGGGAAAGTAATGCAACCGGAGTGAACATGCCTAGGGCGTACCAAAACATCAGCGCGCCGCCGCGCAAACTAGAACCGGTTAAGGTGGCGGCTGAAAGTACTGCCCCCAGGATAGGGCCGGTACAACCGGAGCCAGCTAGCCCATAAGAAATACCAAACAGGAAAATACCAATGACGCTAGGGCGGGTTCTGCCTCCTAAAGCCCGAGGCAACGGTAGTTTAGGTAAGGGCAGCGCTAATACTTGGGCGATACCTAAAAGAGTAATTATCACCCCGACTATTAGGGTGAGCAGATGCGAGTTAGAAAGTAACCACCCGCCAAGTCCTCCCGCAGCAAACCCTAAAGGTACTAAGGCGATAATCAGCCCGCCCAGGAATACTAAAATTCGTTGCAGTAGTCGCGAACGATCCTCGAAAGCACAGGCAAAAAAGGCGGGCAGTAAAAAGGCACCACAGGGAGCTAGGAAAGTAACTAACCCCCCGAGGTAGGCGATAGTAAAGTTAATGGACATTAGTGCGTCTTAGCTGTCTTTGCTGCAATTTCAATAGTTTGAATAAAACTGTCGGCGGGCAGAGCGCCGGTAATTACATAGTCGTTGATGAAAAATGCGGGAGTGCCACTGAGCCCGACTGCTTGCGCGGCAGAAGTTTCATTTTTGACCGTGGTGGCGGTGTCATCGGCCTCTAGATCTTGGTTAAAACGAGAAAGGTTGCCCACCCCGCTAGCTTGAGCGGCCTGGGTAACCAGTTCTTTGTTCCAGCTGATATGGCCATTACCATCTTGAGCTGCTAGTTTGGTAGCAGCTGCGACGTACTCCCAAAACTTTCCTTGCTTTGCCGCCGCGATTGATCCGGCAGCTGCGAGATCAGAATGGTATTGCGAGGCGAAAATTGAAAAGTTGTTGAACTCTATACGTAAGGTACCGTTGTCGATATACGGTTTCAGCTGCGGAAAAACGGCTGATTCATACTGGTAACACATGGGACAGGAAAAATCGGAGAACTGAATCATAGTTACTGGAGCTTTGGGATCACCGATTGCCCGCGGATCTGCCTTATCGTTGCGATAAAAAGATTTAATTACCTTTTTTGCCTGTTCCTCGCTGACGGCAGTAACTCCTTCGGGAAGCTGCTGGCTGTGAGGCTCCGTAGACTGGGCACTTTGTCCACTTTGAGTAGCTGCGGGAGTCTGACTGGGGCTAGCAGCAGTATCACTGTTAGAACCTAGATAGTAGGCAATGAAAAAAACTAACACCAGCACCGAGATGGCCAGCAGCGTAAGTATCATTACGGCGGCTGGTTTCTTTTTATTAGGCGCCGCCTTCCGGGAGTCACTCATAAAACTTATTACCTTTCTTCACCTCTAGCCTAAGGTAGATTAGGCGAAGCGATCTAGTTAGTTATAGCACGTCACGTCGTTGCAGGTAACGCATGGCGAGCCAACCAATCGGAGCACGCATCCAAAAAGTCAGTAACCTATACAGCAAGGCTCCTGATAGGGCGATCGCGCCCGGTACCCCTGCCACTTGCAAACCACCAGTTAGGGCTGCTTCCACCGGACCGAGTCCGCCAGGGGTGGGAATCATAGAACCCAAAGTGTTTGATACTAGGAATGTAACCGTAATGGTGGCTATCGGCAAATGGTAGCCAAAGGCCGCCAGGGCACAATAAAAGGCTGCTACCTGCAGGCCAGTCTGCATTAAACATCCCAGGGTGGTTAGAGCCATGCGGCGCGGACTAGAAGTAATCCAGATTAGGCGCGGCCAAACCTGGTGAAAAGTGGGTTGGATTTTCGCCCAGATCCATTTACGCACCTTCGGGAGAGCAAATCCTGCCACTAGCAGTGCCACTATCAACAAGACAGTTGCCAATACCGTCGAAGAAGGCAGACGCACGTTCATAGAGGTACCAGTAAACATCACCATGACTGCTAGCAGCGCTACCGTAATCACAAACTGGAACAGCTGCATTAGGGAAACGGTAGCGAGGGCGAGGGCGCCGGTCATATTTTTCTTGGTTAAATAACGCAGGTTAAGGGCGCCCACTCCCACCCCTGCGGGCACTACTAAGGAGGTTACCGAGCCTGCCAACTGTAGTAAAAATAGTTCGCCGTACCCTAAGCGGTTCGGGGTTACCGCCTGCAAGGAAAGTGCTTGCCCGCTACTCATAGCCAGGGCAAAGAAAGCGCCGATGAGAATCCACCAGGCGTTGGCGGTAGAAATAGTGGCATAGATTTCTTTGAAGTTTAAAGAACCTAAAACAATCAGTACTGCCATAACTCCCAAGGCAGTAAATAGCAAGGAGGAGTAGGAAAAGCGACGTAGCTGAGCCCGGGGAACGGTGGTGGGATCAGTGTCGGCTTTGGAGAGCAGTTCCTGGCGCAGGGTTGAAAGTAACGGGTTCTTACGAAGTTTTTGTCTAGTTGCAGACGGCAAGGCCAAAGTTTGCAGTACTGGCACCATCGCTTCGATTTGGGAAGATGGTAGCACTGCTCGCATTGCGGCGACCGCCCGATCCTTTCCGAGGTAAAGACTAGTTAGAACTAGCAACTGTACCTGGTCAATTAGAATTGACATTTTGGAGGCTGCGACTTCCCCGTCAGACCAGTTTAGAAAGTATAAAGATCCATCAGAGCCTAAACACAAGTTTTCCGCATTAATATTACGGTGAGCCAGGCCGTTTTGATGAGCTTTTAGCAGCTGTGACCAGGCAGAATGTAACTGTTCCTCCGAAATATCAGCGGGAGAGAGGCTAGCAAAGGGGCGTAAGGAAACATCGTCCTCGAAAATATTGAGCATGGTGCTTCCATAGTGAGCCAGACCGTGGTAGGGCCGAGTATTAAGTTGTGCCCGGGTGGTCATAGCTCCCATAAGCGCCGTATATTCTCCGTTTTGGCGCACCGTGGCAGCGGTTGATTTAGAAAAGGAACGTAGCCGCAGATTAGTCCAGATTCCAGTGATCCAGGTAGAAAGACGGGAATCCCCGTCAGTTGCTACCATGCGGTATCGACGATTGTTTTCAGCAAGTACGCTATAAACCCTTTCACCGGGTCTTACCGTTTCCGTAAAGGATTTAAGATCGCTAGCGACAAAGGTAGCTAGTTCTAGAACTGGATCAACGTCGAGCAGCTTCCTTTCCATATCCCCTACTAGCACCAGGGAGTCACTTTCGGTAGTGAAGGTAACCTCCTCTACGCTTAGCAGGTCACCTTCCGTGGGGGGATCTAGACGTAAAATCATGCGGGGAGTTATTCCCACTTGGATAAGGGCAGTAATTAAGGCTTGTCCTGTCGGGCGATAGTTGCGTACCCCCCAGAGGTAACGTCCCAGACAACCGGTTAGAGTGCCTAAAAATACGGTGATTAGCGCGGAAGGCAAGGTCATACGTCCCTGTAAGACCGCTAAGACTAAAATGAACCAGGTTACTGCCCACAGCACTCGTAATAACTGGTCACGGCGACGTTCACCTGCCACCGTCATCATCGCTACTACCGAAGTAAGAGGAATAGCTATCGCGACTATTGATCCGTCAACTGACCATACTTTCAAAGCATTTGAAAATACATAGGGAAGAGCAGAGATCAAAGTAGAGGCGCCTAAAGCTACCATTCCCCCGATTACAGCGGTAAAAGCGGCTTGGAAAGTGCGGACCCATTGCCGGCGCAAAGCCAACATAGCTATTAAAGCGATCGGGGCTGCCAAGATAAATAAGTTTTGCAACATTGAAAGGGGAAGCAGCAGAATCTGCGCCAAAGTGGTGTTTACGAATACTTTGGTCAGATCCTGGGCAACTGCTTGGGTAGTGGCATGGGCGTAGATAGCCATTAGCAATACCAACACGATCACCACTAGGTACATCCCGGCACGAGCCAGGTCATCGATGCGCCGCAAACGGGAGTTCTTAGCATCGACAATTTCGGTGAGGTGTCGATCTAGCAGTGGACTAGCCGTCTCTCCCGAAAAACTCATGTCTTGATTCTATGTGCAATCAAGGTACATACCTAGATGTGAGCTTGCGCCCAGCCTGCTTTTTAGCCTATTAGCCTCTGGTCCCGCTCGTCTAGGATGAGAAATGATCATGAATTATTCTCAGGAGGACGAATGTTTGCGTCTGTAGTAGCCGCGGGAGCTTTAGATTATCTTACCGACCCTAATCTCCTGCTCAACACCCTGCTAGCGGAACTTGGTGGCTGGATGGTGGCTGCGGTAGCGCTAATAGTTTTCATCGAGTCCGGGGTCTTATTCCCGGTGCTTCCCGGTGACTCAATGATTTTCGCCCTCGGTATTTTGCATAACCGGATACCCGGGGTGCCGGAATGGTTAACCTTCCTAATACTTTTTATCGCTGCTATCTGCGGAAATATGGTGGGGTACTGGTTAGGACGTAAATATGGCAGGCGGCTTTTTAAAGATAATGCCCGTTATTTATCAACTGAAAACATGCACAAATCTGAGGATTTCTTTCGCCGCTACGGTGGAGTGGCACTAGTATTAGCCCGGTTTGTACCCTTTGTTCGTACCTTTGTCCCCATCATTGCCGGGATTGGCAAACAGAATTACCGCTTGTTCCTGATCTGGAATATGGTGGGTGCCGCCCTCTGGATCGGGGCTTTTATGCTGGCGGGGGTACTATTGGGAGATATCCCGGTGGTAGCCAATAACGTTGAGGTAATTGCGATTGCGATTGTGGCTATCTCGGTACTACCGATGGTGTTTAGCTTCTTTAAAACTCGATCCAGCAAGCAAAAAGCCGCCAAATAGTACGGTTTAAGATCTCTGCATGCGATAACAATTAGTCATCATCACGTTCAATAGTTACTACTTCGTAGCCAGCATTCTTGATGCAGTCGCGGATAGTATCATCCTCGATTTCGTAATCCGTGAGGATGGTGACTTGGCTAGGTTCGTTACTGCGCAGCAACACTGACACCCGCTTGACGGTTTCTAAACTTTTTAGAGCTTCAGTGACATGTTCTACGCATTTTTGGCAAGTCATTCCGGTAACCAAAATATCGATAGTGCGATCATTGGCTTTTTTACCGGGTCGTTTTGATGGGAAAAACCGCATGGTGCATCCTCTTCTCTATTGAACCTACTTAGCCTAAAGTTTAATCTCTTGTATCAACTTTGCAATGCTAGGTGTTGAATAAGGCCTAGAGATAGCAATACGGGGCAGGAGATTGAGGGAATCTCCTGCCCCGTACCTGACCAGTCTAGAAACCGTTAAGTCCAGTTCCCAGTGGACTTAACCGTTCATCAACGATCTGGTCAGGGCTATGGCGCCACCTGCGCCGATTAACCCAAGAACTGCGATCGCGGCAATGGTACCGAGTCCGCCCATGCGGTCAACCACGCTGGGGTTCACATTGGCATCTCTAGCTGCGGCGGGCGCCGAGGGCGCTGCCTTGGGTTCTTCTACTCCCTGAACTTGACTGGCGGTCCCATTGCCAGTTGCTTCCTGCGCGCTACCGGACCCTTCCTGAGCCGGTTTCGCGGAGTTGTCCGTGGTGGTAGAAGAGTTGTTATTACTTGCGTTATTAGAGGAAGTTGCGGGAGCCTCCCGGTAACGAATCGGACCAGGAACGGTTACGGTGCGAGTATGTTCCCGATTTTGAATAACGGTGCGTACCCGAGTCGTCTGTGCAGGAGCCGGGTCGGCTGCTTGCCGCTGACCGGGAGCAGCCTGCTGCGCAGGTGCGCTAGGCGCAGTGGTCGCTCCGGCAGACGGAGCGGTTTGCTTGCTGTCTTTAGAGCCTTTGTTCTTGGACGCAGCGTCAAGGGTAGGTGCTTGGCGATCTACCGTCGGTGCTCCGGAAGCATCGGGAGTTTCAGCAGGTTTAGGAGTCTCGGGAGTATCAGGAACTTCGGGAACATCCGGATGACTGGGTTCAGTATCCGGGTCGGTTGACGGCTGCGGGGCGGGAGGAGTGTCCAGCACCTTGAAATCGGCTGCTTCCGGTGCCCGGAACTGGTGCAATGTTAGTAGCGGATTCCAATCCTGCTTTACTGCCTGCGGATTTACTAGGAACTTTTTGATTTCCAGGTACTTATCAAAAGTATTGTTTTCCAAAATGGTGCTGAAATCATATTCGCAGCCAGTGGTTACTTTCAAAGCACCGTAGATCTCGTCCTCTAGTTGCACGAATACCCAGGGGTGTAGATCCTTTACCGAGTTCTTAAAGTGGTAGGTGCCTGCCAGTCCGAGACCCGAGCTTCCTACCGAACCTTGTAAGGCTCGCTCGCTATCGTTAGCGGCCGGATCAAAGGTGTACATGTATCCGCCAGCATTGGGATTTGTGTAGCTGTCGCGACTGGCAAACGGGCTTTGATCAGAGTCAGAAACCGTCAAAAACCAGTCTTTGCCAGCGGGAAGTTTATTAATCCGCACATTTTCATAGCCCAATTGATCTGAGCCAATGCATCCGGTTAAAAACTTGGGGGTGTTCGCTACCGAGGTAGATACCGTAAGGTTACCGGCTGGCGATTCCTCTGCCAGGTTACCGGCCGCCGCGACCGCTAAGAGACCGGCAGGTATTAATGCCGTTGCGCAAACCCCGGAAACTAGGGTCTTGGCGAAGTTCTTAAGCCTCATGATTAAATCCCTCATCTATTGCGGAGCCGTTATTGGGAACGCTCCATTTCTGTGGTACCAGTTCTAATCTTACCGCTTGGTTAATAAATTGCCAGCTGATAATTGTCTCATTTAGGTGATATACCACACAAACAGCTGGTATCAGGCTAAACACTCTGCTTATGGCGCCTCAAATATCGGGAATTCGGCTCAATAGAGGCGGTTTTCAATACTTACCGCCTGGTAAGTATTAGTTTTTTAATGCTTCCCCGGTGGCAAGTTCACTAGCGTATCCGAAGTAGGTTTTGGGGGTTAGTGCCAGCAAACGAGACTCAGCTTCCTCAGAAAGTCCTAATGAAGTTAGAAATTCTTTCATCGCTGCCTCATCAACTTTGCTATCCCGAGTCAGCTCTTTCAGCCGTTCATACGGGTTATCCATCCCGGGAGTCCCGGCCAGTCCTTCAACCCGCATCACCTGCTGCACGGCCTCGCCCAGTACTTCCCAGTTCTGGTCAAGGTCACGCGCCATTACCTGGCTTGCCACATCCAATCCCCGCAAACCACCCTGAAGATTGGATAGGGCAAGCAGGGAGTGGCCGATAGCAACCCCAATATTGCGTTGGGTAGAAGAATCCGTTAAATCACGCTGCAGGCGCGAAGTCACTAAAGTCTGCGCCAAAGTTTCTAGCAGCGCACAGGAAATCTCTAGATTAGCTTCCGCATTTTCAAAGCGAATCGGATTGACCTTATGCGGCATCGTAGAAGACCCCGTGGAACCCTGTGCCGCCAGGTTCTGGTGGAAGTAACCCATCGAAATATAACTCCAGCAATCGGTGGCCAGGTTATGCAGGATCCGGTTAGTGCGCGCCAAGTCGCTATAAAGCTCACTTTGCCAGTCGTGCGATTCAATCTGAGTAGTAAGCGGATTCCAAGCAAGACCCAAATGTTCCACAAACGCCTTAGATAACTGCGGCCAGTTAGCGCCGGGCACCGCCACTTTATGTGCCGCCCAAGTACCGGTAGCACCATTAATCTTGCCCAAGTATTCGGTGTTGTCAATCCGGGAAAGTTGGCGACGTAACCGGTGGGCAAACACTGCCATCTCTTTACCTAAAGTCACCGGAGTGGCCGGTTGCCCATGAGTATGTGCCAGCATAGGAACTGTGGCCGCCTGGCAAGCTAGTTGCGCAAGCTGCTCAACAAGCTGGCGCGCCTGCGGTATCCAAACCTGTTCCACCGCTGCCTTAATCCCAATTCCGTAGGCCAGGTTATTAATGTCCTCAGAAGTACAAAAAATATGCACCGCTGCCAGGTAGTTAGGCAGAAAAGTTTCCCCCAGCACTTCCGAGGCGCCGCGCAGGCGGGCTTGCAGGAAATACTCCACTGCTTTCACGTCATGTTTAGTTTCTGCTTCGATTTCTTTTAGCTCAGCCACTTCGGCTTCACCAAAAGTAGTGATCAGCGAGCGCAAATACCGTTTTTCGTCCTCGCTAAAGGGGCTTACCCCCTTCAATACCCGGTTTTCTGCCAAGAAAATTAGCCACTCTACCTCGACTAATAACCGGGAGCGGTTCAAAGCCGGTTCTGATAGATAATTGGTGAGCGCACTGACCTGGGAGCGGTAGCGGCCATCTAAGGGACCTAAAGCAATATCGGTTTTGGCGAAATCAAAGCAGTCATCAAAAAGGGTTTGCATAACTACTATTATGGCACGAGGCCGCGCGGCAAAGTTTCAGCGGAGGCCCGGGTGAATTTTGAAACCGGCGGGGCAGGTTCTTTCCTAAGGCTAGGGCGAAGCTAGAAAGAGGTGGCCTGGCGCAATCAGTGATCCGCGGACAATTTTGAAACCAGAAAGCGTAGTCGGTAGAAAAAAGGCAAACTTAAGTTATGAGTCAGGTTCGATTACGGCAGGTACTTTCCGACCTGCCCGCCTACGTTGCCGGAAAAGGCGATGCCGGGAAAGTAGTAAAACTATCCAGTAACGAGCTGCCTTTTCCGCCGTCAAAGCCGATTATCGAGGCCGGCAAGCAGGCCTTGGTGGGCACTAACCGCTACCCGGATGCCATTGGGGGCAATCTGGTAGCAAAATTGGCGGCGCATTACCATTTGGATCCCTGCCAAGTGGTGGTTGGTCCCGGATCTATCCAGGTGTTAGCGAATGCGTTAAGCGCGGTGGCTCAGGCGGGAAATAACGTGGTCTATGCCTGGCGTTCATTTGAGGCCTACCCGATTCTAGTGGGAATCACTGGCGCCTCGTCGCGCCAGATTCCGCTCAATAGTGACGGCAGCCATGACCTGGACGCGATTTTAAGTGCTGTAGACGAAAACACGGCCGCGGTTATCCTGTGTAGCCCGAATAATCCCACCGGACCTTCTTTGACCCAAACCCAAGTTCGCGAGTTTTTGGCGGCCTTGCCTGCCCAGGTGCTGGCAGTTTTGGATGAAGCCTATTTCGAGTTTGATACTTCTCCCGGTCACGTTGACGGGGTGACTTTACTCGCGGACTTTCCTAATCTGCTGGTGCTGCGCACTTTTTCGAAAGCCTACGGCTTGGCTGGTCTGCGTTGTGGCTACGGTTTAACTAGCTCTTTCCTCGCGGAAGCGATCCGCAAAGTGGCTACTCCTTTTGGACTCTCGGCGGTGGCGGAAGCTTGCGCCCTGGCGGCACTGGCAGATGAAGCGGCTATGCGCTCTCAGGTGTCCCAGGTCTGTAAAGAGAAAGCGCGATTACTTAGTGAACTACGTAATCTTGGTTGGACAATTCCGCAGGCAGGCGGCAACTTTATCTGGTTTGCCGGGCAGGTAGGGGAGCAAATTCAGGCGGCGGCGCTTTCCCAAGGGGTTCAAACGCGGGGATTTCCCGAGGGCGTGCGGGTAACTATTGGTAGCCGGGCAGAAAATGATCAGTTCCTGGCGGCTATTAGCAGCCTTAAACCCTGTTAAATAGCTTTTTGCTCAAGCCTCGCGTTATTGAGCAAGTAGGTATCAGGTAAGTAATTCCCGGTAGCCCCAAAATAGGTCGCGCCGCCAATCAGCTACGGCTGGATCTATCAGGATGGCTTGGGGAAGCTCTAGGGTGAGTTGGTCTTTCAGGGGCACTGGTATCGCTTGGGGAGCTCCCTCCCTGTCTACCAGAAAAACTACCGGCCAAGTACCAGGTTTAAAGCCTTGAAAGCTGGCGGTTAAAGCCCGCAGCGTTAGTCCGGTTGGTACCGCCAGGCTGGGTGCTAAAGAAACCAGTAGCCCAGAATGTTCGCTAGTTGCCGGGGTGACCTCTAAGGATTCCGAAGCGATCGGGGTGAGGGCGTCCTCGGTGGGAATCCCCGCTACTAGGGATGCTAAACGGGGAAGATCATGGGCTTCTAAAGTGATCTCAAATTGTCCCCCCGGGTTAAGGAGGGCACCTATTGGCTGAGAGTCTTCGGCGTCCTCGCGGATCGCATCGAGATGTTCAGTTAAGAGGGCGGCGTTAACTTCAGCGGATGCAGGGGAGCGCAGGCGGGTAGCGTAGGCGAGTAAAAACTGGGAATTTCCCTGCCAGCGCAGTTCGCCACTGCTGTATACGGGGTAGATCGCGAGGGCGCGAAGCAGTGGTTCCAACCTGCCGGTAGCTATCGTCATATATATGGCTTGATCCAGCGGCTGATCTTTTTCTCTCTTTAACCGGTAATCGCGCACCCGGTTACGGAAGGATTTTTTCATTTAGGGGTGTAGGCGGGAAAAAATGAGTAATCCGATACCGGTTAGCCCGGCAGCTCCCAGACCTAGGGCAAATACGGCTAAAGAGGAAGAGCGAATCCACTGCTTGGTAACCAGATCGGTGGAAGTACTATCTGCCTGGAACTTTAAGGGATTGTCGTTACCAGTTTGGCTGCCTGAATTGGAGTCGCTATCAGCGGCAGAGCCGGGGTTAGTATCGGAGTCCGAGGCAGTTCCCGCGGTGTCTCCTGTCTTTGCAGAGCTAGTTGCCGGATCGGGCAGGGTGGGGAAGGCGTTTGCTGGAGGTTGCGGTAGCTGGGCGCGACTTAGCGAGCCGCCAGTACGCGCCAAGTTAGTTCCTCCTAGCTGCGAACTTGCTTGTAGTCGCGAAGAGGCAGACAGGTTGGGGTTACGCTCCGCACCATTATGCCCGTTTGTAGGTTTCGAGGTGGGACTAGTTCCCGGATTTGAGGTTCCACCCTGATCCCCGTGACCGGGTGTGGAAGTGCCAGGGGTAGTTTTTCCGGGGTTAGGGGTGGGATCGGTTCCCGGATGGGTGCCTCCACCCTCATCACCGGGCTCCGGATCGGGAGTATCAGGGGTGGTTTCCCCCGGATCGGGGGAGGGATTAATACCTGATCCTCCCTCGTCCTTTCCATCAACAATATCCTGTAAATCTTTAGGAACCGAGGCTTCCTTCCCGGCGATAAAAGTGTAGGCCATTTCGGCCTGGTAAGACTTATCGGGATTCTGCGGGTCGGTAGTGATGGCTTTTAGATGGATAGTGTAAAACCCGGACTGAGTAAAGCTCAGTTCAATTGAGTTTTCCGTGCGCACAGTTGTGTTTACAAAGCCGCTATCGGATTTCCCAGTGGAAACGGAGTAGGGCATTTCTTGGTAGTTGTCACTAGACTTGCCAGGTCGTGATTTTACCTTTGTCCCCAAATCCCATGGTTTTACTTTTGTTACCTGAAAAATGGTCTGAGTTTTTTCACTAAAACCGGAGGCGGCAAGGGCAGATTTGTCTGCCTTAAATAGGGCTCCGTAAAAAACCTTAGCAGTAGGCTGCTCAGTTTTGTTCGGTGCTACCCGCACGCAAGTCCCAAACTTTTCTTTAAACTTGTCATCTGAGCGAGTATCATTAAATAAATTTTTGGAGTTAGCACCACTTGCATGGGTGGTATTGGTGTACCCCAAGTAGGTTTTTCCGTCCGCATACCCTAAATAAATCGGGGTGTTTTTCTGAGCGTCATTAACAAACTGCTCCCCACCGGGACAATTATCTTTTGCCCACTTAGTAAGATCCTGGGTTTGGCTAGCTGGGGTAGCAGAAGAAGTGCTGGTGGCCGGCGTGTCGGAAGGGGCGGCAAGCGCGAAAGGAGCAGAGCATAGACCAACGCACAGCGGCGCCGCTGCCACTAGGGTAGTGGCAGCAAAACTGCTGATCTTGCGCAGAATGCTCATAGTAATCGGAACTTTCCTACCCAACCTATTAATATATTCAATAGTGTATCACAACATTAAAGCATAGCGATAGATTTTTAATCGAATTCAATCAAAAGCGACTAAAGTCCTGGGGTGATGAGGTTTCGATTAGAACAACAATGTGAACAGTTTTAACTTAACTATCATTGCTTTCAGCTTCGGCCGCAGCTCGCATCGCGGAAGGCAAGGCCTCCAAAATCCGTCCTACTGCCCGATCATCGTGAGCCGAAGACACGAACCAAGCTTCATAACCTGAAGGCGGCAGGGCAATGTTTTCCTCTTCCATCGCATGGAAGAAAGCCCGGTAACGGAAAGTTTCTTGCGCGTTTGCCTCCTCAAAATTGGTTACCCCATTTTCTGCCGGCGCCTGCCCGAAGAACACGGAGAACAAACTACCTGCCCGGTTTACTTTCAGGGCAACCCCCGCTTGTGCGGCCTCGTGCTCAATTGCTCCGATGAGAGCATCGGCAACTGCCGTAGTGCGGGCATACACCGTGTGATCTGCCAATTCTAAAGTTTTTAGCCCGGCAGCAGTAGCCAAAGGGTTCCCCGAAAGAGTACCTGCCTGGTAAACCGGACCGAGCGGTGAAAGCTGCTCCATAATTTCGCGGGAGCCGCCTAGAGCCGCTAGCGGCATTCCTCCTCCGATAACCTTGCCGAAAGTAAAGAGATCCGGCACGAACTCGGCTTTTTCGAGCTCGTTTGCCCTCCAGCTAGCTAGCTCGTCCTCGTCGGAGAAAGCGGGAAGTATAGCGGGGAGATCGACCCAATAATCATTTTGCAGCCCCCAGTATCCGGAAGGACCAACCCGGAAACCAGTTAGTACCTCATCGGTAATCATCAACGCCCCATACTTGCTGGTTAGCGCGCGAATGTGCTGGTTAAAGCCGGGGAGTGGGGGAACGACTCCCATATTGGCGGGGCAGGATTCACAAATAACTGCCGCGATCTGTTCGCCTTTGCGCTCGAAGGTTTCGGTGAGAGCCTCAAAGTCGTTATAGGGAAGCACGATAGTTTCCGCAGCGACTGCGGCAGTGACGCCGGCAGAGCCGGGGAGTCCTTGGGTGGCGACTCCGGAACCAGCAGCGGCCAGCAACCCATCGGAGTGACCGTGGTAGCAACCGGCAAACTTAATGATGAGGTCACGTCCGGTTACCCCGCGTGCCAAACGAATCGCGGTCATCGTGGCTTCGGTACCGGTAGAAACCATACGTACCTGTTCGCACGCAGGCATCCGAGCGGTAATCGCCTGCGCCAACTTGGTTTCGTTTACCGTGGGCGCTCCAAAAGAAAGCCCTTTTGCGGCAGTTTCTTGCACTGCGCGTACGACCGGGGGGCAAGAATGTCCCAGTAGCGCCGGCCCCCAAGATCCCACCAAATCCACGAAAGTGCGGTTTTCCTCGTCACGTACATACGCTCCGAACGCCTCTTTAATAAAATGCGGAGTTCCGCCCACGGAGCCGTAGGCACGAACCGGAGAGTTAACTCCCCCGGGAATCGCTTTTCTGGCTTGGGCAAATAGTTCTTTATCGGTGCGGGGTTTGTGCTCACTCATGCGCCTATTATCGCCCACAAGTCCCCAAGAGGCGATAATTGCGACCTTTACACAGAACATTATTTAGGGATTTCTATCTTTTTCTGCCTGTACGAAGCTGATACCACCTCCCGCCGCACCGGCTGGGGGAACAGGAAAGGGGAAGGGATGAAAGATTTCGCATTGCGCGCCTTGGTTTGGGCGCAAACCCGGCAGGCAATTGCGCGGCTAAGAACCGAAGAGGACGGGATGACCACCGCCGAATACGCCATCGGAACTTTAGCGGCAGCCGCCTTCGCTGGTTTGTTGATGGCAGTCATTAAGGGAGGAGGGATAAAAAGCGCGTTAACTGCAATTATTAAACAAGCACTCTCAATTTAAAGTGGGAACATTATTTAGGAAACATCCGCAGTCGGCGCAGTTTATAGGATGGCTGCGCCGACTGTGGCAAATGCGTCGGGATAGTCAGGGCGGTTACGCCACTGTCGAAACTGCTTTGACCCTTCCGGCCTTGGTGGCGGTAGCGGTGATGAGTTTAGGTGCTGGGGCAGCTGGCGCCGCCAAGGTGCAAACCTGTGACGCAGCGCGCACGGCAGCGCGCGCGGTGAGCATCGGAAAATCGTGGTCAGGTGGCGGCACCATCAAGGTCAGCGTAGACAGTAGTGGGCAGTGGGTGCGCGCCGCGGCCAGTAAAAACCTGGTAGGGAAAGCAAAACTTTTACCCGCGGTGACTTGCAAAGCTAGCACGCTAAAGGAACCAGAGTTGGCGATGGGAATAGAGCCATGAAAATCGGGAAGAGTCGAACCAAGCTTTCTCCCACAGCGGCAGAGGCGGGGTCGGCCACTATTTGGGCGGTGGGATTGATCTGTTTATTAGCGGCGTTGGCGGTGGGGATTGGATTATTGGGGGGAGCTTTAAGCGCGAAGGCACGGGCACAAACCGGGGCTGACTTTGCGGCTCTAGCCGCCGCCCAGGCTCACTTTTATGGCACCGCGAACGCTCCTTGTGCCGTGGCTACTCAGGTTGCCCAGGAAAATGCGGCGTCCTTAGATTCTTGTATTTTGTCCGCTAGGGACGTACAAGTTTCGGTGCGGATAAAAACCGTTTTCAACTGGCAGCTTAAAGCTCATTCCCGAGCCGGTCCCGCCATTAATCCCCCTTAAAAACACCGGTTTAGGCGGCAGTGCCGGCCGAACCAAAGCTGCTAAGTAAGAACTCTAATAGATCCCGTCCGGCAGATTTGGACAGCATTTCGTTTCCATTCCCGCACTTGGGGGAGTGGATACAGCGCGGACACCCCTGCTTGCAGGGACAAGCGTTTACTTGCCGATAGGTTAAATCTAGCCAGGTTTCTAGCTGCTTAAAACCATGCCGGGAAAAACCGGCACCCCCGGGGGTGCCATCGTAAATAAACACCGTTGGCAGTCCGGTTTGGGGATGCTGGGTTAAAGATAAACCCCCCAGATCCCAACGGTCACAGGTAGCCACCAAGGGAAGCAAACCAATCAGGGCGTGTTCGGCTGCGTGTAATCCCCCGCCTAATAGCTGTTCTTCGTTTAGCTGCAACTGTTTAACTACCTGCTCTGTAAGCGTGAACCAGGTGCCAGTAGTTTGCAGCGTGCGGGTGGGGCAATCCAATTGGAAAGTAGCTTGATAAACATGACCCGGCAGGCGCAATAGGTCAAAAGAAGTAACCGTGGTTTGCACTTCGATCCGCCCGTAATGCCAGCTAACTGCCGGCGAAGGGGTCAGCGGGGCAGCTTCTTCTGACAAAATCGAAATGCTGGTATCCGTGTTGGGGCGGGTACGTAGCTTCTTCGGACCGGGAACCACTTCCGCGATATCGTCTTCTCGGCGACAAACCTGCCAGATACGGCCTTGATGTACATAAATAGCATCCGGGTGCAACACGCTGTCCGCCCGACCACTATCAACCGTGCCTATTACCTGGGCGCTTTCCGATTCGATGATTTGTACTTGGCCACTATCTCCGCGAAGCTTTACTGCCTGCCAGGGCGAAAATCGTTTAGTGATATCGAAACAAAGTCCCCCCGGCCGATCTACCAGGAGTCCTTGCTGGCGAAGCTGCGACATGATTTCAGTGCTAGCTTCCCCAAATAAAGCAGTATCCTCACTGGTTAAAGGAAGTTCTGCGGCGGCACAAAGTAGTTGAGGCGCCAGCACAAACGGATTTTCAGTGTCGAAAACTATTTGCTCGGCGGAGCGAAAAATCTCTTCCGGGTGGTGCGCTAGAAAATCATCTAAAGGATTATCGGAAACCACCAAGATACCTAAGCCTTCTTGCCCGGAGCGACCAGAGCGACCAAGTTGCTGAAAGAAACTGGCGCGGGTTCCCGGCCAAGAACAGGTGATGGTGGCATCCAGTCCGGAAATATCGATCCCCAGTTCTAAAGCAGAGGTTGCTGACAAGCCTTGTAGCGTGCCGGTACGTAATTCTTTTTCTAGCTTTCGGCGCTCTTCGGGCAGGTAACCCCCGCGATAGGCGGCCACTCGCGACATTAAATGCGGGTTACGGGTACTCAGTTGATCCCGGGCGATCTGGGCAATAGTTTCTACTCCCTGCCGCGAGGGCGCAAAGGTCAAAACTCGCCCTCCGCTATTTACTAGCTGCGCCAACAGGCGTCCGCCTTCCCAAATGGCAGGGTAACGCGGCCCTTCTGCCACCTCACCTTGCCTCTGGCCTGTGGCTTCTTCAGATTCTTTTAGCTCTTTTCCTGCCGAGATGCTGTCCCAGCCTCCCTCCTCGCTGGTTTCCCACAGGTTTTCGTCTTCCCAGGAAGCGGGGTCACTATCCTCGATTAACGGCGGACGCCACACGAAAACTGTGCGGGCACCACTGGCGGAAGTGTCGCGGTCAATAACCTCGAGTTCGCGTCCTCGCCCCAACATATTAGCCCCATGAGCTGCCGGATTAGCGGTAGTAGCCGACAGTAAAGCAAAGACCGGGTCAGCTTGATATTTACGAGCCAGGCGACGCAGGCGGCGTAAAATCAAGGCCACATTTGCCCCCAGCACCCCCCGGTAATAATGCGCCTCATCCACAATCACCAGCGATAATCCCCGCAAAAAGGGTCGCCAAAGCTCGTTATGGGGTAGCAATGCGTAATGCAGGAAATCGGGATTAGTCAGCACCGCATCGGCGCCTGCGCGCGCCCACTTTTTAACTTCCGCCGGACTATCGCCATCGACCGGGGCGACCTGTAGATCCAGTGCGGCCAAGCTTGCCCAATGGGTTAAAGCGGTTGCCTGGTCACGAGCCAAGGCCTTGGTTGGTGCTAAATAGAGAGCGGTGGGACGGGTACCCACCAGGGATTTATGTCCGCGCGCCAAGAACGCCAGCCAAGCTGCCAAAGATTTACCGGAACCGGTTCCGGAAGTAAGAATCACGTCCCTGCCACTATATAAAGCATTTGCGCAGCTAACTTGATGTTCCCAGAGGCGTTCAATCCCATCGGCTATCAGAGCCGCCTGTAAATCTTTGCCTACCCAACTCGGCCAAGGCGCAAAACTGGCGCGCCGCGCAGGTAACACGGTTTCGTAAAGCAACTGGTCGCTGCTAAAGGAACGCAATCCGTCCGCCAGGTTAGCGATACTCACCGGAATCTCCCTTGTTGACGCGAAAATATTACTGTTTAGAGCCTGCTTCCAAATCCCCGTGGTTGTGGAAACCACGGGAGTGACAAATTAAGGTTAAAGCATGACTAGCACGCTGAGAAGAGGACTAACTGCCGGTTACGTGCGTCGTTTTTCGGTCGCGCTATTTGCGGCCGGGTTCTTTGTTGCCTGCTACCTGATTTTTGTGTGCACCCGCGCTGGGCAGGCTACCGATACGCTCGCCATGTTCGCTTTATCTAACCTCAATAGTTCTTTTGCCCCTTGGGATCAAGCGTTACTGCGGGAATGGTATTTATTTGTTTTGGTTCCACTAATCGCCGCGGCAGTGATAGTTGCCCTGGTAAGAAGGCGTTTTGCCCTGGGGGCACGGATGCTGGTGATGGTGGGGGCAGCCACGGTAACCACCCAGATCCTAAAGCATCTGGTACTTTCCCGCCCTGCCCTAGGAATCACCTACTATATGACGAACTCGTTTCCTTCTGGTCACACCACGACCGCCGGAGCTGCCGCGGTAGCGCTGGTGATGGTAGCGGCTGATCGTTGGCGGGAAGTGGCCACCTACCTATCGGCACTGGTGCTCTGGTTAGTGGCTTTAGCGGTAATCGTAGCGCGTTGGCATCGCCCCTCTGATGTCTTCGCCGCCATTTGCGTAGTAGCCGTGTTTTCTCTGTTGTTGTCTCCCCTGGAGCTGGGGGGAGAGCGGGGACAGCGAGCGTTGCGGCGAGGACGGATCGTCACTTTCTTGGCGGTGACCCTGTTTTTAGTAGGAACCGTGATGGTCACCTACTGTTATTTTCAACTAGGTGCCGGCAGCCCCTATTTTTCTGCCGCCAGCGCCAGCAGTGACCTGCGGGAACTCGCGGCTTCGCGTCACCAGCTCGCCCTCTTGCTGGCAGGAGGCACCGTGCTCACCCTCGCCGGAGCCTGCTGGATTTTCATTTTCGAGGTCGCGCGAGCCGGAATGCGCACCCTAAAATCGCCCTCTGCCCCCGCCTAGGTCTTTTGCCCCAAAGGGTTTTTGGCACTTCGAGCGCCCCCAATAGGGAGCGCTTCAGGTTATTTCCGCCCCCGCCAGCAAATATGAGAAGAATAAACGCAAACACAATATCTAGTGGTTAACATTTAGGAAACCTACTATATCTCGTGTGTCTTTACCTGTTTCTGGGCGGGTATGCCTATAGTCGATAGCGGTGGCTACGAAGCCGTAGACAAACAAGAAGAACTTGAAGGAACCAAAAGAGGATAAAAATGGCACCCCAAACGAAAATGAAACACCTGGTTGATCCCGCTCAGACCGTAAATGAGTATTTATCAAAAGCTGATTGGCGGGTAAATGCTAATGCGAACCAGGGCTATTCATTGGGGGGACTAATCCTTAACTCTTCGGGCAAACTGATCGCCAACTATTGGCTAAACGAAATCTACACTCCCGAAATTGGGAAGGCGCACCGCGAGGGCGACTATCATATTCACGACCTGGATATGTTCGCCGGTTACTGCGCGGGCTGGTCCCTAAAACAACTGTTACAGGAAGGCTTTAATGGGGTTCCGGGGGCGATTGCCTCCAATCCGCCTCGCCATTTTTCCTCCGCCTGTGGGCAAATCGTGAACTTCTTGGGAACTTTGCAAAACGAGTGGGCAGGGGCGCAGGCTTTCTCTAGTTTCGACACCTATATGGCGCCGTTTATTCGCAAAGATAACCTGGACTACGAGCAGGTTCACCAGTGCATGCAGGAACTGATTTACAACCTGAACGTGCCGAGCCGTTGGGGTAGCCAGTGTCCCTTCACTAACCTCACGTTCGACTGGACTTGCCCCGACGACCTTGTCGATGAATACCCCTTGATTGGGGAGGAACTGATGGACTTCACCTACGGGGATCTGGCCGAAGAAATGGAGATGATTAACCGGGCATTCATCGAAGTGATGACTGCCGGGGATGCCGATGGACGGGTGTTTACTTTCCCCATCCCCACCTACAACATCACCCCCGATTTTGATTGGGATTCCCCCAACACCGAGCGCCTATTCGCCATGACCGCGAAATACGGTCTGCCCTACTTCCAGAACTTCCTGAACTCGGATCTGGATCCCCATATGATTCGCTCCATGTGCTGCCGTTTGCAGCTAGACCTGCGCGAACTGCTAAAACGAGGCAACGGCTTGTTCGGTTCGGCGGAACAAACTGGCTCCCTGGGGGTAGTGACCATTAATATGGCGCGCCTCGGCTACCTCTATAAGGGCGATTTGAACGGGCTCACCCGCCAGCTTGATCACCTCATTGACCTGGCCAGCCAGTCCCTAGAGAAGAAACGGGAAGTTATTTCCTGGCATATGGATTCCGGTCTTTTCCCCTATACCCGCCGTTACCTGGGCACTCTCGATAACCATTTCTCCACGATCGGAGTAAACGGAATGAACGAGATGGTGCGCAACTTTACCGAGGACGCGGAAGATATTACCGGCGAAGTGGGGCATAAAATGTGCGCCGACTTGCTCGATCACATTCGCGAGCGGATGGTGCAGCTGCAGGAAGAAACTGGGCACCTCTATAACCTAGAGGCCACTCCGGCCGAAGGTACCACTTACCGCTTTGCGAAAGAGGACGCTAAACGTTTCCCCGGGATTATTCAGGCGGGAACTAAGGACGCTCCCTACTACACCAACTCTTCGCAGCTGCCGGTAGGCTACACCCAAGATGCCTTCCAAGCCTTAGAAGAACAGGTGGAACTGCAAGGTAAATACACTGGGGGCACTGTATTGCACCTATATATGGGGGAGGCGATGAACTCCGCTCAGTCCTGCAAGACCCTGGTGCACCGGGCGCTCGCGAACTTCAAGCTGCCCTATATTACAATCACCCCCACCTTCTCCATCTGCCCAGTCCACGGGTATTTGTCGGGTGAACATTTCGATTGTCCCAAGTGTGCCGCCGAAGGCAACCACGAGCAGCCCTGTGAAGTGTGGACGCGGGTAATGGGCTACTTCCGTCCCGTGACCTCTTTCAATACCGGTAAGCAGAGCGAGTACGCTGAGCGCACTACTTTCTCGCAAGAGTTAGCCGGTGTCTGATTTTTTGGCAGTTAACGGGGAGCCCAGCCTGCTGGGGCAGGCCAGGCAGCTTAACATCGCGGGTCTAGTCCCGTTTTCTACCGTGGACTGGCCAGGGAAGATCGTGGCCAGCGTGTTTTGCCAGGGGTGTCCTTGGCGCTGCGCCTATTGCCAAAACTATGAAATCTTAGATTTTAAAGTGCCCGGGGCAGTACCGTTTGCGGAGCTAGAAGAGTTGCTAGGACGCCGGAAAGGCCTGCTCGATGGGGTAGTGTTTTCCGGCGGGGAAGCGCTCGCGCAAGCAGCGGTGATTCCCGCTGCCCGCTGGGTGAAGGCGCAGGGTTTCCAGGTGGGGTTGCACGCGGCGGGCGCTTATCCTTCGCGCCTGCAAGCAATATTGGCGGCAGGTTTGCTCGATTGGGTGGGGCTAGATATTAAAGCCTTGCCCACTGACTACCGCCAAGTCACCGGGGTAGCGGGCGCAGATAAGGCTTTTACCTGTCTAGATGCCGTGTTGGCCAGCGGCATCGACTACGAGGTACGCCTAACTGTTTACCCTGGACACCCCGGAAAAGTGGTGGAGTTAGCGCGAGATTTAGCGGCGCGAGGAGTCAAAAACTTTGCCCTACAACAGGCACGCGAGCTGGGAGCGTCCCCAGATTTTAAGGCCGAGGCTCAAGGCTGGGATAGCCAAGTTAAGACCTGGGCTGAAGAAATTGACTCTTTGGGGTTTGAACAATTTTCTTTCCGGCCCGCTTGAGGACGCTGGTAACTTAGGTGCGCTGTGGTTTCACTTTCATCAGTAGTTGGTAGCAGGAGTTTTCTACCAGACTGGTTTTTACAGATTTGAGCCACGGACGAGCCTTGCCAGTTAGAATAAGAACAGTGTTGTCCCAACCTCAAAGGTAAGCCATGACTGATAGTGATGATTTAAAGGAATTGCGCGAGCGCGCGTTAGCTCCGGAAACTAACGCTAATGAACTGTTCGAGATATCTGCGCAACATCCCGAGGCTTATGCGGAAGTCGCGGCGAACCCGAATGCCTATCCGGATCTGCTTGATTGGTTGGAAAACGTAGGCGATGACCGCGTAAAAGCAGTGGTGGCTGCACGTAGACACGGCCTTTCTGGCACCGAAGCGCTAGCGAAAGGCAGGGAAGAGAACCCGGAGGCAGCTTCCGGCGAAAAAGATAGCCATCCGGGCGGCGACCAGGAAGAGATGAAACCTGGCTCCACAGACTCTGCGACCCTAGCCTTTGCTCCCCCTACCGATTCGGAAAGCGAAGTGGCAGCTACCGAGAAAATCGAAACTACCGACCAAGCAGCGGAAACTGGGCAGCTAGAGGAAACAAACCCGGTTGCTGAGGGCGCAGAAGCCAAAACCGCAGAGATAACAGAAAGCCCGGTGGCCAGTGCGGACGCGGAGGCAGCGGGAGATAGTCCCGAAATTCCCAGCGAAAGCGCAAACTCTCCCCAAATCTCCGGCAGTGACGAAGAAAATGACGATGATGCTACTCGCCTGGGAAGCCTGCCGGTAGAAAATCCCGGTTCTTCTGGGCAAACAGCTGAGGATTATCCGACGGTGATGGCGGCTCCCGCGGCCATGCCTCCCGCTTATGCTTCTCCGGCGTATGCGGAGCCTGCCTATCCGGAGCCACCCCGCCAACCAATGATGAGTGCGCCGCCGGCTACCTATTCCCCTTTCCCGGCCTACCAAAATCCGGCAGGGGAGAGTTCGCAACCGGAAAAATCCCGGCGCAGCTGGGGGATTATTGTATTGACGGTACTGCTAGTGTTGGCGTTAATCGGCTTGGCGATTGTGGGTACCTGGATTGTTTCTTCCCGGGGGGACAACAAAGGGCAAGCGAGCGCCAGTGAGTCCCAAAGTGATTCCACTCGAACCGCTACGGTAATGGAAACCACGGTTACCACTACGGAAACTCCTGTCGAAACTGGCAAACCGATCCCCGCCGGAGCGGTCTACGAAGGTCATGGGTTTTTCACCCCTACCCGAAATATTGGCTGCATGATGAGAGGCGATGGGGTCTCTTGTGAAATTTACCAGCGGCAATGGGAACAGGGCTGCGATGGAGATTGGGTTAGCGAAGTAGATAGCAGCGGAACTAGCAGCTACTGCGATACCGATGATGCTGGTGGTGATCCCCAGACCCAAGCCACTTATGGCACCGTCTACTATAACGGTGACTATGCCTGTGAAGTGGGTAAATACACCGGCGTTAACTGCTGGAACTCTAAGACTGGCCGTGGTTTCACTATGCGCCAGGCCGACCACACCACCTACTAGACTTCAGTAATGCCCCTCTGTTGGGGGAGCATCTTCGCGTCCTACTGCGCACATATCCCGGTGGCTATTTAAAGCCCGCTAACGGTTAGCGATCCCGGTGGTAAACCAGCCTGCGGTCGGATTACGTCCTGACAGACACCTAATTAGCAACCTGAGATGTACCGCAATAGCAGCAAGAGTATTACCTACTTTTTCGCTGCCGACTGCTTAGTGGTTTTAGCAGTGGTTTTCTTGGCGGTCGCCCGCTTGGTGGTAGTTTTCTTGGCTGCAGTTTTCTTCGTGGTCTTCTTCGCAGCGGTTTTCTTAGTAGCTTTGCGAGTCCCGCGTTTCTTCGCCGGCCCTTTCGCCCGCTTTTCTGCCAGTAAAGTATAGGCTTGATCAGCGTCAATATCTTCGATAGTGCTAGCGCGGGGCACGGTCACATTGGTGGTGCCGTCCGTAATATAGGGGCCAAAACGCCCATCCTTAATTACTACCGGTTTACCCGAGTTAGGATCGGTTCCCAGCTCTTTTAAGGGCGGTTTCGCGGTGCGACCTCTGCGGGTTTTCGGTTGGGCGTAAATCTCTAAAGCCTGCTCCAAAGTGATGGAGAAAATCTGGTCTTCCGTCTCTAGGGAGCGCGAATCCGTCCCTTTCTTCAAATACGGGCCGTACCGGCCGTTTTGCGCGGTAATATCGGCTCCGCTTTCGGGATCCTGCCCCACTACTCGCGGCAGCGAAAGCAGTTTCAAGGCATCATCCAAACTGACGCTCTCAATCGACATAGTTTTAAATAGGGAGGCCGTGCGGGGTTTAGTCCCCTTAGGGGCGTCCTCGGGGAGTACTTCGGTAAAGTAGGGACCGTAGCGTCCGTTCTTTACTAAAATCAGGTTCCCGTTTTCGGGATCATTGCCCAGTTCCCGACCGGTATCAGCCGAAATCGTGAACAGTTCTTTTACCTTTTCGGCATTTATCTCGTCGGGAGCTAGCTCTTCAGGTACCGAGGCGCGCTTGCCCTCTGCGTCCTCTAAATAAGGGCCATAGCGACCTACCCGTACGTTTACCCCGGGTAGCACTTCGATAGAGTTCAGGGCGCGGGCATCAATGTCGCCTAGACCCTCCACCGTATCTTTGAGGCCGCGAGTCCAAAACTCTCCGCCAGTTCCGCCCCCGAAATAAAAGTGTGCCAATAGTTCTTTGCCGTCCCGTTGCCCGGCGGCAATCTGATCCAAATCGCCTTCCATTGTGGCGGTGAAATCATAATCCACCAGAGATGCCAGGTTCTCTTCTAGCAGGCGAACCACGGAAAAGGCCTGCCAAGAAGGAATCAGAGCCTGCCCGGCGCGGCGCACATACCCGCGTTCAATAATTACCCCGATTGTGGAGGCATAGGTGGAGGGTCGCCCTACTCCCTTTTCTTCTAAGGTTTTCACCAAGGAGGCTTCGGTATAGCGCGGAGGCGGGCTGGTGACATGCGCTGCCTTGTCCCTGTCTACCTCGCTAAACGCTACTTCTTGCCCTTCGTTTAGTTTCGGCAGCGCCGTGGAACTGTCGCTGCTGGCGTAGCGGGATTTGTCTTTACCCTCTTCATAGGCGGCCAGGAAACCGCGGAAGGTGATCACGGTTCCCGAAGCAGTAAACACCAGTTCGTGGGCTTCGCCTTCTACCTGGATCTGAGCGTTAAGGCGCACGGTATCGGTAGTGCCGCGCGCATCATTCATTTGTGAGGCTAGGGTGCGTTTCCAAATCAGTTCATATAGCGCGGCTTGTTGCGCGGTGAGGGCGGAGTGCACCTGATCGGGGGTGCGGAAGTTATCACCGGCGGGCCGGATTGCTTCGTGTGCTTCTTGTGCCCCTTTGGCTTTCTTCGCGTAAAAGCGGGGTTTTTCGGGGACAGCGTCTGCCCCATATAGATCCGTAGCCTGGCGCCGCGCCGCCGAGATAGCTTGGCTAGACAGCGCGGTCGAGTCGGTACGCATATAGGTGATGTAGCCGTTCTCGTACAGATATTGCGCGAGCGCCATGGTTTGCCGCGAAGACATGCGTAGTTTTCTTCCTGCCTCTTGCTGCAGGGTAGAGGTAGTAAAAGGAGGGGCGGGACGGCGCGTATAGGGTTTTGACTCTACTGATGTCACCTGGCAGTGAGCCTGTTCCTCTAAAGCATGCACCAGTTTTTCCCACAGCTTTTCATCCATCACTGTGGCTTCGCGTTTTAACTGGCCGCGGTCATCGAAGTCCCGGCCAACGGCAAAACGCACTCCATCCATTTCCAAGGCACGGGCATTAAAGTCCCCGCCATCAGCTTTGAAGGTGGCGTTTAGATCAAAGTAGTTGGCGGGAATGAAAGCGATCCGTTCCCGCTCGCGTTGCACTACCAGGCGAGTGGCCACTGACTGTACTCGTCCAGCTGACAGGTGCCGGGCAACTTTGCGCCATAGAATCGGGGAAACCTCGTACCCGTAGAGGCGATCTAGAATCCGGCGGGTTTCTTGGGCTTCTACCAGGTCAGTGTCAATATCCCGGGTGTTTTCCAGGGCGCGATCAATGGCTTCTCGGGTAATCTCATGGAATACCATCCGTTTTACTGGAACCTTGGGTTTTAATACTTCCAGCAGGTGCCAAGCAATCGCCTCGCCCTCGCGGTCTTCATCGGTGGCGAGGTAGAGCTCTTCGGCTTTTGCTAGATCCTTACGTAGTCCCGCTACGGTTTTTTTCTTATCGGGGTTAACCACATAGTAGGGCTGGAAGTTGTTGTCCACATCTACCGCGAACTTTTTGTATCCGGACTGTTTGAGCTTTTCGGGTAGGGCAGATGGCTGCGGCAAGTCCCGGATATGCCCCACCGAGGCTTCTACCTGGTAGTCAGCGCCCAGGTACCCGCTGATAGTGCGAGCCTTAGCTGGAGATTCGACGATTACCAGTTTCTTAGCGCTCAAGACTTCCTCTTCCCTTGGGTTAACGATCTACCTTTATACCTTATATATATCTCGCAAACTTGAAAGGCTAACAAATGAGCTATCTCGGCCAGGTGGTTGGAGCCGTCCGCGAGGGCTGACTAGTTAATGAGGTCGTCCGTTAGGAAAAACCAATACAACCCGGGAGAAGTGTTGTATCAACATTGTTCAAACATGAGCAGGCTCAAATGTTTCTAGTATTGCTTGTTAGATTTGCTAGATGAGTAAAAACTCAATGGTTGGTGAGTGAAAAATCAGGTTCAAAAATGACGCAATGAAAAATTTGTGCTTTTTCTAGTTTTCATGAGAAAAACGCAATCGAGAGTTTATATACGCAGGCAAAAGCTAGTTTTAAGTAGAACTGAACATTAACTCATTCAAATGGTCAAAATTAGGGGTGAGAGAACTCACAATTTACATCCAAGGTGCCACTATCGTTAGATAATCCTGAAAACATTCTAATAGGCCAGGTCAGACCTACTTTATGGTTGGTAAGTATTCGCGAAAATAACCTACCAGGTGTAAAACTTTCATTTTCAAACATTATTCGCTTTCTTCATGTTCGTTTTCGTGGATAATAGTTAATGAACGAAGCGAAGGATCGTGACGTTCACGGAAATCGAAGGATTTGGTTTCCATAAGAGGAAAACGCAAGGAACGGGATCTACGATGAAAACGTGGAAAGAACACGCCAAGACCCTGGTTGCAGGTGTTCTAGTAGCTGGGGTTGTCGCTGCCGGTGTAAATCTGGCCGATGCGGCTACTTTCTTTACCGGTACTGCTTCCGCTGCCTCCAGCGCAGTGACTGCTAACGCGATCAACACCAACAACCGTGAAGAGGTTCGCACCCGTTACCTAAGCGATATTGCCGATACTGACTACCCCGAAAGCCCTAACAACGGTGCGGACCACAAAAACTGCCGCGCCGGCGTGGTCAACCCCACCACCGCTAACTCGGTAGCTCGCGCCCTTAACTACTTCCGCGGCCTCAATGGAGCTGAAGCGGTCAAGATGGATACTACTTCTCCGCTGCAAGATTACACTCAGCAGGCCGCCCTCAATATGGCTGCCAATGGGCGTCTTTCACACACCGTACAAAACGACTCCAAATGCTTTAGCTTTAAAGCTCAACAGGGCGCAGCCATTTCTAACCTTTCCGATAGCGCGGGGCAAACTCCGGCCGAACAGATTCTGTGGTACTTCATCGATCCTTCCAGCCTGGGTGGTTCCACGATGACGAAGGTTGGCACTAACGACCGCTTGGGACACCGCATTGCTTTAATGGATCCCACCTTGTCCACCACTTCTTACGGAAACGTAAATGGTTATAACGCGATTGTAGTCACCGGAGATCGGCTGGTAAGCACTCCGGACTTCAATAACAAGCAGATCATCAATGAAGCCGCCTACAAGCCGGAAGTTATGACTTGGCCGTCAGCGGGATACTTCCCCTACCAGCTGCTGACCACTAATCGCGATGACCGCGAGGATGTAGAACGTTGGAGCATCTCCTTCCGCGGCGAAAGCAGGTCGGAGCGTCCCGACCTGTCGGGTGCCCGGGTGCGAGTGACCGGCCCTAATGGCGCGGAAGTTCCCACCACCATTTTGAACAACAAGCTCAATGGCAAAGGCCCGGGAACCTGGAACTACTACAGCACCCTGTTAATCAAGATGCCGAAGATTACCGATCTTCCGGTGGGCACCGATGGTTCGCGCGACTACAAAGTGAGCGTTTCCGGGGTTAAGGGTGCGACTCGTTCCTCCTACACCTACACCGTGAAACTGTTCGATCCGATGATCTCCTCTTCCGAGATGGCTCCCCAGATCAAGGTAAATGCCGCTCCCCGAGTAGCCCAGGGTGGATACGCTGAACCGGCTAAGATCACCGTGCAGGGTTCGACCGGTATGAAATACCAGTGGCAGCGCTCCAAGGATGCCGGTAAGACTTGGGAGGACGTGAAGGATAAGTTCCGGGTTCCTGCTGATCATAGCTTCTATGGAACTGCCAACGATCTGGACTACGCCCCTGGTGCTCGCACTGAAGACAAGTGGGGACTGCTGCGGTCGGCTCCGATTGCTAATCGCGCAGAGGCCGAGTCCTTGCGCTTCCGCTTGAAGGTCACCAACCCGGTCGGCACCTCGATCTCTGAACCGCTGAAACTGGAATACTACGGATTCGATCAGGATCAGGTCATCCGCCAGGGCGACAAACTAATCGCGAAGGTTAGCTTGCAGGGTAACTCCGATTCGGTGGAGCGTTTCAGTGACGTGATCTGGAAAGACCAAAACGGTAAGCAGGTCGGAACCGGTGAGACTTTGACTTTAACCCCCGATATGAAGGGCAAGCAGATCCGCCCCACCGTGCAGTTCTGGCTTACCTCGTTCATGTCAGCTTCTCTCTACGAGTTGAAGCTGCCCGCATACTCCGTTGGGTAACTTGCGTTTTCTAAACCTAACGGTCCCAAAGAGGGTCGCGTCCTTAGGGACGAGGACGCGGCTCCTCAAAAAAGAATCCAGTCGTTACCTGGTTGATTGGCTTCAATAACTGAAAAGAAATCATCTGGCTCCTAGGACGTTCCCAGTCTAGGAGCCAGATAATTTTTTGGTTAATGTCTATAGCTTGGCTTCGGTTTTAGCGTTTGCCAGCGCTATTTTTGGGGGTTGATGAGTTAGAGGGTGCAGCGTTTTCCGGGCGGTTTTTTCCGTTATCTTCGCTCTCATATTTGAAGCTGTCCACGATCCGGAATAGATCCCATCAAAACGGGTATGGGCTGGACTTTTGTCATTAAATACGGGAAAATTATAAAGAACTTAAGGCTTGATAAAACGAGCATAATTAACACGATATAGAGGGATATCTTATGGCACGCAAACAGGTTGCAAAGGTAGCGATTGCAGCAGGCAGCGGGATCGCACTGGTGGCTCCGGCGGCTTCGGCTTTCGGGATTAATCAAGCAGAACCGCAGGGCAAGTTGAATATTCCGGGCTCTGTTTCGCAGTGCCGCGTCGGAGTTGACGTGGCTGCGGTCAACAAGGCCTATCAGGATTATCAGCGCGCCCAGCAGCAAGCCCAGGATGCGGCCGCAAATTTGGATGCTGAACAGTCCAAGCCTGAGATTGCCGAGCCCCTCGCGGCTTATGCGGGTGCCCAAGACGGCCTGCGGAAGGCACAAGCTGGCCAGCAGGAGAAACGCGCCGATGCCACCGCTGCCCACCAGCAGATGCAAGAAAAGACAGCGCAAGCCCTGGCGGCGGCAGTTGCTGATCTTGGGAAAGCTGAAAAGAGTTTAGAGCAGGCTAAGCAGTAGCAGAAGCGGGCCGAAGAGAACCTCCATAACGCGAAGACGAATAAAGAGGCGGCGGATCGGGAGAATGACCAGGCTCAGGCCGCCGCTCCGGGAGCTGAGGCGGTAGCTGAAGCTAAGAAAGCTGCCGATGAGGCCGCCAAGGCTCTGGATGAGGCGCAAGAAAAAGCCAATCAGGCTAAATCTGAACTAGATGAAGCCACCCAGGCTGCTGAAAAGGCGAACCAGGATGTAAAGCAGGCTGAAAGCGCGAAGCAAACCGCAGAGCAAAAAGCTAAAGACGCTGCGAATAAGGTAAAAGATAAAGAAGCCGCCTTAGCTGACGCAAAGCAGAAACTGCAGGACGTTAAAGATGTTCTGAAAAACGACAAAGCACTGCAAGAAGCACAAGATAAGGTCGATGCGGCTCAGCAGGAACTTAATGCCGCAACTACTACTAAGGACGCGGCAGCTAAAGATTTGGCTGCCGCCAAAGAGGTACTAAAACAAAAGCAAGCGGAAGCAGCGGAAAAAGACAAGGCAGAAAAGCAAGCGAACCAAGCCTTTGAAGATGCAAAGAGTGAGCTAAGTAAGTTAAATAAGGCGCAGCAGGAAAAGCAAACCGCCTATGACGAAGCCGTCAAGGCACAACAAGAGGCTGCAACCAATAAAGATAACGCGCAAAAAGCTCTGGACGAGCAGACTCCCAAGTGCGAAGCCGCCAAGAAAAAGGTAGATGACGCAACGAAGGCCAAGGAAGATGCTGATGCCGCAGTTGCAGCAGCACAAAAAGCGGTTCAAGCAGCCAAAGAAGCCCTAGAGGCCTCCAAAGCCAAAGCTCAGGAGCAGTGGAACTTGGGTTCAAAGGGATTTTTCCAAGAGAATAAATCCAGTAAGGCTCTAGCTCAGCTGAATACAGATTTTGTTGTAAATGGAAAAAAGATTACTTCTTACACCACCGTAGGAAACCCTCAAGATGCTACTTCCCTTGAGAATATGAAGCTTGCTCTCGAAACCATGAAAGAGGGAAATGAGCTGCGGGTTAAGGGTGATAATAACTTTGCTGCAATGTCAGCTCTTAAAATAACCGATGAATTAATGGCTCTTGCTCAAGTTAATGCAAACTATTCAGCGCTTTTTAAAAATGGGCATTCGGGTAATTTTGGTCCTTTTGTAAACTCCGTTGGTGAGAACCTCTCCTGGGCTGAGGGGAGCCCCTATACGCGTTCACAGGCTTCCTGGTATACCAGTGAAAAAGCAATTTACGACAAAGATCCCTCGGGTAACAGCGGTGTGGTCGGACACTATACCAATCTAATGGACAAAGATTTCTTGTATACGGGATTCGCAAGCGGTCAAAAAAATGCCTCCTATGGGATTGTACATGCCCAAGAATTCTGGGGTGGCACCACCGACACGGCGTACACTTACGAGGAATATCTTGACCGTTTCATGAAGTATTACAACGGATTGCAGGACGCCATTGCTAATGGTTCCCAGGAGGCGCGAGATGCACTGGCTAAAGCTGAGGCAAACGCGGGATTGCAAGAAAAACTAGCTAAGCAAGCTGAAGCCGAACAAAAACTGCAAGAGGCAATAACCGCCTCTGAGGCAGAAGCTAAGAAATGCGAGGCCTGTAAAGCGAAACTTGAGGAAGCTAAAGAAGCACTCAAGAAAGCTGAGGAAGCTGCCACATCTGCAAAGCAAGACCTAGAAACCGCCAAGGCAGCTGCTAAAGATCAAGACGGTGTAGTTCAAAAGAAAGCCACGGAACTGGTAAACGCGGAAAAGGATAAAGCCGCAGCAGAGGAAGCAGTCACCCAGGCACAAAAGGAAGTTAACGCCAAACAACAAGCTGCCGATACCGCGAAGCAAGAAGCAGACAAAAAGCAAAAAGCTTTGGCTGAGGCCAAAGAGAACTATGACGCGGTAGTTGCCACAAAGGCTGACGCTAAGAAGCAGCTGGATGAGGCAGAAAATGCAGTAAAGCAGGCAGAAGACGCTCTGAAGGCTGCGGAAAACGAAAAAACTAAAGCTGATGCGGCAGTAACCGACGCCGATACCAAGCTAAACGACGCGAAGCAGAAAGTTGCCGACGCTACCGACAAGGAAACTGCGGCAAAGGAAGCTAAAGACAAAGCTGATCAAAAAGCAGCGGATGCCAAGACGGCAAACGAGGCGGCAGCCAAAGATTACGCAGATAAAGCAGCCGCCCAAAAGGCTGCGGATGACGCCAAGGCTAAAGCAGATGCCGCGGCGAAAGCAGTCGAGGATGCCCAGAAAGCTAAAAACACCGCCGATCAAGAAGCCGCAGATGCCAACACGGCAAAAGATACAGCTCAGGCAGCTAAAGATCAGGCTGCGGTAGACAACAAAGCCGCGCAGGAAGTACCCGACCTCGACACCTGGGTAGGACAACAACCTGGCAGCGCACCTGCTCCGGTGGCTCCGCTGCGCATAATGGCGCTGCGTGCACCGGCAGCTACCAACGTTAGTGCCGAAACCCAGCAGGCAATTGATGACGTCCTCGCGAAGTATCAAGCTTACCTGGAGGCCGCGCAGGCAGCAGAAACCGCTACCGAGAAAGTACAGCAGTTAGAAGCTGCCTATAAAGAAGCTAAAGCAGCGCTAGCGCCATTCGAAGTAGCCCTGCAGCAGGCTAACACGCAGTTGGATAAGGCAAAAGCCTCCTATGAGAAGCTCTATAAAGACTGCATCGCTCCCGGGTCAGCCTCTACAGCCGCTACCGGCAAGCACACCGGTGAAGCGAATAACGCCTCCCGTTCCGGCTTGGGTAAAACCGGCGCCGCCGACCTGTCCACCATTTTGGGCTTGTCGGTAATCAGCGCAGGAGCCGGTGCCTACCTGGTTACCCGGCGCCGCCAGCCCAAGCATGCGCGCTAGAAAACGCGTCTTAATCTGACAGCAATAACCTATGGTGGGGTCAATGCCCGAAAAAGGCATTGACCCCACCATAATTTAGCTATCAGCCCTAAACCAGTGGTTATACCCTAATCAGCAGATCATGATGATACCCGCCTAGGAAATAAAGGTTCGGGTATTAACCCGTTTTTACCAGGCTAAATAGTGGCGGCATAGCAATGGGGGCAGGCACCAGGCCTGCCCCCCAACTTATTGGTTGCTATTTGATTAGATTACTCCGGTAGCCGTTCTTGGTTAGCGGCCGCAAACAGGTGGCGCGCGCCCTCTTTAATCCGCACCGGCATTACCGATCCAGCTGGCGGCGCAGAATGCGGAGCCACCCGGATAGTTACCTGATTCAAAGAAGGACGACCATCTTTACGATGCTCCACCGCGTCATGACCATCCAAAGTGCCATAAACATAGGCGTCAGAACCAAGTTCCTCCACATGGGTCACCTTGATCGGAATAGTGTGCTCCGGGTCAACCATGCCCTCTTGTACCTCTAGTGCCTCCGGACGGAAACCAATAATGATTTCACCGTTATCCTCTGGCTTAATCGCATCCAAAGTAGCCTGCGCCAAAGGAATCTTCGCTCCGCCCAGTACTGCGGAACCATCCTGCACCTTGAAGGTACCAATGTTCATAGCCGGCGAACCGATGAAGGCCGCCACGAAAGCATTCGCGGGGCGATCATATAGTTCCCGCGGCGTGCCCACCTGCTGTAGAACGCCGCCAGCAATTACCGCGATCCGGTCACCCATCGTTAGCGCTTCGGTCTGGTCGTGAGTCACGTACAAAGTAGTGACCCCCAAAGTGCGCTGCAATTGGGCAATCTGGGTGCGGGTCTGCACACGCAGCTTCGCATCCAAGTTCGACAGCGGCTCATCCATCAAGAACACCTGGGGTTTACGCACAATCGCGCGTCCCATCGCTACGCGCTGACGCTGACCACCAGACAGAGCCTTCGGTTTACGATCCAAATACTCGGTCAAATCCAAAGTCTCTGCAGCCTGTTCCACCCGCTTATCGATTTCCTCTTGCGGAACCTTAGCGATCTTGAGGGCGAAACCCATGTTTTGACGCACCGTCATGTGCGGGTAAAGCGCATAGTTCTGGAAAACCATGGCGATATCGCGATCCTTGGGAGCCATATCAGTGACATCATTATCGCCGATATAAATCTTGCCAGAATTAACATCCTCTAGCCCAGCAAGCATCCGCAAAGAAGTGGACTTTCCGCAACCAGAAGGACCAACCAAAACTAGAAACTCGCCATCAGCTATTTCCAGATTCAACCTGTCTACAGCCGGATGATCTGAACCGGGGTAAACCCGAGTAACGGAATCAAAAACAATTTTTGCCATATTAATATCTCTCCTCCACGGGCAGGTACGTGCCCGACGATCCGAGTGGAGTGCCTGTTGTAACTGCGGGAAATATCTTCCCCACGTGTCACCTGCGACACAAGCGCTGATTGCGCCTGAACTCAGTCTGCCATAATTATCGCTCTCATGGTAGTGAGATACGCCAAAGTTGCGCCAATTCCTAACTTATTTGTGTTCACCGGCTCAGCAAAGCCAGGAATCTGCTATTTTCTTTGCCGAGGGCGCAGCCGAGCCAACCCCAAAAACTGGGAGTAATCGGGTCTAAATATGACAAAGTCCCCGAGGTCGCCCTCGGGGACTGTCAAGGAAAGAAACTACTTACCCTGGTTGGCTACTGCCGCAATCTTGGCTTCAGCATCCGGATCCAGGTAGGTTCCGCCTTTCTTTACCGGTTGCAGGTTCTCGTCTAGCTCGTAGTACAAGGGAACCCCGGTAGGAATATTCAAACCAGAAATGTCATCGTCACTGATTTGATCAAGATGTTTAACGATGGCGCGCAGAGAGTTACCGTGTGCTGCCACCATCACCGTTTTACCGCTCTTGAGCTCGGGGACGATCGCTTCCTCCCAATAGGGAAGTAGGCGCTCTAGTACCTGCTCTAGGCATTCGGTACGCGGAATCGGTTCCCCGGAGTAGCGAGGATCTTGATCTTGGGAGAACTCCGAACCCAACTCGATTTCCGGAGGCGGAGTGGAGTAGGAACGACGCCACAACATGAACTGTTCATCGCCATATTCGTCCCGGATAGCTTTCTTGTCTTTGCCCTGCAACGCGCCATAGTGGCGTTCATTCAAACGCCAACTGCGCTTAACCGGAATCCAGTGGCGATCGGCCGCATCTAACGACAGGTTAGCAGTCATAATCGCCCGGCGTAGCAAAGAAGTGAAAACCACATCTGGCAAGATGTTTTCTTGCTTCATTAGTTCGCCACCGTGGACGGCCTCTTGGCGACCTTGATCGGAGAGTGGAACATCCACCCAACCGGTGAAAAGATTTTTAGCATTCCATTCGCTTTGCCCATGACGGAGCAATATAAGTTTGTAAGTCATATCCTCAGTGTCTCATTCTTTAGGTGAAAATGCCCGGGGTGTAAGTCCCTTTTTTATTTTAAGTGCGTGCGGTAGTAGGCGGAGCGTACTTTCGCGGAAATGCGTCCCTTTTCTGATACCTGCATATTCTGTTCCCGCGCCCAAGCCCGAATCTTGGAGGCATCGGAAACCCGGCGGGTATCAGTACCGGCAATCCGGCGTCCTCCTACCCGCCGGCCTGCCTGAATCCACGGATCTAGGACTTCGCGCAACTTGGCGGCATTTTCAGTAGATAAATCAATTTCGTAATCAATACCGTCAAGGCCAAACTTAATGGTTTCATCCCCGAGTTCGCCATTGATATCGTCAATCAGAACAATTCTAGTTTTCCTGGCCAAGATTTTGCCTTTCCATTTTTTAAAAGTGAATATTGCTTTTTATGTTAACGCTATTAAACAGACTTTTCTATAGATAGTTAAACGCCTACTAGGTAAATATTTGCAGGCAGTAATAGCGGTAAAAATCTAGGTTTTTAGCACGCGAATAGCACAGCTAGCTAAGACTAGCACTAATCAGGATTTTAAAAACGATAAAAACCTAGGGATTTCTATAAGGGATTGGTCTTTCGCAGCCATATTAGGCTTCCGCTACCGTAATTAATCCGGCGGCTTTCTTTGCCCGCTCCCTGGCTTGGGCAATGTCATTTCCGCGCGCTAAAGCCACTCCCATTCTCCGCCCTATCCGGGATTCAGGTTTACCAAAAAGCCGCAAATCCGCTTCCGGAACTGATAAAGCCTGATCCAAACCCCGATATACCGGACCTTCAGTTTGCAGGTTCGCACAAATAACTGCCGAGGCCGCGGGGGTGCGCAGGCGGGTATCAACCGGCAAACCTAAAATAGCGCGGGCATGGAGTTCAAACTCTGACAGGTAACCAGAAGCCATAGTCACCATCCCGGTGTCGTGAGGACGCGGGGACACTTCGGAAAAGAGAACCTGGTTACCACAAATAAACAGTTCCACCCCGAATAGGCCGCGACCTCCCAAGGCGGAAGTAACTTTGGTGGCGATAGCTTGCGCCTTTTCTAGCACCGCGCTATCCATCGGGGCCGGCTGCCAAGACTCGTGGTAGTCGCCGTTTACCTGCAGGTGGCCAATTGGTTCGCAAAAACTGGTGATGGTTTCTCCTGTTTTTGCGTCACGCGAACGCACCGTCAAAAGGGTGATTTCATAGTCGAAATCTACTAGCCCTTCTACGATTACCCTGCCCCGGCTAGCGCCCCGTCCGCCCTCGAGAGCATAATGCCAGGCAGGAGTGATATCTTCTGGGGTTTTCAGCAGGCTCTGCCCCTTGCCTGAAGATGACATCACTGGTTTGACTATGCAGGGTAGACCAATTTTTTCTACCGCTTGGCGCATCTGTTCTTCCCCGGACGCAAACACGTAGCGGGAAGTAGGGATACCTAGTTCTTCTGCGGCGAGGCGACGGATACCTTCCCGATCCATAGTCAGGCGGGTAGCGTGGGCAGTCGGGATTACCGTGACCTGGCGAGAAGCGGCTATTTCTTCCAAAGTGTCGGTAGCGATAGCTTCAATTTCCGGAATAATGAAATGAGGACGCACCTTTTTCACCAGGAAATCGATCTGTTTACCATCGGTCATGTCTAGGACGTAGGAATAGTGCGCCACCTGCTGTGCCGGTGCGTTTTGGTAGCGGTCAGCGGCGTGAACTTCTACCCCCAGGCGCATAAATGCGATTGCCAATTCTTTACCTAATTCTCCGGAACCGAGCAGAAGAACCCGGAGTGAGGATTTTGATAGGGGAGTTCCGAAGGTAGTTGGCGTTAACATAAAAACCCTTTCCTAATAATCAATTCCGCCTGATATATAGGGATTTGAGTACTACTTTACGGGTTCTTTAGTGACGGAAGCAACCAAAATGTAACTTGGGGAAATCCCCTTTGCCCTTGTACAATAAAACGTGCCTTTAAGGCAGGCGCCTGTAGCTCAGTTGGTAGAGCAACGGACTTTTAATCCGTGGGTCCAGGGTTCGATCCCCTGCGGGCGTACAACGAGGAGTCCGAACGGTGAAAAAAGCCTTCGGGCTTTTTTCATTAGTGAGGAGGACGAAGTTGTGTGTAATCCCGGCAGGGATTACCAACACAACGAGGATCCCGCCAGGGATTACTAACACTAAATTATTTAAGCCCGGCCCTGAGCCGGGCTTAAATAATTTTGAGTCCCTGGGGTCGAACCCGTGAGGGCTGGCGCGGGGTCTAGGTTTTTCCTCCCGCCCAAGAATTTGGGGTTAATACCTGAATTGTGTGTATAAATTCGTTGTTTTTTGGGGTTTGATCAG
>NZ_JAKNHJ010000013.1 GCF_022133705.1 Varibaculum cambriense
CTACGCCCCAACGAGCGCGGGAGAGTAAGAAACCACCACAACCATTTTAAAAAGGCAGGGTATAGAAACCAAGATTGGTTTTTGTACCCTGCCTTTCTATCTTTCATTAGCTAAGTTATTAACTTATATATTGCGAAAATCAAAGGCTAGCGTTTTGTCCAAGCAGAGCATAGCTGCTCGAAACGAGATTCGAAATGCGCTATTTGCCAGTCCCGGGCAGCTGCAGTTTCTAACAGATTTTGCAGATCTTTACCCGGTTCCCAATAGGCCGCTACCTGCCGGATAGCGCTAGGAGAAAGTGCCAATTCTGCCCAGATCTGATTTTCCTGTGCCCAGGTAGATACGTCCTCTTTAAGCAGGCGGTAAAGCTCAGCACGCGCCGGATCAATTTTTTCCCAAGTTGCTAGCGAAGATATTTCATGAAGTTTTCGCGGGGGTTCTCTCCCCGGTAATTGCTCTTTTCCCAGATCGCGTACCTTTTTTATAGCCTGCCGCCAGCGCCGGGCATGACGGCGTAGTTGCCGGCGCTTCATAAACGGACGTCGTGATAACTCTTGGTAGGAAGTAGGAGCTTGTAAGACTAAGTCCACCAGGTCGCGGTTAGGTAGCACCCGATGGGGTGCTAAATCAGCTTCACGTGCGATTTCATCGCGCTTATTGTAAAGCTCCCGCAGCAAGCCGAGCTGGCGAGGAGAACGGGCTTTACCAGCACCTTTCAAATGCCGCCAAGGTTCGCTACCACGCGGACGATGGTAGTTGGCTAATGTATAGGAAAACTCTTGTTCAGCCCAAGATAGACGCCCTGCGGCCTTCAAGTGCTCTTTTAACGCTAAGGCGAGCTCCACCAAGTACTCCACATCCAGGGCCGCGTAATCGAGCCATGATTGTTTGAGGGGACGCAATGACCAGTTTTCCCGAGTATGGTTCTTAGCTAGTTTTACCCCTAGCACTTCCTCGGTAACTGCCCCCAGTCCCACGTGTTCATACCCCAATAGTTTCGCTGCGATCTGAGTATCGAATAGACGCGGTGCTACTAAACCTGCCCACTCCATACATTCCAGGTCTTCTTTGGCGGCGTGCAGCACCCAGGTACTGTTTTTGCAGACAGCGCTAAAATCCGATAAATCTGGCAATGCCAGAGGATCAAGTAAAACCAGGGGAGCGGACTGACCTTTTGCCTGGATTAAATAGGCCTTGTCCAGGTAACGGATTCCGCTGGCGCGTTCAGTATCAAAAGCCACGTACTGCCCGGGGGCGCGGTATTCTCGCAAGCACTCCCGGTATTGCTGCTGGTTATCAGTTAGGGGAACCGATCCCAGCCGGGGACGGTAAAGAGTTTCGCTCATACCAGCTTTACCTGCCCTAGGCGAGATATTCCAGCGCTAACTTCCACCGAATAACCCGACATCATCGCTAATAACCGCGATATCGCGGCCGCGTGGGGCGCCAAGTTATTTTCTAGAGGTGTCCAGGAGGCACGCAATTCCATTTCTGCCGATTCAGAGCGTTTTTTTAACTCGCCAAAACTGGCGGAATGGGAGCGGCTAACTGACCCGGCAGCCTGGAAAAAACTGGCATCTGCCTGGGTTAAGAAATCGGTAAACCATGACCAACAAACCTGGTCAGCCAGCGGTTCAGTGACTAAATCTACATCTACATGCGCACCAAGCATCGTAACTAGCCGAAATCGTCCCTGCCACCCGGGTTGTTCCTGGGGGTCATAAAGAATCACTAGCCGCCCCGACCCGCCACTATGAGGAATGGTCTCCAAAGATTCACAATCCATACGGATAGCGGCAGCAAAAGGCGCAATTCCTTGCGGCGCCGAAATCTCACTGACCGTAACATGAGAATCATAGGGGGCTTCCCGCAAGGTGAGCAGAGCATCGGTAAACTCTGCAGGTGTCTTTTGATTCACCATTTCAGCGTAGGCAGGAAACCTCTCCTAAACTCACTGCCACGCCGATAATCAGCCGACCTAGCTGTAAACATACCAATTATCCGGTTGGGAAAATGATTTCTTGATCAGATATTGTGATGGGATAAGCAACGCTTCTTGGCAATAAGATTCGGGTGGCCTCCGGGGCAATGAGTAAGATTTGATAGCATTGAGTGGCTCAAATCTTAGGGAGGCACTGTGGCAGGAAAACAGGATATAGGGTTTCAACCGGTTATCCCAGGAACCGATATCGGAGCTTATGCTTTGGCGCGTTCATTTCACGAGAAATGGAAGGTGAAACCAACGTTGCTCACGCTGCAAGTTCTGGGGCCAATAATGGCATCTGGCATTATTGATACTCGCTTAGTCGAGCCCAATGCCCTGCCCAATCCAGACTCGGAAATGCCGCTTATAGAAGGTTTGATTGCTATCGGACCGCAGCTGCAAAAAGAGTATCCAGGAAAAAAGCTGCTGCTGATTGCCAATATGGACTCCAATGTGCGCGATATTATGCGCCGCGAGGAAGAGCTGCGGAAATATTACGCGTTTGCCTTCCCCTCCCTAAAGATTATTGAAGATACCTCCGATAAAGCAAAGTTTCCGCTGTTGGCTGCCGAGCATGGTTTGAATGTTCCGCAAACTTTAGAAATTGATTTTTCCGGTTCGCTAGAGGACGAACTAGCTAAACTTGAGCAGGTAAATCAGCCTTTCCCTTGGATTATTAAACCGGCTACCAGCGCCGGTTACGAGCGTCTTAAATGGCCGGGTAAAGCGAAAGTCTATACGGTTTCCAATAAAGAAGAAGCCCAAACCTTACTCGCTAATCTCTATCAACATACTCATAACAATCCGCATGCCCGCCGCTTCGTACTGCAGCCCCGGGTGGAGGGCAACGACAGCTTTAATCTCTCGGTGACTGCCTACGTTGATCAAAACTTACGGGTAACTATGTTGGGATCAGCCCAAGTGTTACTGGAGGATCATTCTCCTACTGCCCTCGGTAACCCAGTGGCGATGATTACCGAACCCTATCCCCGCCTCTATGAGCAGGTAAGTAGCTTCCTGAAGGGAGTGGGGTGGCACGGCTTCGCCAACTTTGACTTTAAGGTAGATTCGCGCACGGGGATTGCCTATTGCTTCGAAGTAAATCCCCGTATTGGACGGAACTCCTATTACAACACCTCTGCCGGAATGAATCCCATGAGGTTTTTTGTCGAGGACGTCGTGGAGGGGAAAGCGATAGCCCCGCAACGTTTAGGAAAGCGAGTCTACTATTCGATTCTGCCCAAACGGCTAGTGCTGCGGTATGTAGATAAACAGATGGGCAAGAAAATTAAGGCTCTTTACCGCCTAAAGAAAAATCATGATCCCTTGTTCTACCCGGCGGATTTCGGTTTTAGTCTGCGCGGTCTCAAACGATTCGCTTACGTGATGATTGCCCGGGAAAATCACTGGAGAAAGTATCACCGTAATTACCCGGTAGCTAAGTTCCGTCAGGGGGAAACTCGCTCCCTCGATACTGCTGCCTTAACCCAGCCCTAGCCACCTGGCTTGGTCGGCCAGACCGCTGAAGAATCCCTACGAGCCTCCCAAAGGCAAGGCCGTGACAAGGCGCTAACCAACGATTAGCAGGGTGTCTTCACCTAGGATTTCCGCGGGCGGATTCTCCAGTTTCCCGTTAGTGAACGATATATAGTCACCTTGCGGCAGCTGCGCGAGTAAATCGATGATATCAGCACAGCTGTGATGCAGGTTTACTATTACCTGAGCCTGCTTTGTCTTTAATACCAGTAGCTGCTGCTGACGCTGAAGGGAGATAAAATCAGCAAACACGCCCTCGCGACGCAGCGCGATCAAGTGTCGATACCAGGCGAGCATCTTTTTATGCTCGACCTCAGAAAGCTCCTGCCAGAGCAGCTTGGAGTTAAGGAAAGTAGAAAGAGCTTGAGGGGAAGGAACTTCCACTTCGCCATCATAAATTTTCTCCCAATCATGGGAGGCGAACTCGCGTTTTCTACCCTCATCTACGGCTTTGCCAATTCCCTCATCTGCATAGTCGGTGAAGAATTGGAAACGAGAACGGCTGCCCCATTCTTCCCCTTGGAAAAGCATCGGCGTAAACGGAGAGGCTAGAATCAAAGCTGCTTGACCAGCCAGTAACCCGGGGGAGAGCTTTTCGCTAGGGCGATCCCCTAAAGCGCGGTTACCTACCTGGTCGTGGTTGGAAGCAAATCCAAAGAAACGGTTTCGTTCCATATCTTCTGGAACTGGAGCCCCCCAGTTCTTGCCCCGGAAACTAGAGTAAGTACCGTTATGGTAAAACACCTGCGAATATATTTTGCTTAGCGCCGCAGGATCAGCAAAATCTTCGTAGTAGCCTTGGGTTTCTTTGGTGAAAGCTACGTGAATACCGTGGTGGATATCGTCATCCCATTGTCCATCCATTCCGTATCCGCCCTCATCAACTGCGGTGACCATGCGGGCATCGTTGAGATCAGATTCTGCCACTAGAGTTAGCGGTCTGTCCAACTCCTCCGAAAGGTTGTGAACTTCTTGGGAAAGTTCCGCTAAAAGATGCAGCTTGGAATCATCTTGGATTTCATGAACCGCATCTAGGCGTAGACCGTCAAACCCATAGTCAGCCAGCAAAGCCACAGCCGCCCCAATTAAGAAATCTCTAACTGGGCCGGAATCGGAACCATCTAGGTTATAGCCATCGCCCCAGGGTGTCTCGTGGCGGCTAGAAAAATAAGGAGCAAACTGACTTAAATAGTTTCCGGAAGAACCCAAATGATTCAATACCAGGTCTTGGGCAACTGCGATTCCCAGGTTGTGTGCCTCATCGATAAAAGCCACCAGATCTTCCGGGGTGCCGTAGGGATTGAAGAGGGCGTAAAGGCCAACCCCGTCATAACCCCAACCGCGCTGGCCTGGGAAAACCGCTATTGGCATCAGTTCGATGACCTCGACTCCCAAATCTGCGAGATAGGGGAGTTTTTCTATGGCTGCTCGCAGGGTTCCTTGGGCGGTGAAAGTTCCGATATGTAGCTCGTACCAGACCTTACCTAGAAGTTTTCCATCGGGTTGCCAGCTAGAGGAGTGTTGGATAGCGGAAATATCGGCAGTCTGTACCCAAAGTTCACTACCGGGAACATACCTGCGCGCCCGGGGGTCAGGGAACGGCCCCTTTCCGTCTACTTCAAAAGCATAGGTAGTGCCGTTGGGTAGCGGACGCGGAGCGAGCCACCAGGAACCATATTGTACCATCGGGGTTTTTCGCGGTCTTTCTGGTGATCCTACCAGCAGATTTATCTGTTTTTTGTCCGGTGCCCACAGCGGTACTCGTCCGCATCCGGGTTTAAGCTCCCAAGGTGGCAAGCCTTCAAAATCTAGATCCGAAGGAGTTAAATCCATCTATTCCACCCGCTCCAGTATCCGCGCCCCCCGCTTAAATAGCAGCTCTTCCAAGCTTTGCATTCCTCCGGGGAAAACTTCATTCGAACAAATATCTTTCCAGGATCCTTCCGGGAGCACCACGGTATGCTCGGGGCGGAAATCTCCCTGATATCGGGAGAGCACCCCGGAAAGACGACGGGCAAGAGTGACAACTTGGGGGCCCGCTTCTTCGGTTCCGCGCGCAAAAGCTACCGCGTAACCAGTAGAGAGGGCGAGTGCCTCATAGGTAGCGGTAGCAGATACGAAGCACTCGGGGCGGCGGCGCCGTAGCCGTAAGATTGCTGCCGTAACATTGAGCTTCAAATCATCTAGGTTTGAGCCTGCCGCGTGATCTAAGCCTTCTTGATCCAGATGGGAAAGTCTTTTAGCTAGCGCAGTGAAATCAACGGGTCGGCGATTATCAGGATCCACCAACGATGTTTGGGTGATTTCTGAACCTTGATAAACGTCAGCTACCCCAGGCATGGTTAGTTGTAAAGCCTTATTAGCTACGATGGTGTAGCGAGTAGCTTGCTCGGTTTCGCCGTGCCAGCGAGAAACAATATCAGCTACCTTGGGGTCGCATAGAATCTGGTCGGCATAATCAAGGAGCTCGTTTTCACGGGTCTCATCCGGAGCAGTCCAGGTAGTCCAAGATTTTTGTTCCCTAATCGCTTTTACTAAATATTGGCGCAGCCGCTTAGAAGAGATCGGTCCATTATTATCCCAAGTGCCGATCAGGGTTTGCCACAGCATATTCTCGCTGCGTCCATCCAGGTCATTAGGACGGTAAGGCTGAGTTACATCTCGCAGGTCGGAAACAATTTGTGCCCAAAGCGTCGGGTACTGGCTGATAATTGCCAGACGCATACGCACATCCTCGCAACGTTTAGTGTCGTGCGTAGAGTTAGTGGTCATGGTAGCTGGCCAGTTAGTTTGAATATCGCGCGCGAATAGATGCAGATTATCGGCAGAAATCCCGAAAGCTTGCGGGTTAGAACCTACTTCATTTAGGCACAGCAGGTGAGTCCAGCGATAGAAAGTAGTGTCTTCTACTCCTTTGGCCATGACTGCTCCGCAGACCTGTTGGAAACGCACCAAGAATTCTTGCCGATCCAGGTCGCTTACTTTCAAAGCCGCAGATCCCGTTTCATCTCCAAGCACCAGGGCAACTACCACCGCCATGGTGTCAGCATGTTCGGTATTCAGGTAGCGTAGTGCTCGCTTAGCCGCTGCCGTTACGATTTCTCGCGATAATGCGGGGGCAGGATTCCCTACCGTCACATAGGCGCGGTAGCAAGGCATTTCGATAATCAGTTCCCGCAAACAATCAACCAGGGAACGGAAGGTGTAATCTCGCAAACGGAAATCATTTTGACAGATCTTCCATACTAACTGTCCGATACGGCGGACTTCCGCTGCCAGGGAGGTATCGATAATCTGGGCTTTGGCTTCGCGCTGCATTTGCGGATAGGACGAGGGCGAATCTGCCGTCAAAGTCTGCATTAGGGTTCCTAGCGGCAAAGATGCGCGAGGGTCGACCTGTAGGGCGGTTAGCCGCCAGGAAGTGTCGTACCCGGTAGTGCCAGCAATTGGCCAGTCACTAGGTAAGCGTTCGGCGTCCTCGAGAATCTTTTCTGCCGCGATCCAAGCACCCCCGGTGGCCTCAGAGAGCCAGTGGAAATAGCCGGCCGGGTCGGCTAGTCCGTCGGGATGATCCACCCGGAAGGCATCGATGTAGCCGGCGTTGAACAGTTCCAGGAGTAAGGCGTGGGTAGAGTCAAATACGTCGCGTTCTTCTACCCGCAGTGCCGCTAGGGTGTCGACGTCGAAGAACCGGCGATAGTTGAGCTCTTCATCAGCTACTTTCCAATGCGCTAAGCGGTAGTGTTGCCGTTCTACCAGTACTTCTAATGGTAGAGATTCAGTGCCCTCCGTCACCGGGAAATAGTGGTCATAGTAGCGCAGAATCCACTGCTCGCCCCGTTCGGGCTCCGTAGGAATTACCATCTGCTCTAGTTTGAGCTCTTGGTCAGCTAAAACTTGCCCGATTCGTTTTCCGAGGACGGGCATCAGAATCGGTTGATCAATATCGATATCGAACCAGTGAGCATAGGGGGATTCCTTCCCCCTCTTGAGCACCGACCACATCGGGCGGTTAATCCAGACTGGAGTCGGTACCGCCATATGGTTAGGAACCAGGTCGACAACCAGTCCCAATCCTTCCTGGTGGGCGGCATCGGCGAGTTCTTCAAACTGGGTACGCCCACCCAATTCTTTAGAAATATGGGTGTGGTCTACTACGTCATAGCCATGCATCGATCCGGGGACCGCTTGCAAAATGGGGGAGAGGAATAGATCGGTGATTCCCAGGTTCCGCCAGTATCCCAGGTGTTCGCGGGCATCTTTAAAGGTAAAATCTTCACTCAGCTGCAGGCGATAAGTGCTGATAGGAAGATGTTTTCCCTGAGTGGGCAGGTGGGGATGCTGACTGTTCATCGAGGTTCTCCTTATTCCTCCACTACTTCGCGGATAAGTACCACTACCGAGCGGTCTAGCAGCTCGAGTTGGTCATTAGCTCCATATTCGATTTCCTCTTCAGTATCGCTGCCGGGAAGGTCTTCCATAGTAGAGATCGCGACTTTCCAGCCGGAGCCGTGCCCTTCCGGTATCTGGAAGGTGCAAGGCTCCGGGTCGGCGTTAAATAGCAACAGGAAAGAGTCATCAACAATGCGTTGTCCGCGCGAATCAGGCTCGCGAATCGCTTCCCCGTTTAAGAAAATCATCAGGGAGCGTGCTTCTTCATTGTTCCAGGCTTCTTCGGTCATCTTTTGTCCATTGGGAGCAAACCAGTTGATCTCGCCCAGATCGGATTGCCCGCCGCGCGAGGGAGCCCCGGCAAAGAAACGGCGGCGATGGAATACCGGATGGTCATTTCGGAACTTAATCAGGTGTTTGGTGAACTCTAGGAGTTTATTTCGATAGTCGTCCTCATCAGCATCCTCGAAGGACCAATCCATCCAAGAGAGTTCATTGTCTTGGCAATAGGTATTGTTGTTTCCCTTTTGGCTGCGGGCAATCTCGTCTCCCATAGGCAGCATCGGTACCCCTTGGGAGAGGAATAGGGTAGTCAGGAAGTTACGGTGCTGACGCGCCCGAAGTTTATTAATTTCCGGGTCATCGGTGGGACCTTCCACCCCGCAGTTCCAGGAGCGGTTATGGGATTCCCCGTCGCCTCCGCCCTCGCCGTTAGCCTCGTTATGTTTCTCGTTATAGGAAACCAGGTCGTGCATCGTAAAGCCATCATGGGCGGTTACGAAGTTGATAGAGGCATTCGGGCGGCGTCCACTTTGTTCATATAAATCGGCGCTGCCACAGAAACGGGAGGCGAACTCAGGTAGTGTGGCATAGTTGCCGCGCCAAAAATCGCGAACCGTGTCGCGGTATTTTCCGTTCCATTCGCTCCACATGGAGGGGAAACCCCCAACCTGGTAGCCGCCATCTCCTACGTCCCAAGGTTCGGCGATTAGCTTTAGCTGGGAAAGCACCGGATCTTGGTGGATAATATCGAAAAATGCCGACAGCTTGTCCACATCGTGCAGCTCGCGTGCCAAGGTAGAGGCAAGGTCGAAGCGGAAACCATCTACGTGCATCTCGATTGCCCAATAGCGCAGGGAATCCATAATCAGTTGCAGCACTGCTGGCGAACGCATGAGCAGTGAGTTTCCGGTTCCAGTGGTATCAAAATAGTGTTCTTTATCGTCCTCTACCAGGCGATAGTAGGAGGCGTTATCTAGCCCCTTGAAAGACAAGGTTGGCCCCATATGGTTGCCTTCGGCGGTGTGGTTATAGACCACGTCCAGGATTACTTCGATCCCCGCCTGGTGGAGGTTTTTCACCATTTGCTTGAACTCTTGAACCTGTCCATCAACCACATCTTGCGAACGATACTGGGCGTGGGGAGCAAAAAACCCGATGGTGTTATATCCCCAATAGTTTGACAGGCCACGTTCTTGCAAGGTGGAGTCATTAACGAACTGGTGTACGGGCATCAGTTCAATAGCATTTATCCCCAGTTCTTTCAGGTATTCGATGGTCACCGGGTTGGCGATCCCCGCATAGGTGCCGCGTTCTTTTTCCGGAATCTGTTCATTAAGCTTGGTGAAGCCTTTTACGTGCGCCTCGTAAATGACGAGTTTATGTAGGTCGTGTCCGGGTGGGCGGTCATTTCCCCAATCAAAATAGGGCGTAGTTACCACCGAAACCGCCATATCGGGTAAGGAATCATCGTGGTTAGGCTGGCTGGGGTCGTTCCAGTCATAGGAATAGAGTGATTGCTTGGCTCCCACGGTGCCATCGGTGGCCTTCGCATAAGGATCCAGGAGGAACTTGTTGACATCACAGCGGTGTCCTTGTTCCGGATCGTAAGGGCCTTCTACCCGGAAACCATAACGCTGCTCATCTCGCAGTCCCGGAATATAGCAATGCCACACATGGTGGTCGACTTCGCGGAGCTCAATGCGCTCTTCGCTACCATCTTCTGCAATTAAACAAAGATAGACTTTAGTTGCGACCTCGCTAAATACTGCAAAGTTTACCCCGGCACCGTCATAGGTAGCGCCGAGTGGATACGGTTTCCCTGGCCAAATTTCCATACATCTAGGTTGTCACAAAACGCGCCATTTGGCAGTCAGTCGCGCCTATTAACTCATCCTGGGGTAATTCCCACATTCCGGCATCCTTCTGTCTACGATGGAAAACCGCCGCATTTACTCCGGATTTACACCGAGCTTTATCCACCGCAAGGAGCAGTTTTCGCCCGTCCTAGTGTTAGAGGTAGTTGAGCAAACGGTTACGGATTCACAGAAAACATTTGTTAAGTGTGCTTTATTTGTTTAGTTTAACTAACTATACTTAGTGCTTGAAGCGTCGGGATTTGGAGAAGCAGCTAAAGAAAATAGCCAGTGAGCGCGGCGAATCCCTGGTCGTAAAAGAGGGTGGTTCTCACTCGAAAGTATTTATCGGTGAGCAAATGATAACGGTTCCCCGTCACCGTGAAATATCGGAAATGACCGCTAAGGCAATCATTAAGGAGGCAGAGAATGGGTAACAACAAAGAAATTCAAGCCCGGGCCGTAAGAGATGGAAAATGGTGGGCAGTATTTGTTGAAATTGACGGGAAAGAACATGCCACCCAAGGGAAAACCTTGAAAGAAGCTCAATTTATGGCGGAAGATTTGGTTCGTATCTGGGCAGAGGCTCTAGAACGTCCAGAACTTTCGAAAATTCCGGTGAAAATAACTATTGATGGGAAAATAGGGGAAGAAGTAGCTGAAATTCAAGAGAGTCAGGCGGCTGCAGCTCAGATTGCCGCCAGATTGAAGCGCACCCAAAAGACTTTGGTGGATTCCATGCGGGCAGAGGGAATCAAGGTTGCTGATATCGCGCAATTACTGGGAATCACTAAAGGAAGAGTTTCCCAAATTTCTCGCTCGTGAATCAGCGCTTCATTTTGTCCACCAACAGTAATGGGTAAGGGGCGCGCGCTGTTTAGAGGATGGCAACTTTCCGAATTTTTTATATTTCCAGGCGGGTAAAAGCGGAAACTTTAGCGGCGATGCGGGGGAGGCATTCGCCGGCATAGAGTAGGAGTGATGCATTTTTCACGGCGAGTTAGCCTTTCTGAGCCCAACGCCATTACCTTGGCGGCTGGGAAACGGCGCGCCCAGGGGCAGCAGCTGATAAACATCTCTGACTCGAACCCCACTCGTCATGGGCTGGGCAATACAGAGCATCCCTACCAAGCTGATCCGCGTGGGTCAGGCGCCGCGCGTCGCGCCCTCGCCGATTTCCTTTCCCAGCGGGATCAGCGCGAGGTTGCCCCCGATAACCTATATCTGCTCAGTTCCACTTCGCAAGGCTACAGTTGGCTGATGAAACTGCTATGTGATCCCGGTGATGCGGTTCTGGCTCCAACGCCGGGATATCCGCTAATAGAGGCCTTAGCTAACTTAGAAAATGTGCAGGTAGCGTCCTATAGTTTTGCTTGGTTAGGGCGGAAGTGGGAACTGGATCCGCTGTCGCTGCCGGCTGCTGGTGTTTCCCCGCGTCCGCGAGCCCTAGTGGTTATAAATCCGGGGAACCCCACCGGCGCCTATTTGGATGGGGGAGAGCAACAGCTGGTGCAGGAATATTGCGCCGAAAAAAATCTGCCCCTGATCGCGGATGAAGTGTTTTATGACTTCCCCTTGTCAGCAGCCCCCGAATCTCGCGCCCGCCTGGCCGGCTGCGGTCAAATCCTCACTTTCGCCCTCGACGGGTTATCGAAAAATCTATGCGCGCCGGGGGTGAAGATTGCTTGGCTGGAGGTATCGGGCCCGGAGTCGCAAGTAGCGGAGGCGAAAGCGTATTTAGATATCATCGCGGATGCGTTTTTGCCGTTCAGTGATATTTTGGCCGCGCAGTTGCCGGACTTCTTGGAGGAAATTCCGTCTCAGTCGGCGCGAACTCGCGAGCGTTGCGCTGCCAACTTGGACACCTTGCAAAGTTTGGTAGGGGAGGATCCAGTTAGTCCGGTAACGGTGATGTCCCCGCAGGGAGGCTGGAACGTTCTCTTGCGCTTCCCTTCCCATATTGACGAGGACGAGCTCGTCGAAAACCTCTTGAAAGACTATGGAATCTACTGCCAGCCCGGCTACTTCTTTGACTTACCCTTCAGCGGTACCATCAGCCTGTCACTACTGCTACAGCCAGATTCTTTCCGCAAAAATGCCGCCAAAGTTTTACGTACCATCACAGCCTTGAGCTAGGGGATATTGTTCGGGAAGTTATTGGCAAGTATTGCTTCAGCTGCTGCAATCCATATTGCCAAATTGGTGAATATACCGTAAGAGCGTGTTTGTATATAGGGGTTTACGATTGTTGTTTATACCCATATACTTTAACTGTGAAGCGCAGGGATTTACTCAAGTGACTAGACAAAATAGCCAAAGCAAAGGGGCTAGATCTAGTCGCTAGCGAAGGAGGGAATCATACGCGCGTCAGTATCGGGAAATGGGCAAGCGTTATTCCTCGGCACCGGGAAGTAAACGAGATGCTGGCTAAGGCAATAATCAGGAACACAGAAAGGGGAGCGGAATGAATATCGAGGCACAAGCTATCCGTGACGGTAAATGGTGGATTGCTTTTTTCGAGATCGATGGTCGCCAGCATGGTACCCAGGCAAAAAGCTTGAAACGCCTGGAATATATGGTTAAGGACGCGGCCGCCCTCCTGACTGAGAAAAGTCCCGATAGTTTTAGCGTGACTATTTGCTTAAAAGATTCCCGCCTCGCAGGGCTGGTAGCCGGCTATTCTGCTGCTAGTGCGGCAGAGGCGGCGGCTAGCAAAGAGCTTGCTTCTGCTTCCCGGGAAGCGGTCAGCGTGATGCGCGGGAAAAATATGTCTATGGAGGATATCGGAACTCTCCTGGGGATAACCAAAGGTAGGGTATCTCAATTAGCAAAAACTTGACCCGGGAAAATGCCGCTAAAGTTTTGCGTACCGTGACTGCCTTGAGCTAGGGGGGTAGTCGGTTCTCGTCCTCCTCCCGGCGGTTGGGGGAGTGTCTTGATTAGTTTGCTTTTACTTGAATGCTTCTAGAGCTGCTGGTTCCAGATCGCCACCAGCAACCCATTCCCTAACTGTTTCCTTAATTTCTTCAGATAAAGATACGTTGTAGTAAGAAGCCCAATCGAGTGCTAACTCGATATTGATGCCATCATGACGCTCATTTTCTAGTAAATCATTCACTACAGATACAAGCCCCACCTCAGAGATATCAGCCAGGATGGCCTCCCACAAGTCTTCAGAATATTGCATGTTATAAATAGTCCCTGTTGAGGTAGCAGATTTCTGTATGGACATGTATGCTACCCTACCGCGCCAGCCCTCACGGGGTTCGATTCCCCGCGGCTCCATTCGATTCCCGGGCTCAAAATAAATAGAGACCCCAGGGTAAACCTGAGACCTGCATATATTGCTGCCAGCAACACTTCGTGTTACGCACTATTTCGTCGTCCTTACTAATGAAAAAGCCTTCGGGCTTTTTCACCTTTCGGACTTCTGATAGTTACTTTCACTCTCATCTCGATACAACGCGATATTTGGGTGCGGAGTTAATATTTTGGGTTAAAACGAGAATAATTCTGATAAACTCCGACCCGTAGTATATCCCCAATTCCAATACTAAGAAGGTGCTTTACCATGAAAGGTCTAAGGTTGGCTGCTTCAAATGTGGCAGCAGTTTGCGCTGTATTTGCGCTTGTATTGCCCGGAGGGGTTGCGTTAGCTGCTGATCCACCAGCGGCAGGTAACGAGGTCCCCAACGGTCCCGATTCTCCCATTGTAAGTTATAAGGGAAATAAGGTTGATACGTTCAATTTTCCGTTCACTGAACAGACGAAGGCAGTTGTCCTTCCTGACGGTCAGAACGGGTGGGGCTGGGACCCGGCTACAGCAACTCTGACACTGCGTAATTACGATAATTCGAAAGTTGTAGCTTCCCAAGACGATAAGTTAGCCAGCAATCCCAAAGATCAGAACGCACGCACGCGAGTCGTACTCTTTGAAACCAAAAAGAAAGTAACCGTCAAATTTGAAGGGACTAACCACCTCGCAACCAATTTTGGTAGTGGCGTTACTGCGGAATCCGCGGTGTTCATGTTAAAAAATAGCGGCGAACATGACGCGGGTGGACTTGAGCTTGTTGGTGATGACGATGCTTCGTTGACGCTGGAAACTCGCGCAACAAATGCTACTTCTGTTACAAATGTCATTCATTTCTACAGTGCCCAGGCAAAGAACTCGCCGCTGGTGTTCAAGTCTGGTTCCGTGAATATGAAAATGTCTACCACAGAAAGTGCGTGCGCTGCTGCTTCCAAAGATCACAAGATTCCTGGCGAGTTCCTGCGCCATACGAATGATGTTCAGATTCTCGGGAACGCGAGTCTAACCCAGACGATTAATTCCACCTGTAAGGATAAGACGGCCTACAAAGCGCTTTTAGCAGGGAACGTTAAAGGCAGTGAGAGTCGCGTATTGTTTGATACGACCAAGCCGGTGACTCTCGCCACGACTGGCAATTCATATTCCATGAACGAATGGTCATGGGTTGACCGTAAAGCGTATCCAGTCCACTGTGACTACTCGGGTAAGGCTCCTGTGAATTTTACGGAAGGCGGAGTTCCTGGATGCTTGCCCCGTTCGACTAATGAAAATGTTCTAATTGGTAGTATCTCTCCAGTTAATCTGCGTTACCAGAATCCTTTACCTGATGAAGAAAACCCTGGATCGTATCTAAAACTTGGGCAGTTCTTAAACGAGGATTCGAGTTCTAAAAATACAATCGTTCCAACTGAGTCCATGCCGATTGCTGTCGGCCAGGTATTCCCGATTACGGTCACCAACGGTGTGGCCTCGCATGGAAAGTTTGCGATCAACAAAGCATTCACGGACGACAAGACAGCTATCGCTGCTGACGCGGATGTGACTGTTAAGGCCGATACTGCTCCCGCGGGTCAGACATTCGACAAGTGGGTGGCCACAGATAACACCTCTCTGCCCGCTGGCCTTGACGAGAGTGCTGAGCAGACTACATTCTCCATGCCGGCCAGCGCGGTGGCTCTTAAAGCTACGTATAAGCCGCTCCCAGCTCCCGCGTGGAATGATTCTAAGGTCACTCCTGGAAACGACGTGAATATCCCGAATACCGGCGGTCCGGTTCAGAAGGGAACAATGGTGAGCACCGATGGCCCTGGAAAGGCAGAGTTGAATAAGGATGGTTCAATCACAGTGACGGCTGATCCGAAAGCGAAGGCAGGCGACACTATCACTGTGACAGTGAAGGATGCTCAAGGAAATACCGTTGATACAATTGCCGTCAAGGTCTACCAGGATCAGCGCGAAAATAATACTAAGACCCAGCCGAAGACCGGTAAAAACCTGCCAAAAACTGGTACGAGCATGGGGGCTCTTGGCCTAGCTTCTGCTGTTCTAATTCCCGCTGGGATGGGGCTCGTTTTAGCGCGCCGCCGTAGGCAGAATTGATGGTAGTCAACCGGCTTTCTAGCCAAACATAGCCTAGAGCTTGAGGGGAAGATTCTTTTAGGGTCTTCCCCTCAAGCTTCCTAGGCTATGTGGTTAAACTAGGGATCGGTTATGTAGTTAGTTGTATATCTACCCGGATAGTCTTTCTGACCCGACGTCTACAGGTTTAGTTAATTAGAGGCACTTCGTCTGCTCAAACCCGGCGGTTATTACGCCATCCACGAGCTAGGGCTCACCCCAAATAATATTGACCCAGAGTTGGCTGATGGGTTACGCAAGCAATTAGCCCGGACGATTCGAGTTAACGCGCGCCCGCTGACCGAGAGTGAATGGCGTGCGGTACTCACGAATGCAGGTTTTGAGGTGGAATGGATAGGTTTTGCGCCGATGGCATTACTATCGCCCAGGCGTAACCTGACTGATGAAGGCATATTGGGGGTTGCCCGGATTATCCGTAACCTGATCCGGGATAAAGACCTACGAGCCCGGGTCCTTCAGATGCGATCCACTTTTAATAAATACCGCGACCACCTGAACGGAATCGCTATAGTAGCTAAGAAGCCATCCAAGTAATTTATCTCCTTAATCACCTGAAAGGTAACCGTTATGAGCGCTGAAACTCCAGCATCCCCAGCCCTAGGCTTTATTAACAATCTAGCTAATGAAATCGAATACGCGTCAGGCTCAACTGTCTCAAAAACTTTGCTGCGCGCTGAGGGCGTCAACGTCGTGCTATTTTCCTTCGATGCCGGCGAGGAGCTTTCCGAGCACACGGCTGCGATGCCGGTGCTTGTAGAAACCCTGGAAGGTGAGCTTGAAATCACTGCCGACGGTAAAACCGTAACCCTACTACCTGGTGGGTTAGTACATTTCACTACCCGATTGCCGCATGCTGTTAAAGCCATCAAGCCATCAAAAATGGTGCTGTACATGCTGGCAAGACCTTAAACTCAAAGGAACGGCTAGTTAAAAGAGAAATCACACGGTTTAGTTTTATCTTTTTGGCCGGGAAGCGCCCCGCATATACAAGCTGCACCATAAGCGTGCAAAGGAGTTATCGCTGAGGCAAGGGTATAAGAAAGTATCCGCCCAGCAAGATAGCGTCCAAATATACGAGCCGTAACGAGAGCGTGGGGGCAGTTTTTACCGAAGGGTAGGCCTCAGGCACATCACCTCGGCGACCTCAGCAGAGCCAAGCGAGCTTCACGAGTAAAACCTGCAAATCAGCCCTGACAATCCAAAACCCTGCGGCCAGCAATATAAAAATAGAACGCTCATTTGTATCAAAAGGAGCGTCCTAATGGTGCTTAATCCCTGACGGGATTAAGCACCATTTCGTCGTCCTTACTAATGAAAAAGCCCGAAGGCTTTTTCATCGTTCGGACTTCTCATAGTTACTTAGATGTTCATTTTGATACCAGGCTCTGGTCGGGGTCAAAACCAGGCTGGGTGGGTGCAAATTCCGAGTGTTGGGTTCATTCCAATGGTTTGGCTATTCACCGTCGTTTTCCGAGTGATGATGTTTCGGCATTGCTGGGGATGTGAAGCGATATTTCGTTAAGAGATTCGGGTCAATAACTCTTTTACGCGCTTGGTAATCTCGTCGCGGATTTCGCGTACGACCTCTACGGGTTTCCCCGACGGATCAGCCACCTCCCAGTCTTCATAGTGGGTTCCGGGGAAAATTGGGCATGATTCGCCACATCCCATCGTGATTACCCAATCTGCCATCTTCACTTTCGCCGGATCAAGTTTTTCTGGCTGCGCAAACGGCTCTAATCCTATTTCGGCGAGGGCGTCGCGCACCTCGGGATGTACTTCTTCGGCCGGTTCGGTGCCCGCACTCATGATGGTCACGTCAGAGCTGGCTAGTTTTTGCGCAATGGCAGCTGCCATTTGTGAGCGACCAGCGTTTTGTCTGCAGGCAAAAAGGATTCTGGTTTCGGTGGCTCCCTTTCGGCTTGTGGGTTGTTGAGGCATGTGTTTAGCGACAACGTCAAGGAGTCGAGTATCAAAATCCGGGGCGATCGAATAGTAGGCCCACTTACCCTGCTGTTCGCGGCCTAATATGCCAGCATTTACCAGCCTGGTGAGATGGTGCGAAATGGTTGACCGACTGATATTGAAAACCTCAGGAAATGAGCATGCGCACACCGGGTTCGGTGAACAGCGGTATATGAACAGAGCCAGTTGCAGCCGCGTGACATCACTAAGTGCCGCAAAAATGTTTGCCGCTTCCTGGCATTGACCTTCGCCGGCGATTGCAGGTGCGGGGCAGCAATTTGGAGCGTGTTGGCTGTTCATATAGGAACTCTATCACACGTTTCGACGTCCATCGAAACGTGTGATAGAGTTTGTGTCGATTCGACAATCATCGAAATGTAAGGAGTTAACTGTGCGTCAAATCGATATCTATGAACCGGCTTTGTGTTGTTCTTCTGGAGTCTGCGGAACCGACGTAGATCAGGCTCTCGTTGATTTCAACGCGGCGCTGACCGCCCTGGATAAAGAGGGTATTACCGTAACCCGGCATAATTTGGCTTCTGCCCCTACTGATTTTGCGGCTTGCGAACCGGTTCGCGCCTATATGGAGGTAGCTGGCACAGACGGCCTACCAGTTACTGTGGTTGATGGCACTATCGTCGCGACTGGTTCCTATCCCAAAGCCGATCAGCTCCGACAATTCGCGGGGGCATCCCTGGAGGGAAAGACAACTTTGCCCGTAGTTGAGTCTGATTGTTGTGGCGGAAGTGGGTGCTGCTAATGTCCCTTCCTGAACTGAGCACCAAGTTTGCGTTTTTCACCGGTAAAGGCGGAGTCGGAAAGACTACGGTTGCTTGCTCTTTAGCTACCCGCGCGGCAGGTGAAGGCAAGCGAGTGCTGCTAGTATCCACTGATCCAGCCTCGAATATTGGGCAGGTATTCGGCCGTGAGATCGGATCGGGCGGAGCAGAGCTAACCGACCTGGTGCCCGGCGCTATTGGTTTTGATGCGGTAGAGATTGATCCGGAGGCAGAAGCGGAGCGGTATCGCGAGTCTATCCTGGGGCCGGTTCGCGGCCTGCTGCCACCCGAGGTGCTAGCAACAACCGAAGAAACCTTGTCTGGTTCCTGCACGGTTGAAGTCGCAAGTTTTAATCGATTCGTCGACTATCTAACCAACGAAGACATTACTAGCCACTATGACCACATCATTTTCGATACCGCCCCGACCGGACACACCCTGCGGTTACTGTCCTTACCCGGTGATTGGTCTAGTTTCATTGATAAAGGAGCGGGTGACGCCTCGTGTCTGGGGCCGATGTCGGGGTTAGAGAAGAACCGGCAAACCTATCACGAGGCGGTAGCAGCTCTATCTGACCCGGCACAAACTTCACTGGTGCTGGTGGCCAGGGCGCAAATCTCGACCCTGCAAGAAGCTAACCGTTCCACCGGTGAACTACTTGAGATGGGAATTAAACCCGCACTGTTGGTGATCAACGGTATTCTGCCAGTGAGCGCCGCTACCGATCAGCTGTCGGAGTCTATTTATGCCCGGGAACAGGCACTACTAGATGGCCTTGCCACGAATACGCAGCTGAGCGCGATCAATAGTGTTCCAACGGTATGGATCGAGTTGAACGCTAACCCGGTGATGGGGGTAGACGGCCTGTTACATCTGGGCGAGGCTGACGGCGACGCAACTTCGAGCGCGGATCCCACACTAGAGCCGAGCCCTGCGCAGTCCAATTCCGAGCTGCACGTCGGTTTATCCCATCTGGTGGATGAGCTAGCAGAGGGAAAACCGAAACTCGTCTTGTGTATGGGCAAAGGTGGGGTTGGCAAAACCACCGTGGCGCAAATGCTGGCATTGGAGCTCGCTAAGCGCGGCAAGCCAGTGCATCTGTCCACCACGGATCCCGCGAATCACCTCGATGTTTCCCTCGAAGATCGCATCAAAGATTTGACGGTGTCATCAATCGATCCTGACGCGGTGACGGCTAGCTACCGTGAAGAAGTGCTCGCCACCAAAGGCGCTTCTCTCGATGCCGACGGGTACGCACAGTTGGAGGAAGACCTGCGCTCCCCATGCACGGAAGAAGTGGCCGTTTTCAAAGCATTTTCTGAGGTCGTAGCAACGGTCCAAAACCAGTGGGTCGTCCTCGATACCGCCCCCACCGGGCACACCCTGCTATTACTGGACGCCACTGGATCCTACCACCGCGAACTCATGCGCCAATCCGGACGTGACGATTCCGCGACCACGCTCCAACACCTGCAAGATAGGGAAGTGACCCGGCCAATCCTCGTGACGCTGCCAGAAACCACGCCAGTGCTCGAGGCACAATCCCTCGCCGCCGACCTGTCGCGAGCAGGTATTGAGCCGTGGGCATGGGTGATCAACCAGTCACTCCCAGCAACCGAAACGTCATCGCCGTTCCTGCTACGACGAGCCAATGCGCAACAGGAGATAATTAATTCGGTCGCTGATCAGGCAGGGGTACAAGTGGTTCAACTGCCCGTCATGCTCGACCATGAACTACGTGAATAGCGATTTAGCGGAGCTAAGTCGTATAGGTCGCCTCGTCTCGTCTGCCAGTTTTAAATGGTTGGACAGACGAGGTGGCCGTTTTTATTCTGAGACTTGAAAGGCTTGAATCCTTGATATTGCAACCAGGCGATATGCACGGCTCATCCCGATCCTCACCCCACTAAGCCCTCACGGGTTCGATTCCCGGGCTCAAAATATATGCAGGCCCCAGGATAAACCTGTGACCTGCATTCATAGTGCTAGCAACACTTCGTGTTGCGCACCGTTTCCTCACCCTCACTAATACGAAAACCCGAACGGTTTTCGCACCGTTCGGGTTCGTCATTGTGCTAGTAATCCCTGACGGGATTACGCACCATTTCGTCGTCCTCACTAATGAAAAAGCTCGAAGCTTTTTCGCCGTTCGGACTCATCGTGCTTGCAACACTTCGTGTTGCGCACAACTTCCTCCGCTTCACTAATGAAGAAACAAGTTTCTTCACCGTTCATCGTCGTCGTTGTGGAGCCGCGGGGAATCGAACCCCGGTCCAACTGGTACTCCTGCATTCTTCTCCGTGCGCAGTCTGCCTGAACTTTTTCTCAGCCTGAATCTACTTGGCAAACTAGAGATTCTATAGGCTCAGTCACTGTAAAGTGTCGCTGCAATCCCATTGACGAAAACTGCAGCCAGTGGCTCCTGAAAAACGACGCCAGGAACCGAGGTAGAAGCACCCCCGGAGCTGACGGACTTTTAAAGGCTCTGCTTAAGCAGCTAGAGCGAAGTCAGTGCGGTTATGTTTAGCACTTATTGTTTTGTGAAGGACGTTAGCGAGATGACTCCACATTCTCGGCACGCTTCTCTACAACCAATACCAGCTGTCGAAACCGATCGACCCCTATTAAATTAATAAACACCCAACTTGAATTGTTAAACACCCAGTGTGAATGCTCTGACCATTATTTCCATAAACCGTTTGTTAGTCAAGAGAAATATGCCACGAAAAATGAAAATACCCAACCGGAATCCTGACTGATTTTACGCCCCTAATAACGTGGCGCTCAGCGTATAAACAGCTACTAGCAGCAGTAATAAGGCGAATAGGAATGTTAAAGTAGTGGATTTGGTTTTCCGGGTTAAGCTAGCGCCGATCGGACCTCCAATCATTGAGGCGAAGGCGAATGGCAGTACGCTTAGGTAATCAATCTGGATTGCGGTACCCATTCTGGCAGCTAATCCTGCCAGGGAAGCAATCACCATCACCAATAGGGAAGTGGCAGATGCCTCTTTCATGTCGAAATGCATTATCAAAGTGAGGGCAGGTACTACCGCAAATCCTCCTCCTACCCCGAAAAATCCGGTTAAAACCCCGATCAGAACGGCTGCGATAGTAATAGTAATCCAGTGGTGTAGGTGAGACTTGGAGCTGGGGGAGTTTTCATTTCCTTGGGGAGGGCGATTACAAACTTGGTTATGTCCATCCAGATTAGGAGATTTCTTTTGCTGCTTCCTTCCGGTCGCATTCCCACCGGCCGCATTTTTTTCTTTAGCTGCCTTGCGGAACATTAATCCGGCAACTATGACAAGCAATCCTGAAAACAGATACATTAACAGATTTGGTGATACCAGAGAGTTTAGGAACGACCCGATAAAAGAACCCGTAATTGAAAGCGCCCCAAATACTACCCCTTGTTTCCAGTGCACTTCTTTACGTCTGCCTATCAGGGCTATTAGGGAGGTCGCGCCCACGATTAGCAGCGAACCAGCGGCGGCATTATGGGGAGATTGTCCCAGCAGATAAACCAGTATGGGAACCGAGAGGATTCCTCCTCCTGCCCCAAGTAGACCGACGATAATGCCTACGCAGATTCCAACTATTATCGGCAAAAGTAGGCTCATTGTCTTCTTCCTTTAATCAATGATTCTTTCCATAATATCTGCTGCTGGTTTACCGCTAGCTACTAGCGCAGCCATCTGCTGCAAGGTAGGGAAAATATTGCGATAAAAATAGTGGTAACCAGGACATAAATAGTTTTGAGGCGGATCCAAAGGTCTGGAGTCCTCCAAGGGAAATGGATTTCGCCCACCAGTGGCCGATTTGGCTGCTTCCAGCGGTGATAGCTGTTTACTGTTTGTGGTGATAAAGCGATCCTTTGGGCAGCCCCCATAACAAAGTCGCAGGTATGGACAGTGTAGGCATTTTTGGCTGAGGTGACTCTTTTTCTTAGCGAATTCTTTAGCGCGTTCAGTATTAGCTAGGTCGAAAAAGTCTTTATCGCGCAGGTTTCCCAGTTTCCAATCTGGTTCTACCCAATGGTCACAAGCATAAACATCGCCGTTAAACTCCAAGGCGAAGTTGTTTCCACAGATTGGAGCATGTACGCAGTTGCTTATTTGTCCGAACATTGCGGCGAGAGCTGCGTCAAAATCTTGGACGAATACTTTTCCCACATCGTGACGTATCCATTCGTTGAATACCTCCAGCAGAAACACTCCATATTTTTCTGGCTCTACACTACGGGAAGTAACTGCCTGACCATGTTGCCTATAGAGTAACCCTACCTTTTCGTTTGATAGATTACGGTCTTTTCTTGATCTCCAACCGGCTTCTGCCTGGGCTAAATCTTTGTCATTAACTCTTTCAACTATGGGAATGAATTGGATAAAATCTGCCCCTAAAGAATCACGAAAATACCGGTAAACTTCCTGGCCATGATCTTGGTTAGCGTGATGTATGGTGCATAAAATATTGCATTTGACTCCGTAGTTCTGGAGGTGTTCCCAGCCTTTTAACACCATTTTTTGGGTGGGGCGACCAGCTCGGTTGACTCGATAAGTGTCATGATATTCTTCTGGTCCGTCAAGGGAGATTCCCACCAGGAAATCGTTATCGAACAAAAACCTTGCCCATTCAGCGTTTATTAGAGTGCCATTGGTTTGCAGGGCGTGTTTAACTACTTGATCAGGGCGTCGGTATTTGTCACAAAGTTTTAGAGCTAATTTATAAAAATCTAGACCCCGTAACGTGGGTTCTCCGCCTTGCCACAGCATAGTTACGATTCCATCAGGCTGGGCTTGCAGGAAACGCTGAATATACAGTTCGAGAGTCGCTTCGCTCATTGTTTGCTGCCGTGCGTTGTACAGCAGCTCTTTAGAAAGGAAAAAACAATACTTACAGTCCAGGTTACAGGCAGCTCCGGTCGGTTTGGTGACCACTGCAAATGGTAATTGTCGGTTGGAAGGTGTCTGGGTGTTACTCATAGATTTTACCTATTGACTCTTCTCGTCTTCTTACAGCCAACTCGTTATAAACCGCTGCAACTGCCCCTAAGGCAACGTCACTATCGGCGAGCTTGGCGGTTACTATTTTGGGATTATGAAATAGGCGGGGAGCTACTGCTGCTGCTATTTGCTTCGACAGAGCCGGGAAGGTGTCTATGAGTTCTCCCCCTAGAACAATGGTTTTCGGATTATACAAGAGGGCTGCATATTCGATTCCTTGAGCAAGATAGGTTAGTGCGCGTTGAAGAATATCTCCCGTTTCGAGGTCGCCTGCCTGGGCTTTTTGAGCAAACTCGGTAAGGTTGCTAACTTTAGCTAAGCTGCACAGGGCGGGTACGCTAGTGAACTGTTCTAGGCATCCGGTGCGTCCACAATAGCAGCGTAAATCTTGCCCCGCGGCAGGGAGATGGCCCAGTTCACCTACGATTACTGGCGATCCGGTGGTGGCACTATCTACCGTAAAGCAGCAGCTGACTCCGCCGGATATACGTATGTATAGTTGCCTGTCCCCTTGGGGAGGCTGTGTTGATCGCGATTCGCCTAACCCCGACATTTCTACTACGTTTTTAGTGACTGTCAGGCATTGCCAAAACTTGGATACTGTTTGCTCTACGCTATTGGTTAGGTGGGGGGAGATAGGCTCGGGGATACCTACTCCCACTCCAGATAGTGAAGTTAAATCAAGGTCTTTTAGATGTGCGTTATCACTGATTAACTGACAAATACTGGCTAGAGGTTCGGTCCAGTCAGAAAAAGAGCAGTAATCTTTACTAGATTTATCGAGCACATTTCCGGCGCGATCCATAATGAGCGCAGTGGCGTTATTACGGGCAATGTTGATACCGATTGCGTAGCCGGTTTTTTCCCGTAAATATAGGGTCTCACTTGGGCGGCCGCGAGGACGTAAAGGTGTTTCGTCCTCTGTTACTCCGGTAACACTGGTAATGCTATTAGTGCTAAAGAGCCTGGCGAGAGCGCGGCTTAGAGTTGGTCGCGATACTTTTAACGCTCTAGCTAGCTCCCTGCGAGAAGTGGGTGCTTGGCTTAGGTGCTTGACGATTCGGTTTTCTAATTCAAACGGATCGCTTAGCCGCGTTCTCATCCAGGCTCCTTTCCAGTGTATTTATTTACTATTAATCAGTTAATACTTCGTCAAGGTCGGACCGAGCGGTGTTGACCAAGGGAATATCGAAATCAGTCATTGCCGCCATCCACTTTGCAAAAGAATGGTCGCCACGTTCTCGTAGTTGTTTATAGAGTTCAGTGGCTAATTCTTTACGGATTTCATCGTAAACTGGCACGGTATAGACATTATTCATCTCTGCTGGATCTACCCGCAGGTCGTACAACTCGTTGATAGATTCATGATTCATTACCAGTTTGAAATCGTTAGTGCGCAGCATTCTTTGTTGCAGCGGGAAATGGTGCCCATGGAACTCACACACGATATTTTCGCGCCAGTTCGGAACTTCATTTCCTCGGGTTAAGTCCACAATTGAACGTCCGTCCTCGACTAGGTTTTCTGGAAGTCCTGCTATTTCCATGACGGTAGCCGGTAAGTCGATCAGCGAAATAAATTTGTCGCTGCGTCCTACTTTGGATACCCCGGGAATATGTGCGATAAAGGGAACGTTGTAAATGTCATCGTACATTGCTGGCCCTTTGTCGTTCATGCGGTGCGAACCGGTAAATTCACCGTGATCAGCACAAAAGAACAGGGCGGTGTCATCTAGTACTCCGAGTTCGCGTGCGACCTGCATTATTCTGCCAATCTCGTAATCAATCATGGCCACATATCCCCAATATACGGCGATCAATTTCTTCCACTGTTCATTAGTGAAACTTGAGGTAGACCAGTAGGTTGCATAATTTTGTTGAATTGGCGGCTTCCCAAATAGGGTGTCCCCGAAGTTTTCTGGTAACTCCACGTTGTCTGGGTCAATCAGGTCGAACCATTTATCGGGTAAGAAATAGGGTAGGTGGGGGCCGTAATAATGGACGTCCAAGCAGAAAGGTTTACCGCTTTGTTTCCAGTCTTTTGCGTATTCGCGTAGTTTCTCTATTGCCCGGTCGGTCAAGAAACGCTCAAAAGTTGCTTCTTCAGGTTGGTCGAGGCGGGCGGCGATAATATGTCCTGGTCTGCCCCCTGGTAGCTCTCCACGCCACAAATCATGGGCTTTTACCGGGGGAAGATTGTTCTCTTTGAGCCAGGCGACATATTTTTCGTTCGCAACTGGGTTTTCAGCTCCCCAATAAGTGTCGTCATCGGCTCCGAATTTGTCAGGCAGATTGTATCCGCAGTGGTATTTGCCCACTATACCTACGTTGTAGCCGTGATTTCGTAGTTCTTGTGTATAAGTCCAGCTATCTAAGGGAATGTCAGTGTTGTAAGCGATATTCCATTCTGGATTGGCTAGCACCTGGTGTTTTAGGGGAAGCTTTCCAGTCATTAGGGAGGCTCTGGCGGGGGTGCAGATCGCGGTTGGGGTGAAACAGTTTGTGAAAGCAAAACCGTTTTCACCTAATTGGTCGATATTTGGAGTTTTAGCATGGGGATTCCCTAGGCAACCAATGGTGTCGACTCGGTGCTGATCGGTCATTAGCACCAGTACATTACGTACATTATCTGGGATAACTCGCGTTTTAGCGGTGCTATTTTCGGAAGTAGTCATTTTAGATTCCCATCTCCTCAAGTTGTTTTCCAGATGTCTCTTGGACAAATTTTCCGGTGAAGATAACGGCTAGCACACCGAAGACAAAGAAAATCCAGTACACGCCAGCCGGAGACCAGGCAACTAGGAAGGGGAAGAAGAAAACCACTAGGAAGTTGACTAAGAAATCTGCACCGCTGGCTAGAGACATTGCGCCTCCCCGTATCTCGTTGGGGAACATTTCTCCCATCAATATTGAGAATATAGGGCCCCAAGAGGAAGTGAATCCTAAGAGGAAAAGGCAGAGGGCACCCACTGCTATCCAGCCGAGGATGGGTTGGCTAGCAACATCGGCGCTCCCATCCGGGCCGGCGGGGGCGATTGTGAATACTAGAGCCACCAACCCTAAGGCAACGAATATCATGGTGCCGCCAATCATTAGCATTCGTTTGCGTCCCACTTTGTCTACCAGGAAAATGCCGGTAAGTACCCCCACGATTTTGAAGAAAGTTAGGAGAGTGGTTTGTTGGAATGCCATTTCTTCGCTAAACCCTACAGTTTCAAAGAGCTTGTTGGAGTAGAAGAAGATACCATTTGTTCCGGTGAGCTGTTGGAAAGCCGCAATCGCCATAGCAACAAAAACCAGAGGACGCCATTTAGAGGACATAATTTCTTTAATTGTGAGCTTGCGATTTCCGCTTTGTCCAAAAGACGCGCGAATCTGGGCAATCTTTGCCTGCGGATCTGCCTCTGCTGACACTTTAGCCAAGGTAATAGCTGCTTGTTCGTCTTTGCCTACCGATACTAAGAAGCGAGGAGATTCTGGGATTAGTGCCGTTAAAATAACAAATGCAATTGCTGGTATCAACAGGCATAAAAACATCCACTGCCAGGCCTTTAGCCCGAACGCCATTACCGCGAGGGAGCCTTGTTCGCCGGCAATAGCTAAAATGGCGCTATTAATCCAAGCGGCTAGGAATAGCCCCAAAATAATAGCTAATTGGCGGAAACCGATTAAGCGTCCTCGAATTTCGGTGGGAGAAATCTCAGCCACATAGCCGGGAGCTACTGTGGTCGCTGCCCCGAAGCCGATTCCTCCAATCACTCGACAAAAGATTAAGAAAAAGTATCCTCCCTGAACTCCCAGCAGGGGACTGAAAGCACCGAAAACAGCTTCAAATAGCAGAAAAGGCCCTACTAGTTGTAGAGCTTTTTTGCGTCCAATTCTGTCGGAGATTCTTCCAGCGAATACCGCGCCTATTAGACCTCCGATAATCCCAGCTGAACCAGCTAAACCTTGGGCGATAGTTCCTAGCTTGAAATCTCCAGCGACTGCTTTGATAGCTCCGTTTAGTACCATTCCTTCGAAACCGTAAAAGAATGGGCCTAGGGTGGCAATGAGGGCGATGATGGTGGCAGTTCGTCGGGCTTTTTTAACTTTTTCGGATGGCAACTCTGCCACCGGGGTTGAAGTGCTCATGTTCCTCTTCCTTGAAGTTGAGAGTCAGATCCGTTGCTCGGTTAAGCAAGTCTGCGGTTTTCTGACCCACTTTCTATTAAAAAAGCGGAAAAATATGCTCAATTTGATGGACAAAAAGAATTTAGTGAGTTACGTCACTGCGGGTGTCTATTGTATTAATATGAGCTATCAGTATCCGCGGCGGACTACCAGAGCCAGATGAGCAATACAGTCAATTTGAACTGTCCCAGATTTTCCCATCTCCTCAAACGGAACAAAACCTGGGATAGTCCAATACCGGCTTAGCCACGTGCGGTGATGCTGCATACCAGCTCGCGAGCCGTTCCTAGGGAATCTGCTTGAACGCATCATCGGGAACACACTCCTGCGAGCGCGCCAAGTAGCCCTGAGATATGCCTAGCAATTTGAGCCATGTCCTCGCCCACGAAGCCCTTGAAGCGTGCAAACCCTTTGAAACTGTAATAGCCCGGAGCTAGTACTCAAAAAACGTCAGGAGCTGAGCCTTACCCGTTCTTTGCTTAAAAATCTGAAAGAATCTTTCGCAGTCAGCAAATAATCCCTCTATGCCTGCCCTAAATCCAAAGCTACCGACATTTTTCTGCCGCGAGTAGTTAAGATTGAGGGTATGGAAATGCGTAACGGTTTATCGGATCCAGATAGCGGACAGACCGAGGGTGGGGTAGGAGTACTTCAGCGCCCGGAAACTTCCAGGCAAGAGCCCGGGGACAAAGACCGTTACGCACATTATGTGTCGGCGCATCGCCTGGCTACCTCCCGACTTACCGGGCAGCCGGTGGTTGCCCTCTGCGGTAAGGTCTGGGTTCCCACCCGGGAGGTGCGAAACCATCCGATCTGTCCGCGTTGCGTAGAGATCAAAAAAGAGATGGATGCCTCCGGTGGACCCGACTGGCCATTTCGCGGTCCCGGCTCCCGCTAGGCACGCGGATCTGCGCTGGTGGGAGCCTCTACTTCGTCCTGGCGCTCAGTTAAATCAATAATCTCGGTGGGGATAGCCGCTTCTCCAGCCGACAGCCTCCATCCCTGATAGGGCAGTTCGTTACGTGCCTTTATGTGATGATCCTGAGCATCCTGTAGCGCCTGTTTACCCATATAACTCCGGTTAGGCTCCCCAGCAGTAACCAGGTCTACCAGTAGCGGGCGGGCGTTGCGACGCGCGAACTCGGCCTCAGCCTGCTCGGCGTTATCAGCGACCACTACCAATTCGGTGCTGGCGTATCCGTCCTCACCGCGGGCACGCCCCGCAAACTTGCGTCCTCCCAAAGTGGATTTAGAGGTCGAACGCTTGGCAACATCGTGAATGGAGCCGTCTTCATTGACCCGCTGTACCAGTTTGTAAACCAAAGCGGCTGTGGGGATACCAGAGCCAGTTACCATCTTGGTACCCACCCCATAAGAATCAACCGGCGCCGCCCCAAGAGCGGCAATCGCATATTCATCCAGATCATTGGTGACTGTGATCTGGGTGCTTTGCGCATCCAAAGAGTCCAGTAGCGCCCTCACCTTGAATGCTTCCGCCACCAGGTCTCCGGAGTCTAGGCGGACGCATCCCAGTTCCCCGCCGGCTTCCCGCGCTAGTTTAACCCCGCGTTTAACTGCGCGCGGAACATCATAGGTATCCACCAAGAGAGTGGTGCCGGGCCCCAGATTGGCCAGCTGTGCGCGGAAGGCGTCCTCTTCGGAGTCGTGAATCAAAGTAAAAGAGTGGGCGGCGGTTCCGATGGTGGGAATCCCATAGCGCTTGCCGGCTTCCAGGCAGGAAGTCCCCCTGAAACCAGCAATATAGGAGGCGCGGGCGGCTGAAACTGCGCTGCGTTCATGGGTGCGCCTCGCTCCCATATCTACGCAGGGGCGCCCATGAGCGGCGATAGTCATTCGCGAGGCCGCGCTAGCTACCGCGCAGTCATGATTTAGGATCGAAAGTAATAGGGTCTCTAATAAAACGCACTCCGCAAAGGTGCCCTCTACCTGCATTAGGGGAGAGGACTCGAAGTAGCATTCCCCTTCGGTATAACCGCGAATATTTCCCTGGAACCGGTAGGATTTTAGGTAATCCAGGCAATCATCGGAAACTATTTTTTCCCGCGACAAATAGTCGATCTCTTCACTTGAAAACTCAAAACGTTCCAGAGCTTCAATAATGCGGGCATTGCCAGCCATCACTCCAAAGCGACGTGCCGAAGGTAGACGCCGACCGAACAGCTCAAAAATAGCGCCGCGATTCCAGGTTCCGGATTGCAAGGCAGCATCTACCATGGTCAGTTCGTACATATCGGTTAACAAAGAAGTGGTCACTGAAGAACTCATGGTTTTAGCATACTCACAAACCAGTAATAATCCAGTTTTCGCCTTATGGGCGAAAACGCGGTTCTGAGCTCATTGTGGCTGCAGAAATAAAAATATTTTTCAAAACCCCCCATTCCCTGCGACTTCCTAATAGTCTGGACGTATGGTTAATGATCTGGTATCTGACCCGGGTACTCCACCGTATTCGGACAGAACTCGCCTAAAGCAGTGGCGGGTTACTATCTTCCGGGATCCAGTTAACCAGCCGCGATACGTAGAAAGAGTATTAGCTCACCAGTTTTCAATGCCGCGGGAAAAAGCCAAGCGCACCCGGCTAGAAATTTTTAATCAGGGACAAACGGAAGTTGCCGCGGGCACTCGCGAAAGAATGGAAGCTCTAGTGCAGGCGTTGCACGGTTATGGTTTGCGCGCCACCTTGGGCGGACCGGATCAACAATGAATACCTTTCGTCCCGTTCCCGGAGGGTGGGAATGCCCGATGGGGGCAGTTGAACGGGACTTGTTCCTGCAAGCCATTTGCGAAGTGCGCACCCTACTCGATCCGCCGGTATTGCCTTTTGAAATCACCACGATGTTAGGGGAGGGCGAAGAAGAAACCCCCGACAGCAATGTGCATCTTGAAAACGCCTCTTTGGATCGGTTACTCCCGCCCGGATCCGCCGATGAAGCAACCGCACAAACTATGCGTGACTTGACCGATTCGCAGTTACGTACCCAGAAAGCTGAGCGCCTGGATCGCCTCTACTCTTTGCTTTCATCACAAACCGGCCCGGTGATCGTGATCGAAAATGGGCAAGAGTGGGATTGGCTTAGCGGAACCAACGATGTGCGTCTGGCCATATCTGGCAAACTTAAACTGGGTGATAGCGACGAAGGATCACAGCACGATTCTTTCGAATCTTCGCAGGTAACGCCGAAATCAAGGGATGAAAAATTTGAAGAAGTCCTGGTGTCATCCTTTTATGAATGGCTCTCTGGGTGGCAAGATTCACTGTTGCAGGCGATAGATTGCTGGCCGCGGCCTAGCTAGGCTATTTTTTGTGACTAATGAAGCCGCTATTGGTATTTTTGACTCCGGAGTTGGGGGACTAACGGTCGCGCGTGCAGTTCTGAATGTGCTGCCGCGCGAAGAGATTCGTTACGTGGGGGATACTGCCCACACTCCATACGGGGAAAAAGACCTGGAAACTGTGCGGGGCTATTCCCTGTCTATTATGGATTCCCTGGTGGAATCTGGGGTAAAAATGCTGGTAATTGCCTGTAATACTGCCTCGTGTGCGGTGTTAGATCAGGCGAGGACTCGATACCAAGAAGAGCAGGGAATTCCAGTAGTCGAAGTGGTGCAGCCCGCAGTTGAACACGCGGTCACCCGTTCCCGTAACGGCAAGATCGGAGTCATCGGCACCCGAGCAACCATTGAATCCGGGGTGTATCAGAGGAAGCTTTCAAAAATGGGGGCGGAGGTTTTCACCCAAGCCTGCCCGCGTTTCGTTGAATTCGCAGAGGAAGGGATCACCGCCTCTCAGGAACTATTTGACGTTACTGAAGAGTATCTAACTCCGCTCAAAGAAGCAGGAGTAGATACTTTAGTTCTCGGTTGTACCCATTATCCGCTGTTAGAAGGACCAATCTCCTATTTCATGGGAGAGAACGTCTCCTTGATTTCTTCATCCTCAGCAGCTGCCAGAAAAGTTTATGGCGAACTGGTGGAAGAAAAAATGTTGCGCTCTTTTGGGGCACAAAAAGCAGATCACCACTTTATCTGCACCGAAACTAAAGAGAGTTTTATCGCCCTTGCTTCCCGAATAATGGGGGCTGATTTTAACGGAATTAAACAGGAGGAGATCACCAAATGATCCTGACAGTGGTGGGGGTAACCGGTTCCATGTCTGGCCCGGCCTCCCCGGCATCCTGCTATCTTTTACAGGCAGAAGGAACTGACTCTCTCGGTCTACCCCACACCTATTCGGTAGTTTTTGATTTAGGTCCCGGCTCTTTCGGGCAGATTTGGAACTACACGGATCCGACAAAACTGGACGCGGTGGTACTCTCTCACCTGCATGCGGATCACTGCTCAGATATAGTATCGATGCAGGTGCACCGGCGTTGGCATCCTAGGGGGGAGCTAGGGCCGATTCCCGTGTATGCCCCCAAGGGGGTAAAGGATCGAGTTCGTGGCCTAGATGGATTTAGTCCCCGCGACGACTTCAGCTCAGAATTCGAATTTCACCATATTAAGCAGGGACGAGAATTTAATGTTGGCCCCTTGCAGATAAAGCCTTTCGCGGCTTGGCACTCGGTTCCTGCTTTTTCCTTCCGGGTAACCGGTCCTGGTAAGAACGGTCAGGCGGTTTTCACTTATTCGGGAGATTCTGACGAGTGCGACACCTTGGTACAAGCCGCCACCAACTCGGATCTATTCCTATCTGAATGCGGTTTTACCCGGGAAGATGAGATTCGCGGTATCCATATGTCAGGGGATCGTGCCGGCCGGGTGGCTCAAAACTCCGGAACCAGCAAGCTGGTGCTCACCCATATTCAGCCCTGGACAGACCCAGAAGTGCCGTTAAAGGAAGCAAAAACAACCTGGCGCGGAGAGCTCGAAATTGCTCGTTCCGGGATGCGTTTCGAGCTTTAGGATCCCCTATAGGGCATATCTAGCTAGGGTCGTGCTTGAGCAGGGGTTACGTTTCCTCCTAGCTCAATAGTGGCAGCGATCGTGGGGGCGAGGGCGCGGAAGGCTTTGCCCCGATGCGACAGCGCATTCTTTTCCCTCGGACTTAGTTCGGCATTGGAGCGCTGCTGCCCTTCGGCTATAAAAATCGGGTCATAGCCAAATCCGCCTTCACCGCGCGGTGCGGTAAGCAACTTTCCAGGCATTTTCCCGAGGCAATGTCGCTCTAAACCAGCCGGTGAGACTAGCACTGCCGCACACACAAAACTGGCGCCGCGATTTGCTTCAGGCACGTCCGCCAGTTGGTTGAGCAGTAACTCTAGGTTCGCTTGGTCATCCCCATGATGCCCGCACCAGCGTGCCGAGAATATTCCGGGAGCACCCCCTAAAATATCTACGCATAGTCCCGAGTCATCCGCAACTGTCGGCAAGCCGGTTCGCTGCGCCACTAGGCGGGCTTTTATCAGTGCGTTTTCAGTGAAACTTACCCCGTCCTCTACCGGTTCTTCGATCCCCAGCCCCTCGGCTCCCACAATCATTTCCGGAGAAAAACCGGGGATTAACGGGCAAAGAATCTCGGCAAGTTCGCGCACCTTATGGGGATTATGGGTGGCGAGGATCAGCCGCGCGCCGGGAGGTATTTTCACGATAGCGCCTCTGTTTGGATGCGGGAAATCTCATGGATTCCTTTATCAGCCAGGTCCAAAAGCTGATTAAACTGAGAACGATCGAAAGCTTCGCCCTCGGCAGTTCCTTGGATCTCGACGAACTTTCCCGAGCCAGTCGCCACGATATTCATATCTACGTCCGCGCGCGAATCCTCTTCATAGGGGAGATCGAGCAGTGCATTTCCCTCGATAAAACCAACCGACACCGCGCATAGCGAATCGGATAGCACCTTGCCGGGACGGATCCATCCTTTTTCTTGACCCACTTTGATGGCATCCACCAAAGCCACATAAGCGCCGGTAATCGAAGTAGTGCGAGTGCCACCATCAGCCGATAACACGTCACAGTCCAGCACAATTGTGTTTTCCCCTAGGGCGCTCATATCTACTATGGCACGCAGAGAACGGCCAATTAAACGAGAAATCTCATGGGTGCGGCCTCCAATTTTTCCCCGTACCGATTCGCGTCCTGACCGGGTAGAAGTAGCGCGCGGCAGCATCGCATACTCAGCAGTCACCCATCCCAGGCCAGAGTCTTGCCGCCATCGCGGCACCCCTTGGGTCAGGGAAGCATTGCAGAGGACGCGGGTATTTCCGCAGTCAATTAGCACGGAGCCTTCGGCCTGTTTTGCCCAGCCACGGGTAATTGTTAGCGGTCGCATCTGGTCAAAAGCGCGTCCATCGGCGCGTACAAACTTTTCTATACTCACGTTTCCGATTATAGATGACTGCGGTTTTTGTCGGCATTTGTACTCAGGTGCGGCACCTCCGCTATATTTTTGCGCATGGCTTAGATGCCAGGGGAGGAAAATGCGGCAAGTTTCAACTTTCCGGGCAATGTTTTCGATGGACAGAAGCAATTAGCAGCCTTCTCGGAGGTGCTTATTTTAGGTGCGCCGTAATAAACTGCCGGAAACTTTGAAGCGCTATTTCCGCATCCTCCAGATGCCGCAGGCCTGTAAAACGGATAGGTTAGTGGTTATGAATAGTCCTGCTCTTTCGCGTTATCGCATCGATCTGGATACGGGTTGTCGTCAGTTCGTGCATGTACCCAGCCTACTGCGAGAGGGCGCGACGGAAGTTTTTGCGGTCTCCGATCGGCGTCGGGTTCTCTTGCCGCTAAGCGACGGAGTCAGTGTAGGCCCGGAAATAGTGGCCTCCCGCTTCCACGTTTCCGCTCCTTTCGGGACGGGAAGCCTCTACCGTCTTTCTAGCGGTGAGCGGCAGTTTTTAGGACAAATACAGTCCTGGGACGAACGTTACCAAACAGGCAAAGCTTGGTACCTGGGCAGAAGCGGTGCCACCAGCCGAGTTGCCCTGTTTATTAATGACCATGAACTGGCAGGACTTGCTGAACACACGGAAACATCTCTACGACTAATTCCCTTGCGCCAAGTGGGAGCCTTTTTAAACGGTCAAGATGCTGCCATTGCTACCCACGCGACTTGTCTGGGACTGTGGCACTTAGATACCAACTATTGCTCGCGTTGCGCCACCCGGCTTGAAATCGCGGCCGCCGGTTGGGAACTTCACTGTCCCCGGTGCGGTGAAATTATTTATCCCCGTCAAGACCCTTCCGTAATCGTTGCCATAAATGATGAGGCCGACCGGTTGCTGCTGGCACACAACTCGGCATGGGAGGCTAACTTCTATTCGGTTATTGCCGGCTATGTAGAAGCCGGGGAATCTTTAGAGGGCGCAGTTCACCGGGAAGTTGGGGAAGAAGTGGGACTGGAAGTCGATGAAGTTCGCTATCTAACCTCTCAACCGTGGCCTTACCCGCGTTCGTTGATGTTGGGGTTTTCTGCTCGCTCACGCATCCCCTATTTTATTTTGGATGAAACCGAGATCGATCGCGCGTTGTGGGTAACTCGCGCAGAATTCATGGAGTTAGTGGCCAGTAGGCAAATCAGTCCTCCCGGGCCGTCCACAATCGCCTCCAACTTGATTGAAAACTGGTTGGGCTCACCAATTGTTCGTCCCCAAGACAACTACCTATAAGCTGATTGACGTGGAGCAGGCAGAAGAACTCTTAAAACATTTAGACCCTGATCAGGCAAAAGCTGCCCGGGCTTTGCGCGGCCCAGTATGTATTAGGGCGGGTGCGGGCACCGGTAAAACTCGAGCGATTACCTATCGTATCGCCTATGGGGTGCGAACCGGGGTCTATAACCCCTATTCGGTTTTAGCCGTGACTTTCACGGTGCGGGCAGCCGCAGAAATGGGGGCACGTTTGCGGCTACTAGGAGTGCAGGGCGTGCAAGCGCGCACTTTCCACTCGGCGGCTTTGCGCCAGCTCAGGTATTTTTGGCCCACTGCCATCGGTGGGCAGTTACCAAAACTAATAGAGAATAAATCTTCACTGGTAGGCGCGGTAGCTGCCCGGCTGGGGCTCCCTAAAGAGCGGGCGGCAGTGCGTGATTATTGCGCAGCGATCGAAATGGCCGCGGTGAGTATGGTCAGTCCTGAAGAATATGGAAAATGGATAAAAAGTACCGGGACGCAGCCACCGGCGGGGATTTCCACTTACGATATGGCTGATATTTTGCGCGGATATAGTGAGGCCAAAAGAGAGCGATCCGTTATAGATTTTGAAGACGTACTGGCTTTGACCAGTGGAATGATTGAGGAACGCCCTGATATTGCCCAGCAGATCCGCTCCCAATATCGCTTCTTCGTGGTCGATGAGTATCAGGACATTTCACCCCTGCAAAAACACCTGTTAGAGCTGTGGCTGGGAGAGTCGAACCGTGATCTTTGTGTAGTGGGGGATGCTGCCCAAACCATTTATTCTTTTGCCGGTGCCACTCCGGAATATTTAGTGAACTTTGCCCAGGAATATCCCGGTGCCCATACGGTTACGCTTTCTCGAGATTACCGCTCGACTCCGCAGATTGTATCCTTGGCGAACGGACTGGTTAATCGAGATAAGCAAACCAAAAAACAGGCAGTAAAGCTCATCTCGATGCGCGATTCTGGTAGTGCGGTACACTTCGGTCGCTATCCAGATGATGAGGCAGAGGCGGCAGCCATTGCAAAAATGATTAAGGAACGAATCGAAGCGGGCATTCCTGCTAGCGATATTGCGGTTCTGTTTCGTACCAATGCCCAATCCAGCATGTTTGAAGCAGCTTTGGCGCATAGAGATGTGAAATATTGTGTGCGCGGCGCAGAAGGATTCTTTAAACGCCCCGAAGTTTCCGCCCTCCTAAAACAGGCAAGTGTGATTGCCCGCCGCGGGGCGCAAGGCAACCTCGGAGAAATCGTGGCGGAATTAGCTCGACCTCTCGGGTGGACGCAGCAGGCTCCTGAGGCTCAGGGGGCAATCCTTGATCGTTGGGAGGCGTTAAATACTCTGGTCGCGCAGGCGCAGCTCAAAGAGGCAGCGGGATTATCGCTGGCCTCCCTGGTACAGGAATGGCAGGAACTTGCCCAGGCGCAGCTTGACCCTTCTGGCGGGGGAGTCACCTTGGCGTCTATTCATTCCGCCAAAGGCCTAGAGTGGAAAACTGTTTTCCTGGCGGGAGCCAGCGAGGGGCTGCTGCCGATCACCCAAGCGAAATCAGGAAAAGAACTGGCAGAAGAACGCCGCCTGTCCTATGTAGCGGTAACTAGGGCGCGCGATGAACTATATGTTAGTTACGCGGAAAAACGTTCTCTAGACCGTAAGGCTACCCGCGCCTGTTCCCGGTTTTTCTCTCCAGTGTGGCCGCGGGAAGAAACCGCGATGAAAACCGTGCGTACCCCCAGCACGCGCAAAGATACTAAGCGATTCTTAAATGAGGCCAGTCAGGAAGAGCAAGAACGCTTTGAACGTTTGCGCCAGTGGAGATTACTAGTCTCGCAAGGACAGGGGAAACCGGCTTATACCGTGTTTTCGGATACCACTTTGCGTGATATTGCCATTGCCAAGCCGCAAACCCTAAAACAGTTGTCACTGCTTAGAGGGATCGGTCCGGTCAAATTAGAACAGTTCGGGGCGGCCGTTTTAAGAATTTTACGAGGGACGAATCCCGACCAGGTTGCTCACCAGCAGCTGCAAAATCTGTCTGACTAGTCCCGCACGCAACCGCACTGGGGGTGGGGTTGCCATTGTCTAACCTGAGGCAGAGGATCGGCGAGATTGAAAATCCAAGATGCTCCGGTTAGAGATAGCGGCAGCCCAGATAGATAGTTCAAGATTTCTCGCACCGCAAAAGCGCTGGCATATTCGGATAGAGCAGTGTCGGCCATTACCGGGCCAGCGCAGGCTAATTGGGCAGCTATCCGCGGCCACTCCGGATCGATATCTCGTTTGGCCAAATGCTGACATTGTAGGCAACAGGTAGTCCCGGGAATAAACAAAGGGCCAACTTCAATCTCGGTTTCCCGTTTGATAATCGGCAAGTGGGGGACTCCTCTGTTAATGCAGGCCTTCGCCCAGGCGGGATTAGTAAGGTAGGAACTGATGGCAACTTCAATGGTTACCGCTTTATTAGGCAGCTGCTTGTTAACTCCCAAGACTAAGGGAGCCACATCTTGACGCATAGCTCCTAAATAGTCATCTTTATAAACGCAAAGATCACGGGTTTTTACCTTGCTTTGATCGCGAAGAATCAGCGAATGAATCCCGCAAGCTACCAGTTTTCGAGTCAGGGTAATTCCTAAAGGTCCCAGGCCGCTGACTCCCACTAATGCCTGCTTGCGGCTCTTGATCGTGCTATCTGAGCCGTAGAGGTGGAAGGCGCAAGCACAATCACCATCTGGCACCTGATGCTTGGCAACGAGACCTCCATCTTTAAGTATTTGTAGAATGTCCTTGATTTCCTGCTTGTTTTCTGGAAAGCGGCGGTCTAAATGGGAGTTGTACCAACTTTGTTTCTCAAAAAGCCACTTGAGAATGGCGATATGCACCGGGCTGAGTCCCTTAACTAAGAAGCTATTACGTCCTCCAGTGCCAAATTGTGCCTGACCGCCGGAACGAAGCAGCATTACCGAGCCGTTAATCAATCTCATGCTTCCAGCATTCCAGAAGGAAAAAGGGCGACGCTAGAGTGGGTTAAAAACTGTGGATATTTTATTATTAAACTCTATTTAGCTGTGCCTGCCGATGGGGAATCGTTTTCATCATCCCTATCTGTGCGGCCAGAATCCTCATCATTTTGATCCCCAGCGGATCCCTTTGATTCGTTTTCTGAGGCGTGATTGCCGCCTACCAGTTGATCGCCCTGGGAATCCACCTCGGGGGTTAGCCCTTGTGCCCATCCCAACGTACCAGAAAGTAAAGAATCTAAATCTTGATCTACCTGGTCTTTTTCTGGTTCCTCCCCGCTTTGGCTCATGAAGCTCTCGGGATCGGTTAGATCTGGCAGAGTTGGAATCATATCTGGATGGGACCAAACTTGATCGCGCTGGCGCATTCCTTGTTCATTTAGCAACCGTGACCACAGTGAGGCCGCTTGCCGGGAGTACTTAGGTCTCAGCTCCATTCCGATAAGCGGTTTTAAGACTTTCTCGATCGGGGAGGTAGTTGCACGCCGCCTGCGCAGCAATTCCCGTAACTGGATGACGTGGGCAAGGTTAGGCATACAGGCTCGCGTGGAGACCTCGTCAACCCACCCTTCAATCAGTGCCAAGACGGTCTGCAAATCCTCCATAGCTTGCCGCTGGGTTGCGGTTTCTTCAGATGCAAAAATATCTACCGACAGACCCAGCCCCAAATTGGCGGGATCAAAGTTCCCCAATGGGAGGCCGATTAAGCCTTCTTGCTCTCCCATTTGTTCTTGCAGGCGATCTTGTAAATCCCGCACTGACCGGTCGATAGCTTCCGGATCGATCCGAATTTCTTGCGCATACCGGGCAAGCAGCCGCGACAACTTGTGGCGTAGCCAGGGAACAGAATGGAAAAGGCGCGCATGGGCGGCCTCGCGTACCGCCAGATATTGGCCGACCTCTTCCTCGGTAATCTCTAAATCCTGGGCAAAACTCGTGATATTTACCGGCACCAGTCCCATGATTTTTTCCTTCGCCAAGGGAATGCCGATATCGGTAGAGCCAAAAGCAACTTGCGCTATCTGTCCCATGGCTTGTCCAATCTGGACTGCAAATAACCCGGCTGCCAGGTTCTTTAGCAGTGAATCGGGATCCATAGGACCGATAATTTGTCCGATCCCCGGAATCGCTGCCGAAGCTTTCATCTCTTCTGGGTCGATTCCTTGCCGCTCAAATTGTTCCGCAATGGCCTCGGTAAAGGCGCGTACCACATTGGCAATCACCGGTTCGGTCAGGCGCTGCCAAGCGGGGACAGTGGCTTGAATCCATTCTCGAGGCGTCCACGCTACCCGTTCACTAGCGGTCGGGCTCAAGGTAGTGGCCGTGTCTAGCCATAAGTCTGCAACCGACAGCTGTTCGCGTACCTTCTGCGCCTGAGCTGCGCTAGTGGGAGTAAAACTGGGGAGACGGGAAGCTGCTACTTCCACCGCCGCATCCCAATTCACGGCTTCTTTGCGAGGGGCAAAGAAATGTTTCAGCTGGCTTGCCCCGAAGCTGGATCCGCCGGGGAAAGGAAAGGGCATCGCGGTGCCGGCGAGCTTTTCGGGGTCGATTCCATTTGCTTGAAGCTGCTGGAAAGCGTCCTCAGCGGCTTCTTCTCCCAGCATTTTCTTGAGGATTTGGAACCATTCTGGTCTCTGCTCCTGGCCATTAGCTTCGCTCAAGTGCTGCCCACCCCCTAAAATAGACTACGTTCTTAAGATTATCGGTATTGTGAGTTGGGGACTAGGCACGCGAGAGAGTTTCGCCTTGGGCAAAGCCGATTTTAAACTTCGGGAAGGAGGAAGAGTGAAGAGTAAACGCTCTGATAAGTCGCGCCGGCAAGGACGCATTGGAAAAGCCATGATGGCGCTGTCGGTTATCGGATTCTTGATTCTTGGCGTTGTCGTTCGCGCGCCCTACGTAATTGAATCTCCCGGCCCAACTTTCAACGTTCTTGGCACTCAGTCTGGCCACGGGCAAATCATTAAAGTTGCAGGCGCTAAAACCTATCCCACCAAAGGACAGTTACGGATGGTAACCGTTTCCCTGCGCGGAGGGCCAGGAACCCACGTTACCTATGCGGAAGTCCTGCTGGCGAAAATGCGATCAGACAGCGAAGTGTTACCCGAATCTGCGGTTTATCCCGCGGGGGCAACTGCCAAACAAGTACAGCAGGTTTCTCAGGCACAAATGGAAGATTCCCAACTGAGCGCAAAAGTAGCGGCGCTTAGCGAGTTAGGCTACCAAGTTCCAGCCAAGTTTAAAGTTACCGGAGTGGGGGAGGACTCCGATTTTCAGGGTAAACTTAAAGAGAACGATATTTTGCAGGAGGTTACCTTTCGCGGGAAGACTCAGGCATTGAATCAAGCGAGTATGCTTTTCGATATTTTGGAGGACGCAGCGCCGGGAACTACCCTCGAGTTCAAGGTTCAGCGTGCGGGGAAGAATCTCTCGATTAGTGGGAAAACCCGCAAACCTACCGATGGTCGCAATGGTTCCCAACTAGGTATCTATCTAGATCCCCAAGCAAAACTGCCGGTAGATATTAAAATCGCTCTCCAGGAAGTGGGAGGTCCCTCAGCGGGAACTATGTTTGCGCTGGGAATAATTGACCGGATGACCGCTAAGTCTTTGACCGGCGGCAAAGAGATTTCTGGTACCGGCGCGATTGCCTATGGGGGACAGGTGCTGGCAATTTCGGGAATTCCCCAAAAAATGGCAGGCGCTAAAGAGGACGGTGCTCACTGGTTTTTGTTGCCGCAAGCCAATTGCGATCAGGTAAAACCGATAGCAGGAATCCGGGCGGTACCGGTACAAGATCTACAGCAGGCACGGGAGGTTAGCGAGCAAATCGCAGCCAATAATTTTAAGAATCTGCCGCGCTGCCCGGCTGGCTAACTAGCTGCGCTAGTTCGGCATCACTAACTAACATCGCTTTTAATACTTCCAGCAGTTCCGGAACGATGTTATCGCCTTGTGCCACCATGTCGTCACTGTCTTCGCTGCGTGCCCTAGAAGCGCACCAGGTATTTCCATCGCGGGTAGCGGCGGCTACGATCCGCACATCTTGGCGGCTAGGATGCGCTAGTAAGAACTTCTCCCGCTCCTTCGGGTCTTGAGGCGCTTCGGCATCGGCTTGGGGGGAAACCAAAAAACGTTCCATCGCGACAGCCACTCCCGCCACGTCCTCGCCAAAAACTAGATGCCCGAGAGTATCCATTAGATCTGCAGGAAGGTGGTCTTGAAGAACCGCGGTTAAATGCTGCGGATTTTCAGATAGGGCGGCTCGTAGTTGCTTAGCCTGAGCCCCATCCATTTCCGCCTCTAGTTGCGGAAAAATATCCTTGGTGGGTACCAGGGCAAAGAGGCTCGGAGATTGATCCCATCCCAGCTGAGCTACATCTTTTTCTAGGGAGGAAACCGCTAAGCGCAGGGATAGTTGCGCGGAAGATAGATCCGATGAAGTGTCCATGTTGCTATGTTGCCATCTTAGCCAAGGTAGCGGCTAGTCCACTTTCCTGGGGTGAGTAATAACCGCAAACGTGAAAGAATGCGTTAAGGAAAATGTTGAGCAGAACCCGGAGGGGCTCGTGAGTAACGATTTATTTGGAAATCTTGGCTTCAGTGGCGGCAAAGGCGGTGGCTTTCCCGGCTTTCCCGGTGGATTTGGAGCCGGTAAAGACGGCGGAAACGGTCGCGGCGGCTCTGGAAGAGCCGGTGGCAATGGAAATAGGCCATTACCGAAAATAAAGTTCAAAAAACCGGGGCCTCTTGGTATCGCTATTGGCGTAATCGTAGCGCTAGTGGTGTTACTGCTGGTGGCTTCGGCCGTGTGGACCGAGGTTTTGTGGTTCCGCCAAACTGGATATTTGCGGGTACTGCTTACCCAGTGGATTGCCGCTGGAGGAATGTTTATAGTGGCTTTCCTGATTGCATGGGCAATTTTGGCAGTCAACTTGCATGTTGCCTACCGTAACCGTCCGGAAATGGGAACCATCGCTTCATCTATTCGATCATATCGTTCCACTATTACCCGCCATCACCGCGGTATTTTCTTAGGAATTCCGGCCTTGATTGCCCTATTCCTGGCAACCGGGATGGCTGCTAGTTGGCGGCAAGTGCTGGTGGCGTTCACCGGCGGTTCTTTCGGGAAGAAAGATCCGCAATTCGGTTTTGATATTTCTTTCTTTGTGTTCCGTTTACCGTTGATCGATATGGCGGTCACCTTTTTGCTGACTCTGCTAGGTGTTTCGCTAGTTGCCTGTCTGATTTGTTACTACCTATTGGGGGCAATGACGGTAACTCCCAAAGCTAAAGCTACTCGCGGTGCCCGTATTCATATGGGTGTTTTGCTGGCGATCTCTTCGGTGATGGTGGGGATAACTTATGTCATCGACCGCTGGACTATGGTTTATGGGCAAAACTCGCCGACCGATGGAGCTATGTATACCGATGTGCATGCGATTATTCCGGCACGTACGATTTTGGCAGTTATCGCTTTGATTGTGGCGGCACTGTTTGTGTTCGCCGCCTTCAGGGGTGGCTGGTATCTGCCGGCCGCGGGCATTGCAGTAACCGTGGTATCTGCCCTGGTGATTGGGGCGGGATATCCGTTTATTATCCAACAGTTCCGGGTTCGCCCCAACGAGCGGGAGCTGGAAAGCCAATATATCGACCGTAATATCAAAGCCACTTTGGATGCCTTCGGGATGAAGGATCTGGATTTGATTTCCTACGACCAGGTCACCAATGAAACCAGCGCTAACCAGCTGCGTCAGGATGCTGACTCTACTCAGCAGATCCGGCTTTTAGATCCGGAAATTATTTCCCCGGCGGTACGGCAGATGAAACAGTCGCGCCCTTACTACTCTTTCCCAGATCAGTTTGCGGTTGACCGTTACAACTTCCCGGATAAAGACGGAAAAATGGAAAAGCGTGACACCGTGATTGCGGTACGCGATATTAACTTGAACGGGTTGGCGCAGTCTCAACGCAACTGGGTAAATGACCACACGGTTTACACTCACGGTTTCGGGGTAGTAGCCGCCTACGGTAACCAGGTGACCTCCGAAGGGTTGCCTTCCTATTGGGAATCCTCGCTCTCCGATAAAGAGTCAGGGGATATCGGTGATTACGAGAAACGGATCTACTTCTCGCAAGCCTCTCCCGAATACTCAATTGTAGGCGCGCCTAAGGGGGCGGATCCTAAAGAGTTGGATTACCAAGACGCAAAGAATAATAAACAGGTTTACACCACTTTCGATGGTGACGGCGGGCCTCAGGTTGGAAACTTCCTAAATAAGGTGCTCTATGCATTGAAATTCCGCTCAACAGATCTGTTCTTCTCTGACCAGATCAACAGCGAATCGCAGATTCTTTATGACCGGGATCCGGCTACGCGGGTGGCCAAAGTTGCCCCCTACCTCACTTTGGATTCTCGGGCATATCCTGCGATCGTGAATATGGATGGCAAGAAAGGCGAGAAGAAACGGCTGGTGTGGATTGTGGATGCCTACACCACCACTGATTCTTATCCGTATTCTCAGCATATTAACCTCACGGATGCCACCGCCGATACGGCGACTGCGAGAACTGCCCAGTTCGCGGTGCAAAATAACGTGAATTACATGCGTAACTCGGTAAAGGCTGTGGTGGATGCCTATGACGGTTCGGTACAGCTATATCAGTGGGATAAAGAAGATCCGATCCTGAAAGCGTGGCAAAAGATTTATCCCGGTCAGATTAAGCCGCTATCGGAGATTAGCGGGGATTTGATGAGTCACTTGCGTTACCCGGAGGATTACTTCAAAGCCCAGCGCTCTTTGCTAGCTAACTATCACGTCACCAATCCTTCAGAGTTCTACACCGGTGGTGACCAGTGGAAACTATCTGAAGACCCCACGGCAACTTCTCGTGAGCTGGAGGGCTCTGGCAAACTGCAGCCGCCCTATTACCTAACGATGAAGATGCCCACCGGTAAAAACACCGATCAGGGGAGTGCCGAGTTCTCCCTGACTTCCGTGTTTATCCCGGGTGGTGAAGGCCGGCGCGCCGCCATGGCGGGCTTCCTTGCTGTCGATTCTGAAACCGGCAACGAGAAAGGCAAGGTGCGCGAAGGCTACGGCAAGATGCGGCTTTTGGCTTTGCCTTCCGACACTACCGTTCCCGGCCCCGGGCAGGTACAAAACACCTTCAACTCCGATCCGGAAGTTAACCGGGAACTGAACTTGCAGGATCAGCAAGGTTCTAGAGTTATCCGCGGCAACCTGCTGACTTTGCCAGTAGGGGGCGGTCTGCTCTATGTGCAGCCGGTCTATGTGCAATCCACCGGTACCACCCAGTATCCGCAGCTAAGAAGCGTATTGGTTGGCTTCGGTGACAAAGTCGGGTTCGCGCCTACCTTGAAAGAAGCCCTAGATCAGGTATTCGGGGGAGATTCTGGAGCGGTTACTGCCTCCAATGACGGTAATAAGAAAGCTCCGGCAGCGAAAGGTAAAGCGGGAGAAGCAACTGCTAAAGCTCCCAGTGCGCAAGAGAAGCTGAACACGGCGTTGCAAGATGCCAAGAAGGCGATGGCGGAAGCAGATAGCGCCATGAAAGCTGGGGACTGGACGAAGTACGGCGAAGCCCAAAAGTCTCTGAATGACGCGATTTCGCGGGCAGTCTCGGCTCAAGATGAGGGTGTCAAGACCGCGAAGTAACCGCGAGCAGCACTAGCGCCATAGCTTAGGGGGCTAGGTCGCCAGGTAAAATGGCAGCCTAGCCCCCTAAGTATTGGTCTAAGTCGCTCGCAGTCGCGCTTAGTTAGCGGCAGCTACCTCATGCTAGTTTCCTCCTACACCAAAATCTTGAAGATCTGGGAGGAAGGATCGATCTCTTGCACCTGCAAAGGAGAGGCCGCCATGCGTCGGCGCAGCCCCTTAATATCACTGGGATCTGGAAGTTCAATCCCGACCAGCGCCGGACCGGTATCCCGATTGTTCTTCTTGGTGTACTGGAAATAAATGATGTCCTCACCGTCACTGAGCACGTCATTTAGGAATGAGCGCAAAGCCCCCGGTTCCTGGTTGAAAGTCACCAGGAAATAGTGGCGTAGACCTTCGTAACGCCCGGAACGCTCGGTTACTTCCGCATATCGCGACAGGTCATTATTACCGCCAGAGACCAGGCAAACCACCGAGCCATTGGGGATTTGGGGCAAGAAGTTGCGTGCCGCTGCTGACGCTAAGGCTCCGGCAGGTTCGGCAATAACGCCCTCGGAATGGTAGAGGTCGAGCATCTCGGTACAAACCGCGCCCTCAGGCACCACCACAATGTCATCGACTAAATCCCGCACTACCTGGTAGGTCAAATCTCCGGCTCTACCCACGGCGGTGCCATCTACGAAAGAATCTACCCGATCTAGGGAAACCGGATTTCCGGCTTCAAGAGCCGCTTTCATTGAGGCTGCCCCTTGAGATTCCACTCCCACAATCCGGATACCCGGGCGGTGGGCTTTGAGCCAAGTTGCCATTCCAGCGATCAAACCGCCGCCTCCCACCGGAATCAAAATCATATCGGTATCTTCTGGCAGCTGGGAATCCAAATCCACTGCAATACTGCCCTGACCAGCAATTGTATAGGGGTCATCGTAGGGGTGCACATATACTTTGCCCCCATCTTTAGCTGCGGCTGCCGCCACCCGGTTAGCTTCATCAAAGTCCCCGGCCACGATCACCGGCTCTACCCATTTGCCCCCGATAGTGGCAATCCGTTTGCGTTTTTGCCGCGGAGTGGAGGCCGGCAAGAAAATCGTGCCTTGTATTCCCAAATGTGCACAGGCATAGGCAACTCCTTGGGCATGGTTACCAGCCGAAGCGCAAACTACCCCGGCCGCCCGCTCATCCTCATCCATAGCTGCCATGCGCACATAGGCGCCCCGCACTTTAAAGGAGCGGCAAATCTGCAAATCTTCGCGCTTTAGATAAACCGGACGCCCGACTTCTTCGCTTAAACGCTCGCTCTTTTGCAGCGGAGTTTTCGTAGCTACCTTGGCTAGTACTCCGGCAGCCACCTCTATATCTCTCGCAGTAACTGTGCTCATCATCCCTCCTATAATCGATCGTTAATAACCTATCGAGATTTACTTAGCCCGTGCCGTTAGCTTTCGCTATCTGGCATCAAAGTCTGGATGGATTAGGCTAAAGGTATGACTAATAACCTGAAAGATCCTTTAGTGTGGATCGATTGCGAAATGACCGGACTCGATTTAGAGAAAGATTGCCTGATAGAAGTGGCAGTGATTATCACCGATGGGCAAACTAATATCGTGGACGAGGGGATCGATCTGCTGATTAAGCCGACAACTGCTGCCTTAGAAAATATGGGGGATTTTGTGCGCGACATGCACACTAAGTCTGGTTTGCTAGCGGAATTAGAAACTCCGGCGGCGCTAGACCTAGCAGATGCCGAGAAACAGGTTTTGGACTATATTAAGCATTTCGTGCCCGGAAAGGGACAGGCATTGTTAGCGGGGAATTCGGTAGGCACCGATAAACAGTTCCTGGAAAAAGAAATGCCACAGGTAATCTCCCATTTACATTACCGGCTAGTGGATGTTTCTTCGGTAAAAGAACTGGCGAAACGCTGGTATCCGCGCGCTTTTTATCATGCACCTGAAAAACATGGGGGACACCGCGCCCTCGCCGATATTCGCGAATCCATCCAGGAGCTGCGTTATTATCGCCAGGTGCTTTGGCCGACCGGAGAAGGCCCGTCCAGTGAAGAATGTGAAGCGGCAGCGAAAGAGGTATTAGCCCAGGGACTGGGCGCCTAGTCGGCTGAGAGCAAAAGCCTCAGATACTGCAGGTTTCTAAGCTTCACAAATCAGGGATTTACACCAGGGTCACAGGTAGGCCGGGCTTACCCTGGCTTTGGCGCCCCCGACAGGAATCGAACCTGCAACCTCGGGATTACAGGCTTGGCATGAGATGGGTTAACACTTTTTTCTAAGCCAGTGGGTAAATTGGCCAATGATTGGATTGGAGCCAGTACCGGCCGGATGGGAGCCGGAATTACAGGATTTTATAAAGTTTCTAGTTTCTGAGGGGCGTCCTGCTACTACCCGGGATTTGCGTTTTAGGTGGGTTAGGCGGTTTGCCCGCTGGGTCGATATGCCGCCGTGGCAGGTCGATCTAGGCGCGGCGGTTGCTTGGTCAGCTGCTCACGACTGGGCGCCTAATACGCGCCGGTCTGCTCACCAAGCGGTGAAGGCTTTCTATTCTTGGGCGGTGCTTGCCGGGCGGGTCAAGGTTTCCCCGGTGGAAGATTTGCCAGCAGGAAAAAAATTCAAAGCGATTAAGCGCCCGGCAACCCTGGCAGAGGTGGAGCAAGCGCGCGCGGTAGCCTGCGAGCGTGTAGGGATGATGATCCGCTTAGCCAGTGAGGCAGGGCTAAGGCGTGGTGAGGTGGCACGGGTACACGCCCGGGATGTCGTGGCTGATCTTTTGGGATCTTCTCTTATTGTGCACGGCAAGGGCGGTAAAGATCGGCAAGTGCCAATTACTGAGAGTCTAGCGGCTGCGATTAAGGCAGGAGCAGCAGGCGGCTATCTTTTCCCGGGTGCAGACGCCGGCCATCTCGCACCGGCTACAGTAGGCGCCCTGGTGTCTAGGGTGTTGCCGGCGGGGGTTTCTATGCATGATCTTAGGCGCGGCTTTGCTACCCGTGCTTATCAGGCTACCGGCGATCTTTTGAGCGTGCAGGAGTTGCTTGGCCATGCATCTCCGGAAACTACGCTTGCTTATGTGACGGTTGCGCCCGCTCGTTTGCGGGCGGCGGTTATGGCTGCTGCTTAACGGTGCCTTTGGGGCGCCCGGCTTTGCCGGGGCGGGTTTGCTGCCAGTTATCCACGGTTTCGGGTAGCCACCCGTATTTAATGGCTTTTCCTGCTCCAATGGCAGCATCAGGGGCGGGGAATGTTCCGCGCGTGATGTGGCTTTTTATGGTGTGAGGGGATAGCCCGAAACGCCGGGCTATCCCGTTCACGGTTAAATAATTAATCATCGCGCTTGTTTTGGCGGTATAAGGCGATAACGCCAGCGAGAGCCGCTAGGGATACTAGCAGCTGTAATATCTGCAAAACCATGATGTAACCCTCCTAGAGTAAGAGAAAGTCCCCCCTCCTTTCGGAGGGGGTAACCTTTCATTTACTTTTTGTGCTTGTCCCACCAGGTGAGCCAGGCTACAATAGCAATTGAAAGGTTAATCAATATGCTAATGATTTGAACCCATAGCATATTAACTCCTTTCTCTCTCATCCCCCGGCCTGCCCGGGGGATATTCTTTCGGTTTCCCTCAAGAACACTTCTATTATATACACATATCCAGCAATTACGCAAGCTGGAAGCTACATTAATTTAATTGTGTATGTCACATTATCTAAGAAGGTTTATCGTGCTTACGGCATCGCGGTTCTCCTTTATGTCTTTGTCGTGACGCTCTAGGGTGGCGTTTATGTGTCGGTGTTCGCGGTCCATGTCGCGCCGGATTTCTCCAACTTGATGGCCTACGGAGGCTACCGACTCCGTGAGCGCGTCCACCTTGTCGATTAGAGAGGTTCCGTGATCCGGGTTCATTTCTTGCCGGAAAGCCTCCCTAGTTTTAGAGGCGTGGTAGGCGGCGATAGTTCCGGGAATAGAGGCAATCGCGGTTATTAGCGCGGCCATACCGGCTAGGTCTTGCCACCAAGCCAGGCTAGCGGGCGCTGTGAGTGGGAAAATCAATGGTTAGACTCTCTTTCTTTAGCGGGGTGTGTGCTAGCGCGGTTGAGGTGCCTAGGATAGAGGCTGCCAGAGCAAGCCATAGCGGCGCGGCCTGCTCGTCTAGGACTCCATAGATGATTAGCAAGGGTACTAACGCGGTTATGATCCCATAGAGCCAGCCACGCACGGCGGGCGTTAACCAGCTAATACGCTCTTTAGAATGTTTACCCATGACTCACCCCAACAGCCGCTTATTTACTATCGCCTGGACCGCTGCATAATTAGCGCCTAACCGGCGGCGCCGTTCTTGCCCGTTGCCGTACTTGCCGGCGATCACGGCGCTAGCGAGCGCTTCAAGATCCACCCTAGGGGCGGGCTTAGATTTCCCGGTTAGCCGCTTGTTTACGATTGTCTGCACCGCTTGATAATTAGCGCCTAGGGCGCGCCGCCGGGCTTCACCGTTGCCGTACTTGCCGGCGATTACCGCGCTAGCCAGCGCTTCGAGGTCTACGCCTTTAGTGGCGGGCGCGGGCTTTGCGGTTTTATGGCCGGTCATAGTGTCGTACCAGTATTGTGCCCTGGCCATGTATTGGGCGCGCTGGGAGTGTGCTATTTGGCCGGGGCAATCGGTGTTAGCGAAATACTGATGTGGGAAGACGTTTTTTAGCCATTCCGGGCGTCCTAGCCCGTAGTTTTTGCAGAGCGCGGCCACCAGATGTGCCCCTGCCTCTAGGGTTGCGGGGCTGATAGTCCACGCCTTGGTATCGTTATTGGCGTGCTCGATCCCGATTGACGTCTGATTGGCTTTCCAGTTGCTAGCGTGCCATGCCGTGTTCCGATCCCAGACTAGTTGTCCGATTTTTCCGGATTCTTCTACCTGGTAGTGAGCGCTAGCCTGGCGGGTTTGCCACGTATCCCAGCAGCCCCTAGTGGTGAGGCGCCCGGAATTGTGGTGGACTAGGATCTTGTCGATTTTGTGGCCGCCTCTGCCTTTGGTGTAGTGCTTATTCATTATTAAATTGACGTCAGCGGTTAAGGTTTCGTAGTTCATTAGTGGGTTCCTTTTCTAGTGGTTTCCTTGTAGCCGGTTAGGGTCAGTAGCCATGGATACGAGCCGCCACCCGATAGTTTGAATAAAACTTTGGTCAGAATTGCCGCCCTGGTATACGCGCCCCTCAATAAAACCCGTTTCACGGTTATAGACGCAGGTCGATATTTGAGTAAAACCGCTGGATTCCAGACAAAAGATCTGGAATGTGAAACCCTCAGGCGCGCGATAAGGGGCTTGTAGCTTTATAGTACCGTTCCAGTTGTTGGAATAGTTAGCCGTTAGTTTCCACCCGCCCGGGTTCTTAATCGCCCCTGATAGCGGGTATTTCCGCCCATCGATGATGATAAAGGGGTCTTTGAGCCAGTCGTCGATGATGTTTACTGCGTCTTGGAATGTTTGGGGGGCGTCTCTGACGGGGTCGCCGCCGGTAGGGTAGGGGATAGAGAAGTTTTTAGTTGTTGCGGGCATCTTTATATCCTTCCTTTATTTTGGCTTTCGTGGTGAGCGCGGCGAAACGCGCCCATGGCAACGGTGTTTTGTCCCAGATGGCGGGGGCGGGGATTTCTTCCCATTTCAGGGCGTAGCCCGCGCCTCCTGGTCTGGTTAGGTTTAGGTTGATGATCCACCCGGATTTATGCGCGGTCAGGCTCCCGCCCTCAATGCAAAACCGTTCAATGTCGTGGGCGCCGGGTATCCATTGCGGCATTGAGTAAATAACTAGTTGCTGTCCGATCCTGTAGAGGATGTCTATTAGTTGCCCGCCGCTAGTGTCTCCAGATAGGCGGGCGGTGTCGATACTTACCCCGGTTATTTTCCAGTCGCCGCGCTCTACCCGGCGTAGCCAGCGTTGCCCGGTCTCGGTAGTATCTTCGGGGTTTTTTAGCCAGGTTTCGATTTTCAGGCCGGCCGGTCCGATATCGCCCGTTAGGGTTTTGGCGGTGTCGTAGGAGATTTGCCCGGTTTGGGGGTCGGTTTTTTCGATTGGGTAGCTAATCTCGCATTGGGTGGCGGCTACTTCTCCGTCTTTGGTAATGGTGACGCCTTCTAGGGGTATTTGGGAGCCGTCTACTATGAGGCAGTTTGTGGTGACTTTTTCGGTGGATACTACGCCGGCGGCGTCTAGGGTGATGTAGGAGATGGCGGGGCGGGTGTCTGCGTCTTCTAGGAAGATTCCCCAGTCTCCGCCCTCTGAGACTACCGGCCAGGCCGTGAGCGCCGCGCTGGTGGCGGCTTGGTTTATAAGGTCGAGGGCGGGGCGGGCGTCCACGTCTACCGACTGCAGCACCGGATTTATATCGGATTGGGTGAGCAGGGCTAGCGGGGTATAGCCTGCGGATATTAGATAATCGGCGGTTTGGTCTAGTACCCATTGGATACGCTCGGTTAGGGGTTCTGCTTGCCGGCGGGGCGCGGCGATTTTCGCGGCGTTTAAGGGGTGGAGGTGGTCGGAGGCGGTGATAGTGATCTCTGATTTGCTACCGGGTAGTCCTTTGATTTCTAGGGCGGTGATTACCCCGGAAAATACGTGTACGGATTGGGAGGCGTTGGAGGTCGGTCCCAGCTTTAGGGTTTTTCCTACCTGCCAGGCGCCCCATATCCTCCAGGCTGGGTTAGCCTCTAGGCTGTCCCAGGTTTCATTCTCTGGGTGGTCCATCCAGGTTACGGGCGGGGCGTATAGGTATAAGACTGGGTAGCCTTCCCCGGGCATAGGGGCTTCCCCCTGTATCTGCCAGGTAGCGGCGCCGGTGTTTTCTGGTTTTATTTCCGGGTCGGATTCCAGAACGGTTAGGTAGGTAGATTCTGGATTGAACGTGTTAGTGAGTTGCACGCTAGGGGCGGCGGGCGCATGTTGGGGGGCGGTTAAAGTAAACTCTACTGCTATTGAAGATCCGGGGTTGACTTTATCGGCTATATAGCGCCATTCTTGCGGGTTTCCGGTGTCCCAGGGTCCTGGCCCTATCCAGCAGGAGCCCGCTACAAAGTAATTGCCCACCCATTCGCTATAGCCTATCGGGGCGCCGTCTTCGAGGTAGGGGGTTATCCACCCGTCCTTGATCGCTTGGGTTTTCGCTATGGTGTGCGAGAGTACAAATGAGGAATCTAGTTCAACCGGGCTTCCGGGGCGGATCTTGTGAGCCTGCCTAGCGGCGGTGATATTTTCGCAGCGGATAACGGCTCGCATGGTGCCTATTTCGGGGTTATCTAACTGATTTTGCCGCCCGAAAGTGATTTCCGCGCCGTCTAAGACTCCCCACCCTTCCCGGCCTAACGCTTTTGCGCTGTGGGGTATCTCCCAATCCCCAATACTTAGCCAGGTCATGCGCTCACCCCGGGGGTAATAGTGATTTGACCGCGGCCACGCTCAAGGCCGGTTAGTAGCTGCTTGATTTGCCGGGCTACCGCTAGCGGGTCTAGGGCGCCGTTTACGGTGATGTTAATCGGGGCGGCCGCTACCGTGGCATCCCTGTTACCGGGGCGGATCCACCGGGCAAGTTTTATAGGCTTTATAGGTTTGGCGGTTGGGATTTCTACTAGGTCTTTAGAGGCTTTAGCAACTAGCGGGCTCATCTGGTCTAGGCCTTTGATGAAGCCTTGCCCGGTCTGTTTGCCTATGAGGGTAAAGACTTTGGAGGGGGAGGCGATTCCTAGGAAGTGTTTTATGGAGTTGATGGCTTTGTTCGCGATTTTTTTGCCGGCGTCCCAGATTGCAGACCCTAGGGAGCCTACCCCGTTTATGAAGCCGCGGATTAGGTCTTTTCCTGCTCCTACTAGGCGATGTCCTAGGTTTCCTACCGCCGCAACCGCCCGGCCGGGTAATCCTCTAACCACGCCCACCGCGCGGCCTACACCGGAAGATATGGCGCCGGTGATCCCGCGCCAGATGGAGACCGCCTTAGCGTGCACCCAATGCCAGCCAGCGCCCCAAAGGTTCTTTATAAGGGATACCCCGCCTGTGAAGAAGCTTTTTACCCGGTTCCAGCCGCCAGAGATAGCGCCGGTGATCCCGTTCCATACCGCGGTTACTAGGCCTATGATCCCAGCCCAGGCGTTATTCCATAGGGTACCGATTAAGGCTAGGGCTCCGGCTATAATGCCTTGTACGCGCTGGATGGATCCGGTTATGATCCCGCTGATTACTGTCCATACCCCGGAAACAATGCTTTTAAGGCCGTTCCATAGGGTGTTCCAGTCGCCGGTAAAGATCCCCTTAAATACTTGGAAGATGCCGGTTAGGATTTGCAGGGCGCCGCGGATAACGGAGCCTATAGCGGTAAATGTTCCGGTAACTATCGGTAGGAGCACGCTAAATATTGGCATTAGCGCGCCAATAATCGCGGCCGCTACGGGTTTTATGGCTTGGTAGAGGCCTTGCGCTTGCGTCCCGATATCTTGGAAGATTTTCCCGGCCGCTTTGAGGGCGGGGGAATCAAACGCTTTGCCCATGGCTCCGAGCCCGCCGGGACCGGATAGGTTTTTGATTAGCCCGGCTAGCCACCCTAGCGCCTGTCCCACAGTGTTAAACACCCCGGAAGCTAGCGGCTCTAACGCTAACTTGGCGTTGTTTTTGAGTAGCTGCCACGCTTCGGCAGCGTCGGCGGTTTCCTTGCCTACTCCTAGAATGGTATCCCCGCTACCTTGCGCGGCTTTGGCGATGGCGTCCATGTTGATCGCCCCGGATTTTAGGGCTCCGATAAATTGGGGGGCGCCGCGGGTTCCGAACAGTTTGGACGCTAGGTTTAGGGCGCCGGCTTCGTCTCCTTTCTTTAGCATGGTTCCCATTTCTCCGGTTACCCGCTTGAAGGCATCGGCGGGTTTTTCCCCGCTCTTAGATACCTCTAGGAGGGCTTTGCCCATAGATCCGAGCGTCTTGTTAGCGTCCAGGCCGCTCTTGTTTAGCAGGCCGGCCATGGCGGCGGATTCGTTGAAGCTAAAGCCGAGGGATTGCAGCGCCGGCGCGTTCTTACCGAGGATCCCGGACAGGTCGTTCATGGATATGCCGGTAGCCTGGGAGACTCTAAAGAGGGTGTCCATGCCGGCTTCTGTTTGTTTGCCGGTGATGTTGAAGCCGTTTAGCGCGCCGGTGGCTTTATTGATGTCTACCTCTTCGCCTAGGATCCGCCCGGCCTCTAAGAATTGGCTGGACACGGTTTCTAGGGTCTTACCAGTTAGCCCGGTGCGCGTGTTTACGTCTGCTAGGGATTTGCCGATCTTGTCAAAATCCGCTGGGACGGTGGCGGCTACGTTACGGGCGGATCCTTTAAGAGATTCGAACGCTTGCCCGCTGGCTCCGGTGCCTATCCGGATTGTGTCATACATCGAGTCGAACTCTTCCCCGATGTTGTACAGTCCTTTAGCGGCGGCTACTGCTGCTACCGGGATTGCCGCGATTCCGGCGGCTACTAGCGGACCGGCTTTGCCAAACTTGGAGGTGAATTTATTTAGGAAGCCGCCCGCGCCGTTTAGGGCTTTTTGGGCGCCGGTAGCGTCACCAACAATTTTTATTGCCATCACGGCGGGGCCGGCCATTATTCCTTATTCCTCCTGTAGTTCTGCGAGTTGGTTTAGGGCTTCATATAGGATCCCGGGGGGCGCGTCTAGCCACCCGGTAGGGCTGCTACCCGTTGCTAGGCATAGCGCCGCTATCGATTCCGTTAGGGTTGTGTTCTCGAAAGGTCACGCCTTGGCCGTCTTCTGATTCTTCAGCTGCAAGCAGGGAGTTTAGCCAGTCGTTAAACTCTGGGACGTTAGGTTCTTTGCGGCGTGCCATGGTCCAAGCGGCATATAGGGTGCCTTCGTAGGCCATTTCACTCATGTTCATTTCCCGGGAGGCGGCGTATCCTTCCGCGGCTACGATAGCGGCGGGAAGTAGGGGATAAGAGGCTTCCCGGCCTCCCTCATAAATAACGTTTAAATGCTTTACTTTTACGCTCATATCAGATTGGCTCCTTTGAGTTTTGCGGTTTTTTCTTTGATGATCTTTGCGTACATGGCTTGAATTTCCGGATCCATTTCCCTAGCGGCCTCCATGATGAAAGGCCGGCGCTCTACGGGGGCGGCAAAGGGTTTACGCCCCGATGATGGCGGCTCCGCTGTTAGAGACGGCCACATCTTCCGGCCCCAATGGATAACCCACGCGTACTTGACGCGGGCGTTGCCGGCTCTTACGGTGGCTTTGCGTTTCGCGCCGCCGCCTCTAATGGTGCCTTGTAGGGTGCCTTCTAGGGTGGGGGCTTTGGAGCGGGCGCGGCCGGCTACTTTTTGCGCTATCTCGGAGTTGAGGGCTTTGAAGTCTTCGAGGTCATCCCCGATCTTTCGTAGGGAATATCTCAGTTCGTCTAGCCCGGCGATTTCGACCGCGCCGCGCTCTTTCTTTCCCATCTATCCAGCAGGGTTAACGGTGGGATCGGCTGCTTCTTCTAGGGTTGGTTTACCCACGGTCGGGAAGCTAAAGCCGGTCGAGTTGGATTTTTTGACGTCCCCGCCGATTTCTACCGGCGCCACCTGACAACGCCCCTTAATGGTTAGGGCGCGCGCGTTATTCGGTTTAAAGACAAATTGCACTTCTTCGCCCATGTGATCGAAACACCATTTAGGGAGCGAGTCGGTTCCATAATCTTGCAGGATCTCACCCTCTAGGGAGCCGGTGAGTTCCCCGGGCTCGAGGTACTCCGAGCCGTCTAACATCGGGGTCGGGTCTTCGGTCTTGTATTCCGGTTTGTAAGTTAGTTTGGTGCATTGCCCGGCGAACTCGCGGGCGGCGCCGCCTTCATCCGGGGTAAACGTGAGTTTTCCAGGTCCTAGTTTGTCTGCTTTAACTGCCATGATTGTTTCTCCTTATATTTGGTAGCTGTTTGAATAAGTGATTTTGTAGGCCGCAAAATACCGGGTGGTACCGGGCGGGGTTACTCCTAGCGCATACGCAGAATCAAACCCAAGGGGTACTAGTGCCTCTATGCCGCTAGAGAGGGCGGCGCGGGCTTGGGTCTGGTCTTGTTCTGCTGCTATTAGCCAGATCTCAAAATCCGCGACAAGCTGGTTAAATGATTCTGGTTTTATGTTTGGCTCGGTAATGATCGCGGCGTTCTTGCCTGCAGCTAGCGCCGCATAACCGCTAGTTGGCTCGCTCGTGACTAGGTAAGAGTCTGGGAGCGCCCCGGCTAGGGCTTCCTGCTCGGATTCGATGATCTCTGCTAGTAGGCTCATGCGATTCCTACTCCTAGCCAGGGAGCCAGCAGGGCTCGGGCAGGGGTGAGCGGATCCAGAGCCGGGCGGGCAGGAGACGCCAATAAAGTGCCATCTCCGAAAGCTGCTAGATCCTGCTTGCCTACCCGCCTTTGCCACAGATTCCCGGCAACTTCTAAAATTGCTTGGTTTAGTACCGGTCCGGGTACCTGGCAGCGCCCGATATGTCGGTTAACCCGCTCGGTGGCAGCCTCTAGACAGGCGGATAGGTATTCGCTGTCAGAGGCCGCCGCCCCGGTAAACGCGCGCAGTTGGTTTACGTCTGCCATGTCTAGGCGCCGATCTTTACCGGCTTAATAAGATCCGGATGTTGACTAAAGATCGCGGCGTACCCGTAGACGGAAAACTGTTTAGTTAACGTGGTGATGTTTTCATCTTCCAGCCGTAGGGGTGCGCCGGGTAGTTCCGCCGTGGTTAGCGCGTCTTTGGAGTAGGCAACCATGTGATCGCCTTCCCACTTGGGAACGCGGCTAATAGTGATCTGTCCGATCTGAGCGCTAGGCAGGTTAAAGGTAATAGTTCCCTGGTGTTCTAGCGGGGCGCCTTGCAGCTGTAGGGCGCGCGGATCGCGTGGCAGGTTCTTTACCCACTTGAAAACGCTAGGCGATACTAGCAGGCCGTCCATGGAATAGGGGATGTCCTCATACACGTCCGTTAGGTCTAGTAGGAGGTCTTCCAGGTCCGCCACCGTGGCAGTAGTTCCCTTGGTAAGGGTGAGCACCGGGGTATTATCGGCGGCGAGCGCTTGGAACTTTTCCCGAACGTCCGCTTCAATGGTCGCGGCGTATTGATAGGCCAAGTCTTTGAAAATTTCATCCAAAATAACGGGGCTGGTGGTGCGCTCGATAGATTGGCGGGTGATGTTGTCTACCGCGCCTCCGTAGGTCGAGACAGTTGCAGATTGTACGGTCCATGTTGCGGGCAAACCGGTTACTAGCTTGTCTCCTTCTTTTGCCTGCTCGCCTACCTTGATAGTGGATGGCTCTGCTTTTAGCCCGTATTCCATGGTCATGCCAGTGGAGGGCAACGCAATAGTGGTAAATAAATTCTTGATTGGCTGCTTTGCCTCCATGCGCTTTTCAATATCGCCTAACCAGACTGGCAGGTTCACATAATCGGCGGTAGTTCCGGTAGCAGCCGCGCGGGCTAGCTGCTTTGCGTCGTCTTCGCCCTTTTTGTAGCCGGCTACAAACTCACCATAAGAGCGGTAATTGATCCCGGGGGTGGTAGGGGCGGGCTTGTCTGCTAGGGCTGCTAGGGAGCGCTCTAGGGCTTCCATACGCTCCAAAGTCTCAGCGGTTTCGGTTGTGGTTTCGTTTTCCATATCTTTTTCCTTTTCTTTTTCTTTTGGTTTGGGTTGTTTTTCTCGAACTTTTTCGATCTTCGCGGCCTCATAGGCGGGAAACTCCACGATGGAGAACTCCCGCGCCCGGACTTTCTTCCAGGTAATATGCGCTCCGTCTTCGCGGTCTTCTTGGTCGTATTCGATGCCCTCAAACCCGATAGAGCAGGAGGTGAGCACCCCGTCTTTTAAGAGTTGGTAGATTTCATTGCCGCGGGTGGTTTGGGAGATTACCCCGTCGAACTCCACGCCGTTTTCTGTTTCGCGGGTTGCGGTTATTCGCCCGATGGGCTCAGAGTGCGCGTAACGCAAAATTGCGCCGGTAGCGTCTACGCTCCCGGGTGCGAACTGCTCATAGAGGCCGTCCCATATTTGGGTTTCATCGTTATATGGCACGCCTAGAGCGGTTACCCCGCGTTCTTCTTTGTTGCCGTCTGCTCGGATTGTGAGGGAGCGGGTTTGAAGCTGGTCTAGGTCACTCATTCGTTTGTTTCCTCCTGCTCTTGGTCTTGTTCGTCTAGGGGTTCTCTGCCTTCGAGGGCGCGGGCTTCGTCCTTGGTGAGTAGCCCGCAATTGATAGCGATCTGATAGGACTCGTAACGGGTCTTGGTGTCAGCCCGTAGTAAGCCTTCGTAGTTGAATTTGGCTTGCATCCCGGCGGGTAACATCCTGCTCAATTCGCCTTCTATCTTGCGGGTGTAGCCGGTGAGGGTGAAGCGGCTGAACTCTATCCAGGCCTGTTCAATATTGCTGTAGGTTTGAGAGTTTCCGTCTACGGCGGCTAGGAGTAGCCCGGCGGGTACACCGAACAGGCGCGCTATCTCGGTCGTGGTAAAGGCGCGGGCTTCGAGCCATTGCGCGTCCTTAGGGCTAATAAGAATCGGGGTGTACTTTATGCCTTTGGGAAGGACTCTTGCCCGGGATGGATTACTTGCCATGTCTAGGGGTTGCCCGTTTTCGTCTAGGTAGTTCCAGGCCTGCAGAATGTCGGAGGCTTCTGCCTTGTTTAGGGGTTGCTCGGTGGAGAGGATTCCGGCGGGTTGTCCAGAGGAGGCAAAATAGTCGGTTGCGTAATCTCGGATCGCGGCCGCGCCCTCTAAATCCCGCCTTGCGGCGGTGATAGGTCCGATACCGGTTAACATGCCGGGCATACGCGATAAGGCGGCGTGTCCCATCTTCCCGGCCGGGATCTCTTTCCCGTTTATGGAATATACCCGGCGGGTTTTGGTTTTATCCCAGGTAACGGTTACTAGATCCGGGTGGATCGCGCGAAGTTCTGCAGGGGCGCCCCGGTATTCTCCGATGGCCAGCCAGTAGGCGTTACCCCTAAGCGCTAGGGATAAAACTAGCTGTTCAATGAACTCATCTCGTGAGATGTTGAGGTCTGGGGTTTTAAGGATCCCGGGAGTTTGCGCCGGGGTTAGGCGCCGCCCGTTCTTTTCCGCATAAAGGGGAAGCTGGGAGATGCCATTAGCGATTACTTGCACCGCGCGATAAACCGCCGGTAGGGATAGCGGTTCATCTAGGCGGGGGCTACGCGGGGGCGGGGTGATCCCTTTTCCACTCGGAACGCTAAAGGTTTTGGAGCGTTTGAAGAAGTCTAGGAGTCCCATAGCCGCAAAGCTAAGCCAGGCACCCGCAATTGTCCTAGGGATTGTTAACAGGAGGGCTATGGAGGGACACTGAGGGACACTGAGGGATAGTAAAGGGGTTAGGTGTAGATGGCTAGTTTTTCGTCCCTGGAGGCGCCCCATGCGGCCACGGACGCCGCGATCATGGCGGCGGGGTCGTTGGCTGATTTATCCCGGTCTATGCGCTCTAAACCGTTGGTTATTTTGACCATTATTCCGTTCCTAGCTTCTTCCAGGGCGGGGGAATGGTCATGCGCGAGTGTCCCGGTTCTTATCGCCGTGAAATACTCCCCGTCTGCTAGTAGCCGTTGTTTTAGGTCTACTTCTTGAACTCTTATGCCTTGTTCCGCAAAGTCTTCTAGTAAGCGCCGGTTTGGTCCGGCGGCGTCCACATATACCGGCGCGGTAGGGAATTTGACTTTGAGGGCTTTGAGGGCGGGGATAATCCACCGCGTGAAAGGCGCTTGCTTGATGATCACTACGGATGTCCCCGGGTTGGGTTCGCTTCGTTGCCACGCGGCCGCGATAGTAGCGGCGGTTCCCCGCCTGGATACCTCTACCGAAAACGTTAACGTGGCATTGTCTTTCGGGATTGTGCCTGCTGTCTCTAGTCCTTCCCACATGCTAGAGGGTACGTATTCCCCGGTTAGGGTCTTGGTAGCCCGGTTGCAGTAGCCGCGTTCCCATTCTTGCGGGGTGCGTTCCCACAGAGAGGCAAAATCGCTTTTGAGGGTGTCTAGGGTTTGGGTGTTGCCTAGGGCGGGGTGAAAACCCCAAAGGCTAGAATCTGTAGGGTCTAGCCCGGGCGCTAGGGACCACTCAAAATAACCCAGATCGGCGCGTTTGCCTTCCCGGCCATCTGTCACCATGTCGTTTAAGAATTCTGATTTGTCGGTTCCCATGGTGGATAAATGCCATATTTGGGCTTCATCTCCGAAGGTTGATTGCGCCGGGCGGATACCTCCCACCAGGTCAGCGCCTTCCAGGGCGTTTAGGGTCCATATCTCATCGTTAATGACTAGCCGGGGGCTTTTGGAGTGCATGGCTTCCGGTCCTCTGGTGAAGCGCTGGAAGATCGAGCCATTCTTAGCTTGGAATCCCTCCGAGCCGTTAGAGCGTAGGAAATCGAAACACGCCTTTAGGTCTTTGTCCCAGTGGGTTTCCCACGCGGAGCCTAGCTTTTTCATAGCAGCAGAGGCATATAGCCCGGATTGAGCGGAAAAATAGATCTCACTACCCGGGTTAAGCAAAGCGCGGTAAATTCCTAGAGCGCATACTAGGGTAGTTTTACCCGATTGGCGCGGGACAGATATCAGCACTTCGCGGAAACGGTAATGGCGTTTGCCCTTTTTGTCTTCCCGGTATTGGGTAGCGGTTTCTAGTACGCGGCGTTGCCATGGCTGCAAGTCCCATCCCATCATTGCCGCGATAACACATATGGGCGCCGCCTCCGATTTGTATCCTTTGGCGGGGGTAGGGGCGTAGGAGGGCGGCGGGTCAGCCACCCATTTAGATGCCGGTAGTTTCATGACACAATATGCAGCAGTTCGGCTACTCGCTCTTGCGGGCTAGCATTACCTAAGCTGTTAGTGGCTCGTTCGCGCTCGTCTATCACCTCGTAAAGCTTGCCTAGTATCCCTAGATAGGTCTTACGGATAGCTGCGCGCCCGGAAGCAGCATCACCGGGGGCGATTGAGTCAACATCAACAGCCGTGGATAACAGTAACTCGCATAGGGCTGCATCCATCTGTTCTAGTTTTCCCTGGGCTGTGAGTGCTTTTATTGTTTCGCAAGCGGCTGTGTATGATTGTCCTTTTTTGCGCTGGTTTGCGTCCCATTCAGGGATTAAAGAATCAATGATATTACCTGGCATTTTTGGTTTCTTTCCTGGTCAGGGGATTTTTTTTGAGTTAAAAAGGGAGGGATTACAGCCTGGCGGCGTGGAGTGGACAGAGCGTATCCGCCAGAAAAAACGCCGGCCAAAATATTTTTGCTCACGCTGATAACACCTCACGCAAAATGTCATAGATGACCACCCGCCGCTTCATTTTGTTACCGCGCGCGCTGTTGCAACCCCAATGAGCAGCCCTAAGGTTATCAATCGTTGACACCCCGCCCCACGATTCCGGAATGATATGGTCAGCGGTCAACTGGTCACGCCGGCGCAACGGGTAACGCGAGATGGGTAGCCCGCACAGCTGGCACACCCAGCCATCACGCTCTGCTATCTGCTGCGTGAGTTCCCGGCGTACCCTCCCGGGTAGTTCCTTCCACCTAACCATTGCGTACCTGCCTAGCGTAAGCGGTGACATCACCCGGCGCGTACCTAATCGCCCGCCCCAACCGGATGAAGGCCGGCCCCTTGTTCGTGTAGCGCAACTGCTTAACATAGCCCGGCGTTACTCCCAGAATGGCGGCTACCTCCTCAGTGGTTAACAGGCGCCCCCGTTGTGTTGTCCTAATAGGTTTCCTCATCGCTTGCCTTTCTATCGCCATAACACGGCCTCACCCTTGGCTTCATATTCCTTAACCAAACGGTCAGCGGTAGTGAGTACGTACGCCATCCATTCCGCCCGATCCTTAAACATCATGGATTCGGCTTGCTTGATAGCTATCTGGGTAGCGCGGTCTCTGATTATCTGCTCGTCTGATACCTCTAACAGCCCGGCTTCTTCTGCTCTCTTATATGCCGGGTCTTGTGCTACCCGGCGCCTCCAGTCCTTCATAGCGTTCTGGTTCCTAGTAGCATCAACACACAGGTTGCATTGCGCTGGATCATATCCACCATGAGGACACACATCCGGCAATAGTTCTAAGTGAGCTTCTGGCATAGCTGGCAACATTTCCAACTCCTTATCATTGCTAATGAAATCTTCTATAGTTGCAGGTGACAGCGCCGGTTTATCTTCCACCGGATCAGCTGACGCGTTAAATAGATCAAGCGCTTCGCGCTTGTCCTCATCGGGTGAGCGGAACAATCTCTTTCTTAGGCGGGTTACCCGGCTAGCCGGGTACCCTCCTAAGGACTTAGAGGGGCTAGCACTGGCTTCCGCATGGCGCGAACAGGCAGAACGCGCCTGCAAATCATTAGTCTTAACCCCTCCAGCGCCTCTAGACGGCACCCGCACACTATCGGGGGTACGCTCCGCCCCGTCCTTACCACGACGCCGCCGCAAAATATCCGCGAGCCGGGCAATAAACCGGTTACGCTGCTCCTCATCAATCCGCTTAGAGCGCGGCCTAGCGAAACTAATAAGCTCGACCAGCTTCCGCTTAACCACAACAAACAACGAAGAAGTAGGATTACCAGACACGATCATGCCCCGCGTCCATTTAATGACGCCCATCTCTTCCAGGGTTTGCAGTGCGATCCGTGTCCACCGCTCGCAATAACCAGAGATCCGCATTAGTTGCGTTGCGGTGGTAAACACCTTGCCCGCGTTATCGAACTGATTAATATCTTTCTTAGAGGACGGGGCAAGCGTTAGCGCCTGCAGGATAGAGCGGGCGGCTCTCCATTCCGGACCATCTAACACGCCCCAATAAGACCTAGCCAAAGACGAAATCAACACAGACGTAGGAGCGCCCGCCGTAAGCCTCAAAGCCGGGCTAGCCTCACTCATCACGGCCACCCCCGCCCGCGATATAAAGCACCAGCATCACAGCGCAACACACGATCACATAAGCGAAAATCATTAACCCGGGACTACTAAACATGATCCACCCCGCGGGCTTTTTCCTCAGCGAGCAGCAAAGTATTAACCTGCAGCATGGCCGCCCCACAAAGGCGCGTCAGCTCATCACGGGTATCACCAACCAGATCACTATCAAGCTCTTTAGCCCGCTCAATAACCGCCGGCATCAACTCACCAAGATTCGCGCGGAACGTCTCCGACAGCGAGCAAAGCCGATCAAGATCAATCGAGAGCTGCATTAGTCCCGTGTCGATACCTTTAGGCATCATTGCCCCCTTGCTTGTCTAGGTTGCGTTGGTACTCGTCGAACTCTTCCTTTGATGCAACAAGGCATAAGCCAGAGGCTTTACACCAGCAATAAGGTTTACAGCTATCATCACTACCTAGCGGGATGGCGTGGACGATAACCTGGGTTATACCCTCATCACTAACACCGGCTGCGTTTAACTCCGCAAGCGTGAACTGACCAGGGACGACACTAGGGACACTCTTAAATCTCTCAAAATCGCTAGTACCCTCCAACACGCGGGCAATATCACCAAGACCATATAAACGCCCTAACGACACGTGATAATCAATCCACGACCTAATAACCGAGCGCCTAGCTTCTTCCACACCCCGCTCTTGACGAACCGCCTCAACCTGCGCGGTAAAACCATTAACCCGCTCAACCAGCCGGGCATCAATATCCTTAAGCACTTTGCCCCCTTAAAATTAGATTTATGAACATTTCGCTATTAATCGCATTACTAACCCTGCTTTTCAGCTTCCTAACCTTTGCGTTTACCGTCATTAGTCGCTTCGGTGAACTACCAGATATAGAGGTGGAGCGATTAGCTGAAAACGTTTGTACGGTAACGATCTTCTGGAAACATCGAGGATGGTTAACCAACGTTGCAATACAGCTATATAAGAAGGCCAAGCCGGAAAGTTCAGCGGCAATCATTGGGCATCAGACCTGCCTAAAATCTCCGCCAATTCAGCACGCGATACCTCACGACATGATCCTTGTTCGCTACACCAGAATCTTTTGGCGGCTTCCCTTATATCGGCGTCGGTTAGTGGTTTTTCTTCCCACCGGTCAGACTTACCCCCACAACTACATTCACAAGCGAAGCAAGATCCGTAAGACCGAGGGCATCGAGTGGCTGACAGGCTCAACGATCTAAGCTCCACCGCTAGACCTCCCTTGTGAACAAATCCGAAAAATCCAGCCCGGCATCTGCGAGCGCCATAGCGTCACGCATTAACCAAGGAGACACGCCCGAAAGACGGCGGGAAACAGAGTTTTGAGAAATGCCTAGAATGTTTGCTACTTGCTCCTGAGAGAGCTTTTTATCTCGCATCCAACGGTTAGCGATTTTAGAGAATCTATTATCTATAGCTTTAGTTTGCATAAGTCTAACCATAAGAGTTTGCGAAAGTGTAACCAAATATGAATCTTTGAGTTCCCTAAAATGTGTGTCATGTCACACTGAAATAATGGGATGTTATATTTTATTGATTTTTGGATAACACCTAATAGACTAGAGGTATGGAAACGCTAACTGCTGATGAAATTATTCGCACCAACGTTAAGCTAATGAAAGCGCATAAAGGTTTTACCTACCCGGAGCTTGCAGAGCTTACCGGGCTTTCGAGGCAAAGCATATTGGACAAGCAGGCGGGGCGCCGTGCCTGGCGTATCGCAGACCTAGATTCGGTGGCTTCGGCGTTTGATACTACGCCCTGGGACTTGTTAAAGCCCATGTTAGGCGATATTTGGCGCCCCCGACAGGAATCGAACCTGCAACCTCGGGATTAGAAGGCCCTTGCTCTATCCTTTGAGCTACGGGGGCTGGCTGTTCCTTTAGTTTATCTAGAAATCTCCCGGGTGCTAATTCCTTGTCCCCAGGGCTAGGTAAGCCTCTTTTTTCCTGGTGGCAACGATTTCTTTCTAGAAAATATCGCTACTGCTTTGCAACATGGTGAGGTAACCAACACTAGGAGGAATCATGAGCAAAGCAAATATAGAGGTTACTTTTACCGGCTGGGTAGCAACCGCCCCCACTTTTCATCGTCCCGACCCGACTAAACCCGACAAGGCGCTATGTACTTTCCGGGTGATGCACACCCCGTATTCGCGCGACAATCAAGGAAACTGGCAAAAAGGCGAGTCGCTCGCGGTTAGGGTGAAAGTTTGGGGGTGGGGCGCGCATTATGTGTCTCGCTCGATTCGGGTGGGGGATCCAATTATTGTTTGCGGACGTTTAATCCGCTCTAAATGGCAGGACAAAGAACAGGTTATCCACTACGGGCTAGAGCTAACCGCCTCCTCCTTGGGGCATGACCTGACTATGGGGGAGTCTAACTTTGTGCGGATGATAGGCGCACTACCAAAACGGGGAAATTTTGCTACCCCAAGTAAGGAAGGGGAGGGCTCCCTGGCAGATCCCGAGGGCGAGTTTGAGAGCGCTGGGACAGCAGAGTCCGCGGGAACAGAAGCGACAGGGGTAGAACCTGCGGGAATAAAAGCGGCATCAGCCGCTGGCGATCAGGTTGTTGCTGATCCTTCCACCGGAGAAATTCTCGAGGAGGAGGCAAAAAATACCCGCGGGAGTAACCCGCCCGCATCCTCGGAAGCAGCAGGAGCGGAAAACGTTCTGGACCCGGAAGGGGAATATATTCTAGAAAATACTTTTAGCGGAGAGGCCGCCTAGTCGCGAGGGGGTTCGCTTTGCGTTTTTAACTCCACTATTCTGGGTATTAGAACAATACCGTCTGGCAGAAAGTGGCAGCAGTGGCAGAATTCATTTACCAAATGATCCACACCCGCAAATCTTTAGGCGACAAGGTCATTTTGGACGATGTGACTATGGCTTTCCTTCCGGGAGCCAAAATCGGCATGGTTGGTCCTAACGGCGCCGGTAAATCTTCGATCCTCAAAATTATGGCGGGTCTGGATGAGCCATCCAATGGGGAGGCCAGGTTAACTCCTGGCTATACCGTAGGGATCTTGATGCAAGAGCCCGAATTGGATGACGATCTCACGGTTAAAGAAAACGTGGAGCAAGGAGTAGGGCCGTTAAAAGCCAAGCTCGATCGCTTCAATGAGATCTCCGCGCAGATGGCGGATCCGGATGCCGATTTTGATGCCCTAATGGAAGAAATGGGCACCCTGCAGACCGAGATTGACGCTGCCGATGGCTGGGATGTTGATTCTCAACTAGAACAGGCAATGGATGCCCTGCGCTGCCCGCCCCCGGAAACTCCGGTGTCGGTGCTTTCGGGCGGGGAACGTCGCCGAGTTGCCCTCTGTCAGTTGCTGCTAAAAGCTCCTGACCTGCTGCTACTTGATGAACCTACTAACCATTTGGATGCCGAATCCATCCTGTGGCTAGAAAAGCATCTGCACTCTTATAAGGGAGCAGTAATTGCGATTACCCACGACCGTTACTTCCTAGATCACGTGGCGGAATGGATCGCAGAAGTCGACCGCGGGCGTTTGTATCCTTACGAAGGTAACTACTCGACCTATCTGGAAAAGAAGCGCGAACGCCTGGAAATCCAAGGGCGCAAGGACGCGAAACTAGCTAAGCGGCTTAAAGAAGAACTGCAGTGGGTACGTTCTTCAGCGAAGGGACGGCAAGCTAAATCTAAAGCACGTTTGCAGCGCTATGAAGAGATGCAGGCGGAGGCAAAGCGCACCAAGAAACTGGACTTTGAAGAGATTCAGATTCCGCCAGGGCCGCGCCTGGGAACCGTGGTGTTGCGCGCCGAGAACCTGTGTAAAGGTTTTGGGGATCGTGAACTGATCAAGGATCTGTCTTTCAGTCTGCCTCCGAACGGAATCGTGGGGATTATCGGCCCGAACGGGGTTGGGAAAACCACTTTGTTCAAAACGATTGTGGGGTTAGAGGAACTCGATTCGGGAACTCTAGATATCGGGGAAACCGTAAAAGTCAGTTATGTGGATCAGAACCGTGCGGGGATTGATCCGGATAAGACCCTATGGGAAGTGGTTTCGGATGGTCTGGACTTCTTGGACGTGGGGGGAGTGACGATTCCTTCGCGTGCCTATGTAGCATCCTTTGGTTTTAAAGGCCCTGATCAGCAAAAACCGGCTGGGGTGCTTTCTGGTGGGGAGCGCAACCGTTTGAACTTGGCGCTTACCCTAAAGCAAGGCGGAAACCTGCTGCTTCTCGACGAGCCGACCAACGACCTGGATGTGGAGACTTTGGCTAGCCTGGAAAATGCGCTGCTAGAGTTCCCAGGTTGCGCAGTGGTAATTACTCACGACCGCTGGTTCCTCGACCGAGTAGCTACTCATATCTTAGCCTGGGAGGGGACTGAAGATAATCCTGCAAACTGGTATTGGTTCGAGGGTAACTTCGAGTCCTACGAAAAGAATAAGGTTGACCGCCTGGGGGCGGAGGCTGCCCGGCCGCATCGGGTAACTCACCGCCGTCTGCGTCGCTCCTAACGGATATAACACCGCCAATAAAACAGCTACAAGAACAGGGATAGCAAATGAGCGAGAGCCAAGATCAGTTGCAAGAACTGGCGTGCGCCTATGGAGTTGCGATTGACTACTGGGATTATTCCGGGATTCACCGCATAGTTTCCGACGAAACACTGCGAGCAGTCCTCAAGGCGATGGATATTGACGCCGATACGCCTGCGCAAGTGGCGGCCTCACTAAAAATGGTTGAGGAGCGTCCCTGGCGGCGAGTACTTCCCGAATGCATCGTTACTCGCAACGATGACAACTATTGGGTACGGGTACACGTTCCGCACGGTAAATCCGTAACTGTAACTATGCATTTTGAGGAGGGCGGGTCTTGGGATTTGCCCCAACTTGATGTGCTGGTGGCGCCCCGAGAAATCAACGGGGTGCTAACCGGGGAAGCCACATTTAATATTCCCCCGGGGCAGCCTTTGGGCTGGCATCGCTTAACCGCACAAGTGGAAGGGGATGAACGTCCCTACACCTGTCCGGTAGCAGTCACGCCCGCGCGTCTGGGGATGCCGAATTTGCGTGATGGACGTGCCTGGGGGGCAATGAGTCAGTTCTATGCCAATCCTTCGCAGGATTCTTGGGGAATTGGGGATGCGGCAGATTTGGCTACTATCTGTAAGTGGGTGGCCTCCAAGGGGGCGGACTTCTTACTGATTAACCCGGTACACGCTTCCCAAGTGACTTCACCCTTGGAAAATTCTCCCTATTTGCCGTGTTCGCGGCGTTTTTGGAATCCAATCTATATTCGCCCCGATGCGATTGCGGAATATCAGGAACTATCTGATAAGAAACGTAAAAAAATTGCGGAGCTGCGGGAAGAGGCGCAGTCTTCGCTTAGCGAAGCGATGCCAGCTGATCATCCGGGAGTTTCCGGCTCGGGCGCGCACTTCTTCAGCGGTGATTTAATCAAACGCGATCCCGTCTGGAAGCAGAAACTGGCCGCCCTCGAGATTATTTATGAGGTTCCCCGCTCAAAGGAGCGAGAAGCCGACTACCAGCAGTTCTTAGAGGAACAAGGACCAGCCTTGGAACAGTTTGCCACCTGGTGTGCCTTAACCGAAAAATACGGTTTAGAGCTGCCTGAAAAGTGGCAAACCCCAGATGCTGCCCAGTTTGAAAAATGCGGCGGCAAGCTACTGCAGCGGCGCGAATTCTTCAAATGGTTGCAATGGCTTTGCTACCGGCAGCTGCGCCAGGCTCAACAAGTGGCTTTGGATGCGGGCATGAAGATCGGGGTAATGCACGACTTGGCGGTGGGGGTACACCAATTGGGAGCCGACCACTGGAGTGACCCGGAAGTTTATGCGCAGGGGATCTCGGTGGGAGCCCCTGCAGACATGTATAACCAGTTGGGACAGAACTGGACACAGCCCCCTTGGCGCCCAGATCGTCTGGAGCAGCAAGCCTATGAGCCCCTGCGCCGCACGGTAGCGGCGGCCGCGAAAATGGGCGGTGCGCTGCGTATCGACCATATTATGGGGCTGCTGCGTCTATGGTGGATTCCCGAAGGGATGCTCCCCAAAGATGGCACTTATGTGCGCTATAACCATCAAGCGATGGTGGGGGTACTGCTGCTTGAAGCTTACCGGAATAATCTGGTGGTAGTCGGCGAAGATTTGGGTACGGTAGAGCCTTGGGTACGAGAATACCTGCGTTATCGGGGTATTCTGGGCACCGGAGTACTGTTCTTTGAGTTCGATTCTCCCGACCATTTGGTGCCTCCGCAAGATTACCGACGCGAACAACTGGCGGCGGTTAATACCCACGATATGCCCCCGGTGGCTGGCTATCTCACCGGTGAGGATCTGCGAATACGGGAAGCTTTGGATCTTTTGGATTCTTCTCGCGAAGATGCGGAAGCTAACCAGGAACGAGTTTTTGGGGCGGTACGTCGAGCGCTGATTGAACATGCGGGTCTAGCCGAAGACGAACGCGATATGGGAGAGCTTATTCGCGCCCTCTATCGTTATGTCGCCGCTACCCCCGCACAGCTGGTGGTGTTGACTTTGGCGGATGCGGTGCAAGGACAGCTAACCGAGAATCAGCCCGGTACCGAATATGAATACCCGAATTGGTGTGTGCCTTTGCGTGACCAAGAGGGTAACACAAGGTTCTTAGAGGACGTTACCACTGATCGGTTCGCTAATCAGCTTCTGGAGATGCTAGAGAAAGCGGTACACCCCGTATAGGGAATTCTGCGCCCTCAAAAAGGGGACTAGGACCCGGTTTTTGCTCCAAGGTAGGGCAGTAGTTCTTCGAGGCGATCGGCTACTAGGTCGGCTCCCACTTTTTCGAGTGCTGCGCGGCTGTGGCTGGTAGCCACCCCGAAGATCCGGCCGGCTCCAGCCGCGCGCGCCGACATCACTCCGCTGGTGGTATCTTCGATGACGATGCAGGAGGAGACGGGTAGCTTAAGGGTTTTTGCCCCCAGCAAGTAGGGCTCGGGGTCGGGCTTGCCGGCAGAAATATCTTCTTGGCTAATCACTTTCAAGTTAGTGGGGGCATTTAGGAGCTGCGCAGCTAACTGCGCCCACTGTTTCCAGGCGGATGTAACCAAACATTTTGGGATCTTAAGCTGCATTATTTCACGGGCACCGGCAAAAATACGCGGGGGATCACGCCGGATATCAACGTAAGAACGGGCTTCTAGTCCCAGTTTTTCGGGGTCGAGGCCGTGCCAAGGGCCGGGTTCGTTGTGGAACACTTCGGGACCGGGCCGCCCTTTGAAAATATCCATTTCGCTGTCGCTAATCTGCCAGCCTTTGGCCTTAAACATGCGTCTATAGGCAGCCAGATGGGTATGTTCCGAGTCGATAAGGGTACCGTCCAGATCAAGCAACAGGCCTTTAAAATAATTGCTTTTACAGGAGTTAGAGTCTGCCGCGTCCTCAGCCGGGGAGGATGTATACAAGACTTTAGGGGAGTCAGGGACGTTAAGGTTATCGAGAGGATACATATTACCGGTGACTTTAACGCAGTTTTTCCATGCTTGCGGCCAGTTCCTCAGCGACCGGTCCAACGACCACCTGAACAGTATGACCGATTTTTACGATTCCAAAGGCTCCGCAAGCAGTTAATACTTCCTCGTCTGCCTTGAGCGGGTCTTTTACTGCTACTCGCAGGCAAGTGGTGCAGGGTTCAATCTCGCAAATATTTCCGGATCCCCCTAGCCCTAGTAGCAGCTGCTCCGCCTGCTCCACGGTTCCTCCCGCCTCAACCTAAAGGATTAATGGTTCAATACTGAGATTACCATTAATGCTCAACTCGCTTTGACCATGAATTAAAGCCCTCATAGAGGTCAATTTTTCACCGCCTTTTGATGAGGTGGAACCTCAGGCGGACGACTTGAAACCTGTCGTCTTGGCGACGGTCTTACCGCAGTTTTCAACTTTGGATCTCCGATAGACCGACTAAAAGATCATGCGCCCATGCGTAACATTAGCGTGCGTTTTAGCGTCAGTGAAATAAGTACAATCGGGGAACTCGCTAAGAAGTTTCACCTGACCAGAAGTGAATATATTCGTCGCAAGGTTCTCGGCTGAACGTGTTCTAAAACTAGCAAAGTCAAGTTACGTCCTGATTTTAGCCAGAAAGTGCCAAAGTATGGACATATTTTCGCATAATTTTGTCAAAATCAGGACATGATCGCTAAGTACGCACTTTTCTCGCCTCTATGATTTTAGAAAAGGATTATTTAGGCCGGCTTGAAGCACTTTTCGGGCAGCTAAAACAAGAACGCAGGAGGGGGATGGGGTAAACGGATATGGGTACATATATTCATTTCTATGATTCCCCGCTGGGTGAGCTGGTAATGACCAGCGATGGCAGCGCGCTGATCGGGTTAGGTCTTGCATCACAGCAGGCATCGGTGGCAGCTATTGCGGACACCCGTCCTCAGGAAAAATCTTTGTCCATATTCCAAGAAACCGGCCGCTGGTTAGATACCTATTTTCGAGGATGCGCGCCCTCGTTTACCCCAAAGCTAAAGCTCTCGGGTTCGGACTTTCAAAAACGGGTTTGCGAAATCATGCTCACTATCCCTTATGGGAAAACCGTTACCTATGGGGAGATCGCTGCCCAGATAGCGCGCGAGAGAGGGATTCGCCGCATGTCGGCACAGGCGGTTGGGGGAGCAGTAGGGGCAAATCCGATTCTGCTAATTGTTCCTTGTCACCGGGTAATCGGTGCGGGCGGTAACCTCACTGGTTATGGCGCCGGCATGGAGCGAAAAATTCAGCTGCTAACCCTAGAAAAAGTCGATATGACGAATCTGTTTGTGCCAAAAGGAAAGTCGCTGCCAAAGAAACAGCCGCTATCAAAAAGTCTGCGCCCTCGCCTCAAAGTAAAATAGGTCTCTCGCAGGTAGTCCAATATAGCTACCTCAAAGCTGGTGGTGATATCTACATGTAGCCTTCAGCGGGACTACTGTAACGTCTGCTGTAACGTACTCTAACATTGCTACAGTTAGAGTAGATGCTCGCACAGTTAATGTCAGATGCGGTTAACACCTATCTTTAAGCTCGGTTTCAAGCCAATCTTCAATGTCGCGAATAATCTCCTCACGAGCAATTGGTTTCCTTGAAACATGTTCGCTTCCGCCCTGAAATACGCTATAGCCAGAGGGGTAGGTTTCGTCAGGGCAATCTAGCCAAAAAACAGAGTACCCAAGAGAGGATATTTCAACCTCAAAGGTAAATTCTCTAAGCTCTACTTGAAATCTATCTGGTTCGGACACGAGCTTCCTTCCTTTTCCACGTGGCGACTTAAACGGTACGCGATATTGCTATCGAAGTTCTGCAATTGCAACGCGTTATCACTGATTTAAGCTTTAGCAGGGCTGGAGGGCGAGGTCGAAGCCCTGGGCGCGCACCGCATTTAGCATTCCGCGGCGCAGGGGAGCGTCCCGTAGCATGATTCGGGTGAGGTTATCGGTGAAAGTATCCGAGCGCTGGCCGTGTGCCCGGGTGTCATAGTAGGTAGTCATTTCCTGGTCATAATCCGCGAACTCCTGCAGATAGGAGCCTTCAAAACAGCGATAGATGTCCTCAAACATGCGCAGCTCCAGCGGCATCCTGGGCTTTAACTGCGGCTGCTGTCCCGGGTAACCAAACATTACCCCCAGGGCAGGGAAAGTCAGTTTCGGCAGTTGCAAAATCTCAATCATCCGCGCTGGGTCGTTCAAGATTGACCCTAAGAAACAGGTGCCTAACCCCAGGGATTCGGCGGCATTCACCAAGTTTTGTGCCATCAGTACCGCATCGGTAAAGTCCTGGAAAAAACCGTCCATACCGCGCACACTGGCGGTCTGCTCGTCTTTTTCCTCCACTATCCGGTAGGAACGGTACAGGTCGGTAAGAAAAATCCACAGCTGCGGAGCATCAGCAATATAGTCTTGATTAGAAACCACAGAAATCTGCCGTTTCTTTTCCGGATCGTTCACCTGAATAATCGAAGCCATTTGCACCCCGCAGGAGGTGGCGGTACGCCGGGTAGCCTCTTTTAGCTGTGCTAATACCTGTGGCGAGATTGGTTGAGCATCAAAACGACGCACCGAGCGGTGTGCCAACTGGTTCTCAATAGTTTCCGACATGAGTTCTCCTAAAATCGCGCCTACCTTCGCGACCGGGGCTACCGGTTTCCTTGCCGCTAAGTTTAACCTACCTGCTGGTTAATTCGCAGAGGTGACTAGGTGGGTAATATAGCCGAGGACGCTAAACGGGGGAAGTCATGATTAGACCGATACGAAACTTTCAAAGAGCCGCGATTGACCATCCCCATGCCCAAAGCCTGGCAGGTCCCCGGGGGAATTTTTCTGTGGCAGAGACCTGGTCGCTGTCGCAACATTTAGTGCTTTACCTGCAAGAACGTGGGGTAGCGAGCGGAGATAGGGTAGCGATCTGCAGCGCGAATAGCGAATACCACCTGTTGCTGTGGATAGCCTGTGACCAGATAGAAGCGGTGTTCGTTCCCTTGGCTAAAGCCGCCGCGCCTGCTGATTTACGAGCGATGGTGGCCGACTGCGCCCCGCGTCTGCTTTTTAGCGATCAAAAGGGGGAATTGCCGTTAGCTTGCTCTGACCCCGTTGCCGCACAGTCCGTGTCCTCCCCGGGGGGTGCCCTCGGAAAACCGCAGGTTATAAACCTGGATAAGCTGCATGAACAGCTCTTGGCTTCCCATAGAGAGCAACCTTTTTCTCCCGGGGAACTAACCGACGAGATTGCTCCGGTAGCCGAGGGTGAGCTGGCGGCAATCATCTATACCTCCGGGACTTCTGGGCGTCCCCTGGGGGTGGAACACTCTCGGGAAACCATGTATTGGGCATGGGCGAACTATCGGGACGCTTTTGACTACCGCAACTCGGATACCGGTTTGGCGCTGGCACCGCTATCCCATATCGGTGGCTTTAACGGCACCACTAACGATATTTTTTGTCACGGCGGAAAAATAGTAGTGATTACCGGATTTTCTCCGCTTACCGCTGCCCAGATTATTCGTGACGAGCAAGTCAGCATCGGGTTCGCGGTTCCCACCATGTTCACCGGGATGCTAGATGCTCTCGAAAAAGAAAACGGCGAGCCACTAAAAGAAAATCCCTTCCCGCATTGGCGCCGTCCTCTGATCGGAGGAGCGCCCCTACCGGCAGCTTTAGCGCGACGGATGGAAAAACTTGAGCTGCGTCCGATCCAAGTGTGGGGGATGACCGAGACCGGAGGGGCTGGTTGTTACCTGGGGATAAACGAATCTTTGCAGCACCCCGAGGCCGCGGGGCGTCCCTTCACCTATTCCCAAGTGGCGGTGCGCGATGCGGACGGAAAAGCGTTGCCTGCAGGTGGCCAAGGGCAAGTAACCATCGGCGGCCCGCATGTATGCAAAACTAACTATCCGGGCATAGCCATCAGCGCTATTGACGGGCAGATTGAAACCGGGGATATTGGCTTTATCGGAGAGGACGGCTTGCTGCGCCTGAGCGGGCGGGCAAGCGACGTAATCATTAGCGGCGGGGAACACGTTTTCCCCGCGCAGGTGGAGGACGCGCTCTCAACTTTTCCCGGTATCGGGCAGGTCGCGGTAATCGGCCTGGAGGACGAGTATTGGGGACAGCGGGTGTGTGCAGTAATCACCGGAACCGCCACCCTCGAAGATCTTAAACCGTTCCTAGCAGGCAAACTAGCCTCCTACAAGATTCCCAAACAAATAATCCAAGTAGAAAAGTTGCCCCTAAACAGCGCCGGAAAACTATCCCGCCAAATCCTGCGAGAATCATTTGGCAACGAGGGTCGCGGGAAGTAAGTTTCCGCAGGGAGCGGGAAGTAAGTTTTTCCCCCGAGACCGCAGAGCCCCACGTACATGGAAAAGTGATTCTCACGCGTCAGCGCCCACCCCTAAAGGAACGGCTAGTCAAAAGAGGAATCACATATTTTACTATTATCTTTCTGGCCGGGAAGCTCCCCGCTAAACAAGCAGCAGCGTAAGCGTGGGGAAAGTTATCGCTGGAACCAGGGGAATTATCCACCCAGCACAAGATAAGTGTTCCGAGAGCTTGCGAGCTGTGATGACGAACAGGGGTTGGAAGAATAGATTTTATCGGGGCACGCGGGTAACTCTCACATAAACGAGCTAATACGGGAACGGGCGAGAAGTTTTTGTAGGGAGCAGGGAGTAAGTTTTATCCGAGTGGGCGCGGTGGGCATAAGAATTCGGAAAATGCCTACGGTCTTTTTCCGAATTCTTGGGCGGGAGGAAAAACTTACTCCCTGCGATACCTAGGTATTCAGCCCGGATTTCGGGGCGTGAGGTAAAAACTGCCCCTACGCGTATCCAACAAAACTAGTTAGTACGAGACGCTAACAGCGCGGAGGCTTCTTGGCGCGCGGTGCCTTCCTCCCCAAGTTGCGCTAAATTAGCGGGGAGCTCGCGGCCTTTCGCCTGCATGGCGCGCGCCCAGAGCCGACCTGCCCGGTAGGAAGAACGCACCAAGGGGCCGGCCATTACTGCCGAAAAGCCCAGGCTATAAGCGTAGTCGGAGAGTTCTACGAATTCGTCGGGCTTTACCCAGCGGTCAATCGGGTGATGTAGGGCAGAGGGACGCAGGTATTGGGTGATGGTCATAATATCGACTTTGGCATCCCTCAGGGCGCGCAGCGCGGCCTCGATTTCTTCGCGAGTTTCTCCCATTCCTAATATCAGGTTTGATTTGGTAATTAAACCGGCATTGGAGGCGGCCTCTAACACTTGCAGGGAACGCTCGTAGCGGAAGGCGGGGCGGATCTGCCGGAAAATCCGGGGTACGGTTTCTAGGTTGTGACCGAATACTTCCGGGCGCGCCGAGAATACTTCTTCTAGGGCGCTCTGGTGTCCGCGAAAGTCATCTACCAGTAGCTCTACCCCGGTATTGGGGGATTTAGCGTGTATTTGGCGGGCGGTTTCCGCATATAGCCAGGAGGCTCCATAGGGCAGGTCATCGCGGGAAACCCCGGTGACTGTAGCGTATCGCAGCCCCAATTCGGCAACCGAGTCCGCGACTCGGCTCGGTTCCTCCCGGTCGTATTCGCTGGGGCGTCCAGTAGCGATATCGCAAAAGTCGCAGCGTCGGGTACAGACCGCTCCGCCGATTAGGAAGGTGGCTTCTCGGTCTTGCCAGCATTCATAGATATTGGGGCAATTGGCTTCGGCGCACACGGTGTTCAGTCCGGAGCGGCGCACCAGGTGCCGCATATCCATATAGTTTTTTCCGGAAACTACCTTGGTTTTTATCCACTCTGGTTTATTTTCAATCGGGCTTAGTGAGTTCCGTGCCTCTACCCGCAGTAATTTGCGCTCGCTTACCTCAGGAAGTGTAGACATTTTCGCCCTCCTGCCCTTGTTTCTCACCTCTAAAGTAAGGGGTATCTAAGTTGCGGCGCAACCCGGCGATTACGGGGGCGCGCATAGAGTCTACGGTTTCGTGGCAGCCTTGTTCGTTCATAGAAGTTACCCAGGCATCGGCGAGGCCGCAGGGAATTATCCGGGCGAAATCGCTAAACGTGGGGTTCACGTTGAGGGCGAAACCGTGCATGGAAGCCCCCCGCGCAGTATGAATTCCGATGGCAGCAATCTTCTTATCGATTACCCCCGGTTTTAGTACCCAAGCTCCTGCTCGTCCCGCAATCCGCTGCGCATGAATCCCGTAGGGTTCCAAGGTGTCGATTACTACTTGTTCTACGGCGCGAATAAAACGAATAACATCTAGGGGCTGGGGCAGTTTTACTATCGGGTAGCAAACTAGCTGCCCTGGACCGTGCCAAGTAACCGAACCGCCCCGGTTTACTTCGATTACCGGTACATCTTTATTGGGTACATCTTCCGGTTTGGTGTTGCGTCCCACGGTGAAAGTGGGGGAGTACTGCACTAAGAGTGCCGTGTTTTTTCGCGTTCCCGCTGCTACCTCGCCGTGTACCTGTTTATGGAGCTTATCCAGGGTGCGATAGTCCTGCAGTTGCCCGGTTAAATCCATTATTTGCACGCCTTACAGCCTACCTGCTTTATCCGCTATTTAGAGGGCGGGAGCGGTGACTATAAGCCAGCAACGAAATCCGCCAAGATTTTTTCTACCTGCCGGGTTTCCACTAAGAAACCGTCATGACCGGAAGAGGAAGTGACTTGCCGGTACTGGGAAGTCACACAAGTGAACTTGACGACGGGTGTGCATGGCTTCTTGACCAGTTTTTT